>JAYPVG010000015.1:27478-68621 GCA_038134485.1 Pseudomonadales bacterium
CTACTTATGCGCAGAATCAAATGCGCTGGTAATTTCCGTCAATTACCGCCACGCGCCGGAGGCACGATTTCCGGCAGCGGTGGACGACGCCGTCGCAGCTGTCAACTGGATCGCCGCGAATGCCGAATTCCTCGGCGGTGATTCGCACAACATCGCTGTCGCTGGCTGGAGTGCCGGAGCTAATCTTGCCGCCGTGGTCTGCCAGCTCGCTCTGGCTCACGATGGGCCGGCCATCAAGGGACAGCTGCTGATCACTCCGGTCACCGACGGTGATTTCACCCGCCCTTCCTACCGAGACAACGCCGAAGGCTACATTCTGACCCGCTCTCTCATGGAATGGTTCTGGGATCATTATTGCGACGTAGATGATCGCCATGACCCACGGGCCTCGCCGCTACGGGCGCAAAGTCTGACGGGACTGCCGCCAGCAATGGTGGTAACTGCCGAACTGGACCCGCTGCGGGATGAAGGTAACGCATACGCAGACGCGCTGAAGGCTGCCGGTGTGCAGGTGCAGCATTTGCAGGCGGCGGGACAGATTCATACTTCGCTACTGGCAGTGGATGCCATTATGACCAGCGACAACACCCGCCGACTAATGAAAGATGCGCTGATCGGATTCTTGCGCTAGAAATGTTGACCTCAGGCGGCAAGGCAGGACCAGACGGTTTGAGCAGCTCAACTACTGGTCGCTCACCGCTCCTGCCTGTTCCATTAATTTGAATACCGGGTATATCAGGGGTCTGTTGTTGGCCTGCAGATTTTGCAGATGCTGATCAAAATAATTCCAGTATGCCAGCCCATCATCTGCCTGGGGCTCCAGCAGGTAGAAAATGAGATTCGCCAGAGGGTTATCCAGCGGCACCTGATAATCACCCTCTTGGAACGTCCGTTCCATCGACTGGAAATCTCCAGACAGACGCGTATTCTGATGACCATTCTGGACCGCATCCTGGGTCTCTATCTGAGAAACCGTGAATGCCTCGACCTCAATCGTTATGGATCTCTCGAGCCGGGTCACCTCGATGCCATGCTGACTTAACTTTTCAATTATCGACTCCTGGTCCGCCGGGATCAGGTAGGCTCGCGGCATAATTGACGTTTGCAACGGGCGAAATTGTTGAAAATTGGCCACACCCTCGATATCGATCAGTTCGGCGCTCCTCGTGTAGGCGATCTGGCCACTCTCGGTGCGATAGGGAATATGATTGTAGGCACGCAGTGTCACGGGCTCTGGCTGGGCCATCATCTCGAACGCCACGCCGTTGCTGATGCGTCCACCCTGCCCGGCAATCTTCTCCTGCGTCCTCGCGTCGGCCTCGCGATTGATTTGCATGATCGTCTGACCGTGGCGGTTGGTGTACTCGAGTATTTCCTCGATAAAGACATTGGCCGAATGAATACGCTTGTAAAAACGGTCATGCGAAAACGTCTCACTGAGAATAGCCATGCGGTTGCGCAGACCCATCAAGTTCGTCAGGTATCTCGGCGCATGATGAAAAGTGCGAAATTCGGTCGGCGGCCACCGTTCGAGGGTAAAGTCTCCAAACAGGAAAAAATCCAGGTCAAACTTTGCTTTTATCGACTGCGACACCGCGGGCAGCATCACGTTCATCGTGTAGTCGCTTGTCGAAGGGTCGCCAGCGGTGTGGTAACTGGGCGCGTAAGTCAGTGAATAGCCATGCCAGGTACCATTCGTTGTATGCATATCGACAAATAGCTGGGGATCCCAACGCTGGAGCACATTACGGAGCAGCCCCCGGGTTTCCGGGGTTTCCGCAGCCATGCCGTCACGATTCAGATCATAGCCATGACTGAAGCGTTCGCCGGTCTGCACCGGACTGAGCTCCTGGTTGGGCCTCGAATTTTCGCTCAGCTGATCATTGCCATCGGCATTGTAGATCGGTGCCAGGGCAAGTATCTGGTTAGCAAGCAGGTGGGCTTTATCACCATGCAGAATATCCCGCAAAAGAATCAGGATGGCTTCCTTGCCTTCCACCTCGCCACCATGGATATTGCCCTGAATATATATCACCGGCTTGCCGCTACTCTGTGCCTCAGCCGGAGTCGAAATCGGTGGATCAGACACTATCAGCAGCGGTACATCCCTGCCATCCCGCGTCACCAGCATCGTTTCCCGATGCACCAGGTCACTTCCTCGCAGCAGATTGTCAATGGACTGAAGAACTTCCGCATGGGTTGAGGTCCGGGCGTAGGCAGTGCGCTCGGGTACGGTCATCAGGGATTCGTCGAAGGGAACCTGTGCAGGGCTTCCCGGGCTAACCAGCCAGAGAAAAACGACGGCGATTATTGCCGATTTCAACGTGTCAGACCTTGCCCAATTGCCATCATGAGCATCGCAACAACCTGTTATTCCTTGATGCTCGCGCCTGCCAACTTCGCGATAGCGGCAAGGGTAGTCTGCGCAGCATTGAGTCCGAGTCGAAAATCCTCGTCGTCAAAGCTGGTCCAGACATCCAGCGGCGTATGCCAGGTCGGATTCCAACCGGCTCCGGTATGGGCGCCTCGCTCGTTTTCCCGCAGGCTTATCGAGGGCGTTTCGTTCATGAAAGGAGTTGAGTCAGTATTGGTCATATGGGGCCCAACGGTCGCCGGATAATCGGTGTTGTACTCGTCAGCCGCGCTCTTAAAAACGAAGGCGAGCTGCCGCGATTGTTCTACCAGCTCAGAATCCGATTGAAATTCGATATTGATATCCGCTTCCGGCCGCTGATCCATACTTACCGAGCCATCAGCACGCGGTGCCCCGTGATCCCACAGCATCATGTCATGCTGGATCATGCCCAACCAGCGGGGCTCCGGGTACTCTCCCGAACCCGGAGGCTCTTCGATTCCCTGCAAATCCTTTCTTTGCTCCACGTAAGCCCGCGATCCATTCAGTCCAGTCTCTTCGTTATTCCACAGCGCGAAGCGAATCGTCACTTCGGTTTCTACGTCCGGCGAGCTGAAAATACGCGCCAGTTCCATAACCAGGGCGCTGCCGGACGCGTCATCATTGACCGCCTCGTTAACACCATGCCCATCCATGTGAGCGCCAATTATGTACATCTCATCTGGCCGGGAGGTCCCGACCTTGGTGCAGTAAACCTGCGAACGGGGTCCGTTGACCGGTTCTTCCCTGTTCAGTTCACGAATTCGCGCGTCCGGCTGAGCCATCAGGTCCCTGTTCACTCCGGTCGCTGCCCGATACCCAAAAATGGAAGCACCACCGGGACCACTGCCATTGCGCCCGACTGCCCCACCGGTCAAAGTGGTCAAGTCCGGCGTTTCGGCTGCAGGGGGGCGCGGTGCCCTTGGCGGGCTGGGTTCGGGGTCGTAGACGTACTCCAGGCGTTGTGTCGGACAGCCAACCGTTTCCAGATGCTGTTGAATCCAGTCCACCGCTCTTCGATTGCGTTCCGTGCCCTGACGACGATCACCAAAGCGCGTCAGTTCGCGAATGACGTCCTTGTAACTATCAAGCTCCAGGCGACTGACCAGTTCCCTCACTAGATCGTCACCTTCCTGCTGCGCCCCACTGTATGCAGGAAGGGTCAGAGCCAGGGTTAGCAGAAGAGAATTGAGCAATGGACCAGGTCGAGCTTGCATGGGATATTCCTCGAATCTTTTTTGCGGTATTTTAGGCCCCAGCATATGCAAAGCTGATCACGGAAGCAAAGGGATTGGGAATTATTTCCGTAATGTAAACGGTTACCTTTCCGGATTGGCTGCTAGTGGGCGAGCATGGAACCTATGCTGAATGTAACGAACAGTTTAAGCGGATAGAGCCATGAATCTAAATTCTCACACTAATCGGAAATAACTGGCATGAAATCACCTGCAAGCCGGGCAGTCGCGGCATTGATACTGGCACTGACTGGCTGTAATCCCGCCATGGAAACCAGTGTCGACCAATTGACGGCGGAATCAATTACGGTTGAGGACTACCAGCGTGCCGAACGATTCCTGGGAGACCACACTGCCGAACTGGTTTACGACACGGTGCTGACCCACTATTGGCAGTATGATGACCGACTGGTCTACAGAAAACGCACAGCCGCAGGACTTCAATACATTCTCGTAGATCCGCAAACGCAGAGCAGAAGCCAGCTTTTTGACCTCGAGCGGCTGACCACAGGTCTGGCCGAATTCAGCGAGGAGGAACTGCTTGCCAGTGAGCTTCAGATCGGCGGGATTGAATTTGCAGATTCCCCACAACTCGTCGAATTCACGCACAAAGGCTCGAATTTTCGCCTCGACCTGAACAGCTACAGCCTGCAGAAGATTGAGGAATCTGAATTCGATGAGTTTCTTTCTCCCGACGGCAGTAAGGCGGCATACATAGACACTCACAACCTGTGGGTGCGGGATACCGGCACGAACCAACTGACCCAGCTGACTTTCGACGGCATAGAAAATTACGGCTATGCGACCAATAATGCCGGCTGGCTGCGGCGAGACGGACCAGTGCTGCTGTGGTCGCCAGACTCTAGCAAAATCGCAACATTTCGCCATGACGCCAGAAACGTTGGAGAAATGTATCTCTATTCCACCAGGGTTGGTCATCCGGAACTCGAATCGTGGAAATACCCGCTTCCGGGTGATGACCATATTTTTATGATTGAGCGAGTGGTCATTCATCTGCAAGAAAATCCGCGACTCGTGCGATTAAATATGCCACCTGACCCTCATCGCTCAACAACCAGTGACCACGTTGCCGGACAGGGTGGCGTATTTCTGGATGTGGAATGGAGTGAGGACAGCTCACAACTGGCCTTTGTCTCCTCAAGCCGTGATCACAAAGTGGCAACTCTGCGAATTGCCGATCCAAATACTGGCGCGGTAAGGGATGTTTATACCGAAACCGCCGAGACCTATTACGAGTCGGGAACCCGCTCCGCCAACTGGAGGGTTCTACAAAGAAGGGAGGAATTTCTCTGGTTTTCCGAGCGAGATAACTGGGGCCATTTGTATCTTCATGATCTGAAAACCGGCACCCAAAAACGACAGCTGACAAGTGGTAACTGGGCGATACTGGAAGTACTCAAAGTGGATACTGAGAACGCGCAGGTCTACTTTATTGG
The DNA here is from genome assembly GCA_038134485.1 of Pseudomonadales bacterium. Classification (GTDB taxonomy): domain Bacteria; phylum Pseudomonadota; class Gammaproteobacteria; order Pseudomonadales; family Pseudohongiellaceae; genus NORP240. The sequence goes on from JAYPVG010000015.1 coordinate 32,563, forward strand.
CTCCAATCGGGAACCGGGAGACCCGTACTTTCATTACCTGTATCGGGTAAATTTCGATGGCAGCGAACTGGTCAATCTCACCCCGGAACCTGCTCACCACGCGATTAGCTGGTCTACTGCCGAGAACTATTTCATCGATACCTGGTCGACTCCGGTGCAGCCGCCCAGGACAGTACTAAGGGATAAATCCGGCGCTACTGTCATGGAACTGGAAACCGCCGATATCAGCGCTCTGGAGTCCAGCGGTTGGGTGCCTCCGATCCCGTTCATCGTAAAGGCCAGAGATCAGCAAACCGATCTCTACGGACTGATGTATCAGCCGTCCGAATTGGATGAATCTGGGTCTTATCCAATCCTCAACTACCTGTATCCTGGCCCGCAGGCAGGCAGCGTCGGTACCCGGGCGTTCCTGTCTGCGCGCATGGACAAACAAGCCCTGGCAGAACTGGGCTTTATCGTAGTCGAAGTCGATGCGATGGGGACACCAGGCCGCTCTAAGGCTTTTCATGACGCTTACTACGGCGACATGGGCGACAATGGGCTGCCAGACCAGATTACTGCCATCAGGCAATTGGCTGAACGTTATTCCTGGATGAATCTGGATCAAGTCGGTATCTGGGGTCATTCCGGCGGAGGTTTTGCCTCCACTGCAGGCATTTTGCGTTATCCCGATTTTTACAAAGTTGCCGTGTCCAGTTCCGGCAATCATGACAACCGTAATTACGAAGACGACTGGGGCGAAAAGTGGCAGGGGCTTCTGGAGGTGTTTCCGGAAAGCAACCCAACCGACGGAGATGAAGCGCCAGCTGTCACTAATTATGACAATCAGGCCAATCAGTTGTTAGCCGACAGGCTCAAGGGGAAATTACTGCTCGCCCACGGCATGATGGATAGCAATGTTCATCCTTCGAGCACATTACTTGTTGTGGAGGCATTGATCGAAGCGGAAAAAGACTTCGACCTGCTGCTGGTTCCGGACGGTGGTCACGGCATAGGAAATAGCCGCTACTTCATGAAACGTCGCTGGGACTATTTCGTCGAACACCTGAAGAATGTGGCTCCGCCGGAGAGCTTTACGTTCTCGGACAAGATAGACTGATACGGTAACGAGCGTAAAGGGCGGGTCACTCAGCTGGACAGCCAAACCCCCTTCACCTATTCCGCGCGCAATAAAAACCCGGGCAGGATACCTGCCCGGGTTTTCATTAATCCGCCGTGCCTTGTGTGCCCGGGTTACTTCACCGGTCTTACATAGCGTTTGATGCCGCCAACAGGGCCGACTTCAGCGCCGAAAATATTTCCGTGTTTATCCGCTACCACGCCTTCTGCGGTGCAAGTGCCACGGCAGTCTGGCTGCGGATCGGGAATCAGAAATTCGACTTCACCGGTTATCGCGCTGCCGATACGGATACCACGAGTCCAGGCGCCATGATCAGGATTTACAGAACCAGATTCCGAATCGGCGGCATACAGGACGTCGTGCTCATCAATGAAGATGCCGCTATTGCGACTGAACTGGTACCACACATCCAGAAAATTGCCATCCTGATCGAATATCTGAACACGGTTATTGCCGCGATCAGCAACAAACAGGCGGCCCCTTGAATCCATCGCCAGACCGTGGGGTTGGCGGAAGTTACCCGGCTCTTCACCCCAGGTGCCCCACTTCTTGATCAGGTTACCCTCGGGATCGTATTTGTACATCGCGTTGGGTGTGCCTTCTGCACTGGAGTGACCCTCACCGATAAAAATCGAACCGTCCGGGGCAACCAGCACGTCGTTGGGAGTATAGCAGCACTCGCCGTTACTCCCGCCGCCCTTCACGCCAATCGTCATGAGATGAACTCCGGTGGGGCTGAACTTGTGCACCTGGTGACCGTAGGACTCGCCGCTATAGTCGCGCATCATGTCAGTGCCCCGGGCATCAGCAACCCAGACGTTACCCCATGGATCGACTTCGATACCGTGAGGCCAGGTGATATAGCCAGCGCCGAAACTGCGAACCAGGTTGCCGTCCTTGTCGAACAGCATAATCATATTCACGTCCGGGTTCTCGATACAGGCATTGGCATTGCCAGCACAACGCTCGGCGACCCAAATACTCTCTCCGTCCAGATCGATTTCTACTGTGCTGGATGACCCCCACTCGCGACCGGCGGGCAACTTGAAGAAACCGGATTGGGTGACATAGGGGTTCGGCAGGTCATTAACCGGCGCCATCTCAGTCTGGGCAAATACCAGAAGAGGCGCCATGCTCAATGCCAGGCACATTGACTTCAGGATTTTAAGGTTATTCATGTTGTAACTCTCATTGTGGGAAAACAGGCAGTCTAGCATAAATCACAGGGTTGACCATTTCAAACAGGGCCGCGCGGGTATCTCGCCAGCCCTGAATGCGCGCATAATCGGGTGCCATCGTCCCTATCCTGCAATCTAAATTCTCTAATGGTCGTATACCTGTGCAATGTGGCAATTTTCTCTCCATCCATCGGAGGGTCGCGAGTATGAATAGAAACCCTTCGGGCAGGCTGTTACCGAGTCTGGCGCTGATCTTTTTCTCCATAGCCGCCAATGCGGAGACCTTTCTGTGCAAAGAAACTGCAAGCGTCGCGATAGATCAGTTCGGGACATCCAGTTCCGCTGATCAGCCTGATCACTTTGAACCCCAGGACTGGGTGGTTGATACAGAAAAGGGATGGCGGCGCGCAGATGTCCCCCACTTCAGCGGCTCATGCCTGTCGAACAAAGGCTACGTCGTTTGCCGTGAAAACAACATCGTGTTCGGTGAGGCGTCGCTATCCATTCATCCTGATGGTGCAAACTTTATCCTCGTCTACATCGATTACGGACTGGATGCTCTGGCATTCGTTGGCAAATGCCAACAGGACTCTTAGGGTAATCAACCGCCCGGTTTCTCAATTGATCCGATACGCGGGGACCGACCTACGCCTGAGGCTGACTGAGGTTTTCCAGCAACAATTGCACCTGCAGCTGGAGTTCTGAAAGCCACTGGGGATTCAGCTTAACTTTTTGAAGGGTATCCATTACGCCCTCGAATTCTTGCCGGTTGGTCAGATCGGGTTGCGCGTAGTATGCCAGCGCCTGTTGCTCAGCGCGTGCAAGCAGGGACAGAGTCTTTTCATCAGCATTGACAGACATCAGTCGCAGCAAGTCCTGCAGATTCGCCCTGGCGCTGCGGAGCACTGCCTGACCGCGCAGGAAGTCGGCGATAGCGAGTTCATATTCCTCCGCCGATTGCTGCCATTCCCGGGCTTTCTCCAGCAACTCTTCTCGCTGTTTCGGTTCAAGGTTTGCCGGCGGATGCGATAGCGCACGAGCGTGGCGCAGCATCTCGATGTGCTCATATTGCAGAAAGTCGTAATGCGCGACCTCTCCGGATCGGATACGTTGCATCTCGGCTGCGATGTGCTCTGGCCCTGCCGCCACCATTGTCAGTGCTGCCGAATACTCCTGTTGATGCTGCACAGAAATCGCTTCCGGATCCGGCACACTGATCCGGGCCAATTCGCCGTCGCCAGTCGTCCCAGACAATTTCGGTCCAAGGCTACAGTCCATGGTGATCGAATAGGTTCCGCTGGCAGAACAGTCCCCCAGCAAACTTTGCCTGTCACCCAGAGCCCTGAGAAACGCAACGATATCGTCGATATCACCGTTATCGAGCAGCCTGCCGGACTGAAAACGTGCCATTCGATCCACCGCCTGCTGCAGCGAAGTCACGCTCCCGTCATGCAGCCACGGTCCGGTTACCGCCACATTGTGCAGAGTCGGCACTTTGAATACATGGAGGTCCTGCGCGCGACCGGTCCGCCCGTACAGGCCCAGATCAGCGTCATCCGCCAGCAGGTCACTGCCATACCACGGTTCCGCGAGGCCGAGTTGCTGATAGGAATTGCCCCCCAGGTTGACACCGTTGTGGCAGGCGGCGCAGCCGACCTCGATGAAGCGCTGCTGACCCCTGCGGGCCCTGGGGTTCAGTGGTTGCTGGTCTTGCGGCTGGAATTGACTCAGGAACGGCGAGGCCAGCCCGGTAAAATTCATCGTCTCATAGTAGGCGATCGCGTCACCCAGATTTGCAGCAGTGATTCCATCCGAATAGACACGATTGAACGCATTGACGTAGTCAGGAATTCCTTTGAGCACCGCCAGAACGCCTTCAAGATCATGATCGAATTCCAGCGGATTTTCGATCGGACCCACCACCTGGTCCTGCAGCGTCAGCGCGCGGCCATCCCAGAATTGTCGGAAATTCAGCGCGGCATTGAAGATGGTGGGCGCATTCAATATACCTTGGGCACCGCCCACCCCGGTTGAAACCGGACGATGATCGACTCCCCCCATCATATCGATATGGCAGGAAACACAAGCCACCGAGCCATCGCGGGACAATCGCGCTTCGCGGAACAGGTCGAAGCCCAGCTGCAGCTTTCCTTCGTCCAATGACCCGGAACGCACATCGGGGATAGCACGGAACACGTCGTTGGCAGAAGGGTGATCGATATCACCGCGGATCAGGGAGGGCTCACCCCTGGCGCTTGAAAAGGCCAGCCAGGCATTCTCGATAGCCCCCTGGGATTCCGGTCCGGCGCTGCTGCTCAAGGGCTGCAGCGCGCCGACCAGTAAGATCAAAATGCAACTTTTCTTCACATTCAAGTTCCGCAAGACTCAAGCCGGCAATAATAACGTAAAAAAGATAGCGCTAAAAAGATAAAGCAATTACCCGGTTGGACAGATCGCCCGACCATGCAACATAGCAGCGCGGGCAATGGCGATTTCGTGCTAGCATACCTGCGAGTCAGGCCAATTACATTGCCCCGCCAGGAAAACCCCATGAAACAGTTTTTCCCGCAAATATCGCCCCTGGCCCTGTTACTCGTGCTGCTGGGAATCACATGTGGCAGTGCTAGTACTCTGGCACAAGACTCCCAAACGCCGGATGTGAGCAGCCCAGTACCGGACTTGCAGGGAACCTATAGCATTGCAACAGTGACCATGCTGGAACGTGGCGACCAATTCGGAGGTCAGCTCATAATCACGGAAGAGGAAGCCGCGCGAGTCGGGCAAACCGGCGAAACTTATCTGGACACCCTGCTCGAGACCACCGGAGGGGCAGAAGCCGCGGTCGGCGGCTACAACACCTTCTGGATGGATCCCGGGGAACAAATGGCCAGGATCAATGGCGAGATTCGCACCTCGATAATTGTGGAACCCGAAAATGGTCGTCTGCCGTGGCGTGAGGGAGCGCTGCAGGCAATATTTGGCGCTGGAGCCGGCATGGGCTCTTATGACGGCCCGGAAGTGCGTCCCATGGCAGAGCGCTGCCTGGTAGGCTTCGGTTCCACCGGCGGTCCTCCCATGTTGCCCGTGCTGTACAACAACCTCAAACAGATCGTGCAGACCAGAGACTACGTCATGATAATGGCGGAGATGAACCACGATGCGCGAATTATCCGGTTGCGCGACAGCGAACACTCCGATCTCCCCAAATGGCTTGGCGACTCAATCGGCTATTACGAGGGGGATACGCTCGTCGTTGAGACTACTAATTTTCACCCGCAACAGGGATTTCGTGGCGCGCTGCGACATTTCCTGTATCTGTCGCAGAGTGCGCGCGTCACCGAGCGCTTCCGTCGACTGGACGACAGTACACTGCTATATCGATTCACTGTCGACGACCCCGAGGTTTACTCGACCCCCTGGTCTGGTGAAATGCCCATGAACGCAGTCGACGACCAAATTTATGAATATGCCTGCCACGAGGGTAACTATGCGCTCTCGGGCATTCTTGCTGGCGCGCGCAAGCAGGAAGTGGAAGCAGAACTTAAGGAATAAAGTCTCTCTTATGGATGAAATAAAACAAAAGATCGCGCTTTTTATCGATGCCGACAACGCACCCGCAGGAAAATTCGACGATGTCCTCAGCGAGGTTGCCAAGTATGGTGTAGTGACTATTCGCAAGGCATATGGCAACTGGAAATCTCCAACATTGAAGAAATGGGAAGACCTGCTGCACGAATACTCGATTCAGCCAGTCCAGCAGTATGACCTTACCCGGGGCAAAAACGCCTCGGATATTGCGCTCGTTATCGACGCCATGGACGTCATGTACACCAAGAATATCGATGTCATGTGCTTCGTGTCATCGGACTGCGACTTCACCCCGCTGGTCACCCGGGTACTCGCAGAAGGCAAGGTGGTCCTGGGATTTGGCGAGCGCAAGACCCCTGCGCCATTCGTCAATGCCTGCTCCAAGTTCCTCTACCTCGACGAGGAAAAGAAAGCTGCCCGGGTAAGCACAACACCAAAAAGCATCAAGTCCGACGCCAAGCTGATCAACCTCCTCAGGGCCGCAATTGAAGCCAACGAAGATGACGAAGGTTGGGCTGCCCTGGGGCCGGTGGGCGCACATATATCAAACAAGTCATCGTTTGACAGCCGGAATTACGGCTTCAGAAACCTTAGCAGCCTGTTCAAAGCTATCGACCTTTTCGAGGTAAAACGAGGCTCGGGAAATTCTTACCAGGTAAGAGATGCCCGCAGAAAATAATGACTTGTCTTTCTTTACAATATATTCAACGCCGATGAGAGATGCTTGAAACCAGGGAACACACCATAAGCTGTCCGTACTGCGGCGAATGGATCGAAGTGGTAATCGATTACTCCGTTTCACAGCAAGACTACATCGAGGACTGTCAGGTTTGCTGCTGCCCGATCGAATTTGAGGTTACTGTGGATCCCTTTGGCCAGGCTAGCGTGTCGGTACACAGTGGCAATGAATAGGGTTTCTTGCAGCGGCACACCCGCATCGCCCGATCGTCCGCGTGATCATTCACGCTAAGTGACGCAGCAATGGCGACCTCTGACCTTACTGAACTGCTTGCCGACTTTCTGCCCGATGCACGCGATGGCCTCAATAAACGCCAGCGAATTATCCTGTACTGTCTGCAGGAGGCGCAGAAAGAATTTGGTGATCGTAACGTTCCGACCATCACCCTTTACGGCAGGGTAATCGAGCACCTGGATATCAGTCAGGAGGAGTTTCAGCTTATTCTTAATCAGCTTGCCGGTTTGACACGTTCCAGTCCGGATAATTGAAGGACCCCGGCCCTTCCACCGATACGCACCTTCGCTGCTTAGCGGATAATTCGCTGCCCGACCGACCCTTTAGCGCTTCTCAAACTTCTGGATTCGACGCAGGATGACGTCCGAGATGTAAACGTTGCCGTCACGGTCCAGGGTCAAGGCATGCGCCTCTCCGAACTGACCGTTTTCGCTGCCGGGTCTCCCGTTGGCGCCCAAGACCTTGCCATCGGCTGCCAGTTTGGCGAACTGGCCGTCGAAACCGGTGGTGATGTACATATTTCCATCCTCATGCAGGTACATGGCGCAGACCATCGCATCAAAGTCCCAGACTTCAAGCAAGTTGCCACTGGTATCGAAGCGGTGGATGCGCATGTTTTCCCGGTCCGCAACGTGGACAATATCGTCTCCATCGATCTCGATTGCATGGGCGACCCAGAATTCGCCAGGACCATATCCGCGACTGCCCCACTGGGCTATAAACTCACCGTCCGGATTGAATTTTAAAACCCGCGGCTCACCGGGCCCATGCCCCTGCACCACGTAGAAGTTTCCGGCTGAATCGATGGCGATATCATTGGGCTGGTCGAAGAGTCGATTACCTGCCGACTCATCCCATTCACCGTTTTGCCCTCTGGTGCCAAGGCTCAGCAGGACGTTGCCGTCCTGATCGAGCTTCATCACCATGTGATCCGCTACGTCGGTAATCCACATGGTGCCATCCTGCTCGATATGCAGCCCGTGTGCGCGACGTACCATGCCGGGCTGGCCAAATGACCGTACAAAGCGGCCGTTACCGTCGAACTCGAGAAATGGTGTTTCTCCACGACTGAATACCACCAGGTTTCCGCGCGGATTGACCGCAACTCCAGCATAGGATTCGCCCTGAAACTCCTCGGGCATGTCGATAGCCTCGCTGTATTCAATCGGTACGTATTCCGTCAGGGTGAAAGCCTGCAGCGCAAATAGCTGTCGGTTCGGTCGCTGCGCAGACACAAGCGGCGCAGCAACCAGCAGCGCAACAAGGCAGAGAAGCTGGACGATCTTCATGTTTCTACTCCGGTTCTTAATTACTACGTACAGAGCATATAGAGGCTGAAGCCGCGAGTCCACCGACTACAGAGCCATGCGAGCGGCTGGATGCAAGGCTGGATCACCCGATATTGGGGGACCGGGTAGACTTGTCGAGGCGTGACGCTTATTCTCGGGAAGCTGAAGATACTGAGGCGACCACGGAGCTTCCTGAACTTAAGTCATGAAACTTTATCATTGTCACAACTCCAGGTCTGTAAGGCCTTTATGGGCGCTGGAAGAAATGGGTCTTGACTACGAACTTGTCGTCATGGATTTTCCGCCGCGAACGGAATATCCCGGGTATCTCGACATCAACCCCCTCGGCACGGTACCGACCTTCATCGACGGAGATGTGACCATGACCGAATCGACGGCAATCTGCCAGTACCTGGTCGACAAGTTTGGTCCCCATCCGATAGGCGTAACCAGCGACGAACCTCACTATGGTGACTACCTGAACTGGCTGCATCGAAGCGACGCTACCCTGACTTTCCCCCAGGCGCTGGTTTTACGGTATACCCGGCTGGAGCCCGAAGAGCGACGTATACCGCAGGTGGTTGAGGACTATACGATCTGGTACCTGTCCAGGCTTCGCTCGGTGGAAGCGGCCCTCGAGGGCAAGCAATTTCTGGTCGGCGACAGGTTCACGATCGCCGATATCGCCGTCAGCTTCGCGCTGCAGATGGGTGAACGGCTGGGAATCAATGCCCGCTACAAACCCAATTGTCTGCGCTATCTGGCCGAAATGAAGGAGCGGCCGGCATTTGTCCGCGCTCAGGCAAGAAGTGCAGCTGAGAAAAATCCCGCTTAGCCGAGTTCTACCGTATGGTAGGGCTGCAAGGTATCAATCGCCTCGAGCGGCTCGCTGTTCACGTCCCATTTGAAGAGTTGTGCCGTGATTCGATCACCTTCGAAGTCAACCAGAGTAAAACCGTGCTGCTCGTAGGGGACAACCTGCTCATCAAAGTCCAGGTACCGGGACGGCATGGCCCGGGCGCTCCGCACCACCGACGGAAAGCCGCGAATCGACGTGCTTACCGGACCACTGAGAATCGTAGTTATCGGGTTGCTGCTAAAATCCAGGTTGCCGGCACCGTGAATGGCTCCTACTCCTGTTGCGTGCAGGTCGCCGCTGATTATCAGCGGCACGCGGTGACGCATGTTTGCCAGTGACTGCATCAGTCGGTCGTGTTGATCGAGCCACCCTCTCTGCCAGTGCGGTTTGGCGATATCAGTGCTCAACTGGCCGGTAGCAGGGTCCAGTGTGTCGGGGTACCACTCACCCCATTTTCCCGCTGACCAGCCAGGAGGATTGGATGGCACATGAATAAGGTGCCTGGTATCCCGCGAAGCGGTTCTTTCGTGCAGCCAGTCCTCCACTATCGGGTCGAGAAATGCCGCGTTCATCTCGCCCACTTGCAAGGTTCGGCGCACATCGTATAGCAACACTTCGGCCAGGTTACCGTAGCGCAGGGTACCGAAGCTTTCCGAAAGCTCGCCCCGCTCACTGCGGCTCGACCAGGGGAGCCCGATCGGCCGGGTGGAGTCAGCCAGAAACTCCGGGTAGTAAAGCTGCTGAGTGACCCGCGCCAGCTGCAGCTGAAACCAGGGTACCGGGTAGGTCAGCGGCGAATCGTTTTCCCAGTGGTCATGATCGTCCTGCAGGAAAAACATGGGCGTGGAACGAAAATCGGTACCGTAAACGGGAACGATCTGGGGGCCTGCCGCCAGTTTGAGTGCGGCCTCGTTGTGACCGCCGAACACGCGCGCAGCAAAATCAAAATTTGACTCACGCCCCTCGGGGCTCAAGTCGCCCGCACCTTCGCCCTGCCAGGTATGCAGGTCCCAGTAGATATGATCTCCATTGGCAATAGCCGCGTCAGGCGCAAATGCCAGCCCGCGTCGCAAGAGCCGATTGCGAATGGCAGTTGGCAAATTCCCACTGCGTTCGCCAATTCCAGTGTAGCTGCCCTCGGGACCCCCGGCGCAGGTGTAGATGAGCAGCCGCAATCGATCCACATTCTGGTCGGGAGCCGGAAATGTCGAAAGCGGCCAGGAATCACACAATGGCATACCGCTCGCGTCCATTAAGGACAGCTCATAGCGAGTAGCAGGTGACAGGTCTTCCAGATAAAACTGCCAGAATTCTCCCCCGGTATCGCTCATTCGACCTGCCACGCGCCTGACCGAACCGCCAGACTGCAAACGAAGCTCGGGGGCATCGCCAAGCGGGCGCGCAATCGAGGTCTTGATGAGCATGCAGCTGTCGCTGACACCGGGGAGTATATGGCGCACCTGCCCGGCATCCCAGCCGTCGAGACTCACCGTCGCAGCCTGTTGTGCCATGAGCGCCTGCCAGGGCCAGCTGCCCACCCACGCCGCCGCCGCGCCACTGGCAGTGGATTTCAGGAACCTGCGACGGCCGCTACTGACAAGTCTGGGAGATTGGTTCCTGAAAAAATTGCGATTGCTCATGGTGGATTCCCCTTTTCCCCCGCGACTTCCTGGTCTGCTGCTAGTCGGTATATTCACCGTAGGCTCGCAACAGCCATTGCGCAGTATTGTCGTTGGCCGGGGCGAAGCCTTCGGCCGGCTGAGTATCAAGCATGGCCTGGGGTGTGAGCCCCTGCACCTTGGCACGCACCAGATTCCCGCGGATCACGACAAGCATGTCGCGGTATTCACGCAAATCCTGACGGCTGGATAACTGTCCGTGTCCGGGAATAATGATGGTGTCGTCATTAATAATTCCATCAATTCTCCACAGGGCCTCGATCATGCCGTCGAGGCTGCCACCGTTATTCTGATCAATAAAAGGCAGGCCGTAACGCACGAACATATCGCCTGTGTGCATGACATTAGCGTCGCGAAAATACACCTGAGTATCACCATCGGTGTGCCCGTCACCGTTGTTAACAAAGTCGACATCATTGCCATTGAAATAGAATCGCATGGCATCAAAGTAGGTGATAGTGGGCAGACCGACCGAGTCGTAGGCTTCCTGCTCCCTGCCACTGGCCAGAACCTGAGTGGACTCCATGCGCCGTCGCGCATTGTCATGGGCAACGATGTAGGCCCCGGCGCGACCGAAATTTTCATTGCCATCGGTGTGATCGTAATGGAAGTGACTGTTCACCACAAAGGTCACCGGCTGATCGGTCAATTCGGCGATGGCAGCAGCGATTTTATCGCTCAGGGGTGCAAACTGATCGTCCACGATCATAGTGCCGTCCTCGCCGATCGAGACTCCGATATTTCCGCCGCTGCCCTGCAACATGTAGATACCATCCCTGACGGAGGTGGTAGTGATCTGAACTGCATCGAAGTCCTGACCGTAAGCCGCCGAGATAGCGGTCAGAGACAAGGCGAATGATAGCGCCGCCAGTGAGGGGTGTATCCAGGGTGTCTTTTTGATTGTCATTAGCCTGCTCCTGTTTGCGAGAGGTGAGAGTCACAACTCTAGCGCGAAGAGTGCAAAAGTGACAGTTTTTTAAGCTCTACCCGGTGGAATGTGAAGCCCGATTAATGTCCTGCAGGATAAACGTGCTAGGATTGCGCAGCACCGGCTGGCAGCGAGTAGCAATCCGATCGTGGGATGACTGCTTCCATGTCGCGCCGACAGGGTATTACAGGCTGGAGATTCGATGCAGCAGAATTACTATTTCGAAGACTTTGAGATCGGAACTTGCCATCAGTTTGGCCATTACGAGGTCACTCGGGAAGAGATTTTAGAATTTGCCGGCAAGTATGACCCGCAGCCCTTTCATCTGTCCGAAGAAGCCGGTCAGGCCATGCACTTCGGCGGGTTGTGCGCGTCGGGCTGGCACACCGGCGCCATGGTGATGCGCATGGTGGTAGACAATATGCCGCCAGGTGGTTCGGGGTCGCTCGGTTCGCCGGGACTCGACGAATTGCGCTGGACCAGACCGGTATTTCCAGGCGATACACTCAGAGTTGAGAGCACCGTGATCGACAAACGCGAGTCCCGCTCAAGACCCGACATGGGTACCGTATTTCTCGAAAACAAGGTATACAACCAGGCCGGCGAACTGGTGATGAGTTTTAAACCAATAGTTATGTATAAACGAAAACCGGAGAAGTAAATATGTTCAGTCACATTATGCTGGGCGCCAATGACGTCCAGAAGTCCAAGGCTTTCTATGATGCTACCCTGGGGGCGCTCGGCTACCAACCCGGCGTGGTCGATGATAAAGGCAGGGCTTTCTGGATTTCCAAGTCGGGTATATTCGCGATCAGCACTCCTATCAACGGCGAGCCTGCCTGTCACGGTAATGGTGGCACCATTGGCTTTGCGGCTGCCAGTCCGGAGGCCGCCGATGCCTGGCATGCGGCCGGAGTGGCGAGTGGAGGTACCGCCTGTGAAGACCCTCCGGGTATTCGTGAAGGCAGCACCGGCAAGCTTTACCTTGCGTACTTGCGAGACCCGGACGGCAATAAACTGTGTGCACTGCACCGGATCGTCGAGTAATTGCGAATCAGAAACTTTAATCACGTCAGCATGTGTGTCGTCGCTGCGCTGGTATTAACCGGCTGCAGCGCAACACCGCCGCAGGATGCGGAACAGATCACCTGGTATGCGGTCAATCCGGGCGGTACCCTGCGGATCTCCCTTTACGATCTCGTGTGCAATCGACAGATTGCCAACCTGCGCCTACCTTCGCGGCGGGAAACCGCAGTGACGACTTGCGTTGACGATAATGATCGCGCGTATGTGCGCTACCGCCCTCGCGGCTACTCCAGTCGTATGGAAGGTTGGACCTATAATCGCATTTATGCCAATCAACGGGTCTACGTTCAGTAAGGCGATTCGAAAATGGTCAGGCACACACCAACCCCCGCCCTTCTCAACAAGGCAATCGTGTTTCTCTTACCATACAAGAAACAGATTGCTGTCGCCCTGATCGCGCTAATCGTTACGTCGGGATTGACCCTTGGTCTGGTGCAGTATGTGCGTATCATTGTCGACAGCGGCTTCGTCGCCGCATCGACAACATCCCTCAATACCGCGGTGGCCGGTTTCATTGTAGTAGCCGTATTACAGGCGATCGGTACGTTCACGCGCTTTTACTGGGTGTCCTGGCTGGGTGAGCGGGTGACCGCAGATATACGTAAGGCCGTTTTCAACCACATAATAGACCTGCACCCCGGCTATTTCGAAGCCAACCTCAGCGGCGAAATTTCTTCTCGGATAACTACCGACACGACTCTCATTCAGTCTGTAGTTGGGTCCTCTGCCTCGATTGCACTGCGCAATCTGCTGATGCTGGTGGGCGGCGTCATCCTCCTCTTTATCACCAACCCCAGGCTTACCAGCGTAGTTTTGATCTGCATACCACTAGTTATTGGTCCTATACTTTACTTCGGACGCAAGGTACGGCGTCTGTCCCGCAGCAGCCAGGATGAAGTGGCCAACGTCGGTGCCTATGTAGGTGAAAGCATTCTGCAGATCAAAACCGTGCAGGCCTTCAATCATCAACAACACGATGACCAGATGTTTGGTGCACACGTTGAAAAAGCGTTCAAGGTGGCACTGAACCGCATCTGGATGCGTTCGGTCCTTATCGCCGTGGTGACCACTCTGGTGTTTGGCGCTCTTGGTGTAATGATCTGGGTTGGCGGCCAGGACGTGATCAGCGGGCGAATGTCACCCGGAGAGCTGACGGCCTTTGTGGCCTATGCCGTGCTGGTCGCCTCGGCGGTCGGAGCTATCAGCCAGGTAATCAGTGAGCTGCAACGCGCTGCCGGTGCACTGGAGAGGTTAATGGAGCTTCTGGAGGCCGAAAACGAGATCACCTCACCGCAAAATCCGCAGCACCTGAACGGTGAATTCAAGGGGAGGATTGATATCGACAATGTCAGATTTTGCTACCCTAGCAGGCCTGATACACCGGCACTTGATGGTGTGACCATGACCGTGCAGCCCGGTGAGAGCGTGGCCCTGGTGGGACCGTCCGGCGCCGGCAAATCTACCCTGTTCGACCTCGTGCTGCGTTTCTACGACCCGCAATCCGGTGCAATCAGGCTTGATAACATCAATATTAAAGATCTGGATCCGCTCGAACTGCGTGGACACATCGCTATTGTTTCGCAGCAGCCCACCATGTTTACCGGCACAGTCTGGGACAATATTCGCTACGGACGACCTGATGCCTCCGACAAGGAGGTGCATGCAGCCGCCGAGGCGGCATTTGCCAGCGATTTCATCAACAGGCTTCCGGAAAGATATGAAAGCCACCTGGGCGAATCCGGTATTCGGCTGTCAGGGGGGCAACGGCAGCGGATCGCGATTGCTCGCGCGATTCTAAAAGACCCGGAAATTCTGTTACTGGACGAAGCCACCAGCGCGCTGGATGCAGAAAGCGAACAGAAAGTGCAGATGGCATTGGAGCAACTTATGGCGAACCGCACCTCGCTCGTCATCGCCCACCGGTTGGCCACGGTCATGAATGTCGACCGCATTGTCGTACTGGAAGACGGTAAGGTTATCGACCAGGGTACCCACCGGGAATTGCTGCTGAGCTGCCCGCTGTACGCCAAGCTTGCCAACCTGCAGTTTGCCGAAGGGCGCGCAGCCTGAACACCGAACCGGATTGACACAAGCGGGATTCACGAATGCGCCGGATCAGTCTCCCCACAGCTCATTCAGCACATCCAGTTCCTACTGTTCTTTTTCAATGTCAGGCTGGCGGCTCAAAAGTCAGTAAAAATACCCAGCGTAATGACCAGGCGCGCTCAGTCCGCCTGCTTCTGCTGTTCTGCCACGTAGATGGCAAACTCACCCAGGGCGAGCATGACGGTGACACCCAACACCACGGAAAGCTGTATGCCTTCTCCCGGAACGAACATAAAAAGCACAATGGACAGTGCCAGTACCGTCACACAGGTCCAGGCGCAGAGTCGCGCCATCGGCAGCCCAAAGGGAATCTGAAACGGTCTGGGGTGGTCCGGATCCTCTTGCCGCATTTTAAGAAACGCCAGGACCATGCCTTCATAGGGCAGCAGAAAAATCACCGCACTGAACGTGAACAGCGACCAGAACAGGTCCTCATTGCTGCCGGACAGGAATCCGTACAGTAAGAGGGTTGTCGTACTGACCAGGCCCATCAATACCGCGGAACCAACGGGCGTTCCCCGGGTCTTGCTTTCGATAGCAAAAACCGAAGGCAATTCTCCTTCCATGGCAGCTTCCGCTGACGCCCTGTTGCAGCCCAATGCCCAGGTAACACTATTGGAAAAAAAGGTAAAAATGGCTGCCGAGCCGAGCAGGATGACGAATGCCTCTCCCAGTGCGCTGCCACCAAAAAATTGCGTCAGCGTATCAACCAGCCCTTCAACCAGATTGATGTCACTTACCGGAATTGCAGCCAGCACCGCCAGGGTACCCAGAATATACAGTAAAAGAATGATGATTCCGGAAATGAAGACTGCACGGGGCACATCCCGCGCAGGATTGGTCATTTCCTTGCTGCCGGCACTGACCAGTTCGAAACCCAACATGCCGTAAATAATTGCCGGAATGTACTGCAGACTGCTACCCCAGTCAGGTTTCAAATCGTCCCAGCCCATGGAGTTGGCCAGACCGTTCTCGTGAATGTAATTGAATGCACCCAGAATCAATGCCAGGAAAATCAGGACTTTCAGCACGGCGCCGGCATTTGGCACCCATTTACCCACATCGAGGGTCACCACATTGACCAGCACGGCGATCCAGGTCAGGGCAATGCCCAGTGTTATCTGCCAGCCCATACTCAGGTCGGGAATAAACATCTGTTTGAAGACCCCGGCAAACAGCACATAAAGTGCCGGTATCCAGATCGCGGTGTTTACCCAGTAGCACCAGGTGACACGAGAAGCCCAGCGTGGGCCGAAGGCATCCCGGGTCCAGGCATAAATACCGCCCTGCTCCGGGTAGGAACACCCCATCTCCGCGCAGATCAGCGCGAAGGGAATGAAAAAGATGATGCCGAGAAATACCCACCAGAAAATACTTGAGGCGCCGATGGAGGCAGCGGCTGCCAGGGTATCCAGCAGCAGAATGGCGGATACTGTAAACAGCACCATGTCCCGCTGCCTGAGAGTCTTTTGATGTGTAATCTTCTCACTCATAACCAAACGGGTTTCCGGCAGCATCAGCCAGCGGACTATTCAGGCTTTTGGAGGCCGCTGCTTAAAGGTAGCCTTTCAAGGTACCTCTCAGGGTACCTGTCAAGGCTCCTGTCAGTGGGTCGTGATAATAGCACCTTTTGAAAATACCTCTGAAGGGTATCTAACCAAGATACCTGACAAGGGGCGTTAGCGGGCATTGCTATCAAGCGATGCCGTAGTGCGCAGCTGTTTTATCGAGAGCGTCGGCAAATTTCCCGACCAGCGTATCGATCTCTTCTTTACTGCAGATCAATGGCGGCGCCGTAATCATGGCATCGCCCACTGCTCGCATCATCAGGCCATCGGCGATACAGGTATCACGACAGAAAAACGCGCCCTCACCGTTGGGCGCCAGCCGTTGCCGGGACTCTTTATTCCCCACCAGCTCTATGGCGGCAAACATGCCCCTGCCTCGCACCTCTCCGACGATCGGATGATCAGCCAGCTGGCTTAGTCGTTCCTGAAAATAGGGGCCTGTCACATTCGCGGCTTCTTGGAAGATAGTGCTTTCGCGCATGATCTTCAGGGTTTCCAGGCCTGCCGCACAGGCTGCCGGATGCCCGGAATAAGTCAGGCCATGGGCAAATTCACCGTCATGGGCCAGCAACACGTCGGCCACCTTGTCGCCTACCATGACTCCGCCCAGGGGCAGGTAGCCATTGGTGACGGCCTTGGCAAACGTCATCAGGTCAGGACGTATTCCATAGGTTTCACTGCCAAACCAGTTCCCGGTCCGACCGAAGCCACAGATGACTTCGTCCGCGATTAGCAAGATGTCGCGCTCGTCACAAATGCGCTGAATTTCTGGCCAGTAGCTGTCTGGTGGAATGATGACACCACCGGCACCCTGAACAGGTTCAGCAATAAAGGCAGCCACCTTGGTTTCGCCGATCTCGTCAATCTTGGCTTCCAGTTCCCGGGCCACCCGAATGCCAAACGCATTCTTATCTTCACCCGCACCCAGCTCGAACCAGTGAGGCTGATTGATATGATGCACATAGGTCAGGCCTATATGCTGTTTGTGCATGTTCTTCATGCCACCCAGGGAAGACGCCGCTATGGTGCTGCCGTGATAGGCGTTGTTACGACTGATGATCTGCTTCTTCTCGGGTTTGCCCAGCAGGTCATAGTATCTTTGCAAAAAGCGGATATTGGTGTCGTTGGCTTCGGAACCGGAGTTGGTGAAGAAAACATGATTGAACTGCGCGGGAGTAACACCGACCAGTGCTTCTGCCAGCTCTACGGAAGGCTGGTTGGCGCACTTGAAAAAGTTATTGTAGTAAGGCAATTCCTGAAGCTGGTCAGCCGCCGCCTGCTTGATGCTGTCCTGGCTGTAACCCAGACTGCAGCACCACAGACCGGACATACCGTCCAGTATTGGATTATCATCAGAATCGTAAATATAGACGTGCTCGGCTCGGGAAATGATACGTCCACCTTGCTGGCTGTATTCTTTCAGGTTTGTGAAAGGGTGCAGTTGATGCGAACGATCCCGGATACGGAGATTTTCAGTTTTATTACCCATTAAAAACTACTCAAAAATTGAAAATAAAGCGTGCTACACCTAAGAGGTATGGCAGACTGAGCAACTCTGAGGTTAAATATTATGTCACACTGCTGACTCGGTTGACTTACCCCCAAAGTGGTGTTTTCCGGTAATTTCCTGGAGCCAAACCAACATGTCCGTCGCCTCACTGGATGCCTTTCTGGATCAGCATCCCGATATAGAAGTATTCGAAGCCATATTGCCCGACCTGGCCGGTGGTCTTCGTGGAAAGTGGGTGACACGGGACAAGATCGAAAAAATCTTCGAAGCGGGTCTCAAACTGCCCTTGTCCACTTTGGCGTTTGATGTCTGGGGTCGGGATCCCCGGGACCTGGTTTTCGACAGCGGCGACACCGATGGCATCTGTATCGCCGATATCGATACCCTGGTTCCGGCGCCGTGGCTGGAGCGCCCTACTGGCCAGTTTCTGCTGTCCATGAACGAAATCAGCGGCAAGCCATGCAGTTATGATCCAAGGAACATACTCCGGGAGCTCACAGACAGACTGAAGAGTCATGGTCTGACCCCTATCCTGGCCAGCGAAATGGAGTTCCATTTATTCAGCCTGGACGACGATCCCCTGGGCAGGCCAATTCACACCCAGACTGACAACATCGGCGGCTCATTGAACGCAGGTCAGACCTATAGCCTCGAGATGATGAACAGCACAGCGGAGTTGATGCATGCGATCTACGACGCCTGTGGCGTACAGAACCTGCCCATTGACACCCTTATCAAGGAAGCCGCTCCTTCCCAGTACGAGATCAACCTGCACCACAATGAAGATGCGTTACTGGCCGCGGACCAAGCATTGATGCTGAAGCGAGCCATCAAGGGTGTGTCCAGAAAGCAGGGGTTGCGCGCCAATTTCATGGCCAAACCCTACGGGGATATCGCAGGGAATGGTATGCATATTCACTGCAGCCTGATAGATGACAAGGGCAACAATGCGTTTAACAACAACACGGACAAGGGCAATGATCTGCTGCGTCACGCCATCGCAGGCTGTCTTGATTCCATGAATGACGCCATGCTGCTGTTTGCCCCGAATCTGAATTCGTATCGACGCTTTCAACGAGGCAGTCATGCTCCTACAGCGCCTACATGGGGCTATGAAAACCGAACCGTGTCGGTAAGAGTTCCAGCTGATGCCTACGAAGCCATGCGCATTGAACACCGGGTCTCAGGGGCCGACGCCAACGTTTACCTGGTTATGGCTAGCATCCTTGCGGGCATGCTGCACGGCATCGAGAAAAAACTGGAAGCCCCTCCGCCAGCCAAGGGCAATACCTACGAAAAGTTTGCGGCCAATCTGCCGCGATACCTGCCGGACGCCATTAATACATTCTCGGGATCTGAATTCATCGCGGAGTATTTTGGCAAAGAATTCAAAAAGGTCTACACGACCGTGAAAGCGCAGGAACTGGACGAGTTTGACCGGGTAGTCACTCCGCTCGAATACGAGTCCAATCGCTAACGTTCAATAAATCTGTTCTGGCCAGTGTGCAGGGATGCTTTGGCAGTTTCCCATCTTCGTGTTCACGACTTCCGTAAGATCTGGGCTGACTGCGTTCCGGCTCTGTAATCTCAGCTCAGCGAGACTTTTCCTCCAGTCGGGTTTCTGTTTGATTGCTGGCTGGTACCTGTTTGACGCTTGCTCAAATCGGGTCAGGTTGTGTTCCACCTGCGCCTCGTCTGAAGCCGATCACTCAGCCGCCAGTTCTCCCAGGGCCGATTTGAGTGGTCCCAGGTATTTGTCGAAATGTTTCCAGTAGGCGACCGCGGAGGTATAGATAGGCTGGCGCACCTGTTCCGAGCTGGCGGTATTCACCGCCCTCTTGGTTTTGTGAAAACTGAGGCAGTTTTCTTCGAACTGCAGACCGCAAAAGTTCAGCAAGTCTCTGACGTTCTTTTCCAGGTCCTGCACGACTTCTTCGTACTGCACGTCGTAGATTTTTCCCGGGAAAACCTTGTGCCAGTGCGCCATCAGTCGGAAGTAATCCACGTAATACCTACCCAGGTCTTCAAGGTCGTAACTGAAATACTGCCCTTCCGCCCACAGCTGCTTGAAACAGCTGAAGCAGTTATCAACCGGATGGCGCCGGGTATTGATAATTTTTGCGTTGGGCATGCTCAGCAGGATGAGACCGATGTAAATAAAATTGTTGGGCAGCTTATCTATAAAAAACGGCAGGTTCTGTTCACGGTGGCGCTGGGCCTGGTCAAGGAATCTCCTGCCAACTTCCTGAAGCTTATCCGCATCCAGTTCACGAACGCCTTCCGGATATCGCTGGCTGGCCAGGTTATCCGGTTTTCTCGCCAGCGCCCCGGCGATCCACGGCATATAAGGCATCTCCCGGGTTCCTTCAACCTGAGAATGGCTGGACAGTATCTGCTCCTGAAGTGTTGAACCGGATCTCGGCAGGCCAAGAATAAAAATGGGAGACCTGTCACTTACTCCACAATTGTTTCGGGAAGCGACAAATTCTGCTGTAAAGGTATCAATAATCCGGTCTACCAACTCACTGAACTTGTCAGCATCCCATTTAACGAGCTCTCTTTTAACCTTGTTGCCAGCCTGGTAACACAGGAATGCATCGTCCCATTGCTCTCTGTGTTCATAGGCTTTGCCCAGCGCATAGTTAAAATGCACGATATCTTCCAGACGCAGCTTTTCGTTCTTTAATACCTGGTTCAGATGTTCCAATTCTTCGTCACTGAAGCGATAGGTTTTCAGATTGGAAAGTGACCAGACTGCCTCTCCGTATTTCGGATCCAGCCCCATGCAGGAACGATATGCCGCAATGGCTTCATCCTGCCGGCCCAGAGTTTTAAGGGCAGTGGCTTTTTGTGAAATGGCCGCCACATAGTCGGGGTGGCTGTCGAGAATCAGATTATATTGTTCCAGGGACTCTTCAAACTGGTTATTCTTGGAGTAGATACTTCCCAGGAGCATCCTCGCTTCAATTTGCTCCGGGTTGATTTCCAGCGACCGTTTGACTGCCTGTTCCGATTGTTCCAGCTTGTCCTGACGGGACAGAGCCGAAGCAAGCTTCAGCCACCATTTCGGATTCTCCGGCATCTGTTCCGTTAGGGAACCGGCCAGTTGTTCTGCCCATCGGCCCCGATTGGTATCCATGGCGTGGTTGATCAACAGCTCCTTGGCACCTATGTTGGCCGGGTCGATTTTCAGCACCTCAAGACAAATTTTTTCCGCCTCTTTGCCCTTATCCTCGGCGAACAGCTTCGATGCTTCGATGACATCCTTTTTAAGATTTTTCCTTTTCTGGTTGATCTCTGCATGGTGGGTGGATTCTTCTTCCTTGCCCATTTTTTCCAGAAGCTGTTCCAGCAGATTCCGTCCAGCCTTGAGACCGGGGTCAATACTCAGCGCTTTTTTCAGGGCGAGTTCGGCCTCGGCAAATCGCTTCTGTTCAACATAAAGCTTCCCCAGATCCACATAAGCTGGACCGTAGTCGTCGGCAATATCGATCGCCAGCTTGAAACACCGTTCGGCTTCCAGGAGCTTTTTCTTCCTGTGCTCTACCTGGCCGAGCAGCCGCAGGGTATTGACCTCACGGTCGTTGAGCTTGAGTAGCCCATGACACAGCGTTTCGCAGCGCTGCAAATCATTGGCCTTCAGAGCATTCAATGCCTGAAAAAAGAGTTCCCGGGGATTCTGTGTAACCATGCGTAAATCCTATCAAAAAATGATAAAGATTCAGACCGACATGTCGGGGTTAAAAAAAAAGAGCCGGCTAGGCCGGCTCTTTTTACAACACACGTCTGGAACTTAGAAGTTAACACTGAAACGCACACCGGCACGCCTCGGTTCCGAGAAGCCAAAGTGGTGAGCACCCAGATTACCTTCCTGACCGGCAACGCCTTTGTAGTAGAACTCGTCGGTAATATTGTTCACCCAGAAAGACACTCTCCAGTCATCGAGGCTTTGATAACCGATTCGCAGGTTGCTGGTCGTAAAGCCATCCAGCATGAGCGGGCTCTTGCTAAATTCGCCGAAGCCCGGTGAATCACTCTGATGGAACGACTCCCAGGTGAAGAACATATTGCCCTGTCGCAGAGGCACCGTGTAGGTGGCAACCAGCGAGGAGCTGAAGTCAATGGTTCCCGAGAGCTGTGCGCCTTCTTCACAGGAGACGATTTCACAGAATTCTGGCGCGGCTCTAGTCAACTCGGTATCCGCCCAGGCCATACCCAGATAGATGTCCAGATTGTCCGTAGGCAACCAGCGCATATCCATCTCGACACCGCTACCTTCTGCGTCGCCAACGTTCTTTAACAGGTAAATTGATCCGTTCTTGTAGGCACCGGCCTGCATGTTATCGAACTGATAAAAATAGGTATTGGCGTTCAGACGCATGGAGCCGTCAAATAACACCGACTTGAAACCCACTTCGTAGTTGGTCACTTCCTCCTCGTCGAACTCTTCCGGTGTGGCACCCAGCGCCGGATTGGAAGCATCTGTGGAACCATTAAACGGGAATATATCCGTATCTTCCACATCGGCGTTATTGAATTGCAGGAAGAAGGTATTGAAGCCACCAGCCTTGTAGCCGGTGGATACGTTACCGTAAATGGACACATCGTCATTGACCTTGAAGTTCAGCGCGGCACGAGCAGAAAAATTGGTCCACTCCTTGTCCGCGGAAATCGGTGTAGAGGTGTAGTAAGGGAAGCTGTAGAAAAAGTAGCTGTCGGCGAAACCGTTCTGCATGACAGAGAAGTCCCGCTTGTCGACGGTATAACGACCACCAACGACAAGATCAAGCCTGTCGGTCAGTGAGGTGGTAACGTCGCCATAGATACCCCAGCCTTCGTATTCTGCATCGATATCCACTTCATCGTTACGCATGCCGATACCGGGACCGTAGTCGTAGTAGTAATCACTGGCCGCAAAGTCGGAGAAGTAATCGTAGACTACGCCATCGTTGTTATATGGAGAGTAATAGTAATACCAGTTGTAGTAGTTATAGGAAGAACTGCAGTCGCTGACGTAATCGGAGTCGTAACCGTAATAGGCCTGTCCCCAGGTGGCACACATGGTGTCTTCGTCAAAGGTCTGGTTGTAGTGAGTCTTCAGGTCTTCTTTATACAGAGAGGCACCCACAAACCAGCTGATTCGACCGTCGCCTTCATAGTTCAGCCGGAATTCCTGACTGAAATAATCCTGCTCCTGAATCTGTTCATAGTTGAAGATATCCAGGCCACTGCCATCGAAGTCTTCAGAGTAATGGTAGTTATGACCACGCAGACCGGTAATAGAAGTGAACTTGTAGTTATTGCTTAAATCAGCTTCTGCTGTCAGCGTACCGCCCCAGACCTCGCCTTCGTCAAACATCTGGTCTGCGCGACGGTCGGACTCGAATTCATCCTTATTGGCGACATTGGACTGGAAGAAATCCAGACCGGTGTTGTCGGCATCAAAAACCCGATAGATGGAAGGAGGCATGAGGCGATCCTCGTACTCCAGCATCAGGGTTGTGGTGACAACTTCTCCAGAATGGGCCAGAGTGAAACGGCCCGCCAGCACCTCCAGACCACCGACATTCTCACCAGTCAGCGCGTTCTTCACCCAGGCATCCTGCTCCTGACGATACAGCGCAAAACGGCTGGACCACTCATCGTCAAGTTGTCGGTTCACGACACCGGTGAATTCGTTGTAACCATTTTCGCCAACCCCAAAATTAGCGTAAGCGGTGTTTTCCTGGGTTGGCTTGTTGGTGCTGATATTGAATGCGCCTGCGGAGGCATTGCGGCCGAACAGGGTGCCCTGCGGACCTTTGACCACTTCCACGCGATCAAGGTCGAAGAAGCTGGAAACCGCACCACCGGTCCTGCCCAGGTAGATACCGTCCTGATAGACACCCACTGAAGGCTCGGCCCCTACACCAAAATCATTGGTACTGATACCACGGATGTTGATGGTATCCAGAAAGCTGTCATCGGAATCACCGGCAACACCGGGGGTTAGCAGTGCCAGTTCCTTGGCGTCAGTAAACTGGGCATTTTCCATGAAGTTGCCATCAAATACGGAGACCGTGATTGGTACTTCACCAAGGGTTTGCTCCCTCATCTGGGAGGTGACGACAATTTCCTGAATTTCTGCAGCCTTGGCAGCACTGACAGAAAGTGCTGTTGCCATGGTCGCCAGGGACACTGCCATTGTGATTTTGCTTCTTCTGAATTGAGAACTCGTGTTGGAAAGGCCTACCGCTGTCTTCATATCAATTTTCCAAGTTTATCAATTTATCTTCTAAATTGTTGATATTTATATAATTATAAGGACTAAGTAAATATAGAACCCCGTCAGATTAATAAAACTGGCACATGTTCTTACGTTAATTAATCAAGGTCGAGAAAAAAATACCCCCAAAGTGGTGTTCAGTTCCCCGGCGGATGCACTGCATGGTAATACCTGGCTGAAGGTTTTTCACCAAAATACTTTTTACATTGAGGTCATTTCTTCAACGAGGAACCTTGAAATACTCCTCCAGTGCATCACCCTCCGTGTAGCCATCGGCGCTCATCAGGGAATCCAGAAACAAATGGAACAGTTCCGCCTGAGAGCTGATACCCAGCTTGGCATAGGCGTGTTTGCGATGCAGTTTTACCGTCTCAATGGAAATATTAAGCTTGTCAGCCACCATACGGGAACTGTGGCCATGCAGCACCAGATTGATAACCCGGACTTCCCGGTCCGTCAACAAACTGCTGCCAAAGCACTGCAGGGCTGAATCCAGCTGGGCACGAAGATTGGTGTCACTGGAAGACTCTTTTTCTGCATTGCTCCAGTGCCGCCTGCACAGGACACTGACTAACGGTTCCAGATCAGCCAGCAGAGAGATCTGCTTCTCGCTGAATCGGGTAGGTTCGTTGGTTTTTGCCAGCGAGATGTTGACGAAACTGTTATCGGCAATGGGGACCAGATAGCCACATTCATCCTGGTATGCTGACTGACTATAGAATGTCCTGTAGTACTCGCTCTTGCGAAAACCATCCGGGGTCAATTCGTTCAGGCGAAAAAAACCGAATTGCCCCTTCCGCGCCGCCCGGTAGTAGGGGTCCAGCAGAAACGCCGCTTGCACAAACTCATTGATCAGCGTGGATCCGTCTTCGAGGGGCTGAAAATAATCGATAACCGGCAGGCCGTTGGCAGGATAGCGCACGATGGTGGCATCATCGATGGGAACCAATATGTTCACCAGCTCCAGCAACTCGGTGGAAAAGTCCTTACCGGGAGGCTCGCTGATCATCTGCACCAGCTTTTGATTGTAGGCCCCGAATTGAATCATAAGTCGCTTTGCATGCCTTTGATTGACGATGCGTTTTCTATTTATTGTCCGGAATCAGACCGGGTTTCCGGCACTCTGTTTTAGGGCTTAAAATACTACACCAAAGAGGTATAGGTTAGGCCAGCCTATTGGAGATTAAATAACTGGCATCACCAGGTAATTTTAGTCCCCATTCACCGGTCCCAGACCCAACCGGGGAGAATTACTCCGACCACAGGAATCCAACTGGTTCGTTGCGGTACTCACTGCGCGACTCACAGGGAATTTAACTGATTATTTTTTTGGCTAGATAGCAATTGAAAATAGGCATTCTACAAACCGGCTCCGCACCTGAAACACTGCATCCCAGGCACGGAGACTATGACGAGCTGTTCATCAAGCTGCTGGCCGACCGCGGATTCGAATTTCGTAACTATCCCGTTCTGAACAATGTCTTCCCTGAAGCCATCCACGACGCCGATGGCTGGTTGATTACGGGATCGAGGTTTGGTGTCTATGAAGACCATGAATGGATTCCACCGCTGGAAGCATTCATCAGGCAGGCCTACGCCGCCAGCATCCCGATTGTCGGCATTTGTTTTGGACACCAGATCATTGCCCAGGCGCTGGGCGGAAAAGTCGAGAAATTTTCGGGAGGCTGGTCCATAGGAGCTGTCGACTACAAGGTCCGGGATCAGGCCAGGCCCTTAACCGCCCTGGCGTTTCACCAGGACCAGGTCACCGAAATACCCCGCGAAGCGCAAGTGCTTGCCAGCACCGATTTCTGCAAGCACGCCATGTTGTCTTATGACGACCACGCCCTGACCATCCAGCCCCATCCTGAATTCACCAGGGAATTTCTCGCTGATCTGCTGGAAGTCAGGAAAAGTGTTCTGCCACCGGACATTTCAGCAGCAGCACTTGAATCCCTGGACAAGGAGCTGAGTTCAATCGCTATGGCCGACATGATTGAAAACTTTTTCAAGAAGAAAAAGTAATTCAATAGCGGACCTGTCCGTCAGGCTCAATCGACTTTTCCGAAACCGACAACACCCTTGATTTCGAGGAAATCATGGAAGGCGAACTTACCCCATTCCCTGCCATTGCCTGACTGTTTGTAGCCGCCGAACGGCGCATTGGGGTCGTAGTTATTGCCGTTCAGAAACACATTGCCCGCGCGCAGTTGTGTCGCGACCGCCCGTGCATGCTCCAGCTTTCCAGACTGCACATAGGCTGCCAGTCCATAGGGAGAATCATTGGCTATTGCGATGGCCTGTTCTTCGCTGTCATAGGGCATGATGGCCAGAACCGGCCCAAAGACTTCTTCACGGGCAACCATCATGTCGTTTGTCACATTGGCAAAAACCGTAGGTTTCGCATAGTAACCACGCTCAATACCATCGGGACGTCCCACGCCACCGCAGGCAAGTTCACTGCCTTCATCAATGGCCTGCTGGATCATTCCCTGCACTTTCTTAAACTGCCCTGCATTCGACAGGGGCCCGATCATGGTGGCGTCCTGCTGTGGATCCCCTACAACAGTTTCGCCAGCCACCCTGACAGCCAGTTCGATTGCCTGATCATGCAGATGCCGCGGTACCAGCATGCGGGTTGGTGCATTACAGGACTGGCCCGTGTTACGGAAACACTCCGCTACCCCGTCGGTCACGGCCTTTTCAAAATCTGCATCTTCCAGAACGATGTTGGGAGACTTGCCACCAAGCTCCAGTGCCACCCGCTTGATGGTATCCGCTGCGGCTTTGCTGACCTGGATGCCGGCCCGGGTAGATCCAGTAAGAGAAACCATATCCACATCGGGGTGGGAACCAAGTGCCTGACCGACTTCGGGGCCGGCTCCATTGAGCATATTGAATACCCCGGCTGGAACACCGGCTTCATGGATAATCTCGGCAAACAACTGGGCGGATAGAGGCGCCATTTCGCTGGGTTTCAGAACCATGGTGCAACCACAGGCAAGCGCGGGCGCTACCTTGCAGACAATCTGGTTCATGGGCCAGTTCCATGGGGTGATAAAAGCACAGACTCCAACTGGCTCCTGCAATACCCGGGTTCCGTCCAGGCTTTCTTCAAACTTGTAGTCTTTCAGGGCCTGAATCGCAGTCTGCAAATGCACCAGCCCCATAGGCGCCTGCGAGTCAAAGGCCATGTCCTTCGGCGCACCCATTTCCAGAGTGATGAAATCAGCCATCTCCTGCAGCCGCCGCTGATATATTGCGGCGATCCTGCTCAGCACCTGGAGACGCTCTTCCCGGGTTGTCCTGGACCAGGAGGGAAAAGCGGCCCTGGCAGCAGCAACGGCTTGATCGGCATCGGCTGCCGAACACAGCGCAACCTCACCGATGACCTCTTCTGAAGCAGGGTTGATTATCTTTTCCAGACGACTGGCTTCCGGATTAATCCACTCGCCATTGACGTACATTTTGTCCAGTGTATACATGGAAAACTCCTGACGGTATGCCTGCGTTTTAACAGTACCAGGCCGCTGCGATAAATTGGATCGAGACAACCAAATGACTTTAATCAGATATCCTGGCGGAGCAAATCACCCTATTGGGTAGGTCGTTATCGGAAATCAGTCCCGGGCATTGGCTCTTCCTGCCATTCAAACATGTTCATTTCGATGAAAACAAAGGCCACAATCCAGAGCATTGCGTCCCAGAAATCCAGTAACGGCCCGGTTATTCCCCAGTAGATGGCACAAAGCAACAGAATGGTGTAGAGAATTGCCTTTACCGCTTTGCTGACGGTGAGGACCACGCCGTCCAGTTTACCTTTCAGCTGTAATCGGATGTCGATTTCCAGCACTAGCACCACCAGCAGCCAGTCGCCAGCATTAATGACATCGGTCCAGGCGAGTTTTTGCGCAGAAAGCAACGCAGCCGAATCAGTAAAAACATTGGCGCCGGTTAACTGATAAAGAACGTCTGCCGGCATAAGCGTCAGGCAATTGGCCGCATCGATCAGCTCGAATTCATCCAGGTCAGTCATGAACGAAAAAGAACCGGCAGCCAGCCCACACAGGTCTGCGGCAGAGGACAACTCAAACTCGGAGAGCCCCTGCATTTTCGTCACATAGCCGAAAAAAGCATACACCAGCAAGCAATAGCAAAAGACCCGGGCGCCATGTAAAAACCATTTCACCTTCCCCCTGATCTTCTCATCCGAAATGATGTTCGTTTCAAATTCGAACAGAAGCAGGAGAATTACCCAGGCCGCGGTATCCAGTGTAGCAGCAAAGGATGCTACCAGATCCGAAAGTGAGCTGCCGTTGGCAATCAGGTAACCGGCAGCACTCCACTCATCGAGAAAGAAAAGCCCGACATTCACTATCAGCAGCACATAGATCGTGTACTTGAAAACTCTTAAATAATGCCGGGGGTGAAGCTTGGAAGTGACTAGACTGGGCATGGGCCAATGCTACTTGATTGCTACACGTTCAGGAGCAGGTATTCTCTCTCCCAGGAACTGATTACCCGGTTGAATTCTTCGAACTCGTCCAGCTTGATCAGCCTGAAAGCACGGATAAAGTCTTCACCAATGATCGACCCGACTTCTTCCAGCGAATCCAGCCCCCGCAAGGCTTCTTCGAGAGATCTTGCAACAGTGATATCTTCTTCAGTGGCATCACCGGCGTATGGCCGGGTAGGTTCAATCTTGTTCTGGATACCAACGAAGCCGCAGGCAAGCGAGGCTGCAATAGCCAGATAAGGATTGCAGTCGGCGCCGGCAAAACGGTTTTCTATGCGCATGGCTTCTACCGGTGCACTGGGGATACGCAAGCCAACGGTGCGGTTGTCATAACCCCAGTTCAGATTGATCGGGGCGGAAATATCCCTGACAAACCGTCGATAGGAATTCACGTTAGGGGCATAAAAACTGATCAGCCCAGGGGTGTATTTCTGCAGACCACCCAGATAATGCCGGAATGCCTCTGATTCATTCCCCTCTTCGGTTGCAAACACATTCCTCCCGGTTTTGAGGTCTGCCAGACTCTGGTGAATATGCATGGAACTGCCCGGTTCCGCACTCATGGGCTTGGCCATGAAGGTGGCAAATATCCCGTTCCGAATCGCCACTTCCCGCATGGTACGTTTGAACGTGAACACCTGATCGGCAAGGTTCAGTGCGTCACCATGGATAAAATTCACTTCCATTTGTGCCGCGCCGGTTTCGTGAATCAGGGTATCGACGCTCAATTCCTGCGCTTCGCAGTATTCGTACATCTGATCTACTACGGAATCGAATTCATTCAGGGCGTCGATACTGTATGACTGGCGCGCCGATTCCCGTCGACCTGATCTGCCGATAGGCGCCTTCAGCTCAAAATCCGGATCCTCATTCTTCTGAATCAGGTAGAACTCCATTTCCGGAGCAATGACTGGCTGTAAGCCCACATCTTCGTACAGCCTGAGAACGCGACGCAACACGTTTCTGGATGACATGCGATGCAACTCCCCATCCAGCGTGTAACAGTCATGGATTATCTGGGCAGTTGAATCCTTGGCCCATGGCACGATCCGTTTGCCATTGGGATCTGGCACCAGAATCATATCCTGATCCGATGCGCTGATCAGTTCGTCAATGTCGTCACAGAATTTACCGGTTACGGATTGCAGCAGAATGCT
This sequence comes from Pseudomonadales bacterium, assembly GCA_038134485.1. GTDB lineage: Bacteria > Pseudomonadota > Gammaproteobacteria > Pseudomonadales > Pseudohongiellaceae > NORP240. The sequence continues at coordinate 62,385 of JAYPVG010000015.1, forward strand.
TTCAGGCAATCGGGGATTCTGGCTTCTGAACTTGTCAGCTGGCATGAATTTTCCGCGTGCGTTACCCGTCATGTCCGGGATCAGACACTCCACTTCCGCGATGTTTTTTTCCTTTAGCCAGTCTTCGATGGAACCCATAAGTTACCTTTTAAAAAATCTTTTAAATGCCTTTTAACTGCCTTTTAACCAGCTTATTAACAAGCTTTCTATTGACCGGATTGGACCAAATCAGCCGGCATATCTGGAATGCTTTTTCGGCAAGTTCCGATTACCTGTTAACGAATCAAATTTGAAGTACAACATAGCTCGAATTATACTTCAAATAATTATTCGAATGATTATTCGATTTTTAACAAAAGCCAGCAACCGACAACGAAAAAACTTTGAAAAAAAGCGCTAACGATACCAGCCCCAGTGCACACACAGATTCCTATTATGCGGCGTCCGCCCTGCCCTGCCCGGAATTCCCAACCCTGAACCAGGACGCCGAGGCCGACGTGTGTATTATCGGCGGCGGCTATACCGGCCTGTCTTCCGCGTTACATCTTGCTAAAAAGGGACTCAACGCGGTGGTCCTGGAAGCGGAAAAAGTTGGGTGGGGCGCATCCGGGCGGAATGGAGGCCATGTTGGCACCGGGCAACGGGTCAGCCAGTCGGCGCTGGAGAAAAAGCATGGCCTTGAAACTTCCAGGCAACTCTGGGGGCTTGGACTGGAGGCTGTCGACCTGGTCCGCCAGCTGATTGCGGACCATGACATCAATTGCGATCTCAAAGAAGGCATTTTGCATGTGGCTGCCAAAAAGTCCCATGTGGAATACCTGAAACAGGAAACCGAAGTCCTGCGTAGCGTCTATGGCTACGAAAAAATCAGCTTTATCGACAAAGGGGAACTGGACCACATGGTTGGCGCGGGCGGCAAATACTTTGCGGGACAGCTTGACCAGAGTTCGCTTCACCTGCATCCCCTCAAGTATGCACACGGACTCGCCGCCGCGGCGAAGGAGGCAGGGGCCCGGATTTTCGAGAACAGCAAAGTGCTGGGCTATGAAAAAGGTTCAACGCTTACCGTTCGAACTGCCCGGGGCAACGTTAAAGCCAAGACCATCATTCTTGCCTGCAACGGTTATCTCAAAAAACTGGCACCAGAAATCGCCGGCTGTATCATGCCTATCAATAATTTCGTCCTGGCAACCGAGCCACTGCCGGAACAATTGGCCCGGGAGCTAATCAGAGACGACGTAGCCGTGCAGGATTCACTGTTTGTAATCAATTACTGGAAACTTTCTGCGGATAACCGTCTGGTATTTGGCGGCGGTGAAAATTACACCAGCAAGTTCCCCAACGACATAAAATCCTTCGTCCGAAAATACATGCTCCGTGTCTATCCACAGCTGAAAAGCACGGCTATTGATTATGCCTGGGGCGGTACTCTGGCTATCACCCTGAACCGTATGCCGTCATTTGGAACACTTGATTCCAATATCTATCATGCCCACGGTTACTCGGGGCACGGCATACCTACCGCGACGCTGGCAGGAAAAGTACTGGCCGACGCAATTGCCGGCGATGCAGCGAAATTTAACCTGATCGCCGACCTGCCCTCGCCCAGATTCCCCGGTGGTACCCTATTCCGGTGGCCCGGGCTGGTCGCCGGCATGTTGTTTTATTCATTAATGGATAAGCTCTAGCATCTTGAGAACACCGATGGAAAGCACCAGACGATTAACTCCTAGGCGCGATCCCCAGCAGCAGCGCTCCAAGGATCGTATTCAGCTGATACTGGAAGTAACTGCTCGCCTGATGGACGAGGTGGGCTTCGATGACCTGACTACCATACTGATCGCCAAAGAAGCTGGCATGTCTGTTGGTACGCTTTATCACTATTTTCCAAACAAGCATTCCATACTGCGTGCTATTGCTAGGAACTGGCTGGATCACTGGGACCAGGTAATTCTGGAAATCAATGCCCTGCCGATCGAGACCATGGAGATGGAAGAAGTGGTCAATATTCTTATTGATACTTTTGCCCGGGTTTATCAGAAACAGAAGGGCATACTGCACCTGGTGCGGGCCATGTTCGCCATTCCCGAACTCAAGGATCTCGATGAACGCCATGACGAATTCATTATCGCCAACATGGCCAATATTCTTCCCCAGATAGGCATCAACAAGTCCCTGACGGATCGAAAATATATAGCCCGCACGTATCTGGAAATGACCCATGCCCTGTTACTTGTGGCTTGCCAGCAACGGGGCACCCGGGCCAGGCAGACACTGGAAGACACTCGTGAGCTGGTTTACTGCCTGTTTTTACGACACCTGTAAATTAGCAAAGCAGGTTATTCTGGCCGTTAAAATTTTCTCCTGTCCAACTGCGTTTACCCAAGCAAAAAAAAATCCGGCGCCAGGTTTATACTGGTGCCGGATTGGTAAAAAAGCAGTTTTCGGGCCTTACGCCGCCCTGGTAGATTCCAAAGCGTCGAACGGGTCCACGTAGGCATAGCCAAGCGCTTCTGCCACTGCTTTACAGGTTACCATCCCCTCATGAACATTCAGACCATTTCGCAGGTGCTCATCTGACTGCATCGCTAACCGGTAGTCTGCCGCCAGTTTCAACGCATAGGGCAGCGTCACGTTATTCAGGGCAAGCGTGGAAGTCCGGGCCACGCCGCCTGGCATGTTGGCGACACAGTAGTGCACTACATCGTCAACCACATAGGTGGGATCCTCGTGTGTAGTGGCTTTTGAGGTTTCGAAACAGCCACCCTGGTCAATGGCGACGTCAACAACTACCGCACCTTTCTTCATGCGGCTGATAATGTCGCGAGTCAGCAGTTTCGGGGCTCTCGCTCCCGGTATCAATACCGCACCGATCACCAGGTCCGCGTCCAGCGCGTATTCTTCGATAGCCGCAGCCGTTGACCACCCACAGTGAACCTTACCAGCAAATTCTGAATCCAGCTGACGCAGTCTTTCCACCGAAAGATCCAGAATAGTGACGTCAGCACCCATGCCCACAGCGATCGTCGCGGCATTGACACCTACTACACCGCCACCGATGATCAGCACCCGGGCAGACGCTACACCGGTTACGCCTCCAAGCAGTATACCTCTGCCACCCTGGGTTTTTTCCAGATGGTGGGCACCCGCCTGTACCGACATGCGACCGGCCACTTCTGACATGGGCGCCAACAAAGGCAGAGAACCGTCTGCAGCAGTCACTGTCTCGTAAGCGACGCAGGTTGCTCCGGACTGAACCAGCAGTTCGGCTTGCGCGGGATCCGGAGCCAGATGCAGATAGGTGAACAGCAGTTGCCCCTCTTTCAGCATCTTGCATTCCTGGGGTTGGGGCTCTTTCACCTTGACGATCATGCCGGCTCGATCGAACACCTCTTTCGCGGTTGCCACAATTTCCGCACCCGCGGCCCGGTAGTCATCGTCAGGAAAATCAATGCCTGCTCCGGCGTTGGTCTCAACAATCACCTGATGGCCGCTGGCAATCAGTTCTTTCACAGAAGCCGGGATCAAACCAACCCTGTACTCGTGATTCTTAATCTCTTTTGGTACACCGACTAACATAATTACACTCTCTGATACGCAACTAATCCTGAAGTCTGTTTTCATGCAATATACAGGTTATATAAGATTTATGTTTTTTATTTTTAAATATTTTCAGTATAAAATCCTGTTTTTATGAAATTGGCAGGAATTTTTACTTATGGGAAAAAGAGCGAAAGAACTTTCCACGATCGACCGTCGCATTCTCAAAACCCTGCAGAAAGATGGCAGAATCAGCTATACCAACCTGTCCAAGGAGGTAGGTCTGTCGGTAACCCCCTGTATCGACCGGGTCAAGAAGCTGGAAAAAGAAGGCGCCATCCAGGGTTACACTGCGCTGGTTGACCCGGAGTTCCTGGATGCTGCCCTGGTGGTATTCGTGCAAATCAGGCTGGACCGCACTTCCCAGGACAGCTTTGATAATTTTCGCAACGCCGTCGTTACCCTGTCAGAGGTACAGGAGTGCTATCTGGTCTCCGGCGATTTTGACTACCTGATCAAAGCCCGGGTGGCAGACATGTCCGATTACCGGATATTTCTGGGCGAAACATTGCTGAAACTGCCCGGCGTGCAGAGCTCGACCAGTTACGTGGTGATGGAGCAGCTGAAAGAAACGCTGGAAGTACCCATTCATTACAATCGCTAACCAGGCACTGACCGTTACCGGACAAATTGCCTTCACCGCAGTATTTGCTGCGGTAAGCTCAATCGCTATCGCTCACCGGTGGCTGCGTTGACCTTGCAGGCCGGCAGTTTACTGACCCTTGAGTCCACCAAACGCGCCAAACAGCTGGCGCAGAAAACCAGAAAGCTCCATGCTCATCAAAGCGAATTCCTGGTCGAATTTTTGCGCGGCACTTTCCACCTGTTCACCAAAGGTTTCCTCGCCCATGCTTTCGAAACGCAGGCGCCTGACCGACAGATCGTCGTGCACAATACAGTTAATCCGATCGTTCCAGATGAGTCCCAGCGCTTTGACCCGCTTGTCTGCAGCCAGCATCGCCCGTAGCTCATCGGTCAGTAAATCCTGCCCCTTGCAGCGCACCACGTTGCTACCGTCCAGTGGATTGTAAAGTTCACAGTCGTGACCGATGGCGAACTTGTTGGTGGCCTTGTGCTCTTTCAACCAGCGGGTCATGACATCCGCCGGGGCACGTGCTGCCTCTGGCTTGGCAACCGGCAACGAGCCCAGGCTGTCCCGCAACAGGTTCAGCAGCGCCTCCGCCCGGGGCGCGCTGGAGGTGTCGACCACCAGCAGATTATCCTTCGGCGCCAGGTAAGCATATATCTGTTGATTGCGCACGAACGCCCGGGGCAGCAGCGTGGCATAGAGATCTTCCTGAATCTGCCGACGCTCCTTGCGGTATACCTTGCGCGCCTGGCGTTCTTCCAGCTCCGCCACTTTCTCCTCGGTGGCATCCCTGATCACGGATACCGGCAACAGGCGCTCCTGCTCCTGAGCGCACAGCATGGTGAAATCGCCGATGGTATGGGTCAGCATCTCGCCCTCCCTGCCCAGCGGACTCACCCAGCCGAGGCTGGACTTATCGAAACTGCTACAGGGTTGGAACTGGTTTTCGACCAGCTTCGTCTCTAACTCCTCGGTGTTAAGTCCCAGAGATTCGGTGAGCACATAAAGGCGAAGGTTTTTAAACAACATGTGGGAGTACCGCGCTGATGCCAATAGTCGATAATGAGAATAAATAAGGGACCACGAGGAAATTCATGCTATCCAGTTCCCTTCGGCCGGAGATGAATTATTCTATAGCTCCGGGTAATTATCCACCGGCAGCCAATCGGGCATCGCCGCGCCCATTCGCGAGAAGCGGATAGTGATTCCCAGTGCAATTCCCCGCGACCGAGCAAGGTTTCGATCAACTCTCGATTTTGTTAATAATCCCGTAAGTAAAGGCCACTAATCTGCGTCTTCCAAGCGGGGAGAAGCTCATGACCAACGACCGCCTGATTCGGTTACTGTACTACCAGTGTTCATTGTCTGTTGTTCTGGCTATAACAGGTTGTGTGCTCGATAAGGCTCAACATCGGCGACCCCTGACGTCTGTATTCGAGGGGTGCGACAGTTGTCATGCCATGGGGCCAGCGAGGTATTCTCGACGTTTAAGCTTTCATTAAATCCCGATTTGCCGAAAACCACCCCCGACTTCTCCTTCAATAACCTCGAGCTTGGGGTTATTCGGTCCGATGATCGACCCCGGCCCATGCCGGGGTTTTTTTCACAGTTGACAACGGCCGCAGGCTCGCCAGAACTCGCCAGGATGCCGGATGCTCTCGACGGCCGGCAATTTGAAGACTGGCTAGACAGCGCGCAGCCGTTACAATAGGCCGCTCGGCAAAATAATTTACCAACACGCAAGGAGTCAGCAAAAAAATGACCTCATTTAGCAAACTTGGATTGTTCAGCTATCCCACTATTTTCGCCGCCCTGACGCTGGGAGTTGCGCTGAGCGCGGCGACCCCAAGGGGCCTGGCCCAGGATTTTCGGGTCGGCGAACCTATCGGTTCGGTAAACGAGGCCGGCGTTCGGGTTCCCATGTCCAGCAATGTCAAGGTCTACGGCAGTTTCCATTTTTCCGAAAGTTGTACCTTTGACCCCCAACGCAATCTGATCCTTGCCATGAACAATGGAGAACAGGGTGGCGGCACCGAGAACGACGGATT
>JAYPVG010000016.1:0-51044 GCA_038134485.1 Pseudomonadales bacterium
ATGATGCAGCAATACCTGCGCATCAAAGCAGAGCATCAGGATTGCCTGCTCTTTTACCGCATGGGTGACTTCTACGAGCTATTTTACAGCGATGCGGAAGTCGCGGCGGAAACCCTTGACATAACCCTGACAGCCCGAGGTAAGTCTGCAGGTGAGCCTATTCCCATGTGCGGCATTCCGTATCATGCCGCGGATCGCTACCTTGCCAGATTAGTTGAAGCGGGACGTTCTGTCGCAATTTGTGAGCAGATCGGGGATCCCGCCACAACCAAAGGGCCGGTAGAGCGACAGGTTGTTCGCGTAATCACTCCCGGCACGGTCAGCGACGAGGCTCTATTGAAGGAGCGACAAGACAATCTTTTGCTCGCTATCACAGGGGATGAGAATCGTTTCGGACTGGCCTGGATAAACATAGCCGGTGGAACATTTGTCATTAACGAAGTTGACGGTCGCGAGGCTTTACAAAGTGAACTCGAGCGGCTCAAAGCGGTGGAAATTCTCATCAATGAGGAACTCGTTATCGACGTCATTGCAACAGCAACTTCCGCGCGTCGACAACGACCACCCTGGGAGTTTGACCTGGATAACGCCCGCCGCAGTCTCACGCGTCATTTCCAAACCCGGGATTTATCATCATTTCAATGCGATGATTTGGAATTCGGTCTACGGGCAGCGGGTTGTCTCCTTGGCTACGCAAAAGAAACCCAGCGCAACGAATTACCCCATATTCAAAGCCTCCAGGTTGAGCGGCAAACGGACAGCGTAGTGCTCGACGCAGCTACCCGGCGAAATCTAGAAATCGAAACTAACCTTGCGGGCGGCCGGCAGAATACCCTGATATCAATTATCGATCGCTGCGCAACCACTATGGGGAGTAGGCTGTTGTTGCGCTGGCTTAATCGCCCACTGCAGGATTTTCAGATTCTAAAAGAACGCCAGCAGGCCATTGCCGCGCTCATCGATCAATACCACTACGAATCCCTTCATGAGCAGCTTAAGCAGATCGGCGATCAGGAAAGAATTCTAGCCCGAGTAGCCCTTCGCTCTGCCCGACCACGAGATCTGGCAAGGCTTCGGGATGGATTGATCAGTCTTCCGAGCCTGCAGAGAGAAGTTACCAAGGTGGCATCCCCACTCGTCGAAGAACTGGCTTGCGAAATAGCTGAATTTCCAGATCTGAGTTCACTGCTTGAGCGCTCCATTATTGAAAATCCTCCCGTAGTGATTAGAGAAGGCGGCGTAATAGCAGAGGGGTTCGATGCAGAACTTGACGAACTTCGTAATCTGAGCAGCAATGCAGGGCAATACCTGGTCGATCTCGAGCTCAGAGAGAAGGAACGCACTGGAATCGCCACTCTCAAGGTTGGGTTCAATCGGGTACATGGCTACTACATTGAAGTAAGTAAAGGACAATCCGACGCTGCTCCCACCGACTACATTCGCCGACAGACCCTTAAAAATGCGGAGCGCTACATTACGCCGGAACTGAAAGAATTCGAAGACAAGGTCCTTAGCGCCCGAAGCAAGGCACTGAGCAGGGAAAAATCCCTGTATGAAGAACTTCTCGAAACACTTGTGCAAAGCCTGGCGGCGCTGCAGTCGAGCGCGGCGGCCCTGGCTCAACTCGACGTACTTTGTAACTTTGCTGATCGCGCGATTAACCTGAATTACTGTCAGCCAGAACTATCAGACCAGAATGGAATCCACATCGAACAGGGTCGCCATCCTGTAGTCGAGGAAGTACTGGAAAAAAACTTTGTCCCCAATGATCTGTCGCTCGGCGACGAACGTCGTATGCTGATTATTACAGGTCCGAATATGGGTGGTAAATCCACTTACATGCGCCAGACTGCCCTGATCGTATTATTGGCGCTAACTGGTAGTTATGTTCCCGCAGACAAGGTGAAATTGGGACCAATCGATCGCATATTCACCCGCATCGGCTCATCTGATGATCTAGCTGGCGGGCGTTCCACCTTTATGGTCGAAATGACCGAAACTGCCAATATATTGCATAATGCGACAAATCGATCTCTGGTGCTGATGGATGAAATTGGTCGCGGTACGAGCACCTTTGACGGACTATCGCTTGCCTGGGCTTCTGCAGTCTACATAGCCGACCAGTTGCGGGCATTCACCCTTTTTGCTACTCACTATTTCGAACTGACCTCTCTGGCCAGCAGTCACCCGACTATCGAAAATGTGCACCTGGATGCGACCGAGCATCAGCATCGGCTGGTGTTCCTTCACGCGGTCAAAGAAGGTCCAGCAAACCAGAGTTATGGTCTGCAGGTGGCACAGCTTGCCGGTATACCCAGAGCCGTCATTGAACAGGCTCGTAAAAGGCTGCAAACCCTGGAACATGAGTCACTTCAGAGTCAAAACTCGGACATCAAGCCCTGGCCGATCCAGAACGAGTTGTTTTTGAATCATGAGCACCCAGTGTTGCAGAGGCTGGCTCAGATCGACCCAGATGAGCTGACTGCACGCGAAGCACTTCAACTTCTATATGAGCTCAAGAAAAACTGAAACTATCAGGGAAAACTGCTAAAATCCGGCCGCGTGGTGTACCGGGGAGAACCGCGGAGCCAGGCCGGATTATCGCTAGGTTATAACAATCTTGGTATTGGAGACGACATGACATTCGTAGTTGGCGAAAATTGCATACGTTGCAAGCACACAGACTGTGTAGAAGTGTGTCCAGTTGACTGTTTCTACGAGGGACCAAATTTTCTCGTTATTCACCCGGATGAGTGTATCGATTGCGCGCTCTGTGAACCCGAATGCCCGGTAGATGCCATTTATGCGGAGGACGAGTTACCCGAAGATCAGCAAGAATTTCTGCAACTCAATGCCGATCTCGCGGAGCAATGGTCAAATATCACCGAAAAGAAAGATGCACTCCCGGATGCGGAAGAATGGGCTGACAAAAAAGACAAGCTGCAATATCTGGAGCGTTAAAGTTTGGGGCAGACCAGCTAACTGCTGGAGCGCGAAAGAACACTGTTCAACTCCAAACTGTTTTTGATTTTCCGCTATTGCTCAGGCAGGAAACCCAGCGGATCAACAGGTTTGCCATCCAAGCGAATCTCAAAATGCACTTGGGCAACCCCTTCCAAGTTAGTACCCGCCTCCGCGATTTGATCGCCTGCGCGTACCTGCTGACCCTCAGCGACCATCATGGAGCGATTGTGCGCGTACGCACTAAGCAAACTTTCATTGTGACGGATGATAATCAAGTTTCCTGAACCCTGTATCCCATTGCCGGCGTACACCACTTCGCCAGCGGCGGCGGCGAGTATTGGCTGCCCGAGTCTCGTATCTATATCAATCCCTTTACGCGCACTGGTATCCGCCTGAAAACTGGTCACCACCTGACCGCGGGTCGGCCACTGCCACTGAAGCTCTGTGCTAACAAGTGGTGTCCGCGTCAATGGCTGGCGTGATACCCTCCTGGATGTGCTGCCCGCAGCCTGGGAACGAGCAACACTGTTATTTCCTACAACCCTTCCAGCATTGGCTAGCACAGCCTCGCCTGCCACCCCTGAGGCAGTGCGATTGCTCAATTCAAGGCTTAATTCCTGACCCACATATATCATGTAGGGCGCACTCAGGCCGTTGACCTCGGCAAGGCGCCTGGCGTCGAGATCATACATGAAGGCGATCGAGTAGAGGGATTCGCCGCTGGCAACCTTATGCATAGAGGGCGGAATAATCCGGGAGGCCATCGCGCCGCCAGACCTGCGGCTTTCAGGTAATTCAAGGTCACCTGCGTAGCGACTGGGGTAATCGTCACTGTTGGTTACGATCTCCGGTCCAGACTGATCCATTATTTCGCTCTGCTCACTGATTGGAGCCTGGTAATTTTCAGCCAGACATCCTGCCAATAGCAGCGCAGAAAGAGGAGCGATCGCGCGCAATTGCACGAAACATTGCAAAGTTAACCAATTGCCAGTCTGCATCTCCGATCTCATAACGCTTACTTCAGATACTCGCTTTATTAGGAAAATAATACTGTAAATACAGGATAATTCCCTGACATTTAATCGGCCGATTTGCGGAAAAGTTTGTCAAATACAATAATCAGGATAACTCCAGTAAGGAAGCTAACTAACACGGCGAGTAGATGGGGATCATTGCCAGTAAGAATTTGATAGTCCGTTGGCCAAACATTATGGGCTTGCGCTACAAGCGGCGCGCCGCCACCTCCTGTATTGTGAAGATCCTTCTGCTGCCAGGGCCAGAGTATGTAAACCGACGCGACCAGCATGCCGGTGAGCAACGTGTAGCTGGCCTCCCTATAGTGACTCAAAGCCCAAGTCAGCAGCCTGGCAAATGCCAATAATCCGGTCAAGCAACCAGCCGCAAATACAGAGATTGTTATTATTTCCACATCTACAAGCGCACCCAGCATGAAATCATACACACCCATGACCAAAAGCAGGAAAGCGCCAGAAAGTCCTGGAAGTATCATCGCGCAAATTGCCACTGCCCCACATAGGAACAGGTAGGCATAACTGATCTCTGCACGATAAGGTGTCAGCCCGCTAATTAACAAAGTCAATGCCATACCGACCAGAAACAACAACACAGTGGATATTCCCCAGGAACCAACCTCGCTTTTTAGCGACCAGCCTGATGCGATAATAAGACCACTGAAAAATGCCATCAGTGCTTCGAAATTGTTTTCCAGAAGATTCAGTACTATACCCGCCGACAGGCGCAAGCTGAAAAAAATACCGCAAGCAAGAACTAACAGAAAATAGCCGTTGATAGAGTCCCAGGCTCTTCCCGGTCCCTCGGAAAACAACAATCGCAAAGCCCTGGTGTCAACAGCACGAATAGAGTAAATCAGCTCATCATAAATACGGGTGATAACAGCGATGGTCCCACCGGAAACTCCCGGGACGGAATCCGCAGCGCCCATCGCCATACCTTTGAGGAAAATCGAAAGATATTTTTTTATATTTTTGAACTGACCGGTTTCTGAGGACATTGGAATTTTTGAACCTAGCCCAGAGATTTACCCGCCAGTAATGGCACGAAGCGTACCTTGCTCAGTACCTCGATCGTATACTCGTCTCCCCGCCGGGTAATCAAGCGCAGCTCCTGTCCCGCTTCTCCTCCAACTGGAATTATCAGTCGACCGCCTTCAGCGAGTTGTTCCAACAGGTCATTGGGAACCTGTTGAGGTGCAGCAGTTGTTATGATGGCGTCGAATTTGCCTTTTTCAGGCCAACCCAGACTCCCATCCGCGTGCTTTAATTCTACGTTTCTGATATCCAAAACTTTCAGGTTTTTGCGCGCTCGCTCCAGCAGAGGCCTGATCCTCTCAACTGAATAAACTTCTTTGGACAGATGAGCCATAACCGCCGTCTGGTATCCGCATCCGGTTCCAATTTCCAGGACCCGGTTCACTTCACCAGTATTAACCAGGGCCTCGGTCATACGGGCTACGATATAGGGCTGGGAAATTGTTTGCCCGTAGCCAATTGGCAGAGCTACATCTTCGTATGCCCGATGGGAAAGCGCTTCGTCGAGAAAGATATGTCTCGCCGTAGTGCGCATGACATCCATTACCCGGTGATTCTTGATGCCCTGCTCCATAAGTCGCCCAATCAGACGCTCCCGCGTGCGCTGCGACGTCATACCAATGCCATTTAAATTAGGTTTGCTTAACATAATGCTATGAGATTGTTTAATTACTCTCGAAAACCTTTAATACTGCACCAACTCTCGAAGCAAGGTGGTAGCGTAACCGCCAGCGGGCAAATCAAATGTCATATACACGCTAGCGGAATCGTTCTCCCAAGCGTAATCCAAGTTCCGGGGAACAAGTCTCAGGGGACGCCGCCCTGCGCCAGTCCCAGCCGCTAACAATCCGGCAGACAACACGGGATTGTTCGATAGTATCTGAGCTTCCAGCTCTGCCACGAAATCACCAGCGACATAAGAACTTTTGGAATCTATCTGCCCTGCCAGCAAGCCCGTAGGATGTATATCAAGCTTTTCAAGACGTCTTTGCAATTCCCGCTCCTCACCCGTCAATGCCTTGAAGAATCTCTTGGTGCCATCCAGATTCAACACTTCTCCACTCAATAATTGATCCCAGGTAGAATCGGCCACCCTTCTTGAGAGAATGATGTTGAACAAATAGCCACGACCAGCGGACAACAGCATGCTCTTCTTTTTTCTAGGTAAGCGCACGCGTACTCTATCTTCATCGAATGACTGGAAATATTCTTGAGCCTGAAAAACGTTAGAAAGATCCCTACCAAGTCGCTGAGGACCAAAATAATTAGGCACCCCACGATCGACCGCTCGGGATATTCGTGCCTCCAGGTCCGCACTCTCCCCACAGAATTCCCTGAGCCGAATTCGAAATCTGTTGCCGCGATGACTGCCTATCTTGAGCTTGCGGTCATTATCTTGAATTTGAAGCAACTGCAGGTCAGCACTTCCCAGCCCCTCGCGGGCCAATGCCCGAGCACTTTTTTTTGGCACACTGAACCATTGTGTGCAAATCGCTCGTGCGTCCTTCATTCCTGCATAACCGACGTCCGCAAGGTTAGCATTCAGTTGCATCGCCAGCATCCTGGCAACCTCTGTGGTAGCCAAATTCTGCTTGCGCACCTCCAGGAAAAGATGTTCTCCCGAACCAGAAGGCTCGAAGCCAAGCACTTCGTCAACCTGAAAATCCTCTATTTTCTGCTTAATTAACGCGGTGCAGGGAGGCTTTACTGTCTGGTACGCCAATTCGGCAAATTTTACCAGAGGCTGCTCTGGCGCAATCATGGCCGACCGTCTACAGGGGGATCGCGTACCAGAAGCACCACAGCATGGGCAGCAATTCCTTCTTGCCTCCCGGTAAACCCAAGCCCTTCCTCGGTAGTGGCTTTAACGTTCGCGCAGGCTAGATCCACATCAAGTTCGCCAGCCAGGCGCTCTCGCATCCGGGGTACAAAAGAAGCCAATCGAGGCGCCTCAGCCACTATCGATAGGTCGACATTTCCGATTCGCCAGCCTGCATCAATGGCCAAAGCCAGAACTTTCCTCAGTAACATACAACTGTCTATACCAGCGTAGGCGGGATCGCTGTCGGGAAAATGCTGGCCGATATCACCGGCGCCAAGTGCGCCGAGTATGCCGTCACAGAGAGCGTGCACCACGACATCTCCATCCGAATGCGCCAGCAATACGTGGTCATGAGGCACTTGAACTCCCCCAAGGGTCAGGAACGCGCCAGCTGAAGTTTCCTCGGAAAACCTATGCACGTCATAACCGTGGCCTATTCGTACTTCCATCAAAAGCGCCTTACTCAATCGCCTGGGAGCTAAGAATTTGTGCTGCTAGATTCAGGTCATTGGGGTGAGTAATTTTTATATTATCGCGATTACCGGGAACCATTTTAGGACGATAACCCAAAGCTTCGACTGCAGTAGATTCGTCTGTGACCGTCTTCTGACCCTTGTCAACAGTTTCAAGAGCATCGAGTAGCAGGCGGAATCGAAATACCTGCGGGGTAAAGGCATTCCACACATCTGCACGATCAACGGTGCCAGAGACTTCCTGCTGCCCATCTATTCGCTTCAAGGTATTATCGACTGGAGCGCCAAGCAAGCCACCGACGGGATGGTCGGCTATCTGCTCAAATAGCGTGTCGATGTCGCTCCGCCGCACACAAGGGCGAGCCGCATCATGCACCAGCACCCAGTCGTCATCGTGCGCTTGCGAACTTAAATAGCGCAGTCCGTTAAGTACAGTCTGATAACGATTTTCCCCACCATACTGGCAAACGATTTTAGGATTCTGCTCCAGCCCTAGCGTTGGCCAGACAGTATCCTCAGGATTCAACATGACCACGATTTGGCGCACATAAGTCAGTGAACTGATCCGCGCCAACGACGTTTCTATGATTGGTCTGCCATTTAAATTCAGGTACTGCTTGGGAACCTTCGCCCGCATCCTTCGGCCAATACCTGCAGCCGGGACTATTGCCCATATTGTCATAAGTGAAGAAATCCAGGTTGTTCGTATATCTTGGCAGGATCTTTAAGGTCAGAATACAAGGCGATGGCTAATCAACAATCATATAGAACACTTCACCCTTGCCGATCATCCCCAACTCGGATCGTGCTCGTTCCTCTACAGCCTCCAGACCATTCTGCAAATCGAGTACCTCGACTTCCAGTGCATGATTCCGCGCTTGCAGTTCCTCATTGCTGGAACGCTGCTCATTCAAATTTTGCTGAAGGATATTCAGCGCGCGCACGCTACTGCTCCCAAACCAGATTTGAAACTGAAAAACAGCAAGCGCAAGCAGTAAAGAAGCGGTCAATAGCTTTCCCATAATTTATCTTCCCGGAATGCCCGGCCCCTCCTGCGAGCAGCTTTTCAATTAGCTCCGGCCCAGATGAGCAAACTCGGCCAGGCCATTGTAACGGGCTTCGACACCAAGTTCCTCTTCGATCCGCAGCAATCGATTATATTTGGCGACCCGATCAGAGCGACAAAGGGAGCCAGTCTTGATCTGTCCTGCGCCGGTCGCGACAGCGAGGTCAGCAATAGTTGTGTCTTCCGTTTCTCCAGACCGATGGGAAATTACCGCGGTGTATCCCGCCAATCTGGCCATTGCGATAGCCGCAAGAGTTTCGCTCAGGGTTCCTATCTGGTTGAATTTAATAAGGATTGAATTCGCCACTCCCTCCCTAATACCCCGCTCCAAAATCCCGGTGTTAGTGACGAACAAATCATCTCCCACTAGTTGAATTTTATCGCCTAACCGGCCGGATAATTTAGCCCAACCCGCCCAATCGCTCTCATCCATGCCGTCTTCGATTGATAAAATCGGGTACTGATTGGCCAGTTTTTCAAGATACCCTGCAAAACCCTCAGAATCGAAACTCACGCCCTCTCCCTTCAGAGAATAGCGCCCTTCACGATAAAACTCCGAGGCAGCGCAGTCCAGCGCCAGATGGACATGCTCACCCATTTTCAATCCCGCCAATTCAACAGCCTGAACTATGGCGTCCAGCGCTGCTGCATTGGAAGGCAGATCTGGCGCGAATCCCCCTTCATCGCCAACCGCAGTACTCAATCCCTGGTTTTTCAATACCGACTTCAATGCATGGAATATCTCAGCTCCAAATCGTAATGCCTCCGAGAAGCTCCCCGCACCGGTCGGCTGCACCATGAATTCTTGGATATCCACGTTATTATCGGCATGTTCACCACCATTGACGATATTCATCATAGGTACTGGCAGCGATAAAGGTGAAGGATTTTCAATCAGATTGCGAATATGAGCATATAAGGGAATCCCGGCATCGACTGCAGCAGCTTTGGCGCAGGCGAGCGACGCAGCGAGGATAGCATTAGCCCCAAGAGAAGATTTATTCTCCGTACCGTCAAGTCGAATCATGGCGGCATCGACTTCGTCCTGCGCAATCGCGTCCATGCCTACCAGGCACTCATTGATCAGGGTATTCAGATTTTTAACTGCGGTTAGCACCCCTTTACCGTGATACCGCTGTGGATCTTTATCGCGCAATTCCAGGGCTTCCCGAGATCCTGTAGAGGCACCGGAGGGCGCGCAGGCGGTCCCAAACGCTCCGGATGCAAGTGTGACATCAGCTTCAACGGTAGGATTGCCCCTTGAGTCCAGCACCTCCCGGGCATTTACTTTCACTATTTCTGACATGTATTTCCTTTATTAACAGATAGTTATGCTGCTTATCTAGATATATTATTAATTTTGATTATAGAAATCACTCCGAAGCATGCCACACCGGGATCATTCTGTATTTAACTCTTCATAAGACTTGACCAGTTCATCCAGCGCCTTGACCTGTCGCAAAAATGGCTCAAGCCGATCCAGCGGTAGCGCAGAAGGTCCGTCGCAAAGAGCCCCGGCAGGGTTGGGATGGGCTTCAAGAAACAATCCCGCCAGGCCCTGGCTCATGCCGGCACGAGCGAGCGCGGTAACCTGACCCCGTCGCCCTCCGGCAGCAGTTGCCTGCCCACCAGGGAGTTGGAGTGAATGAGTGACGTCGAACAGTATCGGGTAGCCAAATTGCTTCATTACCCCAAAGCCCAGCATGTCTACAATCAGGTTGTTGTAGCCAAAACTGCTACCACGCTCGCACAGCATCAATCGTTCGTTGCCTGCCTGCTCGAATTTCTCAAGTATGTGTCCCATCTCCTGAGGCGCAAGAAACTGTGCCTTTTTTATGTTGATAGCAGCACCGGTTTTAGCCATGGCGACCACAAGATCGGTCTGTCGAGATAAAAATGCCGGTAATTGAAGAATGTCTGCCACTTCACTGGCCGGGAAAGCCTGCTCTGCCGTATGGACGTCAGTTAGCAAGGGAACTCCAAAAGTATCCTTAACTTCTTGCAGAATCTTCAATCCCTCTTCAATACCCAGCCCCCTGAAGGAACTAATCGCGGACCGATTGGCCTTATCAAAAGACGCTTTAAACACATAAGGAATCTTCAGCAGGCTAGTAACTTTGACAAAGTGCTCAGCGACCTGAAGGACCAGATCGCGGCTCTCCACAACGTTTAATCCGCCCACCAGCATAAATGGCAGATCATTACCAAGGGAGATATTTGCTATCGAAATGGATTTCTGACTCATGTTTCGAGACGTCCAGAGGCAGGCGGCATAATTAGACCGATCTTGCCTCTGCAATGCCATCGGCCAGAGTGCTGGAGGAATCACCCCCATACGCTTGCGCATCGCGACGCGCCAGCGCGGCCTTGATGAATCCGGTGAAAAGAGGATGTCCGTCTCTGGGGGTAGAGGTGAATTCCGGGTGAAATTGGCAACCAACAAACCACGGATGATCAGGCACTTCGATGACTTCTACCAGCATATCATCCATAGACTTCCCGACTATCCTGAGTCCCGCGTTGGCAAGCGTGCCTATGTAATCGTTATTGACTTCATAACGATGGCGATGGCGTTCTACGATGACGGACTTTGCGTAACACCGGTGTGCTGTCGAATCCTCAGTCAAGCGGCATTCCTGGCCTCCAAGACGCATGGTGCCACCAAGGTCAGACGCCTCGTCCCGAAGCTCCTTGTCACCACTGGCTGTAGTCCATTCACTAATAAGTGCGATTACCGGGTGCTTGCATTCCGGTTTAAATTCCGAACTATTAGCATCGTCAAGCCCGGCTACATTCCGTGCAAATTCGATCACTGCCGCTTGCAAACCAAGACAAATTCCGAGATACGGGATTTTATTCTCGCGGGCATATTGAACCGCTCTGATCTTACCCTCAACACCTCTTTCGCCAAATCCGCCTGGAACCAGAATTGCGTCCTGACCCTCCAGTAATTCCACTCCCTTTTCCTTTACGTCAGTAGAATCAATATAGCTAATATTGACGCGGGTGCAGGTTTGAATGCCCGCATGACTTATTGCCTCGTTAAGCGACTTGTAGGCGTCCAGCAACTCCATGTACTTGCCTACCATCGCCAGATTGATTTCGCGCTCCGGATTTAATTTGGCATCGACTACTCGCTCCCATTCCGAAAAATCGGCGGGCGGGCAATCAATAGCGAAGCGATTAACTATGTAATTATCAACGCCGGTAGCATGCAATAGCGACGGAACACTGTAAATTGTGTCTGTATCTGGCAAGGAAACCACCGCTTCCATATCAACGTTGGTGAATAGAGCAATTTTCTGCCGTGACGCCTCGGGAATCTCATGATCGGAGCGACATACAAGAATGTCAGGCTGAATGCCTATACCCCGCAGTTCCTTAACCGAGTGCTGGGTTGGCTTGGTCTTGGTCTCACCGGCGGTGCTAATAAATGGAACCAGGGTCAAATGCAGGAACAGGGCACGCTGCGGCCCTAGCTCAACGCGCAGTTGCCTGACGGCTTCCAAAAACGGTTGTGATTCAATATCACCTACAGTGCCCCCAATTTCTACCAGCGCAACATCAAAACCTTCTGCACCAGCAATGACGCGACGTTTGATCTCGTCGGTAATGTGAGGAATCACCTGAATGGTAGCGCCGAGATAATCACCCCGCCGCTCACGCTTGATAACCTCTTCATATACTCGACCGGTAGTGAAATTGTTTTTCTGGGTCATGGTCGTGCGAATGAATCGCTCGTAATGCCCGAGGTCAAGATCAGTCTCTGCCCCATCGTTTGTAACAAAAACTTCGCCGTGTTGAAAAGGACTCATGGTGCCCGGATCCACATTGATATAAGGATCCAGTTTTAGCATTGTGACATTGAGACCGCGGGCTTCGAGAATTGCCCCGATAGAAGCGGAGGTGATACCTTTGCCGAGTGATGAAACCACACCACCGGTGATGAAAATAAATCGCGTCATTAGCGTCCCATCTACAGGTTGTGGTGTAAATCTGAGGGTTCAGACCAACAGCCACAGATGGAACTACAGCCTACCAGAAGCCCCTTCCAAGCTCAATGCAATTTTTACCCAAGTTCAACGCCTAATCGGGATGCAGCAAGAAGAATTGTATCAACCAGCCCGAAACAGGAGATCTGGTGCGCGCCAGTTAATTTCGAGTCCCGGCTCATCCACTCCCGCGACAAAACCATCGCAGACTCCTATGCCCGGGACACATACAAGTTCGTCATTAGCGAATACCAACGGCTGTCGCTCGCGCAGCCAAATCGGGAGTGCAGAATCCTGAAGTATCTTTCGCAGCGCCTTTGTCGGACGCCCGGCAAGCCGGCATCGATCTCCTTCATGTCGGTAGCGAACCTTAAACTCTCTCACTCCGTCCACGATGCGATGCCTTGAAAAGGCCGAGTCGGCGTTCATGCTCCAATCGATACGAAGTTCACCATTGCCTTCAAGTTCCAGATTTTGGTTTCGTATCCCATCCAGAGGCCAGATTTTTTCGTTCAAAACAGGAGCGATTTCCGATTCAGTACCGAATAAAACCAATTTGTCACCGAATAGCCGTATTGAACCTGCAATACAATCAAGACGGGCTCCAGGTTTTCGGCTGGATAGGATTTCGCAGGTCAGGCGTCGCATCATTTGCCAACCTGGCGGATCAAATCCCAGAGTCTTCATCCAGTAACGCAGTACATTGCGCTGCCTTGCTTCATCAAGTTCCAGAAGAGCAACTGCTTCAAGAACTGCCGGGTCATCGGTTTTTAGAGCCACCAGGTCAGCGCTTGCCAGTTCCCGAAGCATTTGGTCAGCTTCGCCATAAAGAGTAATGGATTTGCGCCAGCTTTCGCGAAATCCAGGAAAACGTTTTCCGATCAGCGGCAATATCTCTTGCCTCCAGAAATTACGATCGAAGTTTGTGTTGGTATTACTCTCGTCTTCAATCCAATCCAGCCCATGCTGCGCCGCATAAAGAGACAGTGACTCCCTCGAGAAAGCCAATAGTGGCCGCAGTAACTGTGCTTCGCCAAGAGACCGCCAGCGCGGAATACCTGCGAGCCCACCCGGGCCTGATCCCCTGGTGAGACGCAATAGCAGATTTTCAATCTCGTCATCCTGATGATGCGCGAGCAGCAGGCAATCGCCCTGACCCAGATTTTCATTGAAAACACGGTAACGCGCTTCTCTGGCTTGCTCTTCGACACTCTGTCCAGGGCGCCTGGCAATCTTTACGAGGACAGACTGCAGTGATATACCCAAGCCTTCACACGTCTGGACGCAAAATTCCTCCCAATTAGCAGCAGCGGGATTCAGACCATGATTGACGTGCAGCGCTCGTAGTGGTTTCGGCAAGTATCCCCTGTCCCGAAGCGCTGCAACAGCATGGAGCAAAACCGTAGAATCGAGACCGCCGCTATAGGCGATGACCAGTGATTCACAATCAACTAGCTCATCGATTTGGGAAAGAATTTCAGTTGCTTCAAATTTCATACGTTGAAGGAAAGAACGGTCTGAGCGGAGATCTGGAAAGCGTCGAGCCAACTTCGCAATCTGCTAACCAAGCTATGAATTATTGACTCTGGAGACCGTAACTCATGAGCCGCTGGTATCGACGTTCGACCAGTTCTTCTGCCCCCATACTCCGCAGACGATCTAGTTGTTCAATCAGGACCTTCTTGACGTTGTCGGCCGCCGTAGCTACGTCCCTGTGGGCACCGCCAAGAGGTTCAGGTATCGTTTCATCGACGATTCCCAGTTCCTGGAGACGCTCTGAGGTCACCCCCATGGCTTCTGCCGCTGCAGCGGCAAACTCAGCCGATTTCCACAGTATAGTTGCACAACCTTCCGGGGTAATCACTGTATAGGTAGAGTATTGCAGCATGTTCAAATAGTCAGCTACGCCGATGGCGATCGCGCCACCCGAATTTGCCTCGCCAGTAACGGTCGCGATCATAGGCGTTCTAACCTGCGACATTATCGCCATATTCTCAGCAATCGCCTCATTGATGCCTCGCTCTTCTGAGTCCATACCCGGATACGCCCCGGGTGTATCGATAAAAGTGAGCACCGGCAATTTGAATTTCTCTGCCATTAGCACCAGCCTTCGCGCCTTGCGATAGCCCTCTGGTCTGGGCATGCCAAAGTTGTGTCTCACTTTTTCCTTGGTACCCCTACCTTTTTGATGACCAATAATCATAACCGGCTTATCGTCCAGTCGTGCAATTCCACCTATGAGAGCCAGATCGTCCGCAAACAATCGATCACCGTGCAATTCATCGAAGTCGGTAAAAAGATGCCGCACGTAATCCATTGTATAGGGTCGCAGTGGATGCCTGGCCACCTGAGCAATCTGCCACGAACTCAATCCGGAATAAATTTTCTCCGTAAGCTTGGTGCTCTTCTCCTGCAGCCTCTGCAACTCTTCGGTGATATTAAGTTCGTTATCACTTCCTACGAGGCGCAACTCGTTTATCTTAACCTCGAGCTCTGCAATAGGCTGCTCGAATTCCAGATAATTGGGATCCATGCTGTCTACAATCCTGTACTTCTGAATAAATAGATTTTTAGGGTCTGCTCTCAGCGAGGGCTCAATAGTGAACCGTGATTTGATCTCTGCCAAATTCTGACTTCAGTCTTTGTAAGAGGTCATCAGGAACTGAAACCTTCCATTCTTCGCCAAGAAGTATACACCCTTCCGAGTCTTCTCGGTGATATTGGACAGCCACCTGACAGCCGCTTACCGCACTCGGGTGCGACGTGAGCGTTACATCGTTTCGCGCCTCACCCCTGCCGGCGGACTTGCCAGCCTGCGTTGCTAATTCGCTTACCGCGCTCCGATACGGCGCGAGTATAGTCGCCAGCTCATCGACAAACCCACTTGCAAGCGAATTCGAATCCAGATGAATCGTCAACCGCCTTGCACGCTCCTGACGATACTCCTGGAGCGTGTTAATCGTCTTGACTCGTCCTCGGAGGCCGCCGTTAAAATCATCCTCACTGATTTGACATTCGACCACCAATATCAGGTCTTTTTGCAGGATGTCACGATACTGTTCGTACTCCTGACCAAAAATCGAGGCTTCAAATCTTCCGCTTTTATCATCCAGCACGACAAACGCCAGCGTGTCCCCTCTCTTACTTTTCATCGTGCGCACGGAACTCACGAGTCCGGCGACCAGTTGAATTTCCTTTTCCGGTTTCAGATTGGCTAGCCGATCAGCAATGAATTGCTTTAGTTCCGGAATAAACTCATCTACCGGATGTCCCGACAGGTAGAGCCCCAACGTATCCCGCTCTGCAGCCAATCTCTGTTGCTCACTCCAGGGCCGAATTGCCGATCTGGCGTTTGGCTCATTTACCTGGTCAATTGGAGTTTTGCTAGGCGCAATCTCGCCAAACATATCCTGTACGCCAATCGCCTGATTTCGCGAAGACTGTTCCGCCGCTCGAAGAGTTTCGCCCAGGGAAGTCATCAGAGTCGCACGAATGGTATCTGCATCATCCCCATTCACCACACTGTCCAGCGCACCGGATTTAATCAACGCCTCCAGAGCTCGCTTGTTGACGCTCTGGTTATCAATACGACTGCAAAAATCCAGCAAACTACCGAAAGGTCCGGCAGTCTCTCGTGCTTCGATTATGGCGCCTATCGGTCCCTGTCCAAGACCCTTGATTGCACCCAGCCCATAAATGATTTCACCCCGATCATTGACTGTAAAGTTGTATTGACCGAGGTTGACATCCGGATGCACAAGCGGCAGTCCCATGGAACGACACTCGTCTATGAGAGTTACAATTTTATCGGTATTCTGCATATCCGCGGTCAAAACGGCAGCCATAAAATAAGCTGGATAATGTGCTTTAAGCCATGCAGTCTGATAGGAAACCAGTGCATATGCCGCAGAGTGGGATTTATTGAAGCCATAGCCGGCAAATTTCTCCATGAGATCAAAAATGGAACCGGCTAATTTATTGTCAACTCCGCGGCCAACAGCACCCTCAACAAAGATGCTCCGCTGTCGATCCATTTCCTCAGGCTTTTTCTTACCCATCGCCCGGCGTAACATGTCGGCACCGCCCAGGGTGTAGCTGGCAAGCACCTGAGCAATCTGCATCACCTGCTCCTGGTACAGAATTACTCCGTAGGTGTTACCCAATACCGATTCAAGTTCGGGATGCGGGTAGTCCACTCTGGCTCGGCCATGTTTTCGATCGATAAAATCGTCAACCATTCCCGATTGCAGGGGCCCAGGTCGAAACAGCGCGACAAGGGCTACAATATCTTCAAAGCAACTCGGTTGTAGTCGTTTTATCAGGTCTTTCATACCCCTGGATTCCAGCTGGAATACTGCTGTCGTATTGGCTTTCTTGAGGAGCTCATAGACCAGTGGGTCCTCCAGAGAGATTCTGGCAATGTCAAACTCCGAAGCTTGGTGACCGCTTTCTCTGACCATTTTTACTGCCCAATCGATTACAGTGAGCGTTCTTAATCCTAGAAAGTCGAACTTCACCAGGCCCGCGGTTTCAACATCATTTTTATCAAACTGGGTTACCAGATTTTCTCCATTCTCATCGCAATAAAGTGGAGTAAAGTCCACAAGACGGGTAGGCGCGATCACTACACCACCGGCGTGTTTACCTACATTTCGAACGATTCCTTCGAGCTTGAACGCCATTTCCATGATTTCTTGAGCATCCTCATCGCCATCGATGAATTCTCCCAACTGGGGTTCCTGTTCAAGAGCTTTAGTCAGCGTCATGCCGGGCTCAAATGGGATAAGCTTGGATAGCTTGTCAGCCAGGCCATAGGATTTACCCTGAACCCTCGCCACATCTCTCACCACGGCTTTAGCTGCCATAGTGCCAAAGGTAATAATCTGCGATACCGCATCCTTACCATACATCTCGGCCACGTGCTGAATCACACGGTCCCTGCCATCCATGCAGAAATCGACGTCGAAATCAGGCATGGATACCCGTTCCGGATTGAGAAATCGCTCAAACAGTAAATCGTATTTGAGGGGATTGAGGTCGGTAATCCCAAGTGCATACGCCACGATTGAGCCGGCACCGGAACCTCGACCTGGCCCAACTGGAATATCGTTATTCCGGGCCCATTGAATAAATTCCATGACAATCAGGAAATACCCCGGAAATCCCATCTCAATGATGGTTTCCAACTCCACTTCGAGGCGCTCGAAATAAGGAGCACAACACTCAGCGAAGTCTTCCTGAGACGGGTCGAAAATCTGATCCAGTCTTTTGTCCAGCCCGTCCTTGCTAAGCGCCCTAAAATACTGGTCTACGCCGCTGCCATCCGGAACCGGGTAACTTGGTAAATGAGGCTCATAGAGATTTAGTTCCAAATTACAGCGCTTGGCAATCTGAATAGTATTCTCTATCGCCTCGGGTATATCAGCAAAAAGCTCTCGCATCTCCTCAGCGCTCCGCAAATATTGTTGAGCACTATAATTGTGAGAGCGCCTGGGATCGTCCAATGTACGACGTTCATTAATACAGACTCTAACCTCATGGGCGTCAAAATCTTCCTGCTGTAGAAATCTGACATCATTGGTGGCAACGACCGGGCAATCCTCCGCTATCGCGAGCTGCAAGGCAGACTCGATATAATCATCTTCGCCAGTTCTGCCAGTACGCTGTAGTTCAAGATAGAAGCTGTCTGGAAATATTTTCATCCAGTCCCGTAACTGATCTGCTGCCTGGCTTCCGTCCCCTTCCAGCAACGATCTGCCAATATCACCGTACGTGGCGCCTGACAGCGCGATCAGGCCGGTTGCTGATTCACGAAGCCAGGCTTTTTCGATGCGAAAATCGGAATGAGTGCTTTTCTCAGTGTACGCCCTGGAGATCAATCTTGTGAGGTTCAGATATCCCTGTCGATCTTTAACGAGCAACACCAGCTGAGTCCGAATGCCTGTGCTATCAACCACGCACACATCGCATCCACAAATAGGCTTGATGCCATTGGAAATTGAAGAGGAGTAAAACTTGATAAGACCGAATAGATTTCCCAGATCTGTTACTGCAAGTGCCGGCATTTCCTGATTTGCCGTGTGTTCTACGAGAGCAGGGATGTTGATAATACTGTCGCTGATCGAATACTCGGTATGCAGTCTAAGATGAATGAAACAGCTGGATGAAAGTTTCTCTTGCATATTCCAATGCTTTTTGAGGAGAGCAATCGGTCAGCACCGACTATACATTTTTTTGGCCAACATGTTTAGGAAACTTGCCAGTCTTTACCCGCTAATTACAGTCAGGCACTCAACAGACAATCACTACAATAATTCGGTGACTGGCTTGAAAGTCCGCCTGTGCGCAGCACAAGGCCCCAGTCTGTGCAGAGCCGCCAGGTGGTCTTTGGTGGGATATCCCTTGTGCCTGGCAAATCCGTAGCCCGGAAAATTCTTTTCAAGCTCAAGCATGTCCTGGTCCCGGGTAACTTTGGCAATAATCGAAGCTGCTGCCACACACTGCAAGCGCGCATCGCCTTTTACAACCGCTGTCGAAGGATAATCCCACAGGGGGCATAAATTACCATCCACATAAACGAAATCAGGCCTTATCGAAAGTGTCTCGACGGCTCGAGCCATTGCCAGCATACTGGCTTGCAGAATATTGAGCTCGTCGATTTCCTGAACACCGGCGCGGCCAACGGAAAACGCGGTCGCATGTTCGATAATTTTTTGGTAACAACGCTGACGACTCAGCACACTGAGTTTCTTGGAATCATTCAATCCTGCAATCGGTTTATCTGGGTCGAGAATTACAGCGGCGGCGACCACATCACCTGCCAATGGACCACGACCTGCCTCGTCCACGCCAGCTGAGCGCTGACGACCTTCTTCACGGTCGATGTCGTCAAGCCAGCTCTGCATACGCGCTGATCCATGGCATCACTCGACAACCTGTTTTATTTGCAGCATGGACAGAACGGAACTAACCGCGCGCTTGTCGGCGCCTCTCGCAAGCTGTTCTCGAATCTCGTCGAACTTACGCAGGGTTGGCGCCCACTTTTGCCTATCATCGAAATATCCTCGGACTTCGGCGAATATGTTTTCGACATTAGCATCGCGCTGCAGATATTCAGGTACCAGTTGTTCTCCGGCCAACAGATTAGGTAGTCCGACATAAGGTATCTTTAGCATCCTCGATGCGAGAATGTAGGTCAATTTTGCCACCTGGTAGCAGATCACCATGGGTTTGCCGAGCAGCATCGCCTCCAGCGTCGCAGTCCCCGATGCCAGCAACACCAGATCGGCTGCCCTGATTGCTGTCTGTGACTGTCCGTCAAGTAAGACAAGCTGATCATCGCATCCCAAATTCTGCGCTACTCGCTCAATCTGTTGGCGAATTTCCTGACTGGCACAGGGTATAACAAACTTCACTGGATAGGTCATGTTTTGAAACTTTGTGGCCATATTCAAGAAAAGCGGTGCCAGTCGCTTTACCTCAGCAGTGCGGCTGCCGGGCAATAACGCGACAAGGTAACCATCGCCTTCCACACCGCAGATTCTTCGCGCTAGGGCATTGTCATCTTGCGGGTCAAGCATGTCGGCAAGAGGATGGCCGACAAATTCGACCGGGATATTATGAGATTGGTAAATAGATTGCTCGAAGGGAAACAAAACCAGCATTAGATCCGTCGCTTGCTTTATCTTTTTAATGCGCCTGGCACCGTATGCCCACACACTTGGACTCACATAATGCACAGTTTTAATATTGCGGTCACGCAGATGTCGCTCAAATTGGGTATTGAATCCCGGAGAATCGATGCCAATAAATACGTCAGGCGGATTTTTGACAAAATGCGCTTTTAGCTTTCGATCGATAGAAAGTAATTCAGGTAATCTACCAAGGGGCTCGACAAAGCCCATGACGGATAGTCGGTCCATGGGGAACAGACTTTCGAATCCCAGCTCTGTCATCGCTGGTCCGCCGATGCCTTCAAAGTGCGCATTGGGACAGCGATTCAGCATCTCTCGCATGAACCCTGCGCCCAGATTATCACCGGATTTCTCGCCAGCCACCATCCCGATGCGAATTGGGTCAGATATCTGCTGAGCCGACATTATAAAACAGCCTGGTAAGTTGATTGTTCGGCGATAGCCCTGCCCAATCTATGTTATCTGTGTATGCCGCGTTCTGAAGCCTTCAGCGAATCAATCAGCGCTTGCAATTCAGCGCATTGCTCCTTCATGATTTCAAGTTCGTGGATCGCTTCCTGCAGACTCAATCCACGCTTGTAGATTACTTTAAACGCTTCCCTGATTTGCTTGATCGCTTCCTTGTCAAAACCCCGTCTTTCAAGGCCTATCGAATTAATGCTGCGCACTTCCGCCGGATTTCCGCTAACAATAATGTAGGCAGGTACGTCATTAGTTAGATGGGTGCACCCCCCAATCATTGCGTGCGCACCAATTTTGAGAAACTGGTTAACACCGGCGTAGCCCCCAAGAATTGCCCAATCGGCAACCTCGACGTGTCCAGAAATTCCGACATTATTGGCAAATACCGTGTGGCTCCCAACCATACAGTCGTGGGCGATGTGCACATAGGGCATAAGCAGATTATCATTACCAACCAGCGTCCGTCCTCCCCCGACACCAGTACCGCGATGCAATGTCACGCCTTCTCGTAATATATTGTCATCACCTATTTCGAGCCATGTCTCTTCACCCTGGAATTTTTTATCCGCAGGATCCTCACCAACAGAAGCGAACTGAAATATTTTATTGTTTTCCCCAATAACTGTGTTGCAGCTGATGACCACGTGGGAGCCGACCTGGGTCCCTTTCCCGATCTTTACATTGGGCCCGATGATACTCCAGGGCCCAACGGATACATCGTCCGCAAGCTCGACGCTCGGGTCTATCTTGGCGCTGGGATCAATCAAGATTAACTTTCCTTTCAGCACACATAATATCCATGCTTGTCACTAATTCACCATCTACTGTTGCAATGCACTTGAATTTGTATATTCCGCGCCGGAAGTTCTCCATTTCCGCTTTTAGCATCAATCTGTCTCCGGGCACCACAGGTCGACGAAATCGTGCATTATCGACACCCACAAACAGATACTGGTATCCGTCTGTTGGCTTCTTGCCCTGAGACTTAAATCCCAACACCCCCGCAACTTGACCCAGAGCCTCGATGATCAGGACCCCCGGCATAATAGGTTCGCTTGGGAAGTGCCCCATAAAAAACGGTTCATTGACTGTTACGTTTTTGTAGCCAAGCACCGATTTACCCAGTTCCATCTCGACAATTCTATCTACCAGCAGAAATGGGTAGCGCTGCGGCAGGTATTCCTTAATCTCTTCCACGTTCATCATCATTTCGCTTAGATCCTCTGGCTGATCCTGCGGATCAGCACGGGTTAATCCTTCTTTCCTGGGAGCCGGTTTACGCGCTTGGCTAATTCATCCAGCGCGCTGAATCTTATCGCATTACGGCGCCATTTGGCTGATTTCATAATTCCGGTACCAGAGGAATAATCCCCTGCCTCGTGAATATTTTTACTCACCAGTGACATAGCACTTACCCGAACCCTGTCAGCAATCCGAATGTGCCCAACTACTCCACTTGCACCACCCAGGACACAATACTTTCCAATGTGAGCACTGCCCGCTATCGCAGTGCATCCACAGATAACAGTATGTGCGCCAATATGACAGTTATGCCCAATCTGCACTTGATTATCGATTTTTACTCCTTGTTCAATAATTGTATCTTCAATGGCTCCCCTATCGATTGTCGTCCCGGCGCCAATATCGACGTCATCTCCTATGTCAACAGAGCCCAGCTGCTGAATCTTGATAGACTGTGAGCCATCAAATGCGAACCCAAAGCCATCAGCTCCGATAACGGAGCCAGCGTGAATAACTACTCGATTGCCCAGTGTAACACCGTGATAAAGGGTTACATTACTGTACAACCGACACCCTTCTCCAAGGTTGCAATTCTCATCTATAAAACAGCCCGGGCCGATTACGCTCCCAGCCCCGATAGTTACACCTGCCGAAACTACAGCGTTATGGCCGATTGAAACATTATCAGGGAGCTGAATAGCAGGGTGAATGAAAGCGGTAGGATGTACTCCCAAGGATACGGAGGGCGCGTTGTCAAATAGTTGGCTCGCTTTGGCAAAGCTGACATAAGGCACAGCGGAGATCAGCTTGTTAACTCCGCATTTAGCCGCAAACTTTTCTTCAAGTATAACAGCCGACGCAGCACAGCCGGGTAATTGGTCAGCATACGTAGGGTTGCTGAGAAAGCAAAGCTTGCCGGGTCGACCCTCACTGAGGGTCGCCAGACCGTCGATTACACAACTCTCATCACCAACAAGTTTGGCGTCAAGCAATTCGGCAAGCGCGCCAAGCGTATACTTTTTAGCATTCGGCACCTGGCGCTCCCATTCCTGACGGTTAAGCGCTACTGGCCGTTATTTTGGCTGATTTGATTTATTTTTGCCGTTACCTTGGGAGTAATGTCCAGAACAGGATCGGCATAAGCGACGCTTGCGGCGTTGAGTACAAGGTCGTATCCTCCCTCGGCGACGACGTCAGATATAGCATCTGTCAGAGTTTGCCGCATGTTCTCGACGAACTCCTGATTTTTCTCTTGCTGAGCCTGTTGCAAACGCTCGGAAATCAACTGCAACTGCAACTGTTTTTCCTGTGCATCCGCATTCATCTGGCGAATCTCAGACTCACTCATAATCGCCTCATCCTGTTGAAATTTTTCCTGCAACGCGATTAATTCCTGCTGAATCGACTGGGCGCGTTCAACGTCATTCGAAAATTCCGCCTCTATTTCTTGCTGTACACCGCGGGCTGCTTCCGAGGTAAAAAGCGCCTGTTCAAGGTTGATGATTCCGATTTTTGTATCCTGCGCGGTAGCCGAAGCAGACAGTAAAGCCACACCAACTAAAATCATCAATATTTGCAATATTTTCACGTCAAATCTCCAATAAGAAACGCAATTCTATTTCAAGCAGTTAGAACGCAGTTCCAACAGTAAAATCGAACAACTTAACATCATCGTTCTCACCCTTTCTTAACGGTGCAGCCACATAGAACGTTAACGGTCCAAAAGGCGACAGGTATGTTATGCCGACACCAGCGGCAGCGCGCAATTCGGCCACGTCAAAGTCACTGCAGTTCCGCAACAGCTGCTGGGTCTCGGTGCAATTGGATGAAAACACATTTCCAACATCGATAAAAAAAGCCGATCGGATCTGGTTCTGATTTGGCACGAACGGTATTGGAAACAACAACTCCAAGCTTCCGGTAGTGAGTATATTACCACCAAAGCTGTCGTAATCCTCATCTAGATAGTACTCCTGAACCGCCAGGGCAAGCTGTTCGTTCCCCAAGTCATCCAGTATGGTCGTTGTCTGGTATGCAAAATCCCGTTCGGATACCTCTGCACGTCCCTCATAATCCGTAATAATCTGACCATTTTCGTCTCGAGCCAGCTTGGCCGCGATGTTCTCCAGCAAGTAGCCCCGCCCAGCAGTGCTCTGAGGCCCCAGGCTGTTCTGATCAAAGCCTCTGACAACTCCCTGAGTTTGTATTCCACCAGCGAAGAAGTGATTAAAGAAAGGCATCTCATCGGACTTGCCATATCCAAATCCGTAGCCGAGATTATACCGGGCGGCGACTACCCAGCGACGATCATTGGAAATTGGCCAATACATTTGACCTTCAAGATTAAAGGTCGCGTACTGAAGATCACTGCCTGGCAGGCTGACTTCCAGACCTAGCCGATGGAGAGCTCCGGCATTGGGTAATTGACCCCGATTCAAGGTGTTCCGGAACCACGTTCCCGTCAGGGTGAAGTTATCGAAAACATCTCCATTTCGATCTATAAAACCGGGTTCAGGGTATTTCTGCAAGGCAAACTCGGGCAGATCATTCACATTACCCAGTACAGCATCCTGTACAGTTCCGTCCCAGGGGTTGGAGTTAAGCGGCGATATAATGTACTTGTTAATTCCTTCAAAGAATATTGGAGTCGCCTGTATTTCCTGAACCGAACCGGCCCCTGAGCTCAGTTCTGTATGCGCATATCCCACGTCAAAACCAACAGCCTCTACTTCACTCATCGGATAACTAAAGTTGAAACCGGCGCCGAAAGACGTGGTATTGAAGCTCGCTATGTTAAACGGCGAATCAATTTCCTGGGCGAATATATTAAAACCCCTGCTCACTCCATCTGCTGTAAAATATGGATCGAGGTATTGAACATTCAAACTCTTTATAAACCGGCTGCGATTAACACTGAAACCAATCGTACGGCCTGTGCCCAGAAAATTCTGTGCCTGCAGCCCCGCACTGATAAAAAAGTTTCCGGCGCCACCACCAACCGAAAAATTCACCGAGCCAAAATTTTGTTCCGCCACCTGGTAGTTGACGTCAATCTGGTCTTCTGTGCCGGGAACTTCCTGAGTATCCACTTCAACCGTCTCAAAATACCCTAACCTTTCCAACCTGACCTTGGATTGTTCAATTTGCTGACTGGAGGCCGGCGCACTTTCCAACTGGCGCATTTCTCGGCGCAATACGTCATCCGCTGTTGAAAGATTGCCGGTAAAGTTTATCCGATTCACATACGTTCGGTTTCCGGGGTCAATAAAAAAGGTTACGTCTACCGTATCCTCTCCTTCGTTAATTTCCGGTACGCCGGTCGCTTCCGCAAAGGCATATCCCAGATTTCCCAGGAACTGCACCATTATTTCTTCTGTTCCCGTAACCAGCGCTTGCGAATAAATTTGCCCTGGCCGAACAAATATCGCAGCCCGCAGCAACGCTTCCGCATCAACCAGGTCACCGGCCAGATCTACTCCCTCGATAGTAAACTGGGGGCCTTCTGACACATTGACAGTAATGTAAATTTCTTCTTTATCGGGAGTTATTGAGATGGGGGTCGAATCGATATTGAACTCTACATACCCGTTATCAAGGTAAAAAGATTCGAGCCGCTCCAGATCCCCGGAAAATTGCTCTCTGGAATAGCGATCGCGTCGACTCAAAAACAGCCACCAGGGTTTGGTGCCCTGTTCGAATAGATCGAGCAACACCTCGTCTTCAAAAGCATCGTTACCCACCACATTGATATGCTGGATTCGGCTTTCCTCTCCTTCACTGATGTCCAGATTAATTGCTACACGATTGCGTGGGAGATCTTCGACTTCTATCTCGACAGTAGCACCATAGCGACCGCGAGAGGAATAAACGTCCTGTATGCCTTGCCTGATTGCTTCTAAAGTTGAACGGGTAAAAATTTGCCCCTCAGCGATCTCCGCACTGGCCATATTTTCAATTATCTGATCCGTTTCCAGAACGCTGTTACCTTCTACATTAATTTCAGCAACCGAAGGACGCTCAAGGATATTGATAACCAGCAAATTGCCGTCCCGAAGAACTTCAATTTCCTCGAAATAGCCGGAGTCTGAGAGTGCCCTGATAATATCAGCGGCCACGTCGGTGGTAACCTCATCGCCAATCCCAACAGGTAGCAGGCCGTAAATAACCCCCGGGGATACCCGCTGGTAACCGTCAATGATAATGTCGGCGACGGTAAAATTCTGCCCGAATGCCGGATTGGCTATTCCGAAGGCAAAAAGGACACCAAGACAAAATCTTTTCATTATCCGTTCATACTCAAGTAAGTGCTTGACTGACAACAATGGAGGGTTGGTTAATCACTGCGACCGTTTTCTTGCTTCCTATAACAGTCGACTAACGTCGTTATAAATTGCCAGAACCATTATCCCTGAAATAAGCAAGAGCCCCAATTGCAATCCCAATTCCTGCAGCCGCTCTGGCACTGGACGCCGGATGATTGCCTCTATTGTGTAGTACAGCAGGTGACCACCGTCCAGCACAGGTATAGGCAGCAAATTGAGAACCCCAAGCGAAATACTCAGGATCGCCAGGAAACCCAGATATACGTCCAACCCATAGCTGGCAGTCTCGCCGGCTACTTGGGCGATTGTAATCGGCCCGTTGATATTCTTAACTGAAATCAGACCAACAACCATTTTCTGAATAGAATCCAGGACGAACAGCGACTTATCCCAAGTCTCCTGAAACGCGGGCACTACTGCCGTTATGGCGTTGAACTCCTGGCGCCGACGTCGATCTTCCGGCAGTAGTTCAGCCATTGATCTTTCGACAACAGACGCACCGATGGTACCAATAACACCTTCCTGATCGAGTTCAATCTGTTCCGGCCTGATTATCAGCGTTGTCAAACCGCTACCCCGTTGGACAACCACTTCAAGATCGAGTTCCGGGCTGGCACGGACGATTTCCACCCAGTGAGTCCAGCCCCGAATTGCGACGCCGTTGACACTAATAACCTCATCGCCAGACCGCAATCCGCCTTGCTCCGCCCTGCCTCCGGGCAATACCGAGGCCACTTCGGGCGGAATATCAAATTGCACAATGCCCAAGTCTCTTACAGGGTCAGGCGTCGCGGATTCTGATAACCAGTCGCGAATAGACAGACTTCTGGTAACCACCGACCGAGACCCCTGCGGAATAACAGACAACTCGACATTACCTGATTCTCCCAGTCGTTCCAGCAACTTCATGGTAACCTGTTGCCACATTAACGTTTCGCTACCATCAACTGCGACAATTTCATCACCTGGCTGCAGGCCCGCGACTGCAGCTACTGAATCATCCGCGACGCCATGAACCACAGGTGCCAATCCGCTGACTCCGTAACTCAAATTGATTATCCAGAAAACGATTGTAGCGAGGATTAAGTTGGCAATTGGACCGGCTACTACTATAGCCATTCGCTGCCATAGAGGTTTGAAAGCAAAAGACTCATGCTGTTGCTCTAATGGCAGCTTGGTCTGACTTGAAACAGAAGTATCCTCCTGTCCCAGCATTTTGACGTAACCTCCCAGTGGTATAGGCGCGATTGCATATTCGACGCCGTCCTTGCCGTACCATGATTTAAAAGGCTTACCAAATCCGACCGAAAATCGCAGCACTCGAACACCACATTTTCTGGCTACCCAGAAATGACCAAATTCATGAAACGTTACCAGAATGCCTAGGGTAACGATCAAAGCAGCAATATTAATTACCAGGGTTAGAAGCATGGAACTCTATTCTTTGCATCAGTGCGCTAAATATTTGTCTTTACAATCAAGTCATTAGCCAGCTTTCTGGCGCGTTGATCGACATCCTGAATAATATCGAGACTTGTCACGCCTTCACAAGGGATTTTCGATATAACCTGTTGAATAACACAGTGGATTTTGTTGAACCGCAGGCGACCTTCCAGAAAGCCCGCAACCGCAGTTTCATTTGCCGCATTAAGAATTGCAGGCGCGGTGCCCCCGGCTTTCGCGGCGTCAATACCCAACTGCAGACAAGGGAATCGCTCGAGATCAGGCTGTCGAAATTCCAGTGGCGCTTCAGAAGCCAGATCCAGGCTTCTGGCACCAGATTCAATCCGCTGGGGCCAGGCTAAACCGCAAGCAATAGGAATCCGCATATCCGGATTTGCCAACTGCGCGATAACCGATCCATCCGTGTATTCGACCATGGAATGCAGGATACTTTGCGGATGCACCAGTACCTGCAACTGCGCGGGGTCAAGGTTAAATAACAAGCAAGCCTCGATATACTCAAGCCCTTTGTTCATCAAAGTCGCAGAGTCAACAGAAATCTTGCGACCCATTTTCCAGCGGGGATGTCTGCAGGCCTGATCGGGTGTAATGTCACCAAACTGC
This sequence comes from Pseudomonadales bacterium, assembly GCA_038134485.1. GTDB lineage: Bacteria > Pseudomonadota > Gammaproteobacteria > Pseudomonadales > Pseudohongiellaceae > NORP240. The sequence goes on from JAYPVG010000016.1 coordinate 28,174, forward strand.
TCCAGGGGCGTATCCAGAAAGGGTCCTCCGGAAGCTGTCAGAATTACGCGTCGCACATCGTCCCGACTAACCCCGGCAGCATGACCTTGGGACACAGGCAGGCATTGGAATATCGCATTATGCTCGCTGTCTATCGGCAATAATTGAGCCCCACTCTCCCGAACGCTGCGCATGAAATATTCGCCAGCCATGACCAGCGATTCCTTGTTTGCGAGAAGAATTTTTTTCCCCGCATTGACCGCTGCCAGCGTCGATCTCAGCCCGGCGGCTCCGACGATTGCTGCCATAACAATGTCAGCTTCCGTGTGGCTCGCCACCCACTCCAGCCCTTCTTCTCCCGCAAGAACGATGGTCTTTGATCCTTTCAGGTTTGCTTCGAGCTTTTTCTGCAATGCTGAGTTAGCTATCACTGCATACCGGGGATTGAAACTCCGGCACTGAGTTGTCAACGTAGTAACGTCATTATTCGCAGTCAGTGCGAATATCTCGTAACTTGAATGTCGGGCAATGACATCCAGTGTACTCTGACCTATCGAACCCGTGGATCCAAGAACCGTAACAAGCCTGCTCATCATACCGGAACCTTTCAGCCTACTTCGATCAGCAGCGTCATCCACAGTACCGCGATCGGCGTAGCTGCGGTGAGACTGTCAATCCGATCGAGTATGCCTCCGTGACCGGGCAGGATATTGCCGCTATCTTTAAGTTGGCGATTACGTTTCAGCATGCTCTCGAATAGATCGCCTGCGACACTACTGACAGAGATCAAGACCGCTCCGATAATCACCAGCATCACCCGCAGCATATCAAGTTCGACCATTCTTCCGTTTGCGAGTACCACTGCGACAGCGATGAAGGAAACGCTGGACAAAATACCTCCCCAAAATCCAGCCCAGGATTTGCCCGGGCTGAGCATCGGCGCCAACCGGCTTTGGCCCCAGGTACGACCGATAAAATAGGCGCCAATATCGGCAATACTCACTGTGGCTACCAACATCAGAAAAAGCACCCCTGTACTATCGATATACTTAAGCTGAACTATTCCGCACCAGGTCGGAATAAGCACAAAAACACCCATCAATGCGATATATGTCTGCTTATTCCATGAATGCGAATTAGCGGGATAACCGATCATCAAATTCAATGCCATCATCCAGAATATGCAGGAAGGAAACATCATCGTGACCACTCGGGACGTATCAAGAGACTCGGCAGTCGGAGTGACGCTTAGAAATATTGAGGCTCCTGCCAGCATTATCGCAATGCCTAGCAAGTACATGATTCGAACCCAATAAGCCCGCGCACCGATAAACCGAGTCCATTCAAGCGCGCCCACCAATGTGAGGATTGCTGTTAGCACGGCAAAGACGAAGGGAGAGGAAAATACGGACAGCAGTATCAGGCAGGCAAGCAGGATTATAGCGGTCAGCACTCGTTGCATTAGCATAACCTTTCCTCCGTCAATCCGAACCAGGTTGCTTGCCAAAACGACGCTGCCTGCTGGCAAAGCTATCTAGCGCCAGCTGAAATTGCCTGTCATCAAAATCCGGCCAGTAACAGTCAGTAAAATACAGCTCGGTGTAAGCAGTCTGCCAGAGCAGGAAATTACTTATTCTTTGTTCTCCCCCCGTACGAATACAGAGGTCGGGTTCGGGCAATTCGGCCATGCAGACACGTTGTCGCATCGTTTCCAGATCAACCTGCTCTGCCCGTAACTGTCCGGATTCTATTTCAGCGGCGATTTTCGCAGCCGCCTGAGCGATATCCCACCTGCCACCGTAATCGGCAGCAACAGTCACGGTTAGCCCATTATTACCACGAGTGCTCTCTTCCACTTGCTTCATTTTCTGCAGGATCTTGGGAGGCAGACTGTCCCGACGACCGATAAACTGGATACGAACCTGTCTGGAAAAAAACTGCTCCAGCTCCTTTCTATTCAGTACCGTCAGAAACAGCGACATGAGGCCACGAACTTCCTTTTTTGGCCGCATCCAGTTTTCGCTGCTGAAAGCAAATAAAGTGAGAAATTTGATGTTTCGGTCTATGCAGCTGTCGACCAGATTTCTCGCCGCCTCAGCACCCGCACGATGCCCCGCAACTCCTGACAGTCCATTGTCTCTGGCCCACCGATTATTGCCATCCATAATCACGGAAACATGTTTAGGCAAGCAAGAATCAGGGCCAGACGTCATAATCGCATAAACCTTTTGCCCTTCCAAAACTGACCGAATAGATCGATTTACCTTCTGCTTTCAATTACAAAAACAATTCATCAGACTGATAATAAATCCTGCTCTTTGCTGGAAAGGCTCGTCTCAACGATAGTGACGAATTTATCTGTTATTTTCTGAATCTGCTCTTCAGCTCTGCGCAATTCATCTTCGCTGATTTCCTTCTCTTTCTCCAGATCCTTCAGATCGGAATTGGCATCGCGTCGAATATTACGAATCGCTACCTTTGCACTCTCGGCTTCATTTCTAGCCTGCTTGGTGAATTCGCGCCGTGTTTCCTCGGTAAGCGGTGGCATGGGAACACGAATCGATTCGCCATTGTTAGATGGATTCAATCCGAGATCCGATCTCATGATAGCTTTCTCAATTTCACCTATCATCGATTTTTCCCACGGATTGACCAGCAGGGAGCGACCTTCTTCAACATTGACATTGGCGAGCTGATTCAATGGGGTATCAGTGCCATAGTAGGAAACCATGACAGTGTCCAAAATGCTCGGATGCGCTCTACCAGTTCGAATCTTGTTGAATGCGGTTTCCAGCGAGGCTACGCTTTTTTGCATACGCTCTTCCGCGTCTGCTGTAATTTCATCTATCATCGCTGCTTCTCCATGGTTTCTTTCTTTATTGATTGTGGCTGCTATCCTTAACCTATTGTTGTTCCCTCTCCACCACCCATGACATTTTGCAGTAGGGCACCTGCGGTATTCATATTGAATACTCGAATCGGGACTTTGTGGTCACGACTCAGACAAATGGCAGTTAAATCCATAACGCCGAGTTTTTTATCTATGACTTCGTCGTGAGTTAGATATTCGAATTTTTTAGCATCAAGATCGACATTCGGATCTGCCGAATAGACACCATCTACTTTGGTAGCCTTGAGGATAAGTTCTGCTTCGATCTCTATTCCTCTGAGACACGCGGCGGTATCGGTTGTAAAAAACGGATTACCTGTTCCGGCGGAAAAAATTACCACATCCCCAGCCCGCAGGTGCCTTATAGCGGTACGGCGGTCATAATGCTCCACCACGCCGCTCATTTGAATGGCTGACATCACCCTGGTTGCTATGCCAGCACGCTCCAGAGCATCGCGCATTGCCAGGCCGTTCATCACTGTAGCCAGCATGCCCATGTGATCTCCCGTTACACGTTCCATACCGGCCTCATGCAACGCCGCACCTCTAAACAGGTTTCCGCCGCCTATCACCATCCCCACTTCAATTCCGAAACCGACAAGCTGTCCGACTTCCACAGCTATTCGATCAAGAACCTTGGGATCGATACCGAATTCCACATCACCAATTAGCGCCTCACCACTTAGCTTCAATAATATGCGCTTGTATTTCTTGTCTGAAATGGACATGGCTTTGGCTTCTCTTCAGAGGGCAATCGTCTCTATTCTATCCCAATGGTAAATCTTCAACCTTTCAATTGGGCTGCAACTTCAGCCGCAAAATCTTCTTCCTTCTTCTCAATTCCTTCACCGACTTCATAACGAATAAAAGAAACTACGTCTGCGCCGGCCTCCTTGAGCAACGTGCTTATCTTTGTATCTGGATCTTTGACGAAAGGTTGTTCAAGAAGGCTTACTTCTGCGACAAATTTTCGCAACCTGCCCTCTATCATCTTGGCTATTATTTCTTCGGGCTTACCGCTCTCTCTTGCTTGCGCCGAATAGATTTCCGATTCTTTTGCCAAGACTTCCTCTGGCACATCTTCGGCCCTAGCCACCATTGGATTTAGCGCCGCAATATGCATCGCAATATCCCGTGCCAGCGATTCATCACCGCCCTGAAGGGATATCAATACCGCTATCCTGTTGTTGCTATGAACATAGCTGTCGACTATTCCCTCGTTGGCATCATCAAAGGCAAGGCGAGCCACTCGACGCAGCGTAATATTTTCCCCTATCTTTTGAACAAGAGCCTGACGCTGATCTTCCAGACCGTCCTCGAGTAGTTGCGCCACATCTGATTCCCGATTCGCAAACGCCTGATTCAAAACCTCGCGAGCGAAATCCTGAAAATTGTCATCCTTGGCAACAAAATCGGTTTCGCTATTCACCTCAACCACGACGCCATAGTTTCCGTCCTCGGCAATCTTAGTCATGACTATCCCCTCGGCAGCTATTCGCGTCGCTTTCTTTGCTGCTTTGAGTCCACTTGCTTTACGCAGATCATCAATTGCCTTGTCCATATCGCCATCGGCTTCCTGCAATGCCTTTTTGCATTCCATCATGCCCAATCCGGTGCGTTCCCGGAGTTCTTTGACCATACTTGCTGATATCGTAGTCATAGCATTTACCTCTTCGCTGTGCCCTCCGCCGCTGAACCAACGGGAGCTCATTAATTTGTGTACTGAAAAAAGGGGGCATGAAGCCCCCGATACAGGAATTCCTGCGCAGAATCTGGCGGGCGCAAGAATTCAGCTCTTTGCGCTTGTTACTCGTTCTCTGGGCCAGCGACCTTTTTCTTGGCTGGCGCCTTCTTCGTGGCTGGTGCCTTCTTCGTGGCAGCAGCTTTTTTAGCCGGAGCTTTCTTTTTGGCAGGTGCCTTTTTCTTGGCTGGCGCTTTCTTTTCAGCCGGAGCGACCTTGGCTTCATCTTCGGATTGCTGCTCTGCCATATCGGCGGCTTGCTCTTCTGATACTTGCTCGGCAGCGATTTCGATTGCGGCTTCCGTAACCGGTTCCGCTCCTTCTGAACCAGCTTCCGCCTCAGCCAACGCTGAATCATCGGACGTACCCGAGTTTTCTAAAACGGCTTCAGACACCTCTTCTGGCGACTCTACCTTAGCTTCCTCGATAATTTTTTCAGGCTCCACCGGCTTTACCTTTGGCGCAGCCTTAGTCTTAACGATCGGTGCAGGTTCATCGTCTTCGACTTCCACAAACTCTCCCTGTCCGACGGCACCGGCAGCTTTGCGACCTTCCAGGCAGGAGTCAGCGACGGCCGCAACGTATAGCTGGATGGCCCTAATGGCGTCATCATTGCCAGGAATTACAAAATCAACACCGTCCGGATCACTGTTTGTATCCACGATTCCTATAACTGGAATTTTGAGACTATTTGCCTCTCTCACGGCAATCCGCTCATGATCTACGTCGATAACAAAAAGGGCATCGGGAAGGCCACCCATGTCTTTGATGCCGCCGATGCTGCGCTCCAGCTTTTCCTTGACTCGACGCCGCATCAGCGCCTCTTTTTTAGTCAGCCGATCGAATGTGCCATCCACTTCCTGCGACTCGAGGTCCTTCAGTCGCTTGATCGAGCCGCGAATTGTTTTGTAATTTGTGAGCATGCCTCCCAACCAACGATGATTGACGTAAGGCATCCCGGCGCGCTCGGCTTCCTGTCGCACGAATTTGCCTGCCGCGCGTTTGGTGCCAACGAACAAGACCTTCTTGTTCTTGGCAGCCATATCCCGGATTTCCTCTAGCGCCTCGTTAAAAGCCGGAAGTGTGTGTTCCAAGTTTATGATATGAATTTTATTGCGAGCCCCAAAGATGTACTGCTCCATTTTGGGGTTCCAATAACGGCTTTGATGCCCAAAGTGCACACCGGCCTTCAGCATCTCTTTCATAGATACAGCGGTCATAGTCTTTCCTGTAGTTCGGGTTAGGCCTCCATACACCCCATGACTAAACCCCTGGAGGACAGCTGAATGGTCTCCGACGGGCACCCAAAGCACATGTGCCGGTGTATGTGCGACGTTAAATTGCGGCTAAATTACCGCTTTTTGCTGCAACGGGGGACATACCGCCGAAGCGCCGCGCTTTATACCATAACAGCTATGAAAATTGAAGTATTTGCCCACCTTACAGAATCTTGGTGAGACGAACATTAGTCCGTCCCTGACTCCTGTTATTCGCCATGCCGCTGCATTACAATAGGCGTCTTGCCGGGATCTGGAGCAAACCGGGTTTCTCCAATGGGAATATCACTCAAGAACGCTGATGAAATCGCCAAAATGCGCGTAGCCGGCAGGCTGGCCGCTGAGGTACTGGAGATGATTACTCCGTATGTCAAACCGGGCATATCGACCGGGGAACTCGATCGGATTTGTCACGACTATATTGTTAACGTCCAGCAGGCGATACCGGCCCCTCTGAACTACAATGGATTTCCGAAATCAATCTGCACCTCTGTCAATCACGTTATCTGTCATGGCATTCCCAGCGATGAAAAAACCCTGAAAGACGGAGACATCATCAATATCGATATCACTGTGATCAAGGATGGTTTCCATGGTGATACCAGTAAAATGTTTAGCGTGGGCAGAACTGCCGAACATGCGGAACGACTGATAAGAGTCACACAAGAGTGCCTTTATCTGGGTATAAACGCGGTCAAGCCCGGCGTCACCCTTGGTGATATCGGTCACGTGATTCAGACTCACGCGGAATCAAATCATTACTCGATCGTCAGAGAATATTGTGGCCACGGAATTGGTCGGGTGTTTCATGAGGATCCGCAGGTTCTGCACTATGGTCGCCCGCGCACGGGATCAGTGATTGTCGAAGGTATGACCTTTACTATTGAGCCGATGTTGAATGCCGGGACTCGACATACCAAGTTATCCAAAAAGGATGGCTGGACCGTAACAACCAAAGACCGGCGCCTGTCCGCGCAGTGGGAGCACACGCTTGCTGTAACTCGCGACGGATGCGAGGTGCTTACTCTGCGCTCAGATGAGGTAATTCCGAATTAACAGCCAGTCTGTCGATAATCGAAAGAGATTGCCGCAAGCCGATCCTGCCGACAATCCTCCGATTCAGTTGTTGAATCCGACGGATCTGCTTGCACGATTGAATTCTGGCGAAAATATTATCGCGGTTTTAAAATTCGCCATCGAACAAGCCACTGCCGAACTTGATCGGCGGTATCGCAATGACGAAGACATCGGATTACTGGTCACTAGCCGGGCACGCTTGATCGACCAGGTTCTGCAACTTGCATGGCAGCAATTTCCGTGGCCCGATGAGGAGAAAATTTCCCTGGTCGCCGTTGGGGGCTATGGGCGAGGTGAATTACATCCGCACTCCGACATTGACCTGCTTATCCTTACCCGCAGCGCCCGTATCAGCAAATACAAGGCTCATATTAGAAATTTTCTGACACTGCTCTGGGACATAAATCTCGAAATCGGCCAAAGCGTCCGCTCGCTCAAGCAATGTAAGCAGGAAGCCAAGGCAGACATCACAGTCGCAACTGCGCTGATGGAATCTCGAACGCTGGCTGGCCCCGCAAGTCTGCGGGACGAGATGGAAAAGCTTACTTCCAGCAAGCGAATCTGGCCAATCAAGCAATTTCTGCGCGCCAAGTGGGATGAACAAATCGCCAGACACGAAAAATACTATGATATCGATTACGCGCTGGAACCCAATGTAAAGACCTCTCCTGGAGGGCTTCGGGACATTCAGACAATCGCCTGGGTAGCCAAGCGTCAGTTCGGCGCCAGAAATTTCCATGATCTGGCAGATCTTGGCTTCCTAAACAAATCCGAAGAAATAATCTTCAATGAAGGCCAGCGATTCCTCTGGAAAATTCGCTACGGACTGCACCTGATTTCGGGGCGTCGCGAGGACCGTCTGCTATTCGACAAGCAGAGAGAACTTGCGGTCCTGCTGGGATATCAGGACGACAAAACTAGTCTGGCAGTTGAAAAACTTATGCAGAAGTACTACCAGGTGGTCGCAGGCCTTCGGGAAGTAAACGATGTACTCTTGCAGCATCTCGATGAAGCAATATTGCGGGCCGGAGAAAAAGAAAAGATCGTCGCGTTGAGCAAACGCTTTCAGATTAGAAATGACTACATCGAGGTTACCAGTCCAGCAGTATTCCGGCGCACCCCCTTTGCCCTACTCGAAGTTTTTGTGCTCATGGCGCAAAATTCTGACATTAAGGGGATGAGGGCATCGACGATAAGGCTCATTCGAGAAAATCGCCACCTTGTGGACGAAAATTTTCGCAACGATATAAGAAACACTTCGTTGTTCATGGAATTACTCCGATCGACCCATTTGCTAACCCTGCAAATAAGGCGCATGGCCCGCTACGGTATACTTGACAGATACCTGCCTGAATTCGGCCAGATCACCGGTAAAATGCAACACGATCTGTTCCATATTTACACCGTAGACGCACATACACTGCAGGTAGTGGAAAACATGCGGCGCTTTCTGCTGCCCACCGCAGAGGAGAATTTTCCGGTCGCGGCCCATATCGCGCGCAATCTGCCGAAAATTGAATTACTCTACATCGCCGGTCTCTACCACGATATCGCAAAAGGGCGTGGAGGAGACCATTCGGTCCTGGGAATGAATGACGCCGAAAGCTTCTGCAGTAGACATCAATTGAGTGCTTGGGACAGTAAATTGGTGTCCTGGCTCGTTCAAAAACATCTTCTGATGTCGATGACGGCCCAACGAAAAGACATCAGTGATCCAGATGTGATTCAGGAGTTCGCTATCGAGGTTGGTGACAAACTTCACCTCGACTACCTTTACGCATTAACCGTGGCAGATATTTGCGCCACGAATCCCAATCTTTGGAACGCCTGGCGAGCCTCCTTGTTGCGACAGCTTTATCTCAGTACCAAACGCGCCCTCAGGCTCGGACTTGAAAACCCTGTTGATCGCGATGAGCGAATTCGCGACAAGCAGCAGTCTGCTCTACAGAAGCTTATCGATCGAGGCCTCAATGAGGCTCAAATCATGCAAATTTGGGCGAATACGGCAGATGAGTACTTCATCCGAGAATCCGTAACAAACATAGTTTGGCATTCAGAGAGCATCCATCAGCACTTGGAACCAGGACCTCTGGTCGCCATCAAAGACACCGAGGAAAATAATATCGAGGGGGGCACACAAATATTTATATACATGCCCAACAGTCAATTCCTGTTTGCCAACAGTACTGCGGCGTTTGAAAAGCTAAATCTCAACATCCAGAATGCCAGAATATTCACTTCTTCTAATGATTTTTGTATGGATACGTTCACAGTACTTGAAAACAACGGAAAACCCGTTGGCGAGCGCCCGGATCGGGTGGCGCAGGTCAAGCAGGTATTGCTCGACCATATTCGGGATAGCGATTCTTACTCGCCGCCAACGAATCGAAAGCCCACCAGAAAGCTGAAACACTTCAGTCAGCACGTGGAAGCTGAATTGATCAATAATCCCGATAAGCCCTATTCGACGCTAGAGGTAAATTGTCCAGACCATCCAGGTATCCTTGCATCGATAGGTAAAATATTTGCGGAAAATCACATTAATCTCAGAGACGCGAGAATTACAACTCTTGGGGAGCGGGTGGAGGACCTGTTTTACATAACCGACAAAGAGAATTCCGCGATAACTGACATTAATCAGATCGAAAAATTGGTAACCAAAATAAAGCAGCGTCTTGAAGAGCGTATTTCCGAAAGGGTCAGTCATTGAATCATGATCATCCTATACGGAATACGAAACTGCGACACCATTAAAAAAACTCTGCAATGGCTGGAGAGCAACGGCCTTGAATATCAATTCCACGATTACCGCAAAGAAGGTATAGAAGCCTCCCTGATCCATCAGTTTCTCAAGCAGTTCACTCTCGAGGAATTGATCAACAAACGGGGTACTACCTGGCGCAAACTTCCGGAATCTGACAAGCAAGGTCTGACCCTCGAAAACGCTGGTAAATTGATGGAGACAAACCCATCTTTAATAAGACGCCCTATCCTTGTTGACGGTGACCGGTGGCTGATCGGCTTCGATCCGCAGATATTCAACGAAATACTTATCCCTTAGAGAGTTATGGTTATGTCTTTTTTATTTCACAGCATCGCTTTTGGTCTCGGCGCTAAAAATCGTCGCGGGGATATTATTGAAGTGTTTTATCCTCTTCCCCTGATTCACCCGGCAACCGAATTCTCGCAATGTGTAGTCAAATGCCTGAACCTGGATGGGCCAGCGAACATAAGTATCGAACTTGATCAGGACACAGTGGCCTTATTGAAGCAATCGCTCATCCCCTCTTTCCAAGACCAGGCGCAGTTACTTGAACAATTTGCCGGAGGTGCAGAAGGAACTGTCATCGCCTGCTTGATAGGCGAGGATCGCGCCCCTGCTTCGGTCGCAGAAGTCTTTTTAAAATTACATTTGCTTTCTCATCGACTTGCTTTGCCAAACACTCTGAATCTGGATGGGGCATTTGGATTGCTTCATAACCTGGCATGGACCAATAAGGGTCCTGTTTCCCTTGACGAACTTCCTGCTCGACAACTGGAAGCACGCCTGAATGGCGAACTTCTGGAGGTTATGTCGGTAGACAAATTTCCAAAGATGACCAACTACGTGGTGCCATCAGGCGTCCGAATAGCGCATACAGCCAGGGTCAGGCTTGGCGCGTACATTGGCGAGGGAACGACTGTAATGCATGAAGGTTTTGTGAATTTTAATGCCGGGAGCACCGGCACGGCCATGGTTGAAGGACGCATTTCTGCTGGAGTGATGGTTGGCGCAGGAAGTGACCTGGGAGGAGGCTGTAGTATCATGGGCACCCTATCGGGTGGCGGGACGGAAATTATCACAGTAGGAGAAAACTGTCTGATTGGTGCAAATGCCGGCATCGGATTCTCTATAGGAGACCGTTGCATCATTGAAGCAGGACTTTACGTCACTGCCGGAACCAAGGTTAATGTGCTGGACCGGGAAGGTGCGCTGCTCAAAAGTGTCAAGGCCAGAGATTTGTCTCACCTTAATGACCTGCTCTTCAGACGCAATTCCCTTAGTGGTGCAGTGGAATGCATTCCGAACAAAGCATCCATAGAACTTAATGAAGAATTGCACAGCCACAACTAATCAGGTTTTAACACAGTCATGCGGACGCTGGAGCTAACAAAACAACTCATCGAACGGGAATCCGTTACCCCGGTAGATGCTGGCTGTCAGGAGATAATGATAGAGCAACTTGAGGCTCTCGGCTTCAATATCGAACGGCTGCAATTCGGCGAAGTAACCAACTTCTGGGCACAACTTGGCAATAGCACGCCGCTTCTGGTTTTCGCCGGGCACACCGATGTAGTCCCAGCGGGTTCTGTTGACGGCTGGGATTCGCCTCCATTCAAACCTGAAGAGCGAGACGGATTGTTGTTCGGTCGCGGCGCTGCTGATATGAAAGCATCCCTCGCAGCCATGATAACCGCCTGCGAGCATTTCCTGGGTATCAGAGAACCGCGCGGCTCACTGGGCTTTTTGATTACCAGCGACGAAGAAGGCCCGGCAATCAATGGCACACTCCGTGTTATGGAGTGGCTGCAGGAGCGCGGGATAGAGATTGATTATTGTGTGGTTGGTGAACCGAGCAGCAATTCGAGCCTCGGAGATACAATAAAAATTGGTCGCAGGGGATCTCTCAATGGTCAACTGACCGTCAATGGAGTCCAGGGGCATGTTGCATACCCTCATCTGGCCCGGAATCCGATTCATCTGGTTCTGCAGTCACTTAGCGACTTGATAGCTGAACCATGGGACGAGGGTAACGATTCTTTCCCGCCAACGTCTTTACAGATCTCCAATGTCAATGCCGGGACCGGCGCCGCCAATGTGATACCGGCGTCCATTCAAGTAGATTTCAACATCAGGTATTCTACCGAAACCGATGATCAGAAAATTCGCAACCGCTGCGAGGAGATATTTTCTGGATATGAGCTCGACTTTAGCATTGACTGGACTTTGTCCGGCAAGCCATTTCTGACGTCTAAAGGAGCTCTTATCGATGCGGCATGCGCCGCAATCCAGGAACAAACCGGCAATCTTCCAGAGCTCTCAACAAGCGGTGGAACCTCTGACGGTCGGTTCATAGCCCCTGCTGGCACTGAAGTGATCGAACTGGGTCCCTGCAACGCGTCAATTCACAAGGTCAATGAACACGTCGCCATAAGCGATCTGGATGAGTTGGCAATACTATACAAAAAGATCCTGGAAAAGCTTCTCTAGCTAATGGCGTACACGTCGAAGCGGCTGCTGCGACCAGTTAATTTGAAGGTTGGAATTCTATAATCAATATTGGGCGCCCGAAGCGGACGCTTAACCACTACCCTGCGCGTCGCAATCGCAAAAGCATCAATCATCATTTTGGCGTTGTCATTCTCATTTTCGACCGTCGCTAAATATTTTTGAAGAAAGAACATTTCCTTCTTTACGCGCGCGCTTTTTCGCCGTGTGGGAAACATAGGGTCAAGGTAAACAACATCAAATTTGGGTCTAGTCGAAGCGAAATCGGCAAGGCTAGTGTTCAGCAATTTCATTGCTTCGATGGGGAAGCGTGTATTTTTATATTCCGACACGCGCGCTCGCGACATTCCATCCCTAAGTAGCGCATGAACAACCGCATTCTGCTCGAGCATTGTAATCTCGTAGCCAGCCGATGCGAGTAAAAAAGCGTCCTTTCCCAGGCCCGCTGTTGCATCAAGAACCGAGGGCAGGACACCTCCCGTCTTGCCTACCGCCCGAACAATCATCTGAAGCTTCACCTGATTTCTTACCCGATATGAAAGGGTCGGATGTTCGAAATCAACCTTTAACGTACCTGGACACCCTATATTGACTGAGATCAGTTCCAACCCGGTTTCTGAAACTTTCAACCGGAATTCATAAGCGTCATCAACTGTTTCACCGAGTATAAAAAGTGGCAGATTCAATTCTCTGGCTAAATCACGAGCTGTCTCCCTGACCTCGACCGTAGCACCGTCATCATTACTACCCAGTTCAACTATTAATGCGACCTCCGACATTCAGTAACCGGCTCCTGCTGCTAGTGTATAAAGTAAATAGCCAAAAGCAGCGACCCGAGAATAATTCGATACAAGACGAAAGGCAGAAAACCGGTACGCTCTATCAGCTTGAGAAAGAAATGGATACAGAAGTAAGAGACAATTCCTGACACCAGAGCACCGTAAAACAGCATTAGCCATTCAGTAGCATTGGCACCGTCTTTATAAAAATCAATTATTTTTAGCACCCCGCTGGCAGAGATAATTGGAATCGCCAGGAGAAACGAAAATTGCGAGGCAGCATTCCGGGATAACCGCAAAAACAGACCTGCCGTCATAGTGACTCCCGAGCGCGATGTGCCAGGTAACAGCGCAAGCATCTGAGCGAAGCCAATTATTAATGCTGCTTTCCAGGTCAGATTCTTCAGCGTCTTCTGTTCTTCCCGTCGTGTATCCGCAAAAAATAGCAAGACTGCAAAGATTATCGAAGTCACTGCGATCAGCAGAATAGATCTGGTGAACTGCTCCACAACATCATTGAGAATTAACCCAGCAATTCCGGCTGGGCACGTCGCCAACAGTATCAACCAGGCCAAATTCGAATTCTCGGATGACTCACCACTGACAATCGAGCGCAGCCAGCCAATAGCCAGCTCAGCTACCTGAAGCCGAAAATAGAAAACCACTGCTATCAGGCTTCCAACGTGCACTGACACATCGAAAACCAGCCCCTGATCCTGCCAGCCAAGTAACTCGGCCGGCAAAATGAGATGACCCGAGCTTGAAATAGGAAGAAATTCAGTAAGACCCTGAAGAGCCGCTAGAAAAGTTACTTGAAGGAGTTCCACTATGGCCTACTTGCATGCACTCAGATGGCTGTCTTGTAGTTCATGTTTTCTTTTAGATAATTTGGTACGGCAGTCTCAGCAGACACCAAATCACCGGAGCGGTACAGGCACTCGGCCAGTTCACACAAACTGCCTGTGTCGCCCTCAAGTTCAGTATCTATAACAGCAAATGTCGCTATCAACTCGGGATCAAATGCATCCAGATTCAACCAGGCGTCGCCCACCGCTACGATCGATTTATTTTTCCCCTCTTCTGGGAGCATAATACTCAGAGCGGACCCCACCATTTCTGGACCGAGGCTATGCTGAGCGTGTTCGGGAGTTCGCATATAAAATCCCGTGTAATACTCTGAATCACGAGCAACGCGACCAGCCATTACAGCCTCACAGCCATGTTTATTAAACGCCGAAAGGGCCAGCCATTCCAGTGAGGAGAGTAGAATAACCGGCTTGTTGAGCGCGGCTGCAAGACCTTGAACAACTCCGATTCCGATACGAATACCAGTAAAGGACCCGGGACCCGCTACAACAGCGAATGCATCCAGACTCTCGAGCTGAAAATTTGAATGCTTTACCAAATCGTCTATATTCGAAAGCAGAAACTGTCCATGAGCCCGTGTGCCCTCAATTTGTTTCACGGCAGTCAACTCGTTCTGAACAAGCACCGTAGTGCATATTGAGGACGAGGTATCGATTACTAGCAAATTGGACATCAGGAATTACCACAAATCGGTGCATCGGTGGGATAAAGTGTAAACTAAAATGCAAACAGAAATCCCCCGAGAGCCCGCTCAAGGGGGATTTCTATCTTAGGAGATCTGCCTTCTGGTGTTAATCCATCAACACCAATCAGGCAGGATGGCTAGAGTGGCTTGAAGCGAGACGCGTGTAATAAGCTTGCGGCTCGCCTACCGGAGACTACCGCTTTTTCCTCGCGGCTGCCGTCTTCTTGGCCGGAGCCTTCTTTTTAGCCGCTACTTTCTTCTTGGCCGGAGCCTTCTTTTTAGCTGCTACTTTTTTCTTGGCCGGAGCCTTCTTTTTAGCTGCTACTTTTTTCTTGGCCGGAGCCTTCTTCTTTGCCGCTACTTTTTTCTTGGCAGGCGCTTTCTTCTTAGACGCTGCCTTTTTCTTGGCCGGAGCCTGCTTCGCCACTTTCTTCGGTGTTGCCTTTTTAACCATCGCAGCGCGCTTCACAGCCTTCTTCTTTGCTGCTGTTTTCTTTGCCGGGGCCTTCTTTTTAGCTGACGCCTTCTTTTTGGCAACAGTCTTTTTCTTTACAGCCGGCTTCTTGGCTGCTGCCGTCTTTTTAGCGGCAGGTTTTTTGTTTGCGGCCTTCTTGGCTGCTTTTCTTGCTGCTGCCTTGGCCTTGGCTGCTGCTTTTCTGGCTGCTGCCTTGGCTTTGGCTGCTGCCTTTCTGGCTGCTGCCTTGGCTTTTGCGGCAGCTTTTTTAGCCGCCTTGCGTGCCTGAGCTGCTTCTTCTCGATCTTTTTGTTTATTCCACTTTTCTGTGAAAGCCGCAATTGCTTTCTTCAGAGCAGCCTCTCTCTTTTGCGTTGGGGTTAATATCTTAACCGCCTTCTTACGGGCAGGTGCTTTTTTCTTTACCGCCTTTTTCTTTGCAGTAACTCTAGCCATTTCTGATCTCTCCTGGTTGATGAAACTGTAAGCTTACCGATAAGGGACACTAAAGCTTCATTCGACGGCAACATAGCATAAAAAATATTTAGCTAACAGCAATGGCAATGCTAATTATCTGTCCAGTATAAAAAGCTATAGTCAAAGCAATAACCTGCCGAACGCGACACTCATCAAGTATTTCGCTAGAAGAGAAAAAAACTTTAAGGAAAACGCGACTAAAAAGTCAGTATTTTTACAACCATCCTGGCGCCTACTTTGCAACATCTGGCGTAAGAATTAATACCCAAATAGTGCCCTGCCGAAAGCAGAGGAGTTCCCGAAGCATATCATGGGTCCAAGAGTTCCTGGATTATGCAATAAATAAAAAATCTGACGTTTCGATTAGCCTACTAGGGCGCCAAGAACTTTATCTCGAATTTCCTCAACAGATCCAATTCCCGCAATCCTCAACACCTTTACCGCCTTCCCCTCTGCCTGCAAGTTACGATAGAAATTAACTAGCGGCTTGGTTTGTTCGTGATATACCTGAAGTCTCTTGCGAACAGTTTCTTCTTTATCGTCTTCCCTTTGAATCAACTGTTCTCCCGTAATGTCATCAACACCATCTATCAGAGGCGGATTGTTGATTACATGGTAAACGCGTCCAGAGTCCAGATGTACCCTTCTTCCACTCATCCGTTCAACAATTGTTTCATCATCGACACTGATTTCGAGAACCACATCAATCGCTACATCGGAGTCAAGCATAGCCTGAGCTTGCGGTATAGTCCGTGGAAAACCGTCAAACAAAAAGCCGTTAGCGCAATCATCCTCCATGATGCGATCCTTAACCAAAGCAATGATTATGTCATCAGTCACCAAGCCTCCAGAGGCCATGACGACCTCGACTTTTTTACCGAGCTCCGATTGTGCTTTTACGGCGGCTCTGAGCATGTCCCCAGTAGAAATTTGAGGTATATCATACTTCTCCGTGAGGAATGCAGCCTGAGTGCCTTTTCCAGCTCCCGGCGCCCCTAATAGTATAATTCTCATTGCGCTACTCCTTGATTATTAAACGATGTACCAGGATATTAGCCAATTTCTGACTTCCATCTATTACAGCCCTGATTTTTTTGCTGCGCTCCAGAGTTCGTCAAGCTTCTCCAGCCCGGCTTCCTCGGGCTTGCAGTTTTCCTGCTCAAGCTGTTCTTCAATGAACGCAAATCGACGCGTGAATCTTCGGTTAGACTCTCGCAGCACAGTTTCGGGTTCTACTTGCAGATGACGAGTGAGATTGACAACTGCGAACAGCAAATCACCTGCCTCATGGTTTATCGCATCTGAATTGCCGGTTTCCATTGCCTCTTCAAGCTCCAGAAGTTCTTCTTTAATTTTTTCCATCACCTGGCTGCTTTCCTGCCAGTCGAAGCCAACCCGGGCAGCACGCTTTTGCAACTTCAGTGCGCGCTCTAGAGCTGGAAGAGCCTTGGGAATATCTTCGAGAAGCGAAGCCCGGGACCCCTCCATTCTACCCTTTATCTGACGCTCTTCCGATTTGATTGCTTCCCAGTTAGTGACCACCTCTTCGGCAGCTAGCGTCTGCCGCTCACCAAAACCATCGATGCTTCCACCCGGGAATACATGTGGGTGTCTTCTTATTAATTTATGGGAAATTGTATCGACGATATCATCGAAGGAAAATTGATTTTCTTCCTCAGCGAGCCGTGCATAAAAAACTATCTGAAAAAGTAGGTCTCCAAGTTCATCTTTTATAGCGTCGGGTGTTCCTTCCTCGATCGCGTCCACCACCTCGTACACTTCCTCTAAGGTATATCGCGTCAAGCTTTCCCGTGTCTGCTCAAGATCCCAGGGGCACCCAAACTCGGGATCCCGCAACAAGGCCATTATCTTGATTAATTTTTGTATCGACTCCACGATTATTAATTTTCTCGCTCAAATTGTGCTATTGACTCAACGTGAGTGGTGTGGGGAAACATATCCATTACACCAACCTGTTTCAACTTATAACCTTTCTGCAACAAGCTCGCCGTATCACGTGCCAGAGTGGCGGGATTACAGGAAATGTATACGATTTTCGATGCCTTCGCGCGAGCAAGCCAGTCTATTATTTCCAATGCACCCGACCTCGGTGGATCGAGGAGGATTTTGTCGAAACTGCGGTCATACCAAAACTCTTTTCCTGTCAATTCGTAAAGATTGGCAGCATAAAAACTGACGTTTTCGATGGAATTAAAGGCCGCATTCTCCTCCGCTCTTGCGACCATGCTTTCACTGCCTTCGACACCAGTCACGAACTTGCAGCGACGCGCGATAGGCAAAGTAAAATTACCAAGGCCGCAGAATAAATCCAACACCTCGTCTTCCCTGTGCAATTCCAGCAATTCGATCGCCAGATTCACTGCTTTGCGATTGACCGCCTCATTGATCTGCACGAAATCAACAGGATGAAAAGCCAGCTTTAAGTCATGCTCAGGCAATGAATAATACAGTCGTTCGCCATCGTCTATGGGCCAAATTTTGTGAATACTGTCGACTCCCCCAGGTTGTAAATAAAACTCGCAGTCCCTGCTCTCGGAAAATGCTCTTACCGCATCCAAATCTGATTGGCATAGCGGTTCCAGGTGACGCATGACTAGCGCTACTGCGGGCCTCCCGCAGATATTGAACCCCGCTGCCACCTCGAACTGAGGAATCGACATCCTTGCGTGCAATCCGTTTAGTAGGTCTCGCAGAGGCTTGAGCAGCGCCGCATTCTGTAATTCAAGAACCTCGCAATCTCGCATGTCGGTGATGAAGCTACTGTGTTTTTCGCGAAATCCCAGAAGGATACCGCCTTTTTTGCTGACGTAACGAACCGCAAGTCTTGCCTTGCGGCGATAGTGGAATGCGTTACTGCTCTGGCGCTCGATTAGCTGAACATTCTTCGCTGCTACTCCAGCCGTGTGATACAACTGTTCGAGTAAAAGTTCCTGCTTGAATTTAATCTGTGCTTCTGAAGCAAGATGTTGGAGCGAACAACCTCCGCAGACACCGAAGTAATCACAGGCCGGGATTACCCTATCAGGATTGGCCTCGAGCACCTCAACCACCGACATCTCGTCGAAACTGGCACGTGAATTTATGTACTTGGCTGCCACACGCTCATCAGGCAGAGCGCCGTCGATAAACGCGATCTTTCCTCCATTGCTGGCGATGCCGCGTCCCTCGTGGCTCATGCGGTTTACTGTCAATTCAACAGCTTCTACCGGTAGGTTTTTTTTTCTACGCCTTCCGCTTCGAGCCATAATGATTAGTTGGAGTCAAAGACACCGGTAGAAAGGTAGCGGTCTCCTCTGTCGCAAATAATTGCGACAATTACGGCATCACTCACTTCCCTGCTCAATTGCATTGCACCGTAAATACTCCCGCCAGAGGACACGCCGCAAAAAATTCCCTCTTGCTCAGCGAGCTCTCGCATGGTCCGCTCAGCATCGAGTTGATCGACATCAATCACCCTATCCACCCGACTGGGGTCATAAATTCTGGGCAGGTATTCCTGTGGCCAGCGCCGAATTCCAGGGATTCTGGAACCGTCTTTCGGCTGTAATCCGACTATTTGGATTTCCGGATTCTGTTCTTTCAAGTACCGCGAAACACCCATTATAGTGCCGGTTGTGCCCATGGAGGAGACAAAGTGCGTGATCTTTCCCTGAGTATCTCGCCAGATTTCAGGACCCGTCCGCATGTAATGCGCATTCGGATTGTCGTGGTTGGCAAATTGATCAAGCACACGGCCCTTTCCCTCCCGCTCCATCGCTATGGCTAAATCCCTCGCGCCTTCCATTCCCTGCTGCTCCGACACTAGAATTAATTCTGCGCCATAAGCGCTCATGGACGCTTTACGCTCCGCGCTCATATTGTCTGGCATGATCAATATCAATCGATATCCCTTGATAGCGCACACCATAGCCAGCGCTATTCCAGTGTTACCGCTGGTAGCCTCGATTAAAACATCTCCAGGAGTAATTTCACCGCGCAGCTCAGCCTGCACGATCATATTCAGCGCCGGTCTATCTTTGACGGATCCCGCCGGATTGTTACCCTCAAGCTTGGCCAGAATCTTGTTTGAGGTGTCACCTGGAAGACGTTGCAATTGTACCAGCGGCGTATTGCCGATCAGCTCATCTATAGTTTGAAAAGACATGAAATTGTCCGCACCCCACAAATCAAGAGGCCGGATTCTATCCTTTTTGATAGGCAGCTTAAAGACGCAGGGCAGCAATCTCAGGAAAGACGAGCAAACAGCTCTCGGCTATTGAGTGGTTTACTTCCAAGATGTGCACGCAAAGCCTGACGGGTAATTTGCTTGGCTGCAGCTCTACTCCCCGGGTCATCGAATTTGAGCTCACGCAATGCGTTGATATGCGCTCCAAGAAATACATTATCGATTGCATCTTCCTTGTCTCCGGCTATTCCTACCTGCTCAAAACCTAAATCAGGGACAAAAAGATACTTAGCTAAATTACTAATGGGTTGCCGCGAGACACAATCAAATTCCAGATCTATCCCGTAGCCCAATTCGTCGAGCAGAGACATTTCAAATCGCCTTAGCACTCGATTTAATTCTTCATCCCCCCCGAGTGCAAGCAGAGCCTCCTGATACTTTTGGTACAGAGCAATATGCTCAACGTTGTTTATTAACAGTCGAATAATCAATTCGTTTACATAGAAACCGCTGAAGAGGCGCTCTCCTTTTAATTCGATTGCCGCGACACTGGTTTCGACGCTGGCGACAGTCTTTACCTCCCCTTTACCTGAAAAAGATACCAGCAGCGGCTGGAACACCTGAAGTAGACTGCGATATTTCGATCCAGAGCGTCGAGCCCCCCTCGCGACGGCCTTGACACGACCGTAATCAAGACAGAAAAAATCAAGCAACAGGCTGCTGTTCTGAAACGGCTGCTTATGCAATATATAAGCTGGCTGCAGATAAACGCGATTGTCCATTAATTGATTTTCGAGAACTCGCCGAAATAGAATTGTTAGTTGAGCTTTTTAAATTGACTGATAGTCCGTGTAGCCAAGACTTTTCAGGGCTCGCTCATTATCTGCCCACCCTGATCTCACCTTGACCCACAGTTTTAACATAACTTTCTTTTCGAATGCCTTCTCCATGTCTTCCCGGGCAGCCGAACCAACAAGTTTCAACCGGCTTCCCTCCTTACCTATCAGGATCTGCTTTTGGCCGGCTTTCTCGACCAAAATCAAGGCATCAACGTGTAATGTGCGACCCTGGTCTTGAAATTTTTCAATCTCCACGGTGGCTTCATAAGGTAATTCATCACCCAATTGGCGTATGATTTTTTCACGAACCATCTCCGCCGCAAGGAAACGGACACTTCTGTCAGTTACCTGATCAACTGGAAATAGGAATTGTCCCTCTGGCAAATATTGCCTGACTGCTTCATCTATGACTTCAAGATTGTGGCCTTTCAGGGCCGAAACCGGAATTATTTCAACAAAATGTCTTTTCGCAGACAACGCTTCAATGAGGGGCAGCAGACGTTTTTTATCCTGTAACTGGTCAACTTTATTTATCAGCAACAAAATCGGTTTGTTGACGTTCAGCAAGGCATTCAGCACCAGTTCATCCTCATCAGTCCAAGCGGTTCTCTCGACTATAAAAAATACGACATCAACATCGCTAATTACCCGTTCTACCGTCTCATTCATTAGTCGGTTGAGGGTTTTCTTGCGCTCGTGGTGGAGTCCAGGAGTATCGACGTAGATAAACTGAGTGTCCGAAGTGGAATGGACACCGAGTATGCGATGCCGAGTGGTTTGCGGTTTACGCGAGGTGATGCTTATTTTCTGGCGCAGAAAATGATTCAGCAACGTCGACTTGCCAACATTGGGACGCCCAACAAGTGCTATGAAGCCGCAGCGACTGTTTCTTTTTTCCTTTCGATTGTCATTCATTACTGACTTTCGAGAATGGTCAATATCCGGTCGGCTGCTTTCTGCTCTGCAATCCTCTTGCTCTTCCCAGTTCCGGATCTGGATTTCGAAAGCAAAACCACCTGGCAATCTACGGTGAATGTTTGATCGTGCGCTTCTCCGCTTATGTCGGTCACGCAGTAATTTGGTAACGGCAATCCCCTCGCTTGCATAAACTCCTGTAGCCTGGTCTTGCTATCCTTATGCCGTTTGCATATCTCTTTTGCTTCCAACCTGTCTGCATAAAATCGATCGATCACGGCTTCAGCTTCAGTGAGCCCTCCCTCGAGATATACCGCGGCAATCAGCGCTTCGATGGCATCCGCGAGAATCGAATCTCGTCGCTTACCTCCGCTTTTTAGCTCACCAGTTCCAAGGTTCAAGTATTGACCGAGTCCGATCTCTATTGCGATTTCAGCAAGCACCTGGCCATTTACCAGATTTGCCCGCATTCTACTCAAGTCACCCTCAGCAGCGGCTGGGAATTTTGCGAATAGGCGTTCAGCTATAACCATGTCTAGAATGGCGTCGCCAAGGAATTCCATTCTCTCATTGTGAATTTTGCCAACGCTTCGGTGCGTCAACGCCTGCTCGAGCAGGTTCCGATCCTCGAAAGAGTAACCTATGCTGGTCTCGAGTTTTCCCGGGTCTGCGGCCATTTACTATTGAGCTGTATGATCAAATACAGCAACGATATCCAGGTTGGCAATAAGAGGCATACGGCGTTCGTAGGCGATTCTGATAGTGGTTTGGCCCCCGTTGCGGCGTATTTCAATATCCGACAGATCAAAATCGTAGATTCCATTAAGACGCACTGCGTCGGCAAATCGCTGCCTGATCTCAGATATCTGCAAACGATCGGCGGTGCCATCATTTACCAGATCATCCGCAAGACCGTTTACAAAGCCGTTATCCATGTAGGCCGGCGCAACTTTTAATCCAATTGTCAGGGTCGAGGCGATAAATATGCCGATTATCAATAAACCAAGTTTGGAAACTCCCCGTTGATGAGCAGGGCCTTTTAAATCCTTATTCATTGTATCCACCATTATTTTTGTAAAACTAGCCGTTTCGACTGTTGGTTTATGGCCCCTGAATTTACATTATTTCTTTTAAATCAATTAGTTAATATTTTTTATACTAAATGCAATCCAGTCCCAGGGACAAGTTTTACCTACTGTATCCGCTGATTTCTTGAAAAGTTTGGTAGATTGAGACCCGGATCCTTGTGCAACCAGATTGCGACGGCTTTGCCAATTATTTTAGATTCAGAAACGGGCCCCCAAACACGACTGTCGGCACTGTTATCGCGATTATCTCCCATCATAAAGTAGTGGCCCTCGGGAACGATCCATGAGGTTCGCCCCTGCCGTCCGAACTGCAAATCAGCCAGTTGAACCGAATGAACTCTATCACCC
>JAYPVG010000016.1:51054-67307 GCA_038134485.1 Pseudomonadales bacterium
GGAATAGACTCACTGCCGAACTCGATATTTGTCGGGCTGACAAAGTCTCGCATCATTTCTTCCCCGTTAATGACCAAGGTTTTGTCCTCATACCGTATTCTGTCTCCAGGCAATCCAATGACCCGCTTGATGTAATATTTATTTTCGTGAGGCGGAATGAAGACCATGACCTCACCACGCTGTGGTTCGCCGATATCAACAAGCTTGGTTCCTATGACCGGCAGGCGTAAACCATAGGAATATTTATTTACCAGGATGAAATCGCCCACCTGCAATGTCGGAATCATTGACCCCGTGGGAATCTGGTAAGGCTCGATTACGAAAGAGCGAAGAATTAATACGATCAACAGAACCGGGAAAAACGACTTTGCATATTCTACAACCACTGGCTCTCTTCCGAGACGCTCGAGTTCTGCTTCAATCTGTCCTTGACTGCGGGCGCTAGTTTGCCTTTCCTGAAAATCCTCAATGCTCCGCAACCTTGAACTTTTCAGCAGCAACGTATCAAGCAGCCAGACAAGGCCGCTTACGGCTACCAGAATCACTAATACCAGTGCAAAATCTATATCCATCAGGAATCAATCTTCAACACAGCCAGGAACGCCTCCTGCGGAACTTCTACATTTCCCACCTTCTTCATGCGCTTCTTACCTGCCTTCTGCTTCTCCAATAATTTCTTTTTTCGCGTTATGTCGCCACCATAACATTTAGCAGTCACGTTTTTTCGAAGTGCTTTGACGGTCTGTCTGGAAATAATTTGTCCACCTATCGCAGCCTGAATGGCGACATCATACAACTGCCTGGGGATCAATTCTTTCATCTTTTCGGTCAACATACGACCTTTGGACTGAGCCTGATCCCTGTGCACAATTATAGCCAGTGCATCTACTTTATCACCGTTAATCAGAATATCTAACCGTACCAGGGTGGATTTTTCAAATCGCTGAAAATGATAATCCAGAGACGCGTAACCCCTGCTCACTGATTTCAGTCGATCGAAAAAATCCAGAACTACCTCGTTCATCGGCAGCTCATAATTCAGAGATACCTGCTTTCCGATGAACTGCATGTCTTTCTGAATACCACGTTTCTCGACGCATAAATTTATTACGTTACCGAGGTAGTCCTGGGGTACAAGAATATTGGCAAGCACGATTGGCTCACGCATCTCGGCGATGCTTGCTGTCGGTGGTAGCTTCGACGGACTATCCACCTTGACCACATCGCCATTGTTTAACAACACCTCATAAACAACTGTTGGCGCAGTGGTTATGAGAGACAAATCGTATTCCCGTTCCAGTCGCTCTTGAATAATCTCCATGTGCAACATGCCCAGAAATCCGCATCGAAAACCAAACCCAAGCGCATCGGAATTCTCAGGTTCGTAAAACAGCGAGGCATCATTTAAAGTCAACTTGGATAACGCATCTCGAAAACTTTCAAACTCATCAGATGAGACAGGGAAAAGGCCTGCATACACTTGCGGTTGAACTTTCCTAAATCCGGGCAGAGCCTCGACGCCTGGCGTCGAGGCGAGCGTTAGGGTATCGCCAACAGGAGCTCCGTGGATATCCTTTATGCCCGCAATTACGAATCCCACTTCACCGGCTGCGAGCAGATCAGTATCCCGGCGCTTTGGAGTGAACATTCCCACGCTGTCCACGAGATGTGCCTTGCCGATAGATTTTGCGATGATCTTGTCGCCCTTCTTGACATGCCCTTGCATAACACGCACCAGCGAGACGATACCCAGATAGTTATCAAACCAGGAGTCAATGATCAGTGCCTGTAATTCGGCCTGGCGGTTTCCGCTCGGTGGTGGCACCAGGCGCACAATCTGCTCCAAGATATCGTTCACACCCATACCGGTTTTGGCACTGGCGCAAACTGCTTCCGCAGCGTCGATGCCGATTATTTCCTCAATTTCAATACGCACTCGATCGGGATCTGCTTGAGGCAAATCCATTTTATTAAGTACCGGCAATACCTCCAGTCCCTGTTCGATGGCCGTATAGCAGGTGGCTACAGATTGCGCTTCCACACCCTGACCCGCATCTACCACCAGCAACGCTCCCTCGCAAGCAGACAGGGATCTTGAAACTTCGTAGCTGAAATCTACATGGCCCGGAGTATCGATAAAATTTAACTGATAGCGTTTGCCGTCGCTGGCATCATAGTAGAGGGTTACGCTCTGGGCCTTGATGGTGATTCCGCGCTCTCGTTCAATTTCCAGGGTATCCAGCATCTGTTCAGAGAGCTCTCGCTCTGATACTCCACCGCATAACTGGATAAACCGGTCAGCGAGAGTCGATTTCCCGTGATCGATATGCGCAATAATGGAAAAGTTTCTAATGTGGCTAAGATCGCTCACCAGGATAGAATTCCAACTGGGGTATACGAAGGAGGTCGCAATTCTAAATTAATTGCTGAATTGTGTCAGTGAGTTTCGCGCGTCTCCGGTACTGTGTGACCGGGAACGAAGCTGCCAGTAGCCGTTTTTCCTAATCTAAGTCGAGGGCCAGAGTTGTTCCACGTCCTTCTCTGACAATCCTGACAGGAACAAACCCGTTGCTCGGAAGGTCCCTGAGAACCTGCGCAAATTGCTCTGCGCTGACTATTTCCTGACGATTCAAGGATACGATTACATCGTCGGCGATAATTCCAGCGTCTTCAGCAGGCCCGGGAATTACTTCCACTACGCGAACTCCAGACAGACCCGAAACCTGCCTAGCTTCCCTGCTCAAGTCGGCTACACGCAGACCAAGAGGATTGACGCCTTGAGGTACGCTTTGAACAACCTCCTCCTGCGCGATATTCAGCGGCGAACTTCCCAGTACCACGTTCACGTTTAAACGCTGTCCATCTCGGTAAACTAGCATCTGGGAACTTGTCCCGGGCTTGTTCTGGCCCACGAAAAACGGCAGATCAGCCGAACGCTCAATCTCCCGTCCATCAAACTCGAGAATTATATCCTCATTCTGGATTCCCGCCTGATCAGCAGGACTGCCGGGAGACACGAGATCAACAAAAGCCCCCATTGGGCGCTCAAGATCGAATGACTCCGCCAGCGCAAAACTGACTTCCTTAATTTGCACTCCCAGCAAACCACGTTGCACAGCACCCGTGTCCCTCAGCTGGTCAACAACATTAATTGCTACGTTTGACGGAATCGAAAACGAGATTCCATTTGAAGTTCCGGTGCTGCTGAGAATCTGCGAATTGATACCGATAACTTCGCCGTCGAGATTAAAAAGCGGGCCACCGGAATTACCTTGGTTAATCGCAACATCGCTTTGAATGAACGACATGTAGTTGTAGCGACTATTACCCGGAATTGAGCGACCCTTGGCGGATACGATGCCTGCCGCAGCGGAGAATTCCAGGCCAAAAGGTGAACCGATAGCCAATACCCAGTCGCCCACTCTCACCTGGTCTGAATCACCCATTTTTACTGCCGGCAATCCCTGCGCGTCAATCTTCAGCACGGCCAAATCTGATGGCTCGTCAAGGCCTACTACCCTAGCGCTGAATTCTCTTCGATCTGTGAGGTAAACAGTAATATCTTCCGCGCCCACCACCACATGATGATTGGTAATTATGAATCCGTCTGAGGACACTATGAAACCGGAACCCACAGAGCCCCTTGGGCTCATTTGCGGCTCTCCCGATTCAGGTTCAATTTCCAGGGGCTCATCAGGATTGACTCGTCGCCGCAGAAATTCCTCGAGATCCCGATCTGACATAAATCCCGGGGTTTCCACCATCCTGATTGCGGCTATTTCCACGATAGTTGCCGCGTTGGCCTCAACCAGATCGGCAAAATTGGGTAAGCTCACCGCAGCATTGGCGGATGCCTGCACAACCATAGTAACAAGCAGCGCGACACCATAAAGTGTTTGACGAAATTCAGTGAGATTGAGAAGGATCATATGCAGCTCAGCCAAATAATTCGTGGTCGTTAGAAATCTGTTCTCTTGTCCACCCCGGATATTGCCTCGCAAATACGGAGATTCCGGGGAGCAGAGTGTACTTTAGCACTACGTAGAGGTAAACCAAGATGGTTCAGGCCCTGAATTAAAAAGGCCGGACAAACAGGAAAAAAATCAATAAATTAGTAGCTTGCTGACTATTGGGGGTCCTGCAGTTCATTGACCAGACGGTAAAACGGAGAATCCTGCAATTGCTCGATTTGCTGAGGCTCATCAGGGGTAATGGAGACGCTTCTTATGTAATCCTCCAGACGCTGGCGTGCGTCCGGGTCAACTTCCCGTACTGCGGGGTTCAACGTATTTCCATCCGCCAGCGCGCTAATCGCTGACACACTGGAATCACTGGGCATTGCGGGGTCAAGATTTTGCTCCCTGGCTATCGCAAGCGGCGATTCCGTGAGAGGTTGATTAACGGCTGACTGCATACCAAGAAAAAATGCCGCAGCAACGGATGCCGCAATTGCGAGTTTGACCAGCGGCTTTTGCCACTGGAATGGATTTTCGCCCTCACTCGAAATTGAGACCGAAGGCTCATTCGCTATGGCTCGGGATACGGCATTACTAAAATTCGCATTGCCAACGTTAAGGGACTTGCTGGCCTTGATATTATCATCATGCAACAAAGCCTGAACCAAACTCATACGTCGCCACAAGTCTGAAATTTCTGGATTGTGATCGATCGTACTTAGTAATCGACGAACCTCGAATTCGTTCGCCTCATTATCCAGCATCGCTGAAAGCGTTTCTTTGTCGTGATTATTCATACTACTCATTGTGCATGATACCTACATCAATTCGCGAATTCGTTTATCGATTGCTTCACGAGCCCTGAAAATTCGTGATCGCACCGTTCCCACCGGACAATCCATAATCTCAGTAATGTCTTCGTAGCTTAACCCGGAAAACTCTCTCAGGGTAAACGCTGTTTTCAATTCCTCTGGCAACTCGTCGATTGCCTTCTCTATAGCCTGCTTTAAATCCTCGGTAACCAGGCTTTCTTCCGGCGATTCCAATTCCCTGAGGGACATCGCCAGATCATTATTCTGACTTTCATCAACGTCCATATCGACTGCTGGTGGCCTGCGGCTTTTTGCTACCAGATGATTCTTGGCAGTATTCACCGCAATCCGATACAGCCACGTGTAAAAGGCGCTTTCCCCGCGGAATAGCGACAGCGCCCTGTATGCCTTTATAAAGGCTTCCTGACTAACGTCCTCTACCTCCTGGGGATCATTGACGAACCGTGCTATCAATGCAATCACCCGCTGCTGATAGCGTACTACCAGCAAATTAAACGCCTGCTTATCTCCCTCAAGCACCCGGTCAACCAGCTGCTGGTCGGTATCCTTGCTCACCGTGTTCCAACTCCATCACTCAGCCCGGGGAACCTAGCTGGAACATTCATAGACGTTCATGCTCATAGACCGCAGGGATGTTCAAAAGTTCTGCAAAACTATAAAATTCTGACAATTTCATTACAACACCGCTACAAACTTGTTTGTCTGGGCATAAGTTACAGGACACAGGGGCCTGCCCCTTCCCGGTCGACCAATAAAGTCCTTTAATTTCAATAGCATACAGCCTTTCCTAACAGCCTCATAGAACATTGATATGACAATTGGCCGACCTAGTGACCCATCCGGGGCCAGCCATGATACCGATATATTGATCATCGGCAGCGGCGCGGCCGGGCTTACCCTGGCTTTGCGATGCGCAGATTTCGCCAGAATTAAAGTGATAAGCAAGGGCAGCCTTAAAGAAGGCGCCACATTCTATGCACAAGGTGGAATTGCCGCGGTTCTGGACGATCAGGACAGCGTAGACGCTCACGTTGCCGATACGCTGGTTGCCGGTGTGGGATTGTGCCACGAAGACATGGTCCGTTTTGTGATTTCTAACAGCACCGATTGCGTCCGCTGGCTTGTCGACCAGGGAGTTCCTTTCACGACCAAACAGAAGGCCCAGGCACGCGAAGACATTCAATTTTCCAAATCGGTGCCGCACACGGACGATCTAACCTCTCTGCACCTCACCAAGGAAGGAGGCCATAGCCATCGCCGCATTATCCATGCCACCGATGCTACCGGCAAAGCAGTTTTCAAAACTCTCAAGCAGAAAGCCCTAGAACATCCGAATATTGAATTGCTAGAACATCACATCGCCGTCGATTTGCTCACCAGAAAAAAGTTGGGACTGCCCAGACAGGCATGCATCGGCGCCTACATCATGGATTCCAAAACTAACCGAATACAGCTTGTGCGCTCCAGATTCGTGGTACTTGCCACCGGCGGAGCCAGTAAAGCATACCTGTATACGACCAATCCTGACGGCGCCAGTGGCGATGGCATCGCTATGGCCTGGCGCGCCGGTTGCAGAGTCGCCAACATGGAGTTCAATCAATTCCATCCGACCTGCCTGTTTCATCCCCATGCCAAGTCATTCTTAATTACCGAGGCCCTGCGCGGCGAAGGAGCCTGGCTGGAGCTTCCTGATGGCTCACGCTTTATGGAAAAATTTGACGAAAGGCTTGAACTGGCGCCTCGAGATATAGTCGCACGCGCGATCGACCATGAAATGAAACGCTTGGGCTGTGACTGCGTTTACCTGAATATTACGCACAAACCGGCTGACTTTATATTGAGCCACTTTCCAACGATTCACAAGAAATGTCTGAAATTCGGCATCGATATTTGCAAGGACCGCATACCCGTGGTCCCCGCAGCTCATTATACCTGTGGGGGTGTCATCGTAAATCAGTATGGAGAAACTGATATACCGAACCTGTTTGCCATAGGTGAAACAAGCTTTACCGGGTTGCATGGTGCAAATCGCATGGCCAGCAATTCGCTGCTTGAATGCTTTGTGCTTGCGTTCTCTGCATCGCAGCAAATCGAACGGAAATTTGCGAGTACCGAAATCCCCCAGCTTGGGCTGCCCTGGGATGAAAGCCGAGTTTATCAATCAGAGGATGATGTATTGATTTCCCACAACTGGCATGAATTACGGCGCTTTATGTGGGACTTTGTCGGCATTGTTCGCACCGATCGACGCCTGCAACGTGCTCAGCGTCGCGTGCGCGTGTTGGAGCAGGAAGTCGAAGACTACTATCGCCACTACAAAATCAATTCCGATCTACTTGAGTTAAGGAATCTCGTACTGGTCGCGCAACTTATAATTGATAGTGCCCTACAACGCAAAGAAAGTCGGGGCCTGCATTACACACTGGACTATACCGATAGGGCTGAGATTGCGGTCGATACCATATTAGTGCCGGATTAGTTTTCACGAATTCTCACCATAGCGCAGCAGCCGAGCAAGCTGCTTGCGCTGATAAACAGGCACCCCCCCTGCTACGGCCGATACCGTGACTCGGCTGCAGAATGAAAATCGGCGAGTTATTTCAGCGCGCACCGGTTGAATCTTCTGGAATTCCAAAATTGTAAGAAGACTGCTGCCGCAAGGGACCGCGACAAGCTGGGCTGATATTTCCCCATTACGAGTAGACAATAGCGCACGGCCATCAGCGTGAAGTCTGAGGCTAGTAATAGAACTTTTGAGCAGCAGCAAACTCCGATATCCCTGGAAAGCGCTATGCCATAGAAGAATCCCCGTCGCTGACAACCTGATCGAAATTCCCAAATCCAGATTCCAGATAACGTAGGAACAAACGATGTGGCACACGGCCAGTGAAACCACCTCAAGCTTTGCGGCCTGAAATTCAAGTAAAACCAATTAAGATGTTATCCAGATCAGCAGAAAGCATTCAGTCTTGCTCTGAGTTTAGACGTTACTGCGGGCGTGAGCCAATATCAGGTCAATAATCTCTTTGAGAGACGACTCCGTCGGCGCCTGGCTTTGCAACAGCCAATGATATAGATCCTGATCTTCATAACTGAGTAATTGCCGATAGTGCTCTTGTTGAGAAGAGCTCAGGGTTTCAAAGCAGTGTCTGGCGAACGGCTCAAGCAATAAATCGAGCTCTAACATGCCCCGACGGCTATGCCATATCGCCCGATTTTTGTCTGATACGGTCATAGGGAAATAACTTCAAGGCAGACATTTAAATTGAACTTCAGTTTATGGATTATCCGTAAAATCGTATTATGATGCGACCCCCTGGAGACCCAGGAGCAGGAGGTTAACTCCTCGCCCCTTGTTGCCGGACCCTTTGGAAGACTGGACACTTTCTGGTAGTAGCAATCTATGCAATACATTCAGTTTAAAGCTTACGATTTTATCGCCATAGAAGGCGAAGAAGCCAAGAAATTTCTACAGGGTCAGGTCACTTGCGACATTGACAGCCTCTCGCCATCGCATTCCATAGCGGGCGCTTTGTGCAACATCAAGGGACGAGTGGTCAGTGACTTTCGACTCGTTGAATATCGAGGCTCGTGTTACATACTGATGGCAGCGGGCATGGCGGATATCGTTAAGCCGGTGCTCGATAAATATATGGTTTTTTCCCGCGCAGTAAGTCGGCTGGCAAGCGGCGAAATTCGACGCATAGGCCTACTCGGTGATTTGCAGCATTCGCTAATCAGCGAACTCTTCACAGACCTGCCAGATGATGACACCAATGTTATCGCCCACGGCGATAACATTCTGCTTAAAATACCGGGAATCACACCCCGCCATGAACTCTGGCAATTTGGGTCGCAGACGTCTACGGGGGACAACTTGATCTTGTCAATACTAGAAGGCGTTGATAGGGCTCCCGAGGAACGCTGGATTCTCGAGGATATCCAAGGAGGCGTTGCGCACATAACACCATCACACTCCGACTATCACTTGCCTGAAGCCCTTAATTACGACCTTAATGGTATTGTCAGTTTTACCAAGGGCTGCTACACCGGTCAGGAAATTGTTGCGCGAATGCACTATCGGGGCACAGCAAAGAAACGGTTATTCTGCGGGGTATCGGGATTCGAGACCCTGCAACCTGAGTCAATTACCTGCATTAGCTCGGATTCGGGAGTGGAGGTGACGGGCGAAATCATCAACAGCGCACACGATGACAAGAGAAACTGTTTTGTGCTGGCTGTCTTACCCTCCAATGCAGCGGAAGCGAATGTCAGAGTATTCCTGAATGATGATCCTGCATTGTCTGTCAGGCTAAAATCATTGCCCTACATTGTCGGCTGAATCGTCATCCTGTGCCCGGAATGGTTTGATTCGGTTGCCGATGCGGTCCCATGCTTTACTCACCAGACTATGCTGGCAGTTTTCCAACATCTGAATAAGGTCAATGCGATTAGTAATCGCCGAGGCATCAACTTCTTTTTCCAGAATTTTCTGATTCAATTTCACCGCATCAGCCAGTCGCAAAAGGAATAGAATCCTTCCGCCATCTTCAGGGTTGGCGCGCGGGAACACCGGGTACGAGCCGTACTCTGTCAGTAACGAAAAACATCGTTCTATGTCATTCTCATTAAGCGCCAGCTGAATTGGAATCAGACTATTGCTGTCGAGCCGTCGCCGGGCTTTTTCCATGCCGGCAATATCGGGATGATGATCTTCGAAAAAGATGAGATTGCTCATCTCTAAGGTGCCTTTAACCAAAAAATGGAGCGAGTTTGCGTTGACTTGATCCCCGCGTCAACTATTTAAACCAACCGAGTCGCCCGCAACTGGTAATTCGCTTTATTTCATGGCTTAACTACTGGGAATTCCAAGTCCAAGGAATCTTAGGATTTTTAATCCGACATTCAGGGATTTTGATGCCTTTGCGGTGGACACACGAGTCGCTGGACTGTGGCTTCGGGCAGTCGCATTGATAGGCGACTGCTTCTATTTAGGAATTATTCTTACTATAAACAAATGCTGTGCGAACAGATTTGAATAGATTGCCAAAATAATTAGAAAACATAATCAAGCTGAAGACTAAGTTCGCGACCTCGATTATATCCTGTCGAGATAAAACCACCTTGAGTGATCTCGAACCTTTCATCAAGTATGTTCCTGGCCTTTGCGGTTATCTTCCAACCGTCAACAAGTTCACGAATAAACACAAAATTGAGCTCGCCAAAACCCTCTTCAATTAGGTCTGGTGCACCTTCAATACCAACTTCTGCAATTCGATCACCGTAATAATGGTAGAGCAACGTAGCAGTGGTACCGGAGAACGGCTCATAGCCTAGTTGAAAATTAAACAAGTAGTCCGACTGCCCTTGAAGCGGTCTGTTGTTAGTAGTCAATACACCAAGATTTTCTGGCGCAATTGCAACCGAAGAATCGATGTAGGCAATATTCGCCTGCACATAGAAATCTTCGCCAATGCCATTAAGAAAGTAGTCCGGCAGAAAATCCAGACGCTTGTAAATCTCATATTCGACGCCCTGATTCTCAGCAGACGCAGCGTTAATGTAGGTAGAGGCACGAGTCGTCGGACTAACGACAGAAGCCTCTATGGGATTGGTGAATTCTTTGTAAAACAGACCCAACGACATGTAATCGGAATAAGCAAAGTACCATTCCCACCGAAAATCATAATTATTGAGCTCAGTAATTTTCAAATTCGGATTACCGATAATGTCTCTGCCGGTAATCGGATTGGTAAATGCGGATGTCGACAGTTCCCGGAAATCTGGCCTGGACACAGTTTCACTATAAGCGAAGCGGAACTGATGATCGTAGTTAATAAAAGTCGCACTGAATGCAGGCAGAAAGTCTGACTGATCCAGACTGGAGACAGTCGGCGTCCCCGGCCTGAAAAGGTCGAATGTAGTCGTATCCTGGACAAAATCTTCTTGACGGCCTCCAAGAGTGAATCGGAACC
The DNA here is from genome assembly GCA_038134485.1 of Pseudomonadales bacterium. Taxonomy (GTDB): domain Bacteria; phylum Pseudomonadota; class Gammaproteobacteria; order Pseudomonadales; family Pseudohongiellaceae; genus NORP240. Next base: position 61,819 of record JAYPVG010000016.1, read on the forward strand.
GGTCATCGAAATTGAACTCAACTTCTCCGTAAATGGCATCGAGTTCATTGTCAGCCTTATAAAAATCGGTTTCCCGAGTTATTTCCTGAAGCCTGACGGCTTCAGGATTGATGTTCTCACGAGAAAGTATGTCCTCAAGTGGCAACGTTAGCAGTGGGCGCATTGATCTGTTACCAACATCAAAGGCATAACGACGTATTTCCGAATCCCTGGTTTTCTCATTATGAACATATCCCGCTCGGGCAGTGATCATAGAGCTTAAAGGTCCATAAAACACCATCGAGACATCCAGGCCTAAATCTTCGACCTTGTCCTCCAGAGCACTAAATCTTCTGACATTACCATTTGGACGAGTAGACAATTCTCCAGCGTCGTAACGGTAGTCACGATTATCCGGCGCGTCCCTTTCAGCAGTGATATTGCTGTAGCGCCACGCAATGGCCAATTCATTTTGGTCGGGGAAGAAATGATCGCCCTGCAGTTGATTAGATATCATTTCCCGTTCAATCCATTCATTTTCGGTAATCAGCAACTCAGAAGCGGCTTCGGTAAACCCGGTGGAAACAGCAGTGCGATCGTCGGTCTTGCGCAATACAACGGAAGTGAAACGAATATTCTGTGTTGGCGTAATATCTATTCCCGCTGTGGCGATAGCGCTGACGTCAATACTGTGCTCAGTACCGTTGTAGTCGATCCCTTCCTGCTGGAATAAACCCTGCTCAGTATTGGGAACCCAGGTATTTTGCTCTATATTGAGAGTATTCCAGCTGTTGGAGTAGTCGATAGCAGCGAGATAATTCAATTGCATACCACTATCACCCAGCTCGTGGAAATTACCGAGCGAGGTTGTAAAATCAAAGTTGGCAGGCGTCTCGCCCACATCCGGGTTGTATTCATTCCGAAACGCCTGACCAAAAGTCTGTATTTCTTCTTCAGTGAATCCCACTCCCGTGAAACGGCTGTAAGGAACTATCTTGTTGCCACCTGCAGTTGCCTGCTTGATAACATCTGGAGGATCACGATGGCCGTCATCGATACCCAGCCAGTCAGTACCCCCACCCGGCATGGTGTAGCCGTCCTTGAACGTGGTGTTCTGCAACATGCCCAGTGATCCGGTTACATTCCAGAAAAACTCGTCAGTGGATTTTTTGGTGCGCATCTGCAATATGCCGCCGCCGAACTCGCTGGGGTATTGCGCTGAGTATGTTTTCTGAACCAGCACACTATCTAGTATGGCGGTCGGAAAAAGATCCATGGGAACTACGCGATTTATAGGCTCAGGGCTGGGGAGCAATGCCCCGTTAAGTAAAGTGGTCGAATATCGCTCGCCCAATCCACGAACATAAACAAATTTGCCTCCCACCGTGCTAAGACCTGAAATTCGCTTGAGACCCTCGGCGATGTTAGCGTCGCCCGCCCGCGTAAATTGCTCCGCACCAATTACGTTTGAGACCTGGTCGGTAGACCGTTTTTCGTCCGGCACGAATTGTCCGATGATTGATATTTCTTGAATTTCCGGAGTTTGTTGAGCGTTAGCGAGAGAACTTATAGTGGACGCAATACACAGGGCCAGTAGCTTTTCGCGAGGCATAAGGGACTCCAGACAATGGTCAATTTGCGCATATGCTAGACGGTATATGTGACAGAAATATGTCATTTGTTTGAATGCAGAATTCGACTCCAAATCCTGCAGCCAATTTCTGCGTTCGGTCAGTGAAAAGAATTTCCTCGAGACAAATAAAAAGGGTGCCATAGCACCCTTTTTAAACACGTGACACAGCGACTTCTATTCCTCAAATCCGTCGAAGGTCCACCCTTTCGTCCAGTCCGAGCTGTCGTCCTTGATGGCACCAATATGGTCAGTGCTGTCAAACCATGACGCACCCGGATCAGCTGGTGCCACCGAGTTAATGCTCCAACCATTCGCCCAACCACGAGACCCACCCAGATCGACTTCTCCCGCATCGCTGTTCAATTGAGCGTTGTACCAGTTGGTCGCCGTAAAGTCGGATCCCGCAGCAGAACTGGCGCCCTGCAAGTCATTAGCACAGTCGGCAGAAATGAGACTATTTTCCATGGTCAGGGTCCCGTTCAGGCCAGAGATATTGCCATTGTCGGTAGACTGGTCGAATGTTTCCTGGCCCGCAATTCGGATACATCCTTCGTTCACTGGAGGAAAAGTACCGCCGATTACCGAATTGAACATGTTCATTCCGGTGCCGGCCTTCAGTTCAAACGCATGACCGTTGCCTTTCTGCTCCGGGCTACTTATACAGGTAAAGTTGGCGACTGTAGGAATAGCGCGAGGGCTGGCAGTGGGATTACTACCGAGGTTGTCTGCTTCAATGCAGTTATCACCACTAGTGGTCTGTTTGACAACTACGTGCTGCAGATAACCACTCCATCCCAGAGTCCAGTCTACGGCATCGTCATCATTCCCTGTTAATACCAGATGCCTGGCATTCACCGCACCACCATAAAATTCGACTCCGTCATCTGCGCCGTTATGGATGTTAACAAAATCAATGTTAGTTCCCGAACCAACTCCCTGCAGTGCCAGACTATTCAATTCATCTTCTTCTGTGATGATATCGCCGGCATAGCGTATTTGTACGTAAGTCATCGATCCGCTGTCATCGTCGTTAACTGGGTTGTTACCTCCACCAAATTCACCAGTGCCGCCTTCGCCCTGGTCCGTTCCACTCTGCGAATTGAGTTGTGCGCGTCCATTGATAATCACACCACCCCATTTACCGCGATCGTTTATGGGATCAACGGAATCAGAATCGACCTCGTCCTCATCGTAAGTCATGATTATCGGATTTTCTGGCGTTCCGTTTGCGTATATCTTCGCGCCTCGATCTATTAATAAAAACGACTGGGTTGCACTGTTGGCGAACAATGTGGTGCCCGCATCAATGGTCAGAGAAACCTTTTCGTCACTGGCCCCATTAAACTCGTTTTCACCAATTCTGACGGTACCATCCAGGAAATACGCATTGTTGGCAGTTAGATGAGTGTCAGACGTGATCGGCACCCCGCCTGCCAGGGTACAAATTGGCTTGTTGTTGAAGGTTCCTACGCCTGGAGAGGTGTTGGCCGGGCATCCTGCTGACGGAGACTCAGATATTGTTATTACTGCTGGCCCGGCAAATGTCAATGTCCCAAGGTCATTATCAGTGATATATGCCAGAAACGTGAATATCGTTAATCCAGTCAGGTTGGAATCTTCCCCCACCAGATTTGTTAGAATAGGAAAACGCTCCTCGGTTTCCAGCGCTTTCGTTTTGAAGGATCCCAACGTTGATAAGTCATCAAAATCGATAGGTAACCAGAAACCTCCGGAATAGAGGCTGAACCATCCCGACCCCACGCCGGGGATGTAGACAATTACCATTAAACTCCCGATTTTTCCGATGTCATTTGCCGCGGGCTTTATAGTGCCAAGCAGATCGACAGCATCTGCTGCGGGAATTTTTTCCAGATAACTTGCTCCACCGTTAATTGTTGCACCCGCACTAAAAAATGCCTCAGGCGAGAAACCCGCGACAGGCAATGCTGGCTGTTCTGCTGCTTGTGAAACCATCGTGGAAACACCTAAAGCAACGCCCAAGGCAACTGCATTCATTTTGTGTGGTTGGAATTTCATTATCACTCCTTAAATGTGAGAATTGGGTTCGAACTCAATAAGGGTCGAATATTAAGAAGTTCATATTTCAATTAGGGGACATTTTTTTGACAGTTTTTTGACAGAAGCATGCAGGCATTCCCCCAAGTCGGAAGGTTTGATCAGAATCGCGAAGTCAATGGTAATTCGGTGTCCGAATACACCAGATTCAATATTGCGGTTAAAAAGGCTGAACTGTCATAATTTTGTCATTGTGATCCGGGTACAATTTGACGATGTCCCGATCGACATCTCCCATCGAGTTTCGAATCAAAGCGCAATCTATTGGTTTTTTTGAAACGCCCGTGGCAATCTGCCAGCTTAGCGAGGCAGAAAGCTTACTTGATGATATTGAGAGAAAAGTTCGCGAGCGAAGAAACAATGATCCAGGTGTCACAAGATCCAATGTAGGCAGCTGGCATTCCGATACCAACATGCTGGAATGGGGAGGAGAATCGGCCAAGGCTCTTGGAGAAAAGGTCGTAAGCATTGCCAGACGCATGAGTTATTTTAAAGGATCCTCGCCAGATGCTTTTAACTGGCTCTTGCAGATGTGGGCTAACATCACTCCCCCGGGCGGTATGAACGACTTACATGCGCATCCTGGGAATCTCTGGGCCGCTGTGCTTTATTTGGACATGGGCCGCTCTGAAAGGGATGAACCAGCAGCGATTGACGATGCCGGAGGAAATTTCTTCCTCGAAGACCCACGCTTCCCGCTGAACGTTATGCACAACACTGGCTTTCGAATTATGGGAGCGGAAGGGAAACCACAAGAAATTCAGCAGGAATTAAGATTGAACCGGGGGAATCTTGTATTTTTCCCTGCATGGCTGAGACACGGGGTTCGACCGTATACGGGCGATCGGGAGAGAATCTCCGTTGCCATTAATATTGACGCAGTGCCGATTAAAAGGCGAAGCGCACTGGGGTCAGCCTAATGCCTGCTCACTCGTCAGCGCTCTCGTACGCAATCTACTACGAACTCTGCAGCAGATAAATTGCAGTGTCGTCCGTGTCGCGAGAGCATATTCGCAGCGCACCGATCAGGGCAGCTGCTTCGCGCTGAGCGGGTATACAAGTGGATTAGCCCATGGAAGATCTATTTCAAGAGCTGGTCTGGCGCTTACCACATTTGCGCCATTGGTGCATGGGCCTCTTTCTATTGTAGAGGTATCTCCGTTCCAACTTGGGGACACTCGATAGCTTTGCAATAAAACTGAGGTGCGGCTCATGGTCGAGTCTGGCGTATAGAATACATACTGCCCATTAACAAAGTCGGTAAAAACTGCATCGGCACCCACAGCCCACGCAGATCCGCCACAATCTTTATCTTCAAAAAATAATTGCAAGTTACCATAGCCCCAAAAACTTGTTGTGACAGATTGTCTATTTTCTACGTCAAACCATGGATAAGATTCTTGTCCACCAATCAATATAGTTAAACCTATTCGATATCTAGGTTCACTCACATATTCCGCCAATCCTAAAATTTGATCATTACCGTCTACCACAACGATATCGCCCGTAGGAATCGGCACAGTGGACGGATCAACACTTGTAGTTTCTGGCGGTACATAAATATCAGTGCCGGCCCCAGCCAGCACGGCGCTTGTTCCATCAGTGCAAGAAATTACCGCCAATCCGTCTGATTCTTGCACGGAGCAACTAGAACCTGCTAAGCCCTGAAGACCAGGGGCCCCCTGTGGTCCTATATCGCCCTGTGGCCCAACTGGCCCGGTTATTCCTTGAGGACCCGTAGCACCTGTTTCGCCTTGCGGTCCTGTTGGTCCAGCTACACCTTGTGGGCCAGTAGCACCAG
>JAYPVG010000017.1:0-66613 GCA_038134485.1 Pseudomonadales bacterium
TTTATTAATAAAATATTCCCATCCAGAGATGTTCAAGTCCTCTCCTGGGCACCAAACTCAAACCCTGTTTCCTCACTCGATTATCCCCTGACAGGTGTTACAATTCACCTCGAACCAGTCTGGCTTGCAGCAAGAGCTCAATAGCCATGTGGCAATTACAAGTACAATAAAAACCAATGAATCCACCGCTCTCAGTTTTCATTATTTGCCAGGACGAAGAACGCATTATCGGTTCCTGCCTGAAGCAGGCTGCAAAAGTTGCCGACGAAATCATAATCGTGGATTCCGGCAGTACCGATGCGACCCTTGAGATCGTCAGCCAATACACTGACAAAATCTACCATCAGGAGTGGCTGGGTTATGGCCGCCAGAAAAACTTTGCTCTATCGAAATGCCGCAACGAATGGGTCATGAGCCTGGATGCCGACGAAGTACTTCCTGACGAATTGATTGCAGAGATACAGCACCTGGACATGAGTGCCCCAGCTTATCGAATCGCGCGAAAGCTCTACCTGGGTGATAAGTTTATTCGTTGGGGCGGATATTTTCCCGACTATCAATTGCGTCTCTTTAAGAAATCTCTTGGCAGAGTTTCAGATGCGATGGTGCACGAAAGTGTCAAACTGGCGGCGAGCGTAGAGTGTAAGAAACTCGCCACCCCACTGGATCATTTTGCTTATCGAGACCTGCAGGAAATGCAAAACGCGTTCCGGGAATTTGCCAGGCTTTCGGATCGAAAACCAAATATATTAAGGGCGCTGCTTAATTTCACTTACACGTTTCTCAACAAATTTTTCCTGCGCCTCGGATTCCTGCACGGCTATCTAGGCTTTCAGTTGGCGCTCAACCACGCCACGTATTCCTATCTTAAATATAAAGGTCAGGGTCTTTCCCACGCGTCTCATGAAGCGCCGACCAGACAACAGCAATGAAAACAGACTCCACCCCTTCAGTGATGATTGCATATTGCGTAAACAATTCTGTTAGGTAACCATTGGGAGTCTTGATAATAACCCTGGACTCCTGCATTGGAATTTTTGCCTGAGATGGAAAACAGACTAAGCGAATCCGCGGCGCTAGCACTCGCCGATCGTATAGACACCAGCGAGTTGGTGGCAGCAGCCGGCAATATTAGGGATCTGGGACACGGTCACGTCGTCACCTATTCACGCAAAGTATTTATTCCCCTAACCAAACTTTGCCGGGATGTCTGTCACTATTGCACCTTTGCTACAACACCGCGAAACCTGGCACAGCCACTTATGAGTGTCGATGAGGTTCTGGAGCTCTGCAGCCGGGGTGCCCGCGACGGCTGCCAGGAAGCACTTTTTACCCTCGGCGAAAAACCCGAGCTGCGCTACCGGGTAGCCAGAGAGGCGCTTTCGGCCCTGGGCGTTAACACGACCCTGGAGTATGTGCGGCTCGTGGCAGAACAGGTGCTGCAAAAAACCGGACTGCTGCCCCACATTAATGCCGGTTGTATGACAGCCGAAGAAATCGAGATGTTGCGTCCGGTTAGCGCTTCGATGGGTATTATGCTGGAATCGGCTTCGCCAAGGTTGTGTGAAAAGGGCATGCCCCACTACGGTTCCCCTGACAAACAACCGGCTGTAAGACTGAAAACAATAGAGCTGGCCGGCGCCGCGGCGGTGCCCTTCACCTCGGGTATTCTTATCGGGATCGGCGAAACTAGACGCGAGCGAATAGAATCCCTGCTTGCTTTGCGCGATTTGCATGAGCGCTACGGACATATTCAGGAAATAATCATCCAGAATTTTCGCGCCAAGCCAGAAACCCTGATGGCCGGCGCGCCAGAACCCGATCTGGAGGATCTGCTCTGGACTCTTGCGGTCGCCCGCATGATATTCGGCGCCAAGATGAGCATTCAGGCACCACCAAACCTAAGTCCAGGAGTGTTACCTCAACTGGTTGCCGCTGGAATTAACGACTGGGGAGGTGTGTCCCCGCTTACTCCGGACCATGTCAATCCGGAGGCCCCCTGGCCTCATCTCGACAGGCTTGCCCGGGAAACCGAGCTGGCCGGAAAATTCCTCGATCAAAGGCTGACGATTTACCCGACATTCGTCACTAATAGTGACCACTGGCTTGACGAGAATTTGAAATCCTATGTATTGAAGCATTCCGATAGCTCTGGGTTTGCAAAAAGAGACACCTGGAGCCCCGGGGAAGAAAAGCCAGCTCCTGCTGTCGATCTTGTTTTACTCCAAAATCAGTCAGCATCGACAAAGGTAAGCCATGACATACAAGACATCGTCCAAAGTTGTCTGGATGGAACAGCCCTGACCCAGGATGAAATGGCCAGATTGTTTCAGTCGCGGGGGGCGGATTTCTCGCATGTTGTCCGCGCCGCCGACGAGCTGCGACGCCAGATCCACGGCGAGACCGTAAGTTACATCGTAAATCGCAATATCAACTACACCAATGTTTGCTACTTCAAATGCCAGTTCTGCGCTTTTTCCAAGGGCAAACTCAGCGAGAACTTGCGAGGGAAACCCTACGATATCAGCGCTGAGGAAATCGCCCGCCGCTGCCAGGAAGCCTGGGAGAGAGGAGCGACTGAAGTCTGCATGCAGGGGGGAATCCATCCGGATTATACCGGTCAGACCTATCTGGATATCCTCAGCACCGTAAGAGCAACAACGCCGGACATACATATACACGCCTTCTCACCCCTCGAGGTCTGGCAGGGTGCCGCCACTCTTGGCCTGACAGTCGCGGAGTATCTTGAGCAGCTCAAAAGCGCCGGTCTAAGCACTCTACCGGGCACCGCAGCGGAAATCCTGCACGACGAAGTTCGCGCCAGTATCTGCCCCGACAAACTGAACACCGAGCAGTGGCTAAGCGTGATGCGGGCTGCCCATGAGTTGGGCTTCAGGACGACGGCAACAATTATGTTCGGCCACGTAGACCGCGTGGAGCACTGGGCAGCCCACCTTCTCGCCATAAGAGACCTGCAGTCTCAAACAGGCGGGTTCACCGAATTCGTGCCGCTGCCCTACGTGGCGCAAGAGGCGCCGATGTATCTTAAGGGCAGGTCTCGCCACGGCCCAAGTTTTAGGGAATCGGTCTTAATGCATGCCGTACCACGCCTGGTTTTCAAGGATTTAATCCACAACATTCAGACGTCCTGGGTAAAGATGGGAGAAGCTGGGGTTGTTGCCTGCCTGCAGGCCGGGGCAAACGATCTGGGTGGTACCTTGATGAATGAGAGCATCACTCGGGCCGCCGGTGCGAGCTTCGGGCAGGAATGGCCACCATCCAGAATGGAAAAGATTATCACCGGTATCGGACGCGTACCGCGCATGAGGACTACGCTTTACAGGGATGTCGCTCCGGAGCGAAAACAGCGGGCGTTTCAGGCCGCGCAGCTGCTCGATGTAGAGAATGCGCGGGCAGGCAAACAACAAAGCAGCAAAAGACTGAGCCGGCTTGTCCAAGTCAGTCAGTAAACGTAAATCAGCTGCCTGTCGTATATATTTCCTTCACACACTATAATCTTGCGTCGTGGCCACTCTATCAAGATGGTCTGGCAACCACTGCGCCGCAGCGTTTATCGCTATTGCCCGGCCGAACCAACAATTATTGGAATCTAGCGTATTTATGAAAATTGCCATCACGGGTGCCAACAGCAGCGTAGGCCGAAATCTGTTAAGTCAAATTAGTGAAGACTCCGGAATACAGGCGCTTGCCGGTGTTCGCTCCAAGTCGGCCTTTACCTCTATTCCTGAATCAGACCGCATAGAAACCCGAGCAATCAACTATGAAGATATACCCGACCTGGTTGCCGCTTTCCAGAACTGCGATATGGTGGTGCATCTGGCAGGCATACTGATTGAAACCAAACACAGCAATTATGAATCTGCCAACGTGGCAGCCACCGCGGCGGTTGTGAGCGCAGCACAGCAAGCCAGAGTCAGGCACCTTATTTTTGTCAGTGTAGTGGGTGCCGACACGACCTCGGCAAATCGCTACTTCCAGACCAAGGGTGCAGCCGAAAAACTCATCGCTGATTCCGGAATATCTGCAACCATACTCAGAACCCCGCTGTTGCTGGGACCCGGCACTGCGGGCGCTGATTCCGTATTGTGGGCAGCCTCCCAGACAAAGGCAAAACTGCTGGGTGGGGGCAACTATACAATGCATCCCCTGGATGTAAATGACCTCAGTAAGGCGATTCTGAATTGCTGTCGTAACCCTAATGACGGTGTTCGCACATTCGAACTTGTAGGCCCGGATGCGGTGCTTTATCGGGATCTTATCAGCAAGTTGGCAGCGTTAAAGGGAAATGACATAACGATTGGATCGGTGCCAATATGGATTGCCAAACTGGGTGCCGCAATCACCAGTAGGCTCAAGGGCGGTGGTATTACTCCTGCCGTTATCGATGTCATTACTATCGACGAGAAGATCGTCCATAATGGTGCAGATGAACTTGGCGTGAACCTGACTCCCCTTCAACAAACCCTGGAAAATATTCTGGAACAATCATGAATGAACCAAGTCAAGCAGCTGATACTGATGCAGTGGTGCAACCTCGAAAACCAAATAAGGCGGGTCGTATTATTTTCCTGCTAATTACCGTCGGGTGTTTTATATACCTTTATTTTCGTCTGAATGGAGCTGCAGCTCGGGAAGGGATGTCACTTGCAAGCTACATGGCGGAGGTGTTCGGCAACGTCCAGTGGGTACCGTGGCTGGTTCTGATGATGGGCTACTCCCTGTTGTACTTTCTGATCGATACTCTGGTGGTAACACAAGCGCTGAACTGGTTTATCGAGCCTCTCAAATACAGAGACATCCTTCCTATCCGCGGCAGCGCCTACATTATCTCAATTTTCAATGAACAGATCGGCAAAGGCGCTATGGCTTACTATCTGAACAAGAGAGATCAGGTGCCCGGCTGGGAAGTGGGCTCAGTAATGCTGTTTATCATGTTTTGCGAAATGTTTTACCTGCTGATCTGGGCGACCATTGGTTACTTTTTTACCAGCAGCAGTCTTCCGGAAGCGTTTAACATCATCCCCTACATTGCAGCCGGTTCGCTGGTTTTCTTCACCCTCTGGTTGCTTTATTTCAGGGGTGTCCTGTTGCCAGAGAATCAATTTCGAAATCGCCGACTGTTGCATGCGTTCAAGCTGGCAGGTCTGAAACACTACGTAATGTTTTTCCTGCTCAGATCCCCGGCCCTGATCACGGCGGTGTTCGTTTACACCTTCGCCCTGAATCTGTTCGGCGTAGAGGCCTCATTCCTATCGCTTCTAGGTTATTTACCAGTCATATTTTTTGCCGCCACTGTCCCAACACCGATGCGAGCGGCAGCAATCACTTTCTGGGTCATTCTGTTTCCGGAAAATGAAGGAGAGATGGCAGCTTTCGGATTTGTCCAACACAACTTTTTTATCTTCTTCAATGCGCTTATTGGTATCCTTTTCTGGCGGCGAGCACAGCGGGAACTCTTCAGCAGCTGATGGCTAATCTGCTAACCGCAATACGGTTGCTGATGATAGTACCAACTGCTCTGACTATCGCTTTGGTCTGGATAGTGCCGCCGATTGTGCCAGTTTTGCTGGTTGCTATCGCTATCCTGACTGATTATTTCGATGGCAAAGTCGCTCGTCAGCAAGGGACAGCCTCCGCGCGAGGACAACTTTTCGACCACACCACCGATTTTCTGTTTGTCACCTCGACACTCTCGGGCGCTGCGTACGCGGGTCTGTTAACACCGGTGTTACCTGTCCTAATCGCGATTGCTTTCGGTCAGTACGTACTCGATTCCTACTATTTTTATCATGAGAAGCAGCTGCATATGAGCGTGCTCGGTCGCTGGAACGGGATTCTTTATTTCGTCCCTGTCGTATTGATCGCTTGTTCACGCACTGGGCCTTTCAGCGCCTTTACTGAGTTTATGACGGTTGCTGTCTTTGTTATCGGCTGGTTACTTGTGCTAAGCACAGCTTTATCGATGCTGGACAGAGCGATGGCACCGCTACGCTTCGACAAATTACAAAAGTAATGTCTCAATGAAAATGCCGGGCATTAGCCGAGCAGTTTACTGGGGTTGAACTGTAAAAAAATAACTTCCCTTATACAGAGTGGGATCATCTCCTACGTAGGTTTGCCATTCAACCTTATACTGTCCGCCAATAACGTCGTCATATATTTCCATCATCAGGTCGTTGGCGCCCATACTATGAAGCCCGCGCAAAACCAGTTCTCCATTGGGTCCGGATAGCGTTACGGAACTGCGAGACACATCTGGCAATTGCTGAAAATAGAGTCGCAGGGTGCGAGGCAAACTGATCTCAATACTTCCCGCGCCGGGTTCAGCATTTATAAATGGATTCACCTCATTAGGAGAGGAGCAACCCACGGTAGCGACAATAGGCACCAAGAAGATAATAAAAAAAGCTTTAATCAAGGGAGTGTCAATTTTTTGATTGTAGGCGATTTATCCGCGACATTTTAGCTGGCCTTAACAGACTGGGTAAGATGCATTGAGTAGATTAGAGTTGAGGGCTTTAGGCTGACCATGCTCTCAGCCTGGCAAGTACGGAATGACAGGGCTGGATGTTATTTGTTGTTGCGAGTATTGCGTGCCTGGGAGATTTCGTTAGCGAACTCCGCGAGCTTGACCCGTATTTCACTTTCAAGTTTCTTTTTTAGAAACATTCTCTCGGCACTGGAAAGATCATTGTCGTCAGCGGCGCGCCTGACAGCCTGATCAAGCGAGTCGAAATCTGGTACCTGAGCGAATTTATTCATCTTGATACCCCTTATTGCCCAAAAGCTTCATGACTTCGAGTAAGTCGACATTCGCAACATATAGTGTAATAAGTGGGTTGTCAAACAATATCTGGTAAAAATAAGATTTTGATATATATAAAAGGACACCCATATTAATTTTCAATTGGATGTCCTTTATTTATTTTTATTAATCCAATTTCTCTTGTTTTTGTCGTAGGTTGGGTTTCTCAATCCTCCGCTGCAGCCAATACGCACGCAATTTTCACGGGCGAACGGCGTTTTAATAGCAAATAACCACCCTTCAGCAGATGATTTCTCTTATCTACCAACGACCGAGCGAACAGATCCCGTTTGGGGCTTCTTGTGTGGGGAGGGGTAAACCGTAATCGAGTGAGCGGTCGTCTCAAGTACCGTACAGTCGGGTCGCAGGGTTAATCCCCCTGACCCATTTATCACGAAACCTGACAATTTTTGATTGCGCGCGCTTTTCCTGAAAATTTTTCAGGGACTGTGCGGCACCTGCGGCTAGATAAAAATACCGGTGAAATGAAGTCATTACATCCAGCCAGGCGGCGGTTCCAATGTCGAATCGCTGCAGCAACTCTGCAGCCGCCTTACTTCGTTGAGGATCGACCTTGTTGTAGTTCCCCGGCAGGCGTGCCGCGCTCCATTGCAACAGATCGAAATAATCTTTCTGACGTAGTGGCAGACAATGTCCATCTTGCACTCCCTGTCCTGTGTCAAACCCCATTAGCCTTGAACCAGGGTTGCGGTGCCGTCGATTCGACTCAAAGTAGTTCTCATAATGCTTTGTGAGTGCTCTCTGCTCGGAACTCGGATTTTTCACGCGTCTGGCATGTTGCACAAGCCGTTCCTGAATAGAGGTGAAATCGCAGTCTTCCGGCGTGGAATTCAGCCCGGCTCTGATTGGATTGAGGTCCACATAAGCCATGCATGTCACCAGCGCTTTGTCATCCAATAGCGCCTGGCTTTTGAAACGACCTTCCCAAAACCTGCCAGTGCAGTCGTCCTCTCGGTTCGCTCTTCTGGCCACATTTTCGTTTACGCAGCGCATAAACCAACTGATGTCTTTTAGGCGCCCTCTCCATTCTTCAATCAGCTTGCGTCTGTAATCCCTGGCAGCCTTGCTGGATCGATTACGCGCGGCCGTCTTCAGGGCAGCAGCGTTGCGGCTAAAAAGTCTGGTCCAGCGCTGAATAACCTCTTCCTGGGTCCAGCCGTCAGCCTCCCGCTCGTTGACGAAGAGAACCAGATGATAATGATTGCTCATGACCGCATAAGCACAGACATCAATCGCGAATACCGATGCCAACTGCTTGACTCTCTCAACCATCCAGACTTTCCGATGATCAAAATTCTCGCCTGATACTGGATCGTCACCACAAAGATAGGCGCGCCTTACACATCGCGATATGCAATGGTAGTAAGGTGTATCCTCTAGTGATACCTGTTGATTCCTGGCGCGTGTCATGGAGCTTAGACCTGCTTTACTCGCGTTGCTGACTTTTTTGGTGGCTATTCTTGCTCCCGACCACTTTCATGGTTTTGAGCACTTTTTTCAGGGCGAGCTTTTGATTCTATCGGGTTTCTTTAGAGATTCAATCGGAAACTGCTGAACGATGAGGAAAAATTGGACCACTGACTAAGAAAAAGGATGCTTCAACACAATAGTTTCAGAACGGTCCGGGCCGGTGGATATGATGTCAACTGGTGCTTCGATAACATTTTCGATAAAACGGATGTAAGCTCGGGCATTGTTCGGGAGCTGCTCTATGTTCCTGACACCGACAGTGGACTCCCGCCAACCGGGCAATTCCTCATAGATCGGCTGCAGGTTTTCTGAACCATCAACATTCATTAACCAAGACGACACCATGCCACTCCCGCCCCGGTAACCGGTGCATACCTTGACCGAATCAAGGCCATCTAGTACATCAAGCTTGGTGAGACAGATCCCCGAAATACTGTTTACCCGAATCGCCTGCCTAACCGCTGCGGCATCAAACCAGCCACAGCGTCTGTCCCTGCCGGTGGTAGCGCCTTTCTCCCGGCCGACCGTCGCCAAATGTCTACCGACATCATCAAATAATTCCGTCGGAAATGGTCCGGCGCCAACCCGGGTTGAATAGGCCTTGGTAATACCCAACACGTAATCCAGAAATAAGGGTCCGTATCCACTGCCGGTCGCAGTCCCCCCAGCCGTAGTATTGGACGAGGTAACAAAGGGATAGGTGCCGTGATCAATATCCAGCAAGGAACCCTGGGCACCTTCAAAAAGAATATCGTCACCCTTTTTGCGGCGACCGTGGAGCAACTCGACGGTATCACCGACCATGGGCGCAATCCGCTGAATCAGCGTAAGGCTGTCGTTCAGAGTTTGCTGAAAATCTACCTTATCCATCCCGTAGTATTTCTCCAGCACAAAATTGTGATAGTCCATCAGCCCTTCCAGTCTAGCCTGGAACTGGTCTTGATTAAGAGCCTCTGCAAGCCGAATGCCGCGTCGAGCAACCTTGTCTTCGTATGCGGGACCGATTCCACGACCTGTTGTACCCAGTCGCTGTGTATCGCGTGCCTGATCCAGTGCCACGTGGGTTGGCAATATCAAGGGACAGGCACCACTGATTTTCAATTTGTCCCGCACCGGGATACCTCGAGCCTCGAGCTCGGCGATTTCTTTCCACAACGCTTCAAGGCTTAGGACTACCCCATTGCCGATAACGCAATCCACTCCATCTCTGAGGATACCCGACGGCAGCAGGTGCAGAACGGTTTTCCGACCTTCGATAACGAGGGTATGGCCTGCATTGTGGCCGCCCTGAAATCGCACAACCACTTTTGCCTGATCGGTTAATAAATCGACTATTTTGCCTTTGCCCTCATCACCCCATTGGGTGCCAAGCACTACTACACTTTTTCCCATTATCAACCGTCCACTTCTCTGTTACAGACCTTGCCTGGAGAGGCGTTCTCTAACTGACATCCTGATTGAACCGCTTAATTTCCCAAGTATCGCCGGTTTTACCCAGGAATCTGTCGCACCCCAGCGCCGCTGCCTCGTCTGGTGACAGGGCACCAGCATCAAGGTCGCTGATGACAATCTCACCCTTGCTACGCAGGTCCGCGACCAGCTTGGCCAGTCCTGCATCATCCACAGCGGGAGCCAATATTCCCGACGGTCTGATAAACTCTCGCTGCGTGAGTTTTGCGAGGGTCTTCAAGTCACAATCAAAACCCGAGGCCGGTCTGGCGCGGCCGAATACTTCGCCAATGTCATTATAACGACCACCTTTTGCCACTGCTCTTCCACTATCAGGCGTATAGGCCGCGAACACGATCCCTGTATGATATTCGTAGCCTCTCAATTCACACAGGTCGAAACACAGCACCACGTCCTCATTCTGTCCCCCCACGCGCGCCGCGATAGCTTCCAACTCGGCGAGTTCCCGACGCACCGACTCGGGCGCATCGTCAAATACCTCCAGAGCGCGGGCGAGGATTTCCCTGTCTCCACTCAATCGCGTTAACTCGCAAAGCTTTTCCCGCAAAGTGTCATCCGACACAACTTCCTGCAACATGGCATCTATTTCTGCGTAAGCTTTACGCTGCACCAGATCAAATAAGACAGTCTCGGTTTTTTCGTCAAGACCTGCTGCTGCCACCAAGCTCCGGAATATACCCACATGCCCAAGCACAAGGTGGACATCACGGATGTCTGCGTGTCTGAGCGTATCTAGCATCAGGCAGATCAGCTCTACATCTGCTTCCGTGCCGGTATGACCGAACAATTCCGCGCCGACTCGGAACGGAACACGCGAAGTCAGTAAACCTCGTGGTTTGGTATGCAGTACGCTGTCGGCGTAGCACAGGCGGACGACCCCTGCCCTATTCAGGCAGTGCGCGTCGATGCGGGCAACCTGGGGAGTAATGTCAGCTCTGATGCCCATCATCCTCCCGCTCATCTGATCGGTTACTTTAAAGGTATGTAAATCCAGATCATGGGATTTCCCGACCAGTAACGAATCGAGAAACTCAACCAACGGTGTCATTACCAGCTGATATCCCCATCCCGCGAACAGATCGAGAGTCTCCCGACGCAGCGATTCCAGCACAAATGCTTCGTCTGGCAGTATTTCCTCAACACCCTCAGGTAGTAACCACCGGTCTGCAGCACTCATTTCCCTATCCCCCGACAATAACGCCGGAAATCAATAAGATTCAATTAACTAAATAGAGCAAAGCGGTCCCGGCCAGCATACTGGCAAGACCCACCAATCTCATGGTACTGTCATCGACCTGCTCTATTGCTTCAAGCATTCGTCGCCAACGACCTGGCGCAATAAAAGGCAGCATGCCTTCGATCACAAGCATCAGACAAAATGCCACCGCTAGCTGATGAAGCATGTGAAGACCCCGCGTTTCTAACCGTCTTACCCTTTCTTACCCTGAGATACACTCGAAGCTGGTTCAGCCTTCAACCATCTTCGCGCTTTTTACACATCAGACAAACGAAAAACCCAAGCAACAGTGTCGCCATTGCTTGAGTCTGTGAAGAATACCCTGTCCAGTCGGTTCTTATTGAGTTTCTCGTGACGACGCAGCTCACTGCTGCCCGGGTCAGTTCGTCGGCCTGTTGTTTAGAAATCTGAAATAATCGCTATCCGGATCGATAAGCAGAAAATCCGACTTAGAACTGAAGGTCGAGCGATACGCGTTAAGGCTCCTGGTAAACGCAAAAAATTCCGGATCCTCATTGTACGCCCCGGCGTAAATTCCGGTGGCTTCCGCATCCCCCTCTCCCCGAATCTGCTCGGCGTCTCGGTAAGCTTCGGCAAGATAAATCGCGACCCGGCGGTCCGCATCCGCCCGGATACCGATCGCCAGTTCTTCTCCGCGAGAACGAAGTTCCTGGGCCTCACGGTTACGCTCCGTCGTCATCCTCTCGTACACCGACGAGCGAACGTCGTCTGGCAAGTCTATACGCTTCACCCGGACATCTATTACCTCGATGCCGATATCCCGCGCTGTTGTCTCATTCAGTTCGCCTGTTATCGCTACCATGAGCGCATCCCGCTCTCCAGCCACCACTTCCTGCAAGGTTCGGGCGCCAAACTGGTCGCGTAATCCGTCATTAATCCTTTCTGCCAGCAGCAGCTGCGCACGACGCAGATCGCCCTGGTTGGCGACGTAGAATTGGCCCACATCGACTATACGAAATTTCGCATAGGAGTCCACCATCAAGGCCTTCTGCTCCAGTGTCAGGAAGCGCTCCGGCTCAGCGTCAGCGGTCTGAATTCGACCGTCAAATTTTACCACCCGGTTAACCCAGGGCAACTTCGCATGTAGCCCGGGGGAAATATCCGGATCGACTAGTTCACCAAACTGGAGTAATACCGCCCGTTCGGTTTCCCTGACGACAAACAGGGTGTTACTGGCAACGAGCACCAGCGCAAACAGCAGAAATATTGCGATTGTGTTCTTCATATTAGCGTCCCCTACCGCTGTTTAATCGCGAGCGATCCACGGCATTGGTGCCGCTCGGAGCCGGGAGATAGGGTGCCAGGCGATTGGCAAGATCCTGAAGCTCTCGGCTGGAATTGGGCACAGTCGCCGCCGACGTGGATCCGGCGTTGTCTAAAATTTTATCCAGCGGCAGGTACATCATGTTGTTCCCGCCATCGACGTCTACCATGATCTTGCTGGCATTCGCCATCACGTTTTCTATGGCATCGATATAAAGCCGCTCGCGCGTCACCTCTGGCGCTTTTTGATATTCAGACAGTAACTGGCTGAATCGGGAAGCGTCGCCCTCTGCTCTCGCAATAACTTCCTGTTTGTAGGCGTTCGCTTGCTCAATCGTCTGTTGCGCTTCGCCGCGCGCTTCAGGGATAACCCGATTGGCGTATTGCTGGGCCTGGTTTTGCACCCGCTGCTCATCTTCTCGAGCACGAATTACATCGTCAAATGCCTCTCGAACGGCATTAGGCGGCTGCGCATCCGTCACGTTGACCTGGCTCACCAGTATGCCGGTCTGGTAGGTGTTCATGTAATCTTGCAACCTGACCTCGACATCGTCGGCAACTGTCGCACGCCCTGTGGTAAGAATCTGGTCCATGTAGTTCTCCCCGACGACGTGCCGGATAGCAGACTCTGATGCGTTTTGCAGGCTTAGCTCCGGATCCTGAACAGCAATGACGTAACTGATCGGATCCTCGATTCGATACTGAACGGTGACTGTCAGGTTGATGATATTCTCGTCAGTGGTCAGCATGTCATTGACGAACTGTCGACTGTTCAATCGCTGCACGTTGACCCTGTTTACTTCGTCGATGATTGGCGGATTCCAGTGCAAGCCGGGCACAACGACTTCATTCAGCACTCGACCGAAGCGCAAAACCACTCCTCGCTCCGCCTCGTCGACTGTATAGAAGCCCATAAAGCCCCACACGACAACCACGGTCAACAGGAGTCCACCCAGCATGCCGGCGCTCAACTTTGCATTGCCGTTCCCGGATCCTGAATTTCCTGAGGATTTGCTGCCTCCGCCGAACAGCGAATTGAGTCTTTTGGTCAGGTTTTTCAGGACCTCATCGATATCCGGGGGACCATCGTTACCACCACGGCGGCCACCACCCCAGGGGTCGTTGTTGTCACCGTCATTTCCAGGTTCGTTCCAGGCCATGCGCTTCTCCAGAGCTTTTTTGCCGCAGGGGCGTGATTTTAACGAATAATCAGGCTTTAACACAGCTTTTGCGGCCAAATGCGGTTTCAGCTGCGATCATTGCTCCCACTTGGTGTCCAGGTGATGCATTGCTTCTTTTGTTGGACCTAGCAGAAACCGGAATCAGAGCGGCCCTGCTGCCTGATCAACGCGCAGGGCGGGATGTTCTAGCTGGTAATCGGCGTCCTGCCGAAGACCCTCCTGGTCAAGTATTCTCATCAGGCTACTACGCGCCAATTTGACTTTTAGATGATAGAGCCCCTGCTCATCCACGTCTTCATGCTCGATCGCGCCGCGGGCATAAAGCCTGCTTCTCAGCCTCGCATGAGTTGGACGCAGCACCAGGTCGTGGTGGATCAACTCACCAGACAGCAGCTCGCTGACTGCCTCCTGAAGAAACTCAATCCCCTCTCCTGTTTCAGCGGAGAGCCAGACTCGCCAGGGCCTGCCCTGAGCGTCTCTGTCAATACAAGGTGGCCTGTCATCCAGAAGGTCAATCTTGTTAAAAACCTGCAGGATTGGAATTTTTCGGGCACCAATTTCTTCAAGTACAGCTTCTACCTCGTGCATTAGCTGATTATGGGATTCATTGGCAGCATCCACGACGTGGAGCAAAAGATCCGCCAGCGAAGTCTCTTCGAGCGTTGCCCGAAAAGCTTCCACGAGCTGATGCGGAAGGTGGCTTATGAATCCTACGGTATCGGCGAAAATTGTCTTCCCAAAGGCAGGCACAGTGACGGCTCTCAAGGTCGAGTCCAGTGTCGCAAACAGCTGGTCGGCTGCATAGGTGTCTGCACGGGTAATCTGGTTGAACAGGGTTGATTTACCGGCATTGGTATAACCAACGAGTGAAACGGTTGGCACCTCGGCTCGCTGTCTCGAACGACGTCCCTGATTCCGCTGCGCCCGGACTCGAGCGAGACCCTTATCAATGGATTTGATTCGCTGGCGGATCATACGCTGGTCCAATTCAAGCTGGGTTTCACCGGCGCCCCTCAATCCGATGCCACCTTTCTGCCTGTCCAGGTGAGTCCAGCCTCGCTTCAGTCGCGTACTCATGTGCTGCAGCTGCGCCAACTCCACCTGAAGCTTACCTTCATGACTGCGTGCACGCTGGGCGAATATATCAAGAATGAGGCCGGTGCGATCCAGCACTCGACAGCGCAGACGCCGCTCCAGATTTCTCTCCTGGCTCGGTGACAGTGTATGGTTGAATATGACTAACTGAGCATCGTGAAAGGCGACAGCATCTGCAATCTCCTGCAATTTGCCGCTACCGACAAAATAGGTGGGCGCTGGTTGCTTGCGACTGCCGGTAATGAAGTCTGCCGGATCTCCTCCGGCAGACAGCACCAGCTCTTCAAATTCCCGAGGGTCTTCCTGTTCATAATCCGAATCGATCGATATATGAACCAGAATTGCTATTTCGCCCGTTTCGGGCCGCTCAAAAAACAATAAATTACCTCTAATCAGGCAGTATTGCCGAAGTTCTCATCCGTTTCACCAGCGCCCTGATCATTTTGACCGGACGTGGGTATCCTGACTGTTCGGGCTGGAACCACAGTGGAAATCGCATGTTTGTATACCATCTGGTTTACTGCGTTTTTCAGAACAATCACGAATTGATCAAACGACTCGATCTGTCCCTGTAACTTGATTCCGCTTACCAGATAGATAGAAACTGGTACCCGTTCTTTTCTCAACACGTTCAGAAAAGGGTCTTGTAAAGTATGCCCCTTTGACATCAGTCTTTCTCCTTTCTATTACCTTCTTCGTTACCTTCTTGCAAAATTCGATGCGGTTATGCCTTTCTCCAGAATTGCAATGATCAACATCTGCCGCCTGAACAAACCGCGGATTTATTCATACGCTACTTATATAGAGGCAGATTCAACGAGATTCAAGAGTTGGTCGAGGGAATCATCGGCGAGGCTACCCAGAGTGGTGAGACCAGGCCAATTTCGCATCCAGGTGAATTGACGTTTCGCCAGTTGCCTCGTGGCAATGATACCTCTATCGACCATCTCGTTGTAGTCGATCTCTCCAGATAAATACCGCCAGACCTGTCGATAACCCACGGATTTTAACGCCGGCAGCTCGGGCGACAAATCTCCCCGCCGATAGAGTTTTTCCACCTCGGTAACCAGTCCTGCCTCGAGCATCGAGTGGAACCTTCGGGCAATTTTCTGGTGTAACTGACGGCGCTCATCCGGCACGATTGCCATAAAATTCAGGTCAAATGGTAGTAGCTCAGTACCAAGAGCGCTGACCTGTCCCTCAGCATGCAGTTCGGTCATAGTTCTGCCCGAAACAAGGAACACTTCCAACGCCCTCTGCAATCGCTGGGGATCATTGGGATGTATACGGCTGGCAGATCGCGGGTCAACCGCTGCCAGCCTTGCGTGAACTGCTGGCCAGCCGCTGTCCCTGGCGAGCTTTTCAATATCCGCTCGCGTGCTGGCATTCGCATGGGGCATTTCAGCAAGCCCATCACGCAGCACTTTGAAGTAAAGCATAGTTCCGCCTACCAGCAGCGGGATACGACCTCGATCATGAATCTGCGAGATCAGGGACAGGGCATCGGTACGAAAGTCAGCAGCTGAATAGGTTTCTGCCGGGTCCCGAATATCGATAAGATGGTGGGGAGCAATGGCCAGGGTTTCCGCATCAGGTTTGCCGCTGCCGATATCCATGCCCCGATATACCTGGGCAGAATCGACACTTATCAGTTCCACCGGCGCAGCCTGAGCCAGACGGACAGCAAGATTTGTTTTACCGCTAGCGGTTGGCCCCATGAGACAAAATGCCACGGGCTTGGGGCGGTTCTGCAAATCCAGGTCTGATCGATGCATAGGGCGGACGCCGAAGAAAAAATAGCAAACAGAAATTTACTGACCCCGCAGAAACAGCTTGTCCAGGTCACCCATACCAAGAAAGACCCAGGTTGGACGGCCGTGATTACACTGCCCGCTTCGCTCAGTGTTCTCCATGTCTCTGAGCAGGGCATTCATTTCTGGAATGGTCAGCTGACGATTAGCCCGCACTGAATTGTGACAGGCCATGGTCGACAGCAATTCATCCTGGCGGGACTGCACACGCTCGCTGCTGCCAAATTCAAGGACATCAGAGAGTACATCTCGCACCAGCTGCTCAACATTTGCATCTCTGAGAATAGAAGGGATCTGTCGCACGACTATGGATTCGTCAGCAACTCGTTCGACTCCCACACCCACGCGTTCCAGGGCTTCACTCTGCTCCTCCGCGCAGCTGGCCTCTGCCTGGCTGACGCTGAGCGACAGCGGCACCAGCAACGGCTGCACCTTAAGCGTTTCGTTAGCACAGGCACTTTTCATTCGCTCATAGGTAATTCGCTCGTGCGCTGCATGCATATCAACAATCACAAGGCCTTCCTTGTTCTGCGCGAGAATGTAAACGCCGTGTAGCTGAGCGATCGCATAGCCGAGCGGGGGAATTTCTTCATCCTCACTAAGTCGCTGATAAGCTGTCAACTGTTCCTGCACTCTCGACGGGTCGGCATTGCCCCTCGGACTGTAATAATTGCTTACCGCGTTCCCAGAGTTCCTGGCTCCAAGTCCCAGGCTGGTCTGACCCCCCCAGTCTGATCGCAAACCATCTGCCGGTCTTTGCGTCACATTCTCCAATGTCGTTGCCTGACTGGCCAACTGGTCTGCCGGGGACACCGCTGCCAGTGCCCGGTGCAGGGAACTGAAAAGAAAATCATGCACCATGCGGCTATCCCGGAATCTCACCTCGTGCTTGGTGGGATGCACATTGACATCAACTCGTGCAGGATTCAGCTCCAGATAGAGTACAAATGCGGGATGGCGACCATGAAACAATACATCGCGGTAGGCTTGCTTAATGGCGTGAGCAATTAACTTGTCCCTGATGACCCTGCCGTTAACATAAAAATATTGCAGGTCTGCCTGACTGCGAGAAAAAGTAGGTAGGCTCACCCACCCCCAAAGAAGTAGTCCTGACCCCTCCACATTTGTGCTGACATTCACGGCAACCGTGTTGTCGATGAATGCCGGTCCGCATACCAAGGCTACCCTGCGCTGACGTTCCTGCTCTGAGTTCGCCGCCAGCAGATTGTGGATGACCCGCTGATTATGGCGGAGGACGAATGCCACATCGAAGCGGCTGAGAGCAATGCGTTTGACCACCTCTTCGATGCGAGCAAATTCAGTTTTCTCAGTGCGCAGGAATTTTTTGCGTGCCGGTGTATTGAAAAACAGGTCTCTGACTTCTACAGTGGTGCCCTGCTGATGCGCCGCGGGCGTCAGGACCGGTTGCATGTCCTGGCCCTCAGCTTCGACTTTCCATGCCTTACCGTCTTCGCTTTCAATCGCGCGGGAGCAAATTGTCAGCCGTGAAACCGAGCTGACGCTGGCCAGAGCCTCACCCCGGAATCCCAGGCTGGCGATATGCTCCAGGTCTTCCAGACTGAAAATTTTACTGGTCGCGTGGCGACTCAGTGACAATCCGAGATCTTCCTTGGCCATCCCGGAGCCGTTGTCTCGAACCCGTAACAGCTTGCTGCCGCCACTCTCGACGTCAATCTCAATTCTGGTAGCACCTGCATCCAGGCTGTTTTCCAGTAATTCTTTGACGACTGATGCAGGTCGTTCAACCACCTCCCCGGCGGCTATCTGATTCGCCAGTCGCTGGCTCAATACGGCAATCTTTCCCATGCGCAATATCTTATCGCTAAGTTGTTACCTGCGTATTGTAACACCAACGAAATGCGAAGCGGCGGAGGCCAAAAAGCGCGATTAGCCTTTCAGGATGTGGGAATTTTCAGCACCTGCCCGACCATAATCTTGTCGCCGGACAGATTGTTTACTCTTTTCAGGCTAGCCAAACTGACGCGATAGCGCTGGGCGATTTCTGACAAAGTTTCCCCCCGGGAAATACGATGTTCGGAAATGGCGAGAAGGTTTCCGATTCCTGGCACAACGAGTGTCTGACCAATGCGGATAGTGTCACCACTAAGTCCGTTTTCGGATTTAAGTTCGGCAAGGCTGACTCCGAAACGCACCGCGATCTCGGAAAGGCTGTCACCTCGCTTGACCAGATAGGATTCCGGAGTTACACCATTCTCTTTCTGCCAGGCCACCAGGGTTCCGGCAGGGGGATTGTCGTAGAAGAAATTCTTTACCCCCTGAACAATGGCATCTGCCAGTCTGGACTGGTAGCGTGCCGACTTCAGCCGATCTGCTTCGGCAGGGTTTGAGAGGTAACCGGTCTCTATCAGAATCGAAGGTATGTCGGGGGACCGAAGTTCCCAGAGGTTCCCGCCCTGGACCTTGTCCTTGCGCAGAGGCGCCACACCGTCGAGAGTATCCAGTACCTCAGCGCCAAGCGCCACGCTCTGCTCCATACTCCAAGCCATGGACAGATCAAGCAAGGTCAGCGCCAGGTCGTCCTCTACGTCTGCGATGCGCGTATCACCCGCAACGCCTCCAAGCAGATCTGTCAAATTTTCTTTCTCTTCCACCCGCCTGATATTTTCCTGATCGGCAGTCTCTCCGGACAGGGCATAAATGGTAACTCCCTGGACTTCCTCGCGACGATAGGAATCAGCATGGATAGAAATGTAAATATCGACCCTTTCATCCCGGGCTATCAGGGGTCGCGTTTTCAGCGCCACAGAATAATCGCCATCCCTTATCATCACGGGCTTGTAACCGGGAGTCTGATTCAGCCGATCTCTTACAGCGCGGGCGATCGCAAGGGTAATTTCTTTTTCCCAAAATCCGTTGTTGTAACTGGGGGCACCTGGATCTTCTCCACCATGACCGGCGACAACGGCTACCCGTATTTCCCGCTTTTCATCAGCTTGCGCAACCTGCAGCGTCCTGGTGGTCCTGGCCCCAGTGTTCATTGGCTCTTGATTATAAAATTCCAGAACAAGCCGATCTCTAAATTCGCCGTCGGTCCCCAGATAAACACTCTGGCGCTCGACGCGTCTTTCCATGTCCAGCACTACGCGCAAATCGTCGCCGTTGCGCACGCCCGTTCTTACAGTCTTGATGGGACTTGAGCCGTAATCCAAGTGCGACAAGTCACCCAGAAATTCACTATCGCTGATATCGATCACCACACGCTCGGGGTTGTCGAGACTGAAGACTGTATAGTTGATCGCTCCGCTCAGATCGAGAATAACCCTGGTAAGATCCGGCGCATGCTGAAAACTTACCGCCCGGACTTCTGCGGCAGCGACCTTTTCGGACCAGAGATTCGCGGCCAGCATGGCAATTGCAAGCACCAGTGTCGGTGCCCGCAATCGCAGACCAAAAATTGTTTCCAGTGCGCTGATCATGATGACTTGCTCGTCAACAAGAACTGTTCTCGTGGTCTTAGAGGATTCGGCTGAATTCCAGTAATCTTTCAGCAATTACCTGACCTCTGTCCGAGTTTGCTAACCAGTGAAGTTTTCTGCCCTGGCGCTCGATCCCTAATTCGATCACCAGATCGGCCTTCGGTAGCAGTGAGCCGCCGTTCTCTGGCCACTCGATAAGGCAGAGGTTATGTCTCTCAAAGTAGTCCGAAACCCCTAAAAACTCTACCTCATCAGGATTTGAAAGTCTATATAGATCAAAATGATAGATGTTATATCTAGAAAACTCATAAGGTTCGACTAGAGTGTAAGTAGGACTTTTTACCGCACCCTCGTAACCAAAAGCCCGCATCAAGCCGCGGGTCAGGGTTGTTTTCCCCGCCCCCAGGTCACCGTGCAAGTAAATTCTGCCTCCTGCGGTGGCATCTGGCTGCGAATCAACACTTATTGATGAAACCGGCAATTCGCTAGCTGCCAGGGCCAGCAATCGCCCGAATTTCTCAGTTTCGGTCTCATCATTCAGGAACAAACTGTCAGTTAGCATGTGATTGTCCACTAGCAATGGGGCGGATGTTACGACCAAGAGGATTATAAAACGGGATTGACCAGCTTCTGTATAACAGCGAGCAAATCGCTCGCCACAATTCCTCGCTGCCCGTTTTCTCTTGCTACCTGATCTGCCGCTTCACTGTGGAGGCAGACCGCCAGACGGAGACTGTCGGCCAGACTGAGACGCTGCGAAATCAAGGCGCCAATCACGCCACTCAAGACGTCACCCATGCCACCGGAAGCCATCCCAGGGTTTCCCGCATCACACAATTCGATGATCTGCTCCCCAAAGTGGTTACTGCAGATAAGGCTACCGGCGCCTTTCAACAGGACGACACCTCCCCAGCGGGCCTGCAACTCACCGACGGCTGCGAATCGGTCCGCATTCACTTCGCTGTTTGTGCATGCGAGCAGGCGAGCGGCCTCCCCGGGATGCGGCGTTAGGATCCAATCGTCTCTGGCAGACACTCTCGAGGGTTCCGCCCCCAATACATCGGTCAGAAGGTTCAATCCGTCGGCGTCAACCACCAGCGGGATTCCGCTGTCCTCCTGAAATTGAAGCGAGCGAGCGAGCAACTCGCGCGACCAGTCGGTCCGTCCCAATCCAGGACCCACAACAATGGACGTTGCCCGAGCCAGGACATCCTCGACCCGGTGCCCATAATTCTCAGGATCTTCTGTGCCTGCGAGCATAATTTCAGGTTGCCGAGACAATATCCCGGATCGGTTGGCCGAGCGGGTGACTATGCTCACCAAACCGGAACCCGCCCGTAAGGCACCCGTCGCTGCCAGCAAGGCTGCTCCACCATAGCCATAATCGCCGCCAACGATCACAGTATGCCCGAAATTACCCTTGTTGGCAGAAGGCAACCGCGGTTCGAGTAAATTCAAAATCTGACCCAACCGGATGCGTCGACTGGCTGGTTTCGGCGATTCCGACCCGGCCAGCACTTGAGGGGGCACATCCAGGTCGTGATACACAATTTCGCCGCAACAGTCGACACCAGCCCCCGTTAGCAGTCCCTGTTTTACTCCAATAAAGGTGACAGTCGCCGCGGCCCGCACTGCATGACCGAGAACGGCGCCGCTATCACTGCTCAGTCCCGAAGGGATGTCTATGGCCAGGACAGGAAATGGTAACTGGTTTATGTTTTGTATTGCCGCGGCGAAAGTGTCGCTGACAAGCCGACTCAGACCGGTGCCCAGCAGTGCGTCGACGACTACTGTTTGGTCTTGGGGTTGAGCAACATGTTGCAACAGAGAAGCAGCATCGAACGGGGCCAGTTGAACTCCTCGCTGATGGGCCAGCTGACTGGCTCGCAGGGCGTCGCCCTTGAGTTGATCATGATCTCCAACGGCGATAAGTGTCGGTTTCAGCCCATGTTCCTGGGCCAGTGCCGCAAGCAAGTAGCCGTCTCCGCCGTTGTTGCCAACTCCGACAAACACCAACAGGTGTCTCACTTGTGGCCATCTGGAAAGCAGCTCGCTCAAGGCAACCCCGGCCGCCTTCTGCATCAACGCGAAGCCCTCGATGCCATAATCCTCAATGGCTATTCGATCCAGCTCGCGGACCTGCTCAGCGCGATAGAGAGCACTGGGGAAGCGGGAGGACAGATGGGACATGATGACTATTTCTTGTCGAATTCTTTAATGAGGCGTCGCAATACAAAGAGCGATGTGTCTAAATCCTGTAAAGAAATTTCCTCTGTTGCCTGCAAGGCCCAGGGGTCCTGCTCTTCTCGCAGCAGGTTATAACACCTTTTCCCCTCATCTGTGAGGTGGACCAGCATGGATTTCTTGTGCTTGGGGTTCGGCGTAAACACCAGCAGCCCATCATCGACCATGGTATCGGCAATGCGCTGAACAGCCTGTCGCGACTGCCCAAGAACCCGCGCAATACCGGGTACGGTGAGTCCACCAGTGGATAGCGCGCAGGCCCCAATCACCCGCCAGCGAGCGCTGGTTAAACCGAGATCCCGGGTCATCCGGTCGCCTTCCGCGATAAGCAGGCCATTCAAGCGAAACAGCGACAATACTAGATCAAGAAACACCACGCGTTTGGGGGAATGCATTCTGGACTTCTCACCTTGCTGTGTCGATTGCAATCGATCGGATACCTGAATCTTTGCGAGCACCGGCCCGTTTTTTGTTAACATGTTGTCATTTGTTAATCGAAATGTAAATAACCGGATAAACTTTTGCCCGGAAGATATTGTTTCGCCTTCATTAGCTTAAGGAATAGCTGTGAGGTTTGGAGTTTTTGTATACACTCGATACTGGCCAAGTGGATCACAAATTAGACGGATTGCAGCATCTCATGAGCGCGTCTTTGATTGTAAAAACAGGCAAATATTGTGCTTTCCCATCCCTGCGACCTGCAGCTTGTTTGCTTCTGGTGTTTTTCTTGACACCAATCTACACCTCAGCAGACGAGCTGGACGATGCGTATCGATTATTACGAATCACCGAGGTGGCGAGAGAATTTGAACAGGCTACTAATCAGCAAACCCGCAATGTAATCCGGACCTATGCGAGCATAGTGGCGATGTCAACTGATCGTGAATTGCCGGATTCGATCAAGCAACAGATTTCCAACTGCTATCTGGAGACTTACGCCTGGGAAAAATTTGAACCCGGCATCGCGGCGATTTTCGCAAACAATCTCAGCAGGGCGGAGCTGAAATTGATGATCGACTTTTTCAGTGACAAGAGCGTGCCCCCGCCCAAAATCGAGCAGTTCAAAGCACTGATCGCCAGGGCTGATGCTATCGAGCAGATGGCAATTGACTATATGTTCAGTCAAACACAAGGTTGCGACGAACAGAACGTCACTCTGATAATGAATTTTCTCTCTGATCAGGGTTCGTAGCGATTCACTGGCGAGGGTCCGAAAGACAGCCAGGTCTGATTGACCTGCTGATGCACGCCAGCCCTGCTCCAGTCGCAGACCCCTTCTGAGAAGATTGATTCCAGCCTGGTTTTTTCCGCGTCACTAAAACTCACTGTGTAATCGTTGTAATCAAGGGGCTTTAGCTGACATTTCAAAATGTCATTAGTCAGCGGCCCGCCGGCCACTAGCCGGAGCCCCGCGTGGGGTGGGAAAAGACCGTTACAACTCCCTTCGGTATTGTCAAACAGTCGCTGCGGGTTAAAAACCGGCGGTTCAACAATTCTTTCACCATTCATGGCAAAACAATCATTTTGTAGATCAGCAGGTCTTGCTCTGACAATCTTGTCGAGTAGAGTTCCACCATCCTTGTCACTGCTGATGTTTGCCAGCCATTGGTCCATTAGCTCGAGATTTTCGTCCTCGATCGACATCTCTCTTGAATGTCTTCGAAGTATGTAATTATCGGCATGCCCATTGTCGCGTTCCAGCCGCGCGCGGGTAATGAACGAATACACGCTGGCGTGGAAATTACCAATGTCGTCCAGGTACCCTCGATCATCGATGATTGGCACCTGCGCGAGCCCCGCTCCACCGCTGCTAACCCTCCCCGTCTGATAGGCAATTCTCAGAGCATCATCATCCGCTTCCGTTCGCTGCGACCTGGAATTGACATCGATATCCCAGCCACCAATTTTCTCGTTCAGATCAAGAAACAACTCCTTATCGATGAGACCCTCGTTCAATGCGGCCAGTCCATACTGGACCCCGACATTATCATGGGGAGCGCGGGCAAAAGGCCGGTCTGAGCTGATTTCAGGATAAACTTTCTCGCCGAAAATGTTTCGCATTCCATCGTAGATGGAACACCTTGCCCCTGCCGGATTGCTGATCGGATCGTAGGCCGCTTCTTGCGGTACTTGAGCGGAACAATCATCCGGTGCAATACGTTTTGGTCTTTGCCCCAGTGAGGATTCGCACAGCGACCACATAGACCAGCCGCCAATGACGTTTTTTGTCTGGTCATCCAGGTCGCGGGAAGGATCATTCACATATTCCTTCAGGATACTGGCGCACTCCTGGGAATCGGTGAAATAGGAAACGGCGTCAGCAAAGGTGTTACTTGGCAACAGACCATCCAGAATACCGGGATATGCACCAGCGATCAGGAACTGCTGCATCGCGCCTCCCGAACTGCCATTACCAATGGTGTAACGAGGCACACCGTAAGTCTCGATGAAGTGCTCTTTCACCATCATGGCGGTTTCAGCGGACAATACATCGTTACAGCCGCCCTGGGCGTTTACATTGAGGGTGGACGATGCAACCGCATAGCCCCGACTCAGCATATTGTGGCGCAGAACGCCGCCAGTCGCCGTTCCCTGAAAATATCCGGCCTCGCAACCCCCACCAAAGGTATAGACCAGCCTTTCATTCCAGGCTCCGCTTTCGCCGAGGGGCGACGGAACTGGCGCATCGGGATCATGCAAAATTGCGATCTGATAAATCGCCCTATTTATTGTGCCCGTCTCGATGCGAACGATATAGGGTGTCTGCACACCCTCCATTGTCGTGGTAAAAGTCATGTCCTGTGGTCGCTCACTGATATCGGCAAGCGGTTTAAAGCCGACCTCACTTTCCGCTGACCAATAAACATAATCAACCCGCGCTGGCAGCGAACAGTCGGTGTCGGTCTCCGAACCATCGAGAAAATCTCCGTTCCCCAGGGCGAATCGGCGTGGAGTTCCTCCTGATTCTGGCGCGAGCTGGTTCAGGCAAAAATAGGGTTGCTGCTGTTCGCCAGAAAAAATCGGCCCGGTTATCGGATAGTTGACCAGTGGCAACTCCGCCGCGGCATCGCCTAACCTGGCCATCACCGTGTTGTTGCCCTCAATGAGCCCGCTGATAAGAGCGCGAAACAGCGTGAGATCGCCGTCCTGTGCGACCTGCTCCAGCGCCACGGAGCGGGCGATGCCATTGACAACCAGTCTGATTTCATCGCTGTCAGCAGTAGAGGCGGCAATCTCAATCAACGCATCGCCGCCGCTGAGCAGATAGGGGCGATTGGAGAGAGAGGCAAGGGAAAGGTGAAGCGGTCCTGTCGGTTCCTGGTTGCAGGCTGCCAGGGAAACCAGCAGCGCTCCCAGAGTCAACGTTTTCATCGCAGTCAATTTTGTCGTCATAGAGCGCCTCGAGGTTGCCAGATGATTGTTTCGCTCACTGTACTTTAGCTGCAGGCAAATTTAAATGCCCCAGATATCCCCGACGGATTGATTACCAATCAGCGAGAAGCGGAATCCAGTGGCAACTCGGTTTTGTATACCACCTGCTTCAGGGTAAAGCTGGACTGAATATTGGCGACACCCGGAGTTGTGGTCAATCTCTCGGCCAGGAAGTGCTCATAGCTCTCCAGATCGGGCACCACTATTCTCAGCATGTAGTCGAAGCTGCCGGTCATGAGGTAGCACTCCATGACTTCCTCGTACCTGGCGATATGGGCTTCGAATTGCTCCAGACTCTTGCGCTCCTGATTGTGCAGGGACACATTGACAAAAATGCTGATCGGCAACCCAACCGCCTTGGCATCAACGATCGCGGCATAACGTTTAATAATGCCCTGCTGTTCTAGCGACTTGATTCGACGCAGGCAGGGAGAGGGAGACAGACCGACTTTTTCTGCAAGGTCCGTATTAGACATGCGGCCACTGTTCTGCAGACAGCGAAGTATTCTGAAGTCGATACGATCCAGGGGGATTATTGGCATATTTATTCTCTTATTAAACTTAATGAGAAAATATATGCTAATTATTCACATTCATATAGCACAATTTGCAATCTTCTACGACGCATTGTAACTATAATGACAGTCTAATCTCCCTCACCCAGGTAGCTTGCATGGCCCGAGAAGAACAATCCGAAAGCGGCTTCGAGCATGAACTGCAGGAATGGCTTGAGGCTCTTTCCGACATATATCGCCATCATGGCGAACCGGGCGTCAATCAGATTCTGGACGGGCTGCGAAAATGGAGTTACGACCACAATGTTGCCCTGTCCCAGCATCAGCTCAATACACCCTATCTGAACTCGGTGCCACTCTCAGAGCAACCTGCCTACCCTGGCAATGCCGAGCTTGAGAAACGCATCGAGAACATCAATCGCTGGAATGCCATGGCGATGGTGCTTCAGCAGCAGGACAGAGGATCAGGCGTGGGAGGCCACATCGCCACTTACGGTTCGGCGGCCACTCTTATGGAAGTAGGCTTCAATCACTTCTTTCGCAACGAGGATGAAACTTACGGTGGAGACCTTGTGATATTGCAACCGCATACTGCGCCAGGTGTCTACGCACGGGCCTACCTCGAAGGTCGGCTGGACGAGGATAAGCTGCGAAACTATCGTCGGGAATTGGCACCCGGTGGCGGACTTCCGTCGTACCCGCACCCCCTCTCGTTACCGGATTTCTGGCAAGTTCCCAATGCATCGATGGGCCTTTCGGTACCTACGGCGATATACCAGGCCCGCTTTGCAAAATACCTCGAAAACAGGGGCCTGAAGCCTGCCCGGGGGGGTAAAGTCTGGTGTTTCATTGGCGACGGCGAATGCGACGAGCCCGAAGTGCTCGGCACAATAAACATTGCCGCCCGAGAACGTCTGGATAATCTTATTCTGGTGGTCAATTGCAACCTGCAGCGTCTCGACGGACCGGTTCGCGGCAATGGCAAGATCATTCAGGAACTCGAGGCGTCTTTCCGCGGCGCCGACTGGAACGTCATCAAGGTCATCTGGGGCGGTGGTTGGGACAAGCTTCTCGCCATGGACGTTAAAGGCAGCTTGCGCCGTCGCATGGAAGAATGTGTAGACGGAGATTACCAACGCTATTCGGTGTTGCCGGGAAATCGACAGCGCGAACACTGGGTCGACGGAAATCCTGAACTCGAACAGATGATGAATTCCCTGAGTGACGAAGAAGTCAGGCGTATCAAGCGAGGCGGCCAGGACGTGGAAAAAATCTATGCAGGCTACCACCGCGCCTTGCAAAGCAACGGGCGACCTTCGGTACTGCTGATCAAAACCGTCAAAGGTGACGGCATGGGGCCTGCCGCAGAGGGAAAAAACACCGCCCACCAGAAGAAGGACCTGGGGCCGGAAGAACGATTGGAATGTGCCAAAAACTTTGGCATCCCTTTGGACGAGGAAGCAATTATCAGGGCGCAGTTTTACCGCCCCGTTGAGACCAGTCCCGAAATCTCCTATATCAAGTCTCGCCGAACCGCACTGGGCGGATTTGTTCCCGCTCGAACAATTGAATGCCCGGCCCTAAAGACACCCGATCTGCAGAAATTCGCGTCCATTACCGGCGGCTCAGGCTCAAAGGCGCAATCCACTACGATGGCTGCCGTCCGTCTATTATCTACCTTAATGAAAGATCAGAGTCTTGGAAAATATGTTGTACCTATCGTTCCAGACGAGGCCCGGACTTTCGGGCTCGATGCCTTATTCAAAATAGCGGGAATCTATTCCGCCGACGGACAAAAATACACGCCCGTGGACGCGGACAGCATTATGGCCTATCGCGAAGCCATCGATGGGCAGATACTTCAGGAAGGCATCTGTGAAACCGGCGCAATCGCATCTTTCATGGCAGCAGGTACAGCTTATGCCATACACGGCCTGCCAATGATTCCGTTCTATTTCTTCTACTCAATCTTCGGCTTCCAGCGGGTCGGCGATATGCTGTGGAGCTGTGGCGACATGATGTGCAGAGGATTCCTGGTAGGCGGCACTGCCGGGAGAACAACCCTGAACGGTGAAGGCTTTCAGCACCAGGACGGGCATTCACCGGTGCTTGCCAGCACCTACCCTAACCTGAAAATCTATGATCCGGCATTCGGTTATGAGTTGACCGTAATTGTTCGTGAGGGCATCCGTCGCATGTACGAACAAAGAGAGAACATTTTCTATTATCTGACGGTCTACAACGAAGCCTACCCAATGCCCGCGATCCCCACCGAAGACCTCGGTGAGAGGATACAGCAGCAGATCATCAAGGGTGCATACCTGTACCAGCATGTTTCAGCTGGCGGCAAGTCCAATAAAAACTCGGCGACTGTCAACCTTCTGGGAAGCGGCTCTATCATGCAACAGGTTTTAGAAGCCGCAAACCTGCTTGTAAACTGGGGCTTCAACGTAAAGATCTGGAGTGTAACGAGTTATCTGCAACTGGCTCGAGAAGCCCAGGCATGTGCGCGCTGGAATAGACTTCATCCCCTCGAACCCGAGCGGGCTTCCTATCTGGAATCGCTCTTCGAAGCCACCGACGAAGTTTTTGTGGCCGCCAGCGACTACATGAAATCGATTCCGGAATCCATCAGTCGATGGATGGGCGCCAATTACACGGTTCTTGGCACCGATGGTTACGGTCTGTGTGAGTCCAGACAGGAACTGCGGGAATACTTTGAAATCAATGCCAAGCATATCGCTCACGCCGCCCTGGTCGGTCTCTATCGCAACAAGACGTTGACAAAATTACAATTTGAAAACTTTGCCGGAACATTAACTTTGAATGCCGACAAAGACGATCCTCTGGAAAGGTGAGCGATATTTTTCATTCAAGAGTTTGTGTAGCTAAACTCGCCACATTCAAATGCGCCGCCGCGTCAACAAACAGAGCGACCGCTGCAGCAGAGATTGCTAATGAGTCAACGAGTACATCAGGTAATTGATGCCTAACTGGTAAGCCGCATTGGCATAGCGAGTAGGGTAGGACGGGTGGTAGGTGTGCTCCCAACCGTCGCCCATATCCGAGTTCCAGTTGATAAGCACCATGACCCGTCCGTCATCATCAACGATAGCGTGATTAGTGGCGTAATCGATGTCCTGCTCACCATACTGGTCCGAACGCCCAAGAGCAGGGATCATCTGCGCGCCGTCAATGTCGTAATAAACATGGTAAATCTCATGATCGGGAGGTAGCTGTATTATCTCCCGATCAGGAAATACCTGGCCAAATGCGGCGATAAAGTTGTCCCATTGCTGGGTCCCCCAGAAATCATCGATCAGCAAGAAACCGCCGCGCAAGAGGTATTCTCGCAAGTTTTCAATCTCAGGAGGATTGAAATTAATGCCGCCCGCCTGACCCACTTCAAGCATGTACAGAAACGGATAATCAAAGATCTCGTTATCGTCAAGGCGCAGGACTATGGGATCGCTCATTACGCGAATATTGGTCAGTCTGGATACGCCGCGGAGAAAATTCATATCGGCATCGGGAAAATCTATGGCCCAGGTGCCCCCGCCGAAACCTCCAAACCCCCGAAAACCGCCTCCGTAGTAAGTATCAAACTGCACACGAACAAAATTAAATTCTCCTCCCTGGTCATAATCAGGTCGATATGGATCTACCTGCAGTGGAACCTGGGCCAGAGACGGCCTGATTGCTAGCAGGCTCATTAGGGTAATAAGAGTTTTTGCTGTTCTAAGAAGTGTCATTGGAATTCTGATATGAAATTACGGGTTGCAAGAGTTTAGCCCGGCCAAAGGGATTTTTTCCATCCACTTACTGGTCCACCAGACCAGCACAATAATCTTCATTGCTGATGGCAGGAGTAAACCAGACATAATCAAATGGCTTGAGATTCGAATAGGCTTGCAGGTAAT
Source organism: Pseudomonadales bacterium (assembly GCA_038134485.1). Classification (GTDB taxonomy): domain Bacteria; phylum Pseudomonadota; class Gammaproteobacteria; order Pseudomonadales; family Pseudohongiellaceae; genus NORP240. Next base: position 29,965 of record JAYPVG010000017.1, read on the forward strand.
CCGCGGGATCGTCGCTCTCAGGGCTAACTTCGAGAACTGCCAATGAAAGAATATCGTCGCGCTGCAAGTCCGGCGACAACGCTAACAGGTAATTCGGCACCCCAAGGTCGTGACGCACATGGTAATTACCTGCAATCAGTAAATTTATGCGGTCCTGACCGGACTGTGCTGCGAGGCTGGAAGCCATGGCATGATCGCGCGCCTGCTGGACGCGCACCATCGCCGGAAACTGACTGGCCGGCAGCAAATTACAGTGGCTCTCATCAATTTCGATATTGAGTTGTTCCATCGCCGCTGCATCCATGACATTGGCGACTGAAGGCTCAAGCGGTTGCGCGTAAACTTCACGCATTTGATCCATACTAATGTTAGCCGATCGTATGGCGATATCAGCCGCCAGAACGTCGGCTATCAATGGTCCGTAGAATTCCCAGTCCCAGCCCTGGTCATCCCACTGCAGGAATTCTTTCAGCTGCGCCATGGAATCAAACTTATGATCACCGAGTCTATCCAATTGCTCGTCAAACCCGGAATCCATCATCTCAAAGGACACTGTGCCCACCCGATCGCTTGCCAGCAGGAAACGCAGGATGTTTTGCTGAATTCGGTGATGGTCAGGATTGTCGTGCTTTTCTCCGAGCAGCACAAAACGACTTGCTTGCAGCGCAGCGGCAAATTCAGCGATTGGGACAAACCGGTTACTGTGCGAATGCCACAGCGACCCTACCAGATCATGATCAGTATAGAGTCCCGACCTCCATTCATTTATCGAGACCGGTGATTCGAAAGGTGCATCAGGGGGCGACTGTGCACACGCCGACAGGATCGGCAAGATCACAGTGATTGCCAGCAGCAGGCGTCGCGCATACGACCTGTCAGAAAAACTTGGTCCAATCAATCCAATCCACCCCGATCGACCCAACTGAGATAAATTTCTTCGTCCCAGAAATCTTGAAAATAAGCAACAGCTGCCAGTTTTTCCTCATTGCTCAACAATTCGTCAAAGGCTGGCATTTGGCCACCATAGGGAACCCCGCCGGTTTCAATAGTTTGGACGAGCTGAAAGAGCGGGTGATGCCAGGCGTGAGCACTGCCGTTCAATGGGGGAGGCGGAAACGAACCATCCGGCAACCTTTGTCGCCAGTTCTCCACAAGGCCCTGCGCTCGATCACCATGGCAAACTGCGCAATTCTGCGCGAAAACTTCCTGCCCTGTGCTCACCTGGTCCTGCCTATACCAGCGCGGCTCTGCGGTTAGAGATGCGGAAGACAAGTTTTGCCGTATGGCCTCTCTACCGCCCGATGCCTGTTCATCGCTGTCCTGACAGGCAACCAGCGTTATCAATACTATCGCTGTAATGATTCTCATCATGGGATTCCGTTGCCAGATCGACCTCAGGAACTACGCTTGGGATAATCGAAATCGATCAACTCGGCATCGCCATAACCGACGTCCGACCAGTACTCTATCGGCAATCGCAGTTCCACAAGCCCGCTGGTGGGCACGTTATCAATTCCGGCTCCACACATATCATTGACAAATTCGGTGATCGCAGGATTGTGGCCTACTAACATAGAAGAATCAAAATGCTCGTCAACCAGGCTGGCCGCTTTCAGAAACATCGAGGCTCCCGCAAAGTAAAGCTCCGGATTCGAAACGACATCATCCTCCGGATAACCAAGCTCTCTGGCAAAAAGTATTGCTGTAGTCTTTGCCCTGACCGCAGGGCTGCTAATGATACATCCGACTTGCCGTCCCGCTTGCGCAAACCGCTGACCCATACTGCTGATGTCTTTCAATCCACGTTCCGATAGGGGGCGCTCAAAATCCCGCAGTTCGGGATGATCCCAGCTGGACTTGGCGTGACGGAGCAGGTAAAGCGTTTTCATCTACTTTTGCAACCAGACCCAGGGTCGCGTCGGACTAATCCATTCAATTGCTTATCTCGTCGAGACGATCATTCAACATGCTCAGCACCCGATTAAGTTCACTGAAATACTGGCTCTCGGCAGCGATTGCGTTCATTTTTCTGGTCAGTTCTTCGAATTGGGTTCGCAATGAAGCCATCAGGGCATCGTGATCCATCAAGATGTCATTGCCGAATCGAGACTGATTCACATTATCTGCGCGCTTATCGATTACAAACTTGGGTTCACAGGCGTCACGATGAATATTGGAACCGGTTGGCATATATCGATGACAGATAATATCGAAATCATCGTCATCGTTCATGGCATTGAACACCCGGTAAAACTCGGCCTGTACGATCTCAATCTGTTCCCTTAGCTGAGCGGGTGTAAGGTCTTCAATAACGATTTGATCCTGCTCCGCAGCCGTCGAAAACCCCGAAAAACACCCCAGCACGCTGCACAAGCTCGCCAGCATTGCCAGATTTTTCATGCCTTTAATCTCCAGAGTGAAAAGCTAGTATAACTCCCAAGACACTCAACTACTAAGCGATTGCGAGAAAATCGTCAAAGAATCCGCCAGCCACAGGATTCTGTGTGTTCACACGGCAAGAACCCGAGGCACTTGAATCCTTCTGACAGTCCGAAATCTATCGACTAACTATGCTTTCAATTGACTAAAATTAGGACTACTATTCGTCAGCTTTTTCTGGCGGAGGCGCAGCATTGAAAACAATAATTAGTGGATTGTTTGTTCTGGCCGGCATGACTCTCGCAGGCTGTGTGGACGTTCGGGACATGCCCAATTTCGAGCGTATGAGTCGGCAGGAACTGGCGGAATACAATAGCGGCAGGCCGATCTCGCAAATGATTGTCTGTGGCGAAGATGAACGATCCTTCAGCCGGGTCAGACGACGCCGCTGCATGACCGTCGAACAAATGTACGGGTCAGCCGAACAAGCCCGACAACTTGATGTGCTTGGTACCGTGCCGGGTTACACCCAATAGTTAGCAAGGTAAACAGATGAAACAGCTTCTCTTTCTGCTGGCCTTTATCCTGGCCAGCTGCGTAGACACTCGGGGCATGCCCAATTTTGAACGCATGAGCGAGGCAGAACTGGCCGAATACAATAGGGAAAGACCGCTCGCCCAGATGATCGTGTGTTCTGATGAGCAGCGGAGTTTCAGTCGCGTCAGGCGCCGTCATTGCATGACGGTTGAACAGATGTACGGTTCGGCTGACCAGGCTTCGCAACTCGATGTGCTGCACACAGTACCGGGTTTTGACGCAAGCGGCGCATTCTGATCGCGGTCCGCCATAGCCCGCCTCAATAATCTTCTCGAGCCACCGATACAAAAGGTTTGGAGCTTTTGTATCGGAGTGTTTCATGTTGGTCACAAAGCAACGCTATATCCTTGTTCTGCTTTGCACGATTTGTGCTCAATCGTTTGCGCAACAGGGGGGCGACATTGCCACCGAGGTCGAACTTGGTGCTACCTTCACGACTGGTAACACGGAAGAGCGAACCGTACGCTACGGTGTAACCATGGACTGGGTGCGCAATAGCTGGGATTACCAGTTCACTTCGGACGGGCTGCTGGGCTCGCGCCAGGGCGTAACAACAGCGCAGCGCTTCTACCATGTGATCAGAGGACGCCGCGATCTGGATGACAACAGTTACTTCTCGATCAGGGGCTCCTTTGAAGATGACCGCTTCAGCGGTTATGACTATCAGGCTGACTTTACGGCCAGTTATGGTCGCAGTTGGCTGCAGAGCATCGATAACATGAACCTTGATACCGATATCGGTCCCGGATATCGAAACTCGGAGGGTAAGCTTTCCCTGAATGAACTGATCGTACGACTTGCAACAGAATTTGAATGGGAAATCTCCGATTCAGCTAATTTCTTTCAGGATCTCGCCATGGAGTTTGGTCAGGACTCGAACATTTATCGTTCGGAAACCGGTATAGAAACCGAAATCCAGGAAAATCTTGCCCTGCGTTTCTCTATCAACATCAAACATCAGACCGAGGTGCCGATTGGCAAGGAGAAGTCCGATACGCAGTCTGCCGTAACGCTGGTGTGGAATTTCTAAGAGGGCTAAATTTCCTCAAGCGCCACACCGGGCCAGCAAAGGAGGATCCCTGCAAACCACTTCAGCTGGTATCCCCGCATGCCGCTATTACTGACGGCGACCAATAAAAAAACTGGTCTCAATAAGGATTCCGTCATGCTTCCAGCGGTTCGTCTGTACTGGTTTATAACTCTCGTGGCGCTGCCTTCCAGCGTCGCGTGGCTTTTGATTGTGAGCTCTGACTCACTGAGCCTCTCTGAGCTGGCGCGACATCCATTTCAACTGGTTCTATCCGTTCTGTTTACCGGTTATGCGATCCTTGGATTTTGGGAAATGCGCTGGGCGCCCAACAACTTGAGGCGCAATTACCCCGTGCTGGCGAATTTGCGTTATCTGCTGGAGTACATTCGTCCGGAAATTCAGCAATATTTCATCGCTAGCAACACTTCCGAGCGTCCCTTCAACCGGGAACAACGGGATCTCGTTTACCGACGCTCCAAAAACCTGAACGATACGCTGCCCTTTGGAACCCAGCGAGATATTCTGGAGCAAGGTTTCCGCAGCCTCTATCACTCAATCAATGCAACTACGGTGAAAGAAGAGCACAGCAGGGTTACCATAGGTGGCCCGGGATGCAAGAAACCCTACAGCGCATCACGACTGAATATTTCTGGCATGAGTTTCGGAGCCTTGAGCGCGAACGCTATTGCAGCCCTGAACAAGGGCGCAGCGCTGGGTAACTTTTTCCATAACACCGGCGAAGGCAGTATCAGCGAACATCACCTGGCACATGGAGGCGATCTGGTCTGGCAACTGGGGACCGGTTATTTCGGGTGTCGAACCTCAGAAGGCCGACTGGATAACGGGGCGTTTGCCGCGAAGGCCTGCCTGGATCAGGTCAAGATGATAGAGATTAAAATTTCCCAGGGCGCCAAGCCTTCCCATGGCGGAGTTCTGCCTGGAGCCAAGGTTACCGAGGAAATCGCAAGAATACGGACGGTCGAAGTCGGTAAAACCGTCTACTCCCCGGCCAGGCATCCGGAATTCAGCTCCCCCCTAGAACTGATGAACTTTGTTCAACGACTTCGGGAACTGAGCGGCGGTAAGCCTGTGGGGTTCAAGTTCTGTTTGGGCAGGAAGAGCGAATTCATGGCAATTGTCAAAGGAATGCTCGAAACCGGCATTTATCCCGACTTTATCACGGTCGACGGCGCGGAAGGAGGAACGGGTGCCGCGCCGGTGGAGTTTTCAAACCGTCTCGGCACTCCGTGTCTGGAAGCAACTTTTGCGGTAAGCCAGGTGCTGATCGGTGCCGGCGTCAGGGACAAGATCAGTATAATCAGCGCCGGCAAGACCGCGACCGGATATGACATGCTGGAAAAAATTGCCGTCGGAGCAGATACAGTCAACGCCGCACGCACCATGATGATGGCGCTGGGCTGCATTCAGGCGCAGTCCTGTAACACCAACAATTGCCCTACCGGCGTTGCCACGACCAACCCAATCCGGGGTCGGGCGATCAACGTGGAAGCCAAAGCCATCCGCGTCAAAAACTTTCATCACAACACCATGCACGCCTTCCTCGAACTTTGCGGCGCCATGGGTTATGACAATCCAGACCGGCTGCAGCCCGGCGATATCGTTTGCCGCTACGACGCCGGCTACCGGCTGTTTGACGAGATACACCCGTTACTTTTCGATGGCCAGTTACTGGAGCATACCGCTCCCCCGGAGTATCAGCTGGATTGGGACAGGGCAAGTGCGGAACGTTTTTAAGCCGAGCGAGCCTCGATAAGCCGCCAGTATGGCAATCAGATCAGACAATCCGCCATTTCTTTACTCCCGACAAACGATAGCGCAAAATTTCACCATGTCTCACGTAAAGCTCCAATGTCTGCTAACCCTGATTTGCCTGCTTGCTGTTATCCCCACCCGGGGTGATCAGACCGACCCGCAATTGGATGCGCTTTTCGACGCACTGACCGAAACCGAAGACTCGAGGCTCTTATCGGAAATCGAAAGCCGGATCTGGAACCTCTGGTACCAGCATTCAGACCGTGACATGCAGGCGGCTCTGGTGGCCGGTGACAGGCTCATGAATGCCGGCTACCATGGCGACGCACTGCGAGTGTTCACTGCAGTCATTGACCAACAGCCCGCTTATGCTGAGGCATGGAATCGTCGCGCAACATTGCATTATCTGATGGGAAACTTTGCCGAGTCTGTTAGCGATATAGACCAAACCCTGAATCTGGAACCGCGACACTTTGGCGCGCTATCGGGCCTGGGCCTTGTCTACCTTCAACAGAACAACCTGCTCAAAGCGCGAGAAGCGTTTGAAAGTTTATTGAGCATCCACCCAAACAGCCAGGCAGCTCGGCAAAATCTGGAAAGCGTGCTGGAGGCATTGCGGACACAGTTCATCTGAACAGCAGTGCCAATTGAAAGCACGACGACAATTTCCGAGTCCAAAGACCGTAGCCACAAAAAAAGGCGGTGCCACAGCGCCACCTTTTTTTACTTATTGAGACCGCCAGAGTAGCTAGCGTCCGGCGTCAGATTCGAGTCTACTGACGGGTCCCGGTGACTCCGAAAGCACCGAAGTCGCTACCGAATTCACCACTCAGCGAGTCACCATCCACGGTGCCACTGAACGTGAGGCTGATACTCTGACCTTGAGCCTCGAGATCAGCGGTAAAATTTATGGCATTGCCGTCAAACATAATCCCACTGATATTCTGTTCGCCCAGGTCTCCCGACATGACACCGGTACCGTCTCCAGAAATAGTCAGAACCGCTGGCATCGCACCGAGGGGCGTATTCATTTCAATGTTCCATACCCCTATTGCCGGGGGAACTGACGCCGCACATCCAGCCAGAACCAGCACCATCGCAATCAATGATCCACCGAGTATTTTTCTCATATCTAAACTACCTTCCTTTTTGCATAAGCAACGCGTTGAAAATTATCTGATCGGGAGTGTCGCTGTGATTGCCGCAGATTTTTTCGAAAACGAAATTCCCTCTGCCCTACTCCCATGCAAGCCAGCGCAATTTGCAGATGAAGCCCATCATCTGGCGATCATGCGCGCCACATGCACAGCATTGTCCTTGTATTTGCCGGACAGTCAACCGTTAGCGGTTGAAAAAGCCGGTTATTTTGTTTTCCAGGCCGTCAGCCATGACTGGGAGACCCGTGAGAATCCCAACTGGTCCAGACCCCGTTCTATGCCAGGCATATGGGCGGCGCCATAGAAAATACTGAAAGACAGAATCGAAGGATTATTCAGCCCCCTGCGCAGGACGTCCAGGGCGGCTTCGTTGCGGTCATCCAGGATGGTTATTCCCCTGCCGGTCAGAGACGCCAGGCTGTCCTCAGAGTAGGCTAAACTCTGACCTAGCAGATACTTGAACGCATCCTGCCGGTTGGGCAGGGAGAAAAGACCCATTATGTCCGACAATGACATTGCCGCCGCGGGCTGTTGCCCGCCGACCAGACCCTGTTCCTGAAGCTCAATCTCAGTCATTACCAGACTCAGGATCGACGAAAAAAGGGTTTCTCCTTTTGCGTCCATCACCGCGTCCAGTTCGCGGGGTTCCAGATCTGCGTGAAAGAAATTCGGACGCGCATAATTGATCAGATTGAGCTGAAAACTCAATCCCAGCAATCGGGTCAAACTGGTTTGCAAAAATCCGATGGCGCCGCCACCGCTCGCTGTGCCCTGTCCATTTGGGCGGACATTTTCGTCAGCCACAAGTTCATAGAGCACCGCGTCACGGGTAGCGAAGTATTCGTTCAACTCCCGGTAGTAAGATTCTTCGGCGATATGAACAGTAGCGACCAGGTCGATCTCAATACCCGCATCATTGCGATAAGTGGTTATAGATGTCTGTAGCTCGCCGGCAAATTCACCTTCGCCTTCGAGGAAACGCAGGAACTGCGTCGCTTCCTTCCTATCTGTCCGCTCGTCGGCCCGCTCGATCGCCGGCTGCGCCAGCAGAAGCCCTGCTGACAAGCAGACCAGTGTGGAGAGACCCACTATCCATTTCTTGATCGTCATATCAGCCATCAGCCTGATTATACCTGTTGATCGAACTGGTACACGCGGAGTGGACAAATCCATTTCAGCTCCAGGCGAGTTCCAGAACTTGAAGGACATCTTCGGTGCTGCTTATGGTTCGAGGATTGCGTTGCACTACCGGATGCCTGCTCGCCAGCTGCGCGATTTTTGCTAACTGTTGACGTGAGACCCCCACGTCCTGCAATGTCTGAGGCAACTGCAATCTTGCAACCAGTTTTCTGACTGCCTGCCCGGCACTCAGGTCGGGCTGACCCAGCGCCTCGGCTATCGGCTGCTGGCGTTTGCCATTAAATTCGCTATTCCACTGCAAAACCGCGGGCAGCATGACACAGGACGTATAGCCATGAGGCACCCCGCATACCGCGCCAAGAAGATAGCCGATACCATGGCTCGCCCCATGGCGAACCTGTCCCAGACCGCAGCAGGCCAACCAGACCGCCTGCTGGCTGAGGCTCCGGGCGGCGAGGTTGGCCGGATCGTCGACGGTAGCGGGCAAACTGCTGGCGAACAAGCGAAGTGCGTGAAGAAAGTGACCCTCCAGGAAGCTGTGAGCATCGGCTGAACAGTACCCTTCCACGGCATGATCCAGCGATCGAATTGCTGTCGAAAGCCACAGCCATTGCGGAGTTCTGCAACTCAGGGCCGGATCGTAAATAATTACCTGGGGGTAAAGATCCGGGCCCCGATATCCTTCCTTAAGAGACTTGACCGGATCTGTGATCCCCGCATTGTTGCTGAATTCTGCGCCGGACAATGTCGTGGGGATAGCTATCTGCCGCAGTATCGAGGGTTCGGAAAAATGACTGAAATCACCAGCCTTGCTCCCACGGCTGCCGTCTGCAAACTGCGCGTAATCCAACAACTGCTGCTCCGATTCAAGCTTCTGTTGCAATGCCAACTGCACGGCCTTGGCCGCATCGATAACCGATCCGCCGCCGAAAGTTACCAGTAAATCGGGATCACAGGAACGCGCCCGGTCCAGTGCCGCCATCACCGCCGGACGAGGTGTGTGTGCAGGGATGTCGGCAAACACATCTTTCAACCTGCCGTCCAGAGCCGCGTCGATCTCGGCAACCAGCCCGGTCTTCTCATGCAAGGTTCTCGATGCCAGAAGGAACACCCGCTGGGAATCTCTCGCATCTACCTGCTCGATCAGGCTACTGATTGCGTCAGCACCCTGAATGACTGTCTCGAGTCTGGAATATTCGAACTTTATCTGCCGCACCTGTTCAGTCATGGAGAAGGGTCCCAAAAAATTTCAATCACCAACTCTCCCCGGCTAGCACTTTTCTGTCAAGGGGTCGCTGGTTGAAGCGAGTCGGCAACAGATATATGCTGGGCAGCCTGTACCTGCAGTTTTATGCCGGTCACTTAATTTAAAGCCAGAATAAATGAGGAAATCCAGATGGCGAACATCAAGGTCAATGGCGTTGAGTACCAGCTTGACGTAGAGCCGGACATGCCACTGTTGTGGGTTCTGAGGGACGAACTCGGATTGACGGGGACAAAATTCGGCTGCGGAATCGCTGCCTGCGGCGCGTGCACCGTGCACGTCAATGGCAACGCCAGACGCAGCTGCGTAACACCCATAAGTTCGGTCGAAAGCGCTGATATCACCACCATTGAAGGGCTTGCAGAAGCGGTCAACGGTAACGCTCCCAATGCGCCTACCCTCAGCAGGGTGCAGCAGGCCTGGATTGACCATCAGGTACCCCAGTGTGGTTATTGCCAGTCCGGAATGATCATGGCTGTAACTGACCTGCTAAATAATAATCCCTCACCCAGCGATTCCGATATCGACAGCAGTCTGAGCAATATCTGCCGCTGCGGTTCCACACCGCGGGTCCGAAAAGCCATTCGTGCGCTGGCAACAGCCTAGGGAGGCACCATGAAATTATCCAGAAGACGCTTTCTTCTCAGCGCTGCAATTGTCGGTGGCGGAGTCCTTATTGGTTATGCGGCTACCAGGCCCAGTCGTCACCGACTGGCCAACGAAACAGTGGCCGAAAATGGTCAGCGCTTCGTATCCAGTTGGATCCGCATAGACCCTGATAACCGGGTAACAGTCTACGTCCCGCATTCTGAAATGGGCCAGGGCGTGCACACCTCGCTGGCGATGATGGCTGCGGACGAGATGGATGCAGACTGGGAGCTGATCAATGCCGAGCAAGCCCCGGCAACTGACCTGTTTGCTAATGGCGACCTGATTACCGGATTTGCCGCTGAATTCGGTGTCCCCGCTTTTCTTGATTCAATTCTCGCGGCATCGTCCGTGAAGGTCGCTCAACTGGTCAATCTGCAGACTACAGGCGGCAGCAGCTCGGTTCGTTTCACTGGTGAACATGCTATGCGCAACGCCGGGGCAGCCGCCCGCGAAATGCTCATTGCCTGCGCCGCAGAACGCTGGGGGGTACCCGCTGAACAGTGCTACACCCAGCTATCACACGTGCACCACAATGCCAGCGGTCGCTCCCTTTCATTCGGAGAACTGGCCACAGCGGCAGCCGAACTCGAGCCGCCGGAAAATCCCCGCCTCAAGCAACCTTCTGAATTCAACATTATGGGCAAGGCACTTTCGAGACGCGATATTCCGGCCAAGGTTGTAGGCTCTGCCAAATTCGGTATTGATGCCTACAGTAATGACATGCTGTTCGCGGCAATCAGGATCTCACCAGTATTCGGTGCCCGACTTGTTTCGGTCGACCCGGGCGAGGCGCTTTCGCGACGCGGAGTCAGAAGAATTATCGAGCTGGAAGATTCTGTCGCTGTGGTTGCAGACAATTACTGGCGCGCCAAGGAGGCGCTCAAGCTGGTCAAAACCGAATTCGAACAGACTGAAAATGACCGCGTTAGCAGTGCTGACATTTACTCGCAATTTGAGCGTGACCTCGCCGCCAGCTCCGGTAAAGAAGACAGAGAAGTTGGAGATGCCGAAACGGCCATGGCAGAAGCCCGCGATATTATCGAGGGAAATTACCGGGTTCCGTACCTTGCTCATGCCCCAATGGAACCGATGAATTGCACCGTGCACTTCCACGACGGCAAGGCTGACGTGTGGACCAGCACCCAGGATAACCTCGGCATCAGGGGACGGGTCGCATCTATTGGCGGATTAGGCGAGAACGATGTGACACTGCATCCAGTTTACCTGGGTGGTGGTTTTGGACGTCGGTTGCCCTTTAACTGGAATATGATCGATCACGCAACCCTCATCGCAAAGGAATTCAGTGTGCCAGTAAAAACCGTCTTCAGCCGTGAAGACGATATGCAACAGGACTATTATCGACCAGCTGTCGCCAGCAACTTTCGCGCAGCATTCGATGCGCAAGGCAATGTAACTGCCTGGGAAAACCGTTACACCGGGCCGATTCAGACCCCTGGTGCAGCGCACATTCCCTATGCCATCAACAACCAGTCAATTCGTGTAGTGGACAGCGATACCCATGTGCCTATCGCGGCCTGGCGCAGCGTCGATCATTCCCAGCAGACTTTCTTTACCGAATCTTTCGTCGACGAGATTGCGCATAGATCCGGCAAGAATCCCTTCCAGTTCCGTCTTGAGCTACTGGCAAACCATCCACGTCATCGTCGGGTGCTGGAGGTTGCCGCTGAAGGCGCAGGGTATGGTCAAAATCTCCCCGACGGCCATGCCATGGGCATAGCGGTGCAGGAGAGCTTTGGCAGCGTCGTCGCCGAAATAGCCGAAGTTTCTGTGCTCCCGGATGGCCAACTGCAGGTGCACAAGGTAACCTGCGCGATCGATTGCGGTCGAGTTATCAATCCAGATACTGCCGAACAACAGGTGGAGAGCGGGATAATCTACGGACTCTCGGCCGCACTGTATGGCGAAATAACTATCCAGAATGGTGCAGTGGCTAATCAGAACTTCCCTGACTACGATTCGGTGCGCATGGCACAAACGCCTGAGATTCAGGTTCATCTAGTCGAATCTGGAGAGGCCATCGGTGGTCTGGGCGAACCCTCAACACCGCCGATAGCCGCGGCGGTTGCCAACGCGGCCTATATCCTGACCGGGCAACGCGTCAGAGAGCTACCGTTCAAGAACCACGATTTGTCGCGCACAATTCCGATAGCTCAACGCTGATGAAATTCCCGGACCGGCCTTTGGTCGGTTCGGGTTACCCTCTTGCCAGGGAGCCGGATAGCCGTCACACCGAGAGAGTCCGGGACGGATAATGTCCCAACAAGGGACCGAATCAATCGAGACGTTTGCTGAATCGACGAATAGCCAATCCCAGCATTACCACCATAATGACTACCAGCGCCAGCACATCATTCATCATCGATTGAATCTCGGCGCCACGAAGTACGATTCCACGAATCAGCCGATTGAAATGCGTGAGGGGTAAAACCTCGGCAACATGCTTCGCCACGTCCGGCATTCCATCGAAGGGAAACATGAATCCGGAAAGCAGTATCGAAGGCAGGAAAATAAAAAAAGTCATCTGCATCGCCTGAAACTGGGTCTTTGCCGAAGTTGAAATGAACAGGCCCAGAGCAAGATTAGTAGCAATAAAAAGCAAAGAGGCCCACAAGACGTCGATTCGATCACCGCGCAGGGGCACCTGAAATAATAGCCCCCCCAATCCCAGAATGATGACAACCTGCAGCAGGCCGATTACCACGTAGGGTGCAATCTTTCCCAGCATCAATTCAGTGGTCCTGACTGGCGTATTGATCAACAGCTCCAGGTTGCCGCGCTCTTTTTCCCGTACGATTGCAACGGCAGTAAATAACACCATTGTCATGGTCAGTATGACTCCTACCAGGCCGGGCACGATGTTGACCGAGGAACGGCGTTCGGGGTTATAGTAGTTGCGGACTTCGATCAGGTTTTGGCCGTTCCGAGCATTGCGCTGGGTATCGAAAAGAACCGGAACGGAGGTCAATTGGCGTCCGACACCAAGGATGATGGGATCGGTTCCGTCCACCAGTAATTGGACCGCCTGTCGCTCCCGAGTCACGATGCGACGATCAAAATCATGTGGAATGAAAAGCCCTATGGATATTTGACCACTATCCAGCAAAGTTTCCAGTTCCTGGGCTGTGCCCACCTGGTGTGTGAACTTCAACACCTGGGACGCGTTGATATCGGCGATCAACTGCCGCGAGAGATGACTGTCTGACTGATCCGCGACAGCTGCGCTCAGATTACGCACGTCGGTATTGATAGCGTAACCGAACATCGTCAACTGAATCAGCGGGATCCCGACAATCATCCCGAATGTCAGCCTGTCTCTGGACAATTGCAAGAGTTCTTTGCGCATGATGGCAACACATCGCAAAAAAGAGTTCATGCCGCTTGTGCCTGCAGGTCGGTTACCGCAACGAAAACATCTTCAAGACTGGGCGCGACCTGATTTACCTGGGCCACCAGTTGCTGTTGCTCAAGTACCTGTTTAACCAGGGTAGCAGGGTCTGGAATATTCTTTGGTATCAGCACACGAAGGCGGACTCCCAGCTGGGTGATGCTTGACACTTGCCTCATCAGGCCGATGGCTTGTCTGGCTCGATTGGCATTGTCGGCAACCACCTCTACCACATGAACGTCGATGTTCTGCCCAAGCACCCGGGGAGAGCCATCTGCCACCTTGAGTCCCTGGTGCAGAATGGCCAGCTGATGACAGCGTTCGGCCTCGTCCATGTAGTGAGTGGAAACCAGGATCGTGGTGCCCTGATCGGCAAGCTGGAACAGAGTCTCCCAGAAGTCGCGACGGTGCTGCGGATCGACCGCGCTGGTGGGCTCATCCAGAAACAACAGACTTGGTTCGTGCAGGATAGCAGCAGCGAGCGCCAGTCGCTGTTTTTGTCCGCCACTGAGTGTTCCGGCTCGTTGCTTGCACTGATCCTTAAGTTCAAATTCCTGCAGTAACTGTTCGACCCGGGAATTTCGCCTCTTACCACCGATTGCGTAGATCTCAGCGATAAACCGCAGGTTTTCCTGTACGGTAAGATCCTCATAGAGCGAAAATTTCTGCGTCATGTAGCCAATCCGCTGCTTGAGTTTTTCAGCTTCTTTGCGAACATCCAGACCCAGGACGGTGGCCTCGCCCGAAGAGGGGGTCAGAAGGCCGCACAACATTCGAATGGTAGTCGATTTACCGGAACCATTAGGGCCGAGAAATCCGAAAATAGTTCCTTCCGGTATTTCAATGCTTACGTCCCGAACCGCCTGAATCGGCCCGAAGACGCGGCTTAAACCACGGGCAGACACTACCGCCTGGTGCTCAATCATTGGCTGGCATCTCCATTCCGGCAAAAAATGCCTCGACAGGAACCCCGTCCGGCAGTCTTTCCGGCAGCTCCGGCAAAGCGACTTCTGCTACATAGCTAAGCCGGCTACGATCATTTTCGGTTAACGCAAAATAGGGTGTGAAACTGGCTTCGCTGGAGATTCGCCGCACAGTGCCCTGCAAAGTTCTATTGAGGCCATCCACTCGCACCTGAACCGAATCTCCGGGAGCGACTCCTACCCGATAGGCTTCAGGCACGTAGACACGGGCATGGGGCTGTCGCCCGCTCAGCAACACAGCGACCACGTCTCCGGCACGAGGCCTTTCACCTACTTCGAAAGGCAATGTGTCTACCATGGCTGCAACCGGTGCACTTAACGTATGACGCTGCTGTTCGATCACCAGCTGCTGCACCCGTGCCTCAGCCCGTTGCAGGTTGAAGCGAGTTTGCTCCAGTTGCTCGGGACGCGTTCCCGCTTCCAGTTCTCGTAATTGTGCCCCGGCAGCCTCCATGGTGGCGCCAGCCGCATCCATCAGCTTGCGGGCAAGATCGACACTCTCCGCAGAGGTCAGATTGCGCTCCCGCAGGCCTGCCAGTCGGGCCAGTTCCATAGTGCGGAATTCGAACTCAATGCGACGCTCATCCACCAGAGCACGAGCAGCTTCTACGGTCTCATTCCGTGGCCCCTGCAGCTGCTCTGCCAGCAGTGCTTCCAAGCGTCCTGTCTCTGCCTCCGCTTCGACAAGGCGCGCGGAGATACGCTGGTCATCTTGCTGCACGAGACGGGTTCCTGTATCCACAAGATCTCCCTCATGAACGCCTATACTGATGATGGGTTCAGCAAATTCGGCGGTAATTTCAATACGCTCGGATTCAAGTTGACCAACCGCGCCGCCGGCCCGCTGCTCGCACGCGCTCAGGGTCAACAAAAAGATACATGCCAGTAGAGACCGGATATTCATGATTGCCCTCCCGAAACAACGACCCCGTTTTCAAACAACTCACAGGTTTGAGTGATAAGCCGGTCGACGCTTGATTCATCAAGTTCCTGGTGAAACAAGTGCTTTGCAAGCGGTTTTAGTGACAAGCTCGGGACGCATGTCCGGGCCTGTTGTCTATTTTCAATTGGCTACTAATTTCAGTCGGCACGCACAGGAAGCAGTAAACCACTGCCAGGCTGGCGCTGCACGTCGAACGCCTTGAGGGTCATGGCAACAAAGTTGTAGTAACCGATCAAACCTGTCAGATCCATAACACCTTCTTCACCCAAAAGCTCGATAGCGCGAGCAAATGTCTGCTGGCTCACTTTCGGTTCGCTGACCACTTCCCGAGCAAACTGGATAATAAGTTTCTCAACATCACCCATTCCAGGAATTCCGTCGGCCTCACTCATGGGCCGTCGATATTTGACGAAATCCATGATTTCTTCTTCCAGCCCTGCCGCCCTGCCCAGGGGCTCATGGGCCGAGTATTCGTATTGATTACTGATTTCTCTTGCCGTAGAAATAATAGTGAGCTCGGTCAAGCGCTGATCTTTGGCAGTGCCATATCTAACTCTTTGGCGCAGCATCCAAGCCCCCTCTGCCATCTCTGGACTGTACATCCACATTCCGAGCGGACCCCGCAACCCGGTTTCATATCCACCTCCCGGGCTCGTAAACATGTCGTAAATTCTTGCTGCCTCACCCTGCAGCTCCGATCTTTGAACCGCTGGCAGCCGGGCCCAGGAATCTCGATAAATATCGGAGGGAATATCTGCTTCCGTCACCGCAGGCAACAACACAAGGTTGTCGTACTGACTGTTGTCATCGTCTGCACAGCCTGCCACCAAAACAGCAAGGACGCAGAAAGTAAGATAGTGAAATTTCATTTTTCGACCCTCTTAATTGCTTATTGTTTTTCAACTCGTATAGATTTGCTTGTATCCGTCACATTGTGTGAGCTTTCTCTTTTGTACGCAGCCTTGCTGTCGACCTTTGTCCTGCAATTCTAGCCCGATATCAACGCGAGCCCGGCGGCCGGTGCAATATCCCCAGTCAGGGACCTCGTGCTACACTGTCGATCATTGCCTACCCGACCAACCGCTCCGATTATGTACATACTTCTGCTGGGTCTGACACTGTTTGTCGGCGTGCATCTGCTTCGAGAACTAAATCTGCGGGACATCGTTCGTAACAGCTTGGGTGAAAAACCCTACAAAGCCACCTTCTCACTGATTGCCCTGATTGGTCTTATTCTAATCGTGTTGGGCAAGTCGATGTCTCCTTTTATCATGATCTACGAACCGCGCTACGAGTTACGCGGTATAACACACTTCATCATGCTGCCAGCGTTCATCCTGCTGACAGCTGGCAATTTACCGCTATCTTACATCCGCAGTATAACTCTGAATCCAATGCTACTGGGTACTGCCATAGGGGGTGCCGCCCACTTGTGGGCCAATGGAGACCTGGCATCGATTTTACTGTTTGGTTGCCTGACAGTCTGGGCGCTAACCAAATTCCGCACACTGGCAATTGTCCGGGCACCCCATTCTCGCAAGCCCTCGTTGCTATGGGATAGCACAGCACTGATCGTAGGATATGGGCTCTATAGCCTGGTTACTATTTTTCACGGACAATTATTCGGTATCGGACTGACTTTTGCCTAGACAGGATTGCTAGCCATGCAAAGACTAATGATTCGCATGATGAACCTGATTGGCGCCTGCGTTGCCTGTTTGGCTTGCCTAACGGCAGGTGCACAAACTCCTATCGAAGAGCCTTCAGCAGCAGACTGGAATGGAATCTGGCTGGCCCAGGGAACTCTTTTCAGCGTGGCTGTCAACGCAGGGAATAGCGAGTTCCGAGTCGAAGAAGTGCAATCTCTCGGTTTTTTGTGGACATCCGAGCCGGGTAGTGTCAACGCTGACCTAGCCACCTTTCAGGTGACTTACGCGGGAGCTACCGCCACTCTGCAGGCGCGATTGACCGGCGATGACGTCGCGGTCGTCGAAGCGATCAACTGCGTGCCGGAATACATGGTGGTATGTGCACTTGCCAAAGGTCAAACAGCTCTTTTCATTCGCCAGGGCGAGTAAGCATTCTCCGCAAACAGACCGAGTCTGTCACTGGATATTAATCAATTTACTTCGTCGATGGACCGCACAATCTTGCTGACGATCCCATAGTCGATCGCTTCTTCTACAGTCATCCAGTAATCCCGATCAGTATCCCGGGCCACGCGCTCCAACGGCTGTCCTGTTTCACCGGCAATCAGGCGGTTGATTCGCTCGCGCATGCGCACAATCTGTTCGGCCTGAATCTGTATGTCAGTGGCAACTCCCCGAGAACCGCCCAGCGGCTGATGAATCAGAAATCGGGTATTGGGCAGCGCGAAGCGGTGCTCGGGTTTGGCCGCCAGAAATATGGTAGTCGCGGCGCTCGCTACCCACCCAGTACCAACTGCTCTCACCTCGGGCCTGATGAACTTGATCATGTCGTAAATTACGTCGCCGGATTCCACATGCCCACCGGGCGAGCTCACATAGAGCGTAATGGGATCGTCGTTCTCTGCTGCAAGCGCCAGCAAATGCTCTGTAACATTGCGGGCGAGCTTGTCATTGATTTCGCCGAAAATAGTCAATGATCTTGATTTGAAAAGCTTCTCGTCAATAAAAGCGCGGCCGTAGTTCCTCTTTTCCTTGCTGTTCTTTTCATCTTCGTCGTTCAGTTTTATGCGGTCGCGATGACTTCTGCTGTCCATAGTTTGACTCCATCAAGTTGACAGGTATTAGACTTGTCGCTGTAAAAAAGTATTGCTTGCCTGCACAGGCAGTTCCGGGGGCTCTCTGCGGGCTATTCGCAGGGCTGTTGATTGGCTCGCAGATACGCGATTATTTTCCATTTATCGTCATCACCCTCGGGAAAATTATTCCCAAATCCTACCATGCCGGTGTCGATAATTCCGTCCGAGATTATGGCAAAAATATCATCGTCGCCATCACCATTCTGCCATTCACAATCGAAAAGGAATGGCGCATCCGCAGCGTCAGGAGTCAGACCATGGCAAGAGCCCGCGCAAGTTCCGGCGAACAGTGCTTCACCCCGGTCAAGCGAGTTCGAATCCAGCATGAAAGCCTGTACCGGTGTTAGTTCAACCGGATCACTTCCGCCTTCATCGCAGCTTTGAATGGTTACCGCCGCAAGGAACGTAAGGAATGCGCGATACAGTGGCTCCATGAAACACAGTCCGGTAAGTCTATTTTCAATTTAACTCGGAAATGTATCGATTTAGCCAGTTCACCCCCATCGCCCGCGGTTATTGGCTTTCCGGCAGCATAGAACACAAGGGGCCGGGGTTCAAGGACAACCATTAAGCCTGCCGCTGTTGCAAAAAAAAAGCGAACTTATGATAAGTCCGCTTGTGCCCCCCCTGGGTATCGGTTGCCTGTATCAGGCATCAGAAAAATCGGTTCTGATGGTCGCAATTCTAACGAACATTCGCTCGATATTGCAAGTATTCCGCAGTGCATAGACGCCCAGAATGTCACGCTTTTACCGATTCAGAACCCAAAGGCTTGAACGTTATCAGAAGCTGCGGTAGCAGAGTGAGGGAAGCCGTTAGCGCTATCAGCATAGCCACGCTGGTCAATAAGCCGAATACTATGGTGGGAATGAAGTTAGACAGCGCCAGGATAGAAAAGCCCGCGACTATCGTCATGGACGTGAAGTACATGGCTCTGCCGATGCTATTGTGGCAATAGAACATAGTCTCGCGATAGTCTCCGAATCGGGGAAATTCTCGCCTGAACCTGTGCATGTAATGGATTGTATTGTCGACTCCGATTCCAACGGAGATGGCTGCTATGGTAATGGTCATGATATCAAGTGGAATATTCAGCCAACCCATGATGCCGAGCACAAACGCCGCGGCTATGACATTGGGAATGATACAGATCACGGCGATTTTAAGTGATCTGAAAAGCGTCATGAACATCAGCATGATAGCGAACAGCACGACTCCAAGGGTCAGAATCTGGGACTGGAAAAGGCTCTGCAGAACGTTGTTGTACATCACCAGAATTCCGCTCAGCCGGACCTGGTCATCGCTGAAGCCAAACTCCTGCTCCAGGCCCAACTCGATGCCCTGCAACAGCTCGTTGCGGTTAAGATCTTTCGCCGATTCGATCACGCGCACATTAAACCGCAACTGGTTTGCCTCGATAGAAACAAAGGGGTTCAGTACCGTCTCCCGCAAGGTTTCAGGAATCCGACTGTATAGCAACGCCCACAATACTCCGTCGATAGGCTGATTGCCGTTGAGTTTTTCCGCCAGCTGAATTACAGCCCCAAAGGACAGCACCTTGCCGGTGCGGGGATCGTTGTCCAGGTATTCATGTATTGCCTTCACCTGCTCCATTTTAGGCGCCGTAAACCAGTATGCGTCCTCATCAGCATCAGGTTCATCGCCAAAGCCAAACGCATCGTCGAACCCGTCATCAAAGCCATCATCGAAGCTTGCGTCCGCCATTGGCAAATCCACAATCACATCAAAGGAAAGCGTACCGCCCAACTTTTCATCAAACAGTGACATTCCCTGAAAAATTTCCGTGTCTTCACGGAAATAATCGATAAAGCTGTTTTCAACCCGTAGTCTGCTCAATCCAAGCACGCTAAACACGGTTATCAGGACATAGATGACGAGAACTCGACCCCGCAGTCTGTCGGTGAGATTTGCCAACGCCGATGTCAGGTTCAGTTTCAGATCCGAAGACAGTCTGGTTTCATCGCGCCCGAGTATGCTCATAATCGCCGGGAAAAGGGTGAATGCCACCAGCAAGGCAGTCCCCACTCCCATCATCATCATCCAGCCGAAATTTATGATTGGCAAAATGCCACTGACTATCAGCGACCCGAATGCCACCGCGGTAGTCAGCGCCGTGTAGAGACACGGTCTGAACATGCTGAGCACGGAATGACGAAGCAGTTTGTCATGATCTGAATAGTGACGGGTCGCGCGCAGTTCCCGGTAACGCACCATAAGATGCACGGTAAGCGAAATAGTGATGATCAGCAGAAGCGAAATAAAATTCGAGGACACCACGGTAACCCGCCAGTCCATCATTCCCAGCATGCCCACCATGACGGTGCCTGCCACGGCGCAGCAGACCAACGGCATGAATACAAACCTTGGCTTACGAAATATAAGGCCCAGAGCAACGATGATGAGAATCAGAACGGCAAAACTAAAACTGCTCAAATCTCCCCGCACAAACGTGACCAGGTCATCCGCGATCATCGGCGCACCACCCAGATAGATAGTTGCTCCATCGCGATAGCCGTCGAGGATTTCCCTGATATTGCTGATTGTCTCATGCTGACGGTCTGCCAGGATAACGCTGTACTCGTCGTACTCTGATTCCACGCGCTCCAACTCTTCCGACTCTTCGTTGGTCAGCTCGCGTTCCAGTCGGCTGGATCTTAATTCGCTGCGCCTGGCCAGCAATGCCAGTGAAGTCTCATCAGCCCTGAATCCAACCAGCATGCCGGCTGTGCTCCCGTCCGGGCTGATGACCGCGTTGCGAAATACCGGGCTGGTCATTATCTCCTCGCGCGCAGCATCGAGGTCGGTTTCCTCGTCTTCAAGGGTCAGGTAATCCTCGGAAATACCGGTCAGTGGCGTGTCTTCGAAAACCGGGACATTGAGAATACTGTCAACGGACTGCACTTGCTCCAATGCCAACAGCTCGTCACGAAGCGCGCCGAGCGTGCGCAACTCTGCATCGGAAAACAGGTCACCCCGGGGAGTGTAAGCGACGGTGACCGAATCCCGGGCACCATAGCGCCGGCTAATTTCCCTCGAAAACTCCAGATCGGGGTCGTTTTCCAGCAGCAGGGAATCCGCCGACGCATCAAGGCGAAAATCCCGGGCATGCCAGGCGAAAAATGCCACGATGAGCAGCAAGACGGTGATTACAGCGAAGGGCTTGCCGAATACCAGATCGACATAGTGCCTGGCGGTGCGTGAGGTCATAGCGGGGTACTTTTATCCTTGGCGGCAATTCAAATTCAGCCTCGGTCAGCCTTTGGAGCAGCAGATGCAATCAATTGCTGGCTTCAACCTCGAGCCGTCGGGCACCGCCGAGAATTCCGAAGAAAGCATAATTACCTTCATGACAGGCGTATTCGTACATACGATCACCCGCCGGACGACGGTTCATGGCTACCTCACCAGTCCAGGCGCGCTGATAGGTTAATGGATCCTCCATGGTGAAGGAGTACCTGATCTTACCTGGTTCGATTAACTCAAATCGCTCGGTCACCACCAGTTCGGGGGAACTGCCCCGATAGGATTGTTGCGAATGGAAATTCCGGGTTTTCACAACCAGAGTGTCTCCTTCCCAGTAACCCACCGAATCTCCCATCCATTTCTCAAAATCAGTTTCAAAATGGTCCTGATCGATCCGGATAATGCGAGCATCATGGACCATTTCTACCATGATCATCACATGGTCAGGGGTCTGAACGATCTGGTAATTGTTGTTGTACATGACCGGCAACATCGGGGGTCCGGAACTGGATCCGAATGACAGCAGACAGCGCTCCCCCAGAGGTCTCGTTTCCGGACCGTGGTACGGGTCAATGCCGGGCATGGCACGAAACTGGCTGCGCAGATCATTCTGCGGCCTCCCTTCGAGATCAGGAATGCGTCCATCGGGAGGATCCACGACAATCGAAGTACGGTACTCATCGCCGATCCGAATCACATTAGTGCCACGATCGACCCAGAAATTGTTGTAGCCAAGATCGGTATTGCCATCAGTTGGCGGTGCCCGGTCCGGATCGCTGGGGGCGCTGGCCCGGGCGATACGGTTGCGCCAGGAAGCCTCCAACTCTGCCGCTTCCTGCTGGTTGAGGGAACCTCGAGTACCGAATTCCGTCGGCCTCTGTAACGGTGTCTGGGTGGCATTAGTCCAGATTCCCTGCAGGTCTGGCCTGCCGTCCGGTGTGCGGGGAACTTCCCATTCCTGGGCCGCCGCAGGTAGAGCAAGCAACGAGAGAACGAGCAAATTCGGAATAAACGGGCATTTCATGACTTCGACCCTCCGCCGGGTTCCTTGCAGCAAGTAGACGCCCACCCCTGCAATCCAATGCATATGAGGTTGAGCATACTCGCCCTACGAGCCTCCGACAAGCCTGCGAAAAGTCACAAAAAACACGTTGCACGGACGCGACGGGGCCATGACTGGGGCGCTTGATGAACGCTTGGGGAGAGGCAGATTGACACGTTCAAGACTCGCACGAGTGCAGCGTCGAACCGGCTGCGCTGAACCATAATCAACTGATGGTAGTATTCAGAGACTGTACCGAGTTAACCTTTGAACTCGAAATTTCGCGACCAACTGGTAGAATGAACGTTATTCCGTCCACAGACTGGCGCACCCGTCAGGATACGCAGTGCAGACAGACCAATTGCTGCAAGTCGGAATGGATGAAAGAGCGAAGGAGATAATTCAAATGAAGTCAATCAGCCTATTTCTGATTGCCGTGGTCGTCGTAACAGCGGCTCAGCTGTCAACGGCCGCGGACGACTGGCTCAAAACAATGCCGGAATTTGAGCTTACCGATCACCTTGGCCATACCCATAATCTTGATATGTACGGGGACCGCGAGTTCTTGGTGTTCTACGTTCAGGGCAATGGCTGTCCGATTGCCAGGATAGCGTTGCCTAATCTGCGCGAAGTTCGAGCTGAGTTCCAGGACAGGGGCATCGAGTTTCTCGCTTTCAATTCAAATATTCAGGACTCCCTCGCAGCCATCAGTCGCGAGGCAGAAAATTTCGGTATCGATTTCCCCATCCTGAAGGACGAAGGACAGGTGCTGGCCAAAAGCCTCGGGGTTGAGCGTACCGCCGAGGTTTTCGTGGTTAATCCGCGCACCCGGGCTGTTCTCTTTCGCGGCCCCATCAATGATCAGCTAGGATATGAAACCCAGAGAAATTCAGCATCCGAGCACTATCTGAAAGACGCGCTGAACACCGTGCTGGCGGGCGGCACTGTCAACATGGACGATATTCCTGACTCCAAGGGTTGTCTTATCGCGATTTTTTGACCCCTGATGTTGTCCGTCAGGTTTCTGCAAACGCCCTTTCAATCACATAACTCCCCTTGATTCCCTGACGGGATTCGGTGAATCCCTGCGCTTCAAGAATTCGACAGGTATCTTTCAGCATCGAGGGACTTCCGCATAGCATGAATCGATCCTGTGTCGGGTCCGCTGCGGGCAGACCAACGTCGCTGAACAGTTTACCGCTGCTCAACAACGCAGTGAGGCGCCCCTGATTGCGAAATTGCTCCCGGGTCACAGTCGGGTAATAAATCAGTTTCTGTCTGACCTGTTCACCAAAGTATTCGTTATTCGGCAATTCCTGCAGGATTATTTCCTGGTAGGCCAGATCGCTGATCCTGCGAACACCGTGAGCAAGTACGATACTATCAAAACGCTCATAAGTTTCCGGATCGCGGATGATACTCATAAAAGGCGCCAGCCCGGTCCCGGTACAAAGTAGATAAAGGTTTTTGCCGGGCAGCAGGTGATCGACGATCAGCGTTCCGGTCGGCTTACTGCTGACAAGCAATTCATCACCTACATTGATGCTCTGCAATCGAGAAGTGAGCGGGCCGTCTGGTACTTTGATACTCAGGAATTCCAACTCTTCATCATAGTTAGCGCTAACTATGCTGTAAGCCCTCATCAATGGGAGGCCCTCAACTTCCATGCCCACCATCACAAAGTGACCATTCTCGAAACGCAGAGTGCGATCGCGGGTGGTTTTGAAACTGAAAAGCGAATCGTTCCAGTGATGGACACTGGTCACGCTTTGTCTCGATAGTGCAGCCATCCTCTTTATCCTGTTCGGGCAGAAATCTGATTGTGAGGTAGCAGTCTAGGAGTTCGTTTTATATCTGTAAAATTAATTATTTATATATATATATTCTATTTTTTAGATATACTTTCAGTTTCGACAACGGGAGATGTCGTGAGAATAACGCTTCGACAATTGGAAGTATTCCTGGCCATCGCGCGCTGCGAGAATGTCACACAGGCGGCAAGCAGCCTCGCGCTATCCCAATCAGCTGCCAGTACTGCCTTGAAGGAACTCGAGCAACGATTTGGCATACGCCTGTTTGATCGCATCGGCAAACGACTGCAGTTGAACGAACTGGGTCAGCACGTCAGGCCCAAAGCCGAGGCGCTACTGGCCCGAGCCAGGGAGTTCGAGCTCACCCTTACCGGAAGTGAGGCGATCGGGACAATCAAGGTCGGAGCAACCCTGACCATCGGTAATTATCTGGCAGTTGGAATCATCGCCCGCTTTATCTCAGAGCACCCGGATGCCCGGATAGATTTGACGGTGGAGAACACCCGATCAATCGCCGGCAAATTACTCAATTACGAGCTTGATATCGGATTAGTAGAAGGTGAACTGCAGGAGCCTGATCTCGAAGTGCTTCCCTGGCGTAATGATGAGCTAGCATTGTTCTGCGCACCAGACCACCCCTTTGCAACGCAGCGAGTCCTGACTGACGACGATCTGCTGGCGGCAAAATGGGTTGTGCGCGAACCCGGATCGGGTACGAGGCAGGCCTTTGATCGAGCAATGACAGGATTATTATCTAATCTGAGAATTCAACTGGAGCTGCAGCACACCGAGGGAATTAAACGCGCCGTTGAAGCTAACCTCGGAATCGGCTGCCTGTCCCGGATCACTCTCGAAGAGGCTTTCCGGCGGGGGTCGCTGGTGCCACTCGAGGCGCCAGACAGAAATTGGCAGCGCAATTTCTATTTCGTGCTGCACAAACAAAAATATAAAAGCCCCGGCATCGACAGTTGGCTTGATCTGTGCCGCGATTACCTGAAGACATAACGAATGACTGAAACTGACAAAGACCCCCAATTCCTGCTGCTAGTCAGTCATCGTATCGCCTTGCTAATGGTCAGTCTCTTGCTGGGCCTGGTGTGCAGCGTAGGCATATTATCGACGAGTTTCAATACGTCCATTAGCGAACTGCTCAGTGAAAGCGATCCCTATGTGGCAGAATTGAGCGACATGGAAGAGCGGTTCCCCACCGTTCTGACAGCAACGTTTGCGCTGACAAACTCGGAAGGTATCGGTTCCGTTTTCAATCAAGGGGTGCTCGCTGCACTGCGAAACCTGGCCAGTCAATACCAGAATTTGCCAGGGGCGACGCGCCTGGCATCGATCCTTGATTATCGTTCGCCGCAGCGCAATTTCGTGCTGTTTGAGCGTCCTTCGGAACAGTACTCGGTGCCCGAGCTAATGCAGCTGCAAAAGCAGGCGCTCGAGGATCCATTGCTAATGGGAACATTCCTGAGCGAGCAGTCCACGCTGACCTTCGCCACGGTGTTTTTTGATCTGGAGAGCGCGGACCAGAATGCCCGCTTGCAACTGGCTGATGGAATCCAGGCGCTACTCGAGACACTGCGGGAATCCCACCCGGATATAGATATCTACGTCAATAGCGACGTGCTCTTCGAGCAGTCGACCGAGGATGCAATGATCGACGACCTCACCACGTTGATGCCGATTGTTATTCTTATTTGTGTGCTGGCAATCTGTTATTGCTTCCATTCAATAAGTTTCGGCGCCTGCATCCTCGGACAGGCGCTATTGTCGATTATCTGCACAATCGGTGTAATCGGATTCACAGGTATCGGCTTCAATACTATTTCGGTAATTGCCCCGCTGGTCGTAGTGATCATATCTGTCGCTCACAGCGTCCATATAATTTCAGTCTTTAAACAACAGCTGCACAAAGGGCAGGATTGCCTCCAGTCCATGGATACCAGTATTCGCTACAACCTGAAACCGGTTCTGCTGGCGACACTCACTACCGGTATCGGTTTCCTGTCCCTGAACCTCAGTTCTTCCCCCGCCATTCAGGAGTTCGGTCGTATCGTTGCTCTGGGCATCGGTTTCGCCTTTATCTTCACATTTACCATGCTACCGTCCCTGCTGACCTGGGTGTCGATGAAAACCGGGGCACATCGCAGAACCATGGATGTCGTCCTTCCCTACCGATTAGTAAGGCGCGTTATTCCGTTCTGGCAACGACATGACAGGAAACTGTTTATTGGGTGCACCAGCCTTGCCGTCCTCACGCTGCTGTTGCTGCCGCTGAACAATACCGATTTCGACCGGCTGGACTTCATTGCTGCTGATTCCGAGGTCGGTAAGTACTACGACATTGTGAGCCGCCGCCTGCAACGGGGCCCTTCCCTGACCTATGGATTGCGCGCCATTGAAGAAGGTGGGGCCATAGAACCGGAATTTTTGCGGCAGATGGAAAGTTTCAGCGCCTGGCTGGTCGCGCAACCGGAAATCGACAATGCCGGCAGTCTGGTTGAAGTGGTCAAGACGATTCACATGGCCAGGGGTGGCCAGGACCCGGCTTACTACACCATTCCCAACGATGTGTTTGCCATCGCCAACGACCTCGGTATCTACCAGGATATCGAGTTCCCGGACTTTCCCCTGGCAAATTTTATCGACGCGGACTACTCGACAATCCGGCTGGTAATCAACGCGATACCGCTAACTAACGAGGAACTCATCGAGCTGGATAATCGAATAACGACCTATTTTCAGCAATCAGTCAAAGGGGGACAGCTGATTCACGGCAGTCCCATAGTGCTGTTCGCCCGCATGGACAGTCTCGTTACCCGGGAGTTGCTGCAAGGCTACAGTTTTAGCCTGTTGTTGATTACGCTCATCCTCATCATCGGTTTCCGCAGCGTTTACTTCGGGCTGCTGAGCGTAGTTCCGAACCTGTTGCCCGCTACCATGGTATTTGGTGCCTGGGGGCTTTTCGTTGGCCAGCTTGACCCATTCGTCATGATGCTGTTCAGTATCAGCATTGGGCTGGTTGTGGACGACACGGTTCATCTCCTCACTCATTACCTGCACGGGCGCGAGGAGGGGTTAACGATCGAGGCAGCTTTCAATCGCTCCCTTGATACTGCCGGCCCAGCCCTCGTGGTAACCACCGCGGTGCTGGCGCTGGGAGTAACCATACTTATCGGAGCGAGTACTCTCTATTTTCAGCAGTCGGCCAAGCTCCTGGTTCCCATAGTAGTGCTGGCACTGGTCCTCGACCTGGTCTATCTACCTACCATATTGCAGCGCTTCGACCGTCGCAAACTGTTCGGTCAAGTGGGCTAAATTTTACTTTCTCTCCCCGGCACCACAGCCTTTCAGCGCCAGGGCTTTCTGTTTTACCTCTGCCAGGAAACCTGTAAGATTCAGGGAAATTAATATTGCTATTAGACATTTCCTGGACTAACAACCTGAGAGTTTCCTTCATGACTCATGCTTATTCTGATCGCCGAGGCACGTATCACCCGCGACCGATACACCTGCTGCTGAGCTGCCTGTTCATTGTGCCCGCATTGACCCAGGCCCAATCAGCCAACCCCTTCGGCATTCCCGATGCTAACAACGCCAATCCCGCTGCCACCATCGTGGCGGCCCCCGGCGCCCGCGGCCAGGGCTGGCTTGGACAGGGTCGATCCGAGGTCCTGGCACGCCACGGCATGGTCGCCACCAGCGATCCGCTGGCGGCGCAGGCCGGACTGGAAATTCTGCAACAGGGCGGTAACGCCATCGATGCCGCTGTGGCAGCGGCTGCCGTACTGGATGTCACCTCGCAAAACGATACGGGACTGGCGGGAGACCTCTTCGCACTGGTCTGGAGCGCCCAGGACAAAAAGCTGTACGCTCTAAATTCAGCGGGCTGGGCCCCTGCAGGCTGGACCCCGGAATTCTTTAAACAACAGCTGAACGTCGACCAGGTACCCGGTACCGGTGTCAATGCCGCTACCGTCCCGGGCGCTGTATCCGGCTACGCGGCGCTGCTGGAAAGA
Organism: Pseudomonadales bacterium; assembly: GCA_038134485.1. Lineage (GTDB taxonomy): Bacteria > Pseudomonadota > Gammaproteobacteria > Pseudomonadales > Pseudohongiellaceae > NORP240. The sequence continues at coordinate 58,212 of JAYPVG010000017.1, forward strand.
TTCGGTTCACTGGGATTTCAGGAGACTTTCGAACGCGCCGCGCGTCTGGCAGAGGAAGGCTGGGGCCAGGCGGAGCGCCGTCACCAGGACCTCATTAGCGTGCAACAAAAAATTCGTAATGATCCGGATTCTGCTGCGGTATTTCTCGATAATGGTGAGGTACCGCCGCTTTACAGCCTGATCCGCAATCCCGGACTGGCCGACGCCCTGCGACTCATCCAGACCCAGGGGCGCGACGCCTTTTATCGCGGACCGATAGCCGATGCCATCGTCGCCAAGGTGCAAAGCGAAGGCGGCGTGATGACCCACGAGGACCTGGCGGAATTCGAATCAGAATGGGTAGAGCCCATTACTACCAACTATCATGGTTATGACATTTTTCAGCTGCCTCCTCCCGGTCAGGGCTTCGCCGCGCTGGAAATGCTCAATATCCTGGAAGTTTGCGCGCCGCAGCATGGACTCGATCTGGCGGCTCTGGGGCCGTCAAATCCGGACTACTGGCATTTCATGGTGGAGGCCAAAAAGCTCGCCTACTCCGATCTGCAGGCCTACAACGGTGATCCTAAATTCTCCGACATCCCCGTTGATCGTCTTCTCTCCAAGTCCTACGCGCGCTCGCTGTGCGGCCGCATCGACATGAACAGGGCCTCTGAACCCTCCATCAAAGGCGGCCTGGACGGCGGTACCATCTACCTCACAACCGCCGACCGCTGGGGCAACATGGTCTCATTCATACACAGCATTTTCTCCGTTTATGGCAGCGGTGCGACCATTCCGCCCTATGGAATGATATTGCACAATCGTGGGGTCGCCTTTTCGCTCGACCAGGACCATCCCAATGTTGTCGCACCCCGCAAGAGACCTTTTCACTCAATCATTGCCGGTTTTGTCATGCAGAACGGGGAGCCGCTGATGACCTTCGGCAATATGGGCGGTTCAGTGCAGCCGGAAACGCACGCCCAGCATATGGTGAACGTAATCGACCACGGCATGAACGTGCAGATGACCACCGATGCCGCTCGCTTCACCCACAGCCAGAACAGCAATGTGCTGTCGCTGGAACACGGGCTTTATAGTCTGGTAGGCCGGGCTCTTGAGGCCAGGGGACACGACGTACGGAGCGTTAATGGCGGACGAGTCGGCGGTTACCAGGGTATTCTCTTTACCCGGGATCCGTCGCTGCCAGAGCCGGTTTTTACGGAGCAAAGCGTAATTGACGATAGCCCGGTAAACGGTATCTACCGCGGCGGCTCAGACCACCGTAAAGATGGACAGGCTGTTGGCTGGTAAGTAGACTCGATCAAGAAAGCTGACCATCAGGAGAACGATGATGCGCGCGCGAACGTGGGCTGTTTTTTTCACATCTATATGGTTACCCCTCGCCTCTGCCCAGATTCAGCCAGAGCAGATATCTGTCGAGACCATGCCCGAACCGGGTGCAAACTGGTTCATCTCCAAAACCAATAATGGTGGCTACATTTTTGATGCCGAAAGCGGTGAAATGCAGGGCTTGCTGTCTCTTTCCCGGCGCACGCCCGCGGTGACCATGTCCTACGAGAGACGCGAGTTTTACGCGGCCGAGTCCTACATGTCCCGCGGAGTTCGTGGCGAGCGTACCGACCTTGTTGCAGTTTACGATTTTGAAAACCTCAGCCCCATCGCTGAAGTCATCATTCCCAATCACATGGCTCGCCTGGCAGTGCGCAACCATCTCGGCCTGCTTGGCAATGGTCGTCACCTGGCGGTACTTAACATGAACCCCGGACACTCGGTTAGTATTGTCGATGTTGTTGACCGATTGTTTATTTACGAGATCTCGACCCCCGGCTGCGCAGTTATTCTACCGGTAGCCGACAACGATTTCCTGATGGTATGCGGTGACGGCACCCTGCAGCTCATTCAGCTGGACCTCAGCGGTTACGAATCCAATCGCGTGCGCAGCGAGGTGTTTTTCGACGTACAGGAAGACGCGATTTTTGACCGCACAGCCCGGACTGCCAATGGCTGGTTGCTCATCACGCATGCAGGGGTGGCCTACGAGATCACTACCGACGATGACCAGATAAATATCAGCGAGCCCTGGAATATCGTTCCGGAGGGCGAAGAAGACTGGCGACCTGGCGGCCGGGAATTTCTCAGCGTGCACCAGGATACCGGGTTAGTCTATGTCGCCATGCACCAGGGTCCCGTTGACACGCATCATGAGCCCGGCGAAGAAGTCTGGGTACTGAGCCTCGATTCGCGGCGCCGGATTGAAAGACTGGAAATGGATCCTCCGGTAAACAGCCTGATGGTCACTCAGGAAGACCGGCCGAAGCTTGTTACCGCCACAGAAGGTGGGGGCACGGATGTATACGATGCCATGACCTTTGCTCACGAACGCAGTCTTACCACCCCTGGTGCGTCCATGTTCGAGGATTTCTAGACCATGCTCGATCCGCAAATTTTCCGTTGCGTCGCGCTTAGTTTTGCCCTGTTATTTATTCTGGCAGGCGTCCACAAGTTAAGCGATCGCGCCCGCTTCACTGCCATCGTGTCGGAATATAGGGTTTTACCGCCACGCCTGGTCCCTGCGGCAGCAGTTCTTATACCGCTGATGGAGCTAGTTGCCGGTAGCCTGTGGATGGTTTCGGTATTTTCGCTGCAGGCCGCCACAGTCCTGCCGCTTGCAAGCAGCGCCTTATTACTTATCTACTCACTGTCCATTGCCATCAATCTGGCCAGAGGACGCTCCCACATCGACTGCGGTTGCAGTTTTGCATCCAGCCACTCTGACTCGGCTCGGGGCCAGCTGCTTTCCGTCTGGCTGGTCGCGCGCAACCTTTTACTGGCATGCCTGGCGCTCGTGCCACTGCTGGCGGTATCCGGCAGAAACCTGACAGTGATGGATCACGGCCTGTTAATCTTGACGACCCTCACAGCGCTGCTTTATTACGCCGCGTTCAACCAACTGTTGCTGAACCGCGGAGCTATCGCGTCCTGGAGAGAAGCCCGTGGTTGAAGCGCTGATCATCTCCACTATTGTTCTGTGGCTGGCGGTAGTTGCGCTGGCATTGCTGGTGTTCGCGCTCACCCGACAGGTGGGTATTCTGCACGAGCGCGTGGCACCTGCCGGCGCACTGATGCCTACCAGTGGACCCAGGGTAGGCGAACTTGCCACCGAACTGGAACTTCAAACCCTCGATGGTAAAACTATTACTGTCGGCGGCAGAAGTCCGGAGGGGCTCGCGACCATGGTCCTGTTTGTCTCACCCACCTGTCCGGTGTGTAAGACCCTGGTACCAACTGCCAGATCGCTGGCAAGCGCCGAAAACCGTCGTCTAAAACTCGTGTTTGCCAGTGACGGCGATGCTCTGGAGGCACACCGCACCTATGTTCAGGATCTCGGGCTCGCGGCATATCCCTATGTCATATCCCAACAGCTAGGCATGACATACGGCGTCAGCAAATTGCCCTTCGCGGTATTGATCGGAAACGACGGAATACTTGAAAGCAAGGGACTGGTGAATAACCGTGAACACCTTGAGAGCCTGGTCGAGGCCATGGATACCGGTGTCACCAGTCTGCAGGAGTACATGGCAAATTCCCGCGACCGGGCTGAGCCTGAAGCAATGGAACAGACATCATGAAACTAGAATATTTGATCGACCGGGGCTACTACTGGATTGACGACGGTGCACGCAGAACAGCGCTTGCGCTGGCCCGCAGAATCTCGCGCCGTAATTTCCTGTCCAGACTGGGCATGATGCTGGCCGGTGTCGCGTCCCTGCCCTTGCTACCAGTGTCTCGCTCCTTTGCACAGAATTCTATCCAGGAAGTAGGTGATCCCCAGAGCTGCGACTACTGGCGCTATTGCGCCATGAGCGGCACGCTCTGTACCTGTTGTGGCGGAACTTACACTTCTTGCCCTCCCGGCGCTCAGGCTTCTCCAATCACCTGGGTCGGCACCTGCCATAATCCTGTGGACAACCGTAACTATCTCATGTCCTATAACGACTGTTGCGGCAAGGCAACCTGCTCTCGTTGCAGCTGCCATAACACCGAGGGCGATAAGCCGGTTTACTTCAATAGCAACAGTAACACTGTATTGTGGTGTTTCGGCACTGAGGACACCAGCTATCATTGCACCGTTTCGCTGGTGCTGGGCACCGCTGATGATTAGATTGCCCGGCGGCCGACTGCTGCTTTCAGGATTGTTGACGGGTCTGCTGATTGTCAGCGGTCCTGCTCTGGGTGCCAGTCCCAGGACCAACTATCTGCTTTACTGCAGTGGCTGTCATCTGGTTAACGGCGAGGGCAGTCCCCCGAACGTGCCAACTCTGCACAACGAACTGGGCAATATGATGGCGGTGCAGGAAATGCGCTCCTACCTGCTAAGGGTGCCAGGTGCCTCACATACCCCCTTATCCGATGACGATCTGGCTGCTGTCGTCAATTGGGTGCTGAGCGAATTTAATGGAGCGACCCTTCCGGCCAATTTCCAGCCAATCAACGCTGGAGAGGTTACCGAGGCCCGACAGAATATTCTTGCCGACCCGCTCAAGTACCGGGCCGAACATTGGAAAGTCTATGAACCCCAGCAGCACAACGAGGAGTAATGACGTGAAAGATAAAGACATAACCATGAGCCGCCGCCAGTTCACCAGGGCTGGCGCCGTTGCCGTGGCAGCCGCTGCGGTAACCGCCAACCCAACTGCCTCCGCCCAGCAAGCCCAGAGTGAGCTGGAATCTGAATATCTGATGGAACTGTTGCTCGACGGAGACCCCCAGATCAACACCGGTCACACACGTATAGCGCCTCTGTCCGGCGGAACCTTTTCGGGGCCCGGTCTGAAAGGTACGGTTCTGCCCGGTGGTGCCGACTGGATTACGCAAGTCTCCGGGCACAGCAGCCTGGATGTGCGCATCACACTGCTAACCGATGACGGTGAGCATATCTACATGACCTACAAAGGAATGGTTGTGCGGAACGACAGCGGTCTGTACTGGCGGGTGACACCGGTATTCAACACCGCCTCAGAGAAGTACGACTGGATTAACCACATTGTCGCGGTCGGCAAAAACAAGACCGTAGAAGGCAAGATTGCCTACGATATCTGGCGCATTCTCTAGCCGCCCTCCGACAGTAAAAAGCCCGCTTCAATAGCCATAGAAGCGGGCTTTTTTCTGCCGGGCAGACCTCGCTAGTCACCGCCTTGATCAGCATAGACCCACTGCATGGCGCCGAAGAACATTTCGTCCCAGCTCTGCTGACCCCAGGGTACCGATCGTGATGGATCCGGGTTATAGGGATTCTGTTCCGAATTATCAAACGCGCCGATTGCTACCAACTTCGTACCTGCCGGCATAAGTCGCGGCTCCTTGTAGGTGTATGCAAGCTGCCAGTTGTAATTGTAATTGGCGATATTGATCAGCTCCTCGCGGTTACCGTCGGGGTACTCAGCGAAGAATCGCATATACTTGCCGCGGAAATGCATATGCGGCGTAAAGCTGCGCAGGTAAGCGTCTTTACTGAGCGTCACGCTGGATTCCTGGACAAATTCGGGGTCATAGGGAGGGATATTGGTCCAGGTTGGCGTGAAGATACAGGCGCAGGCTCCAGACAGACGTTTTTCCGGCACCTCGCCGTCCGGGTAAAACCACAGGCCAATCTCGCTGGCATCGGTGGTTTCTCTCCCGTTTGTGGTGTAATGCAGCTGCAGTGCTATGCTGGATCCCGCTTTCAACAGTCCACCGGTGTTTTCCGGCATCCATTCCGGCTCCGCCCCGGGGATGTATGCGGTGATATTGGCCGCATCCGGATCACCGCCACCCACAAAACCCCGTCGTCTGCGCTGCGCGTCCGGCGGAATGAGATTGTTCAGCGTGTGATGCAGCACCGTGCGGTCTCCCGCCACGTATTGGCTGCCCCGAACCCAGTAATCCCTGTCGGTTTCAATAGGGACTACCACATTGATGTAATCGAGCACGCCCGTTGCGGGGATTGTCTGCTCAGGCACCCGGATAATATAGTCGGGTTCGCCAAATGCCCATTTGCTCTCGGACCAGGTCAACTCCGCTAGCGGGTCGTTTGTGCCGTCCCTGGGAGCACCCGCATCAATCCAGTGCAGTAATTTCTGCTGGTCACCCTGCTCCACCAGCATGTCATTGATGAACTCACCGATGTGGCCGTCTATCTGCCCCGGCGGCATGCGCTTGGTCATCAGCACTTCCCTGATCATAGGCGACCAGCCCTGCACCATGGCATGACTGTCCATAGCGAATGGCGCTATACCACCCTCGCGGTGACAGGACGCGCAGTTCTCGGCAATGATCGGCGCTATATCCCTTTCGTAAGAGGGCAAATTTTCTGCGTGTGCCAGCTTTGCGGCATAGTTGACCGGATCGCCCGATAGCGCCACTCTGGCGACTGGAACGTCAGCGCCCGCGATCAGAGCGTCGAGAGCCCGCTCCAGTTCGACGCCCACCGGTCCGCGGAATTCAACACTGAAGGATTCGGGGTCGTAGACAAATACTTCGCCGATCTGATCTACGCCCAGAGACTCCGAGACATACTGGGTATCATCCATGAGGACGGGAATGCTTATTCCCTGTCGGTCAAGTTGCTGTTCAACCTCGCCTCTGTCAGATCTGCCCATGGGATCGATCAGGAAGAACTGGATACCACGGTTCTCGTAGGACTTTTGCAAACTCAGAAAACCGTCCAGCGCTGCCGCGGCCGCACCGCTGTTATTGGCATGCACCAGCAGAGCAATCGCGCTGTGGTCACCGTACCGGCTCATCTGGTGAAAATAGCCGTTCTGGTCAAGCAGGGAGAAATCCCCAACTCGATCCGCAGCAGTGCCCGAAACAGGCGACAGCGCCAGCACGAGAAATAGGACTTTGAATAATGATCTGTTCATGGTGGCGAAACCTTAAAGTGCTGGGGTATGCGTGTCGGCGACAGAGCAAGCCCCGAGTGCTGTTTATTGTATCGTACTTCCTGCTCAGCAGTTGATTAATCTAGGCACGGCGCCGCGATCAGTCAACCACGCTGATCGCATTACAAGGTGGCTCGCCGAGCCGCAGACGAACCTGCGCGGTCCTCCAGTTCATAATACGCAGGCATCATCGGAGAGGATCATCGTAATTGCCGGCTCCTGCGGTCATCAGGTGTTCTGCAAAATCTCCCGGAGGCGGGGAAACAGCACCGGATTTGCCACGAGTATGTTGTCGCAATGAAACTGCGGATCGACGCCAGCGGGAATATCCCTGAAATGCCCGTATTGGGCCCCGGCCTCCCGGGCAATCAACTGTGCCGCGGCGAAGTCCCACAGATTGAGGGATTCGTAATATCCGTCCAGACGACCCGCCGCAACCCAACAGATATCCAGCGATGCGGCGCCAAGACGACGGATGTCGGCGCATTCCCTGAGAATTGCCGCCACCCGGGCCAGCATGGGCTCCAGGGTCGACTTTTCGTAGGGAAAGCCCGTGGCAATGATCGCCCGTCTCGGATCGGATTCCTCCGCCACCCTGATGGGACTGCCGTTCAAAAAAGCACCGCCACCGGCCGTAGCCCAGAACATTTCCGCCGTAAAAGGGTTGTAGACCACCCCTGCGACTATCTTGCGGTCTCTCACATAGGCGATGGACACGGCAGACTGGTGATGGCCATGAGCGTAATTAACCGTGCCGTCTATGGGATCAACGATCCACAGGTCTCGGTCCAGCACGGCCACATCGCGTGTCTCGGGCGCCAGTTCTTCTGACAGGATCTCGTGTCCAGGGAAGGCTTCCCTGATTAAACCGGTGATCAGCGCGTCGGCTTTCAAATCTGCCTGAGTCACCAGCTCATGACCGCCCTTGAAATCCCGTCGCAGGGGATGCTGACTTCGCTCCCTGACAATCAATTCTCCCGCCTGAAGTGCGATGGTTTTGGCAATATCGAGGGTATCAGTCAAGTTCATGAAGCTAGCACGAGATCCGGTCAGCGGGAAGTCTAACAACGGCGCGAGTATAGCGCCATAGTGAGGAACGACACACTGGAACTGGAAAGAATGCGACAAAATGTGACAAAATGTTTCAGCAAAATAATACAGTATTCTCCTATTACAACTTTAGTGGCAAACTTTGTAGTTTGGGCGTAGGTTGCTCAGAAACCCCGGGGTACGATGTGAATAGAGACGCGCTCGAACACAGGGTTGGTCCAATCAAAATCGCCGCCGTGATTGGCGATATGATCTGCATCCTTGTGCCAGCGTTCATCGCATCTTCACTGCGCGATGTCACCCTGGAAACTGCCTATCTGAGCCTGTTTTTCCCCGCGGCACTTTGCTATTACGTCGCCGCCGAATCCTTCGGCGCCTATCAGAGTTTATTGCCGGAAGATCGTGGGGTACCGTCTGCTGCAGCGATCACCG
>JAYPVG010000018.1:0-66175 GCA_038134485.1 Pseudomonadales bacterium
GTCGGTCAACAAGAAACGGATAACTCCTCTGATGCGACACGACTCTATCTGCGCGAAATAGGTGCTGCACCGTTGCTTTCTGCCGAGGAAGAAGTTCGCCTTGCCAGGCTGGCACGATCCGGGCACCTTCAATCTCGCAATCGTATGATAGAAAGCAACCTGCGATTGGTGGTGAAAATCGCCAGACGATATTCTAATCGCGGTATGCCGCTACTCGATTTGATTGAGGAGGGCAATCTTGGATTGATAAGGGCCGTGGAAAAATTTGATCCGGAGAAAGGATTCCGATTTTCTACGTATGCGACCTGGTGGATTCGTCAAAACATCGAGCGCGCGTTGATGAATCAGCTCAGGATGGTTCGATTGCCAGTTCACGTTGTAAAAGAGTTAAATGTGTGCCTCCGAGCACGTCGGGAATTATTACAGAAAAGTTGTCAGGAACCCCCTCCGGAGGAGATAGCCGAACGTGCTGATAAGCCTGTATCTGTAGTAAAAAAGCTGCTTTCCCTCGACGAAAGTACCAGCTCAATTGATTATCAATCCGCTTCGGATCCAGACCTGGTCAGTGGAATGCCATGCGGTGAGGCTGCAACTGAACCATACAATACAATGACGAAGGAGGAGATTAATCAGCTTCTGCGCCGCTGGCTGCGAGAGTTGCCTGTCAGGCATCAGGAAGTGCTGGCACGCCGTTTTGGATTAGATGGTTTTGAGATCGACACTCTGGAAAACGTGGGGGTGGAGATTGGATTGACCCGTGAACGCGTGCGACAGATACAGATAGAAGCCCTGCAACAATTAAAATATATTCTAGGCAGGGAAGGGGTGTTTCACGATGTCATCTCTGACCTGCCTTGATCAATGAACGCTGCTGTTTTATTCTTCTCCGCCTCTTCATGGGTTGCTCCCGCGTGGGATACGCGTTGCCGAAATTGAAGCCGTCTTAACAGGGAGTATTGCCGTGTCATCCACTCATTTTGGTTCACTCGCAGGTAAGCGAGTTATCGATCTCTCGCGGGTTCTTGGTGGGCCTTACTGCACCCAAATACTTGCCGACCATGGCGCCGAAGTAATCAAGATAGAACCGCCGAGGGGCGACGAGACGCGCGATTGGGGACCACCTTTTCACGAAGGTGATTCTGCTTACTTTATCGGCGTCAACCGGAATAAACGCTCCATGGGGCTGGATCTTACTACTGATGCAGGACGCATGGTGTTGCTGCAGATGCTTGAAGCGGCAGATGTGTTGGTGGAGAACTTCAAGCCCGGTACCATGGAGAAGTGGGGTCTTGGGTACAAGGAAGTGCTGGCGGAGAAATTCCCGCGACTAATTCATTGCCGAATTAGCGGTTTCGGCGCCGACGGACCGCTGGGCGGGTTTCCCGGCTATGATGCTATCATTCAGGCAATGGCCGGTTGGTTTAGTGTTAATGGCGATCAGGCTAGTCCACCTACCCGGCTTGGGCTCGCAATGGTTGATATGGGGACTGGTCTTTACTCCACCATAGCCATTCTTATGGCACTGGCGGAGCGAGAGAATTCAGGCCGGGGCCAGTACCTCGACATGACTTTATTCGATTGTGCTGTCTCGCTGATGCATCCGCACATCGTCAATTACAATATGTCTGGCAAGGTACCAGTGCCTACAGGAAACGCGCATCCAAATATAAGTCCGTACGATACTTTTCAGACCGCCAGCGTGGCTATTTTTATAGGTGCCGGAAATAACGGAGCATTTGCAAAGTTATGCCACGAACTCGACCGGGCTGATCTAATCGATGATCAGAGATTCACCAATAATATCGATCGGGTAAACAATCGTGACGAACTCAAACGCGAGCTGGAATTGGCCTTGCGGGGACTGGATGGTAACGAAGTCTACCCGCGGCTGCTGCAAGCCGGACTGGCCTCGGGCCCAATTTATAATACTCAACAGGTAGTCGATCACCCCCATACCATTCACCGACAGATGAGTATCCGGGAAGGCTGGTACAAGATGACCGGTACTCCTATCAAGATGTCCCGAACCCCGGGTGAACTAAAGTCTTTGCCGCCCAAATACGGGGAACACAGCCGAGAAATTCTCCTGCAATTTGGATTTAGCGAGTCTCATATTGACGAGTTACTAGCCAGCGAAACAGTTCTTGAGAACAGAAAATAAATATATAAAACAATAAGATATAAAAAATTCTCAAAACTATTATCTGCCGTAATCATTGCCGCAATAAGCATTTTGAAGTTTTGCTTGCATCTTTGTGTTTAGGTGTTATAGTTAACTACAACACTATATTACACCGGACATGCTGTGCTGATCTCCTGGAATGACAAGGAACCTATTTATCTGCAATTACGCGATCGACTCGTGGAGTTGATCCTTGATGGCGTGCTATTGGAGGGTGAACCGTTGCCTTCTGTCCGGCAGATTTCCAGTGAACAGCGAATTAATCCAATTACCGTTTCAAAGGCCTTTCAATTAATGGTTGATGAAGGGCTGGTTGAAAAGCGAAGGGGGCGCGGAATGTATGTTGTTTCAGGTGCAAAAACGAAGCTTGCCGCTGCTGAGCGAGAGAAATTCCTCATCAGTGAGTGGCCAGCCATATTGCGAAAAGTTGCTCGACTTGGCCTTGAGGCTGATGAATTACTTGGCTGCCCGGCAACTACAGATAACCCGGATTCTGTTACCGAGTGACGAGAAAAGGTGATGAATACGATTGTTAAGGCGGCCGGGTTGACCAAACGTTACGGAGATTTCATAGCCCTTGATGGTATTGACCTGGAAATTCAGTCAGGTGCGATAACGGGATTGATAGGGCCAAACGGCGCTGGCAAGACAACCACTCTCAAGGCCCTGCTTGGTCTCTGTGAATGTGAAGGGGAACTTTCAGTTGTGGGAAGAGATCCCCGGGTTGCCCGACACAAGCTTATGCAGGACGTCTGTTTCATAGCAGATGTTGGAATTCTGCCCAAATGGATGAAGGTCAAACAGGCTCTCGAGTACGTTGAAGGCGTCCACCCCAGATTCAGTCGTGTCAGGGCAGAGCGATTTCTGGCGACCACAGAAATCGAGGCAGGTAGCAGAATCAGAACACTATCCAAGGGGATGATCACACAATTGCATCTCGCTCTCGTGATGGCTATCGACGTTCAACTGTTAATTCTGGACGAACCGACGCTTGGGCTGGATATTCTGTATCGTAAGGAATTTTACGATCGCCTGCTGAACGATTATTTCGACGGCGGTAAGACTGTCATAGTCAGTACTCATCAGGTGGAAGAAATTGAAACCTTGTTGACAGAACTGATATTTATCAATCGAGGCCGCGTTGTGTTGGACATCGGCATGGAGGCAATCGCCGATCGCTTTGTGGAATTGCGGATCGGCCCTGCGCGCCTGGCTCAGTTGCCAGAATTGAAGCCGATCTATATTCGGGACATGATGGGGCTCAAGTCCTGTATTTTTGAAAATACCCATCGGGATGCGTTGTCTCAGTACGGTGAACTTCATACACCAACAATTTCCGACCTGTTTGTCGCCAAGATGAAGTCAGACAAGATGGCTGAGGGGGTAGCTTCCTATGAATAAAATCTCCTGGAACAGGTTTCCGGTTTTGTTAAAACGAGAGATGTGGGAAAGCAAAAAACTGTTCATTGCTTCACCCATGGTGCTCAGTTTATTGCTGCTGATCGTACTGTTGTGGGTTTTTATCCAGATACCCGCTGATATTAAAGAGGAAGCTATCAGTAACATGGATGCACTGCTAGATGGTGCCAGCACGCTGGCACTGGTTGTTCCGTTCATGCCACTGGCAATACCGTTTATGATTGTCCTCTACTTCTGTTCATTTATATATTTGGTGAACGCGCTTTATTACGATCGCAAGGATGGCAGTATTCTGTTCTGGCAGTCGATGCCGGTTTCCAATCTGGAAACGGTGCTTTCAAAGATTGTGACAGTCAGTGTGGTTGCGCCGCTGATTACAGCAGCAGCCAGCGGAGTACTGACTCTCTTTATTGTGCTCGCTCTTTCCGTTCTTGCTGTATCCTTCAACGCAGAGGCTCTGGGGTTTCTGACACTTCTGTCCGCCGGCCTGTATAGCGTATTGCTTGTTTATCTGACGGCGGTACTGGCGGCACTATGGTTGTTCCCAGCTATAGGCTGGATCCTGCTATTTTCGGCCTACGCCCGCAGCCTGCCTTTATTGTGGGCTCTGGGAGGATTTATTTCGCTGCTTTTTCTGGAGGATTTTATTTTTGGTTCGCAGTTTCTTGGTAACTGGTTGCAAAGTCGTGCAGGCGGGCAGAATTACATAATTTTCAGCGTGTCAGATTTCATTGACCGACTGTTTAGTTATGACCTGTTAATCGGGCTGATTCTAGGCGGATTGTTGGTGACCGGCGCCGCATACATGCGCCGTTTCAATGATTGATTCGAGGTGAACGATGGAAAGGATTAAACGCATGGTGTTACGTAGCCGACATACTTTGCTGGTGACGTCAATTTTTATGTTTATTGCCCTGGTCGTAGTTGAGGGGAAAGTCATGGAGCGGGAGTCCAGATTATTCTCTCTCGAGAATCGGTTTTTCGAATTCAATGCGACTAATATTGAGGAATTTGAAGTCCGGCGGAACAGGGATCGTTGACAGAAACCAGCTATTAACCTAAAGTGCGCGCTCTTTATGACAGCAAGCTTGTATTTGCAATGAACTTCCACTTAATTGGCACTGCTTTGACCAGCACCGCTCGCCCCTCGTTGCAAGCGCGAGCCCGCGTTCGCTCAGTTGCACGCGCGGCGTATGCTTCGTCGACTCGGAGACAGTGGTAACCAGAACAAACTGAAATAAGCGTTTTTTAAACCTCCAACTGTCTCCGACATTGGAGGTTTTTTTATGGGCGCAAGCAGGAGAAATTAACCATGCATATTCCTCTGGTCGAAAGGGCGGCCCGGTTTTCCTGGCCAGCGATTGAAGAACAAGTCATGTCCTATGGTGTCTTGAGATTTGCGCATGGTTTTACCCGGCGAGCGAATTCATTAACTCTTTATGGCTCTTTGCCGCCAGATCATGCTGAGTTGGTAGCCGATTGTGAAATATTCTTTTACTCACGATCGCAGCCGGTCTCTGTCCGAGTGCCATGTTTGCCAGGAATGTCCCGACTGGATTCTTTTCTCGAAACCAATGGTTATGCTGTTGAATCACCGTCGCGGGTCATGGTGCGCCCATTAACCGGAAGTCGAATAGTTTCGCCGATACTTCGTCTCTCAGACAAGGAAGCTTGGCTGGATATTTATTACCGCATTAGTGGTCAGCCAACGGATCAAAAAGCCTACCACCAGAAATTAATTGATCGAATTGGTTCGGAAACATTTTTCGCGGTTCTCTACAAAGAAAGCGGTGCCCCAGCCTGTTGCGCCCTTGCAATTCACTATCAGGGCGCTATAGGTATTCATAACGTAGCGACTGCTCCCAGCTGTCGTCGCCAGCATTATGCAAGTTCACTTCTGGAAAGTGTGCTTGCGTGGGGTGCGGATACAGGTGCTGATTATGCGTATTTGCAGGTTGAAGAAGCGAATTTACCTGCCGTCAGCTTGTACGAAAAACTTAATTTCAGCACCCTGTACCATTATCTCTATCGGGTCAAAGAAGTATCTAAGCATTACGAAAGGAGGGACCTGTGACGGACGGGATAGTTTGCTGCCATTGGATTGGCAGATTATCAGACAGTCTGGATTAGTTGCAGGCAGGCCAATTGCAAAGAATGTTGGTGACGCCTACATGCAATGAAATTTTTCGGTTGATGCCGAGTCTGAGGCCGGTGGATGTTCACATCCAGGAGAGCTGGATCGGCCATTGTTCCGCCTGATGACTCGGGTTGCTGCTGCTTCCCAAGCTGGGATAGACTGCGCGTCGTATTTAAGGATACTCAGCCCGGGGGGGATGAATGAAAAATACACGTGTACTGTTGGCCAAGCGACCAGTAGGAGAGCCGGATGCCAGCTGTTTCGAGGTTCAGCAAATCGATGTTCCTGAATTGCAGGATAATCAGGTTCTGATCAAAGTGCTGTGGCTGTCTCTGGATCCCTATATGCGCGGTAGGATGCATGACGTTAAATCCTATGCGGATCCTCTTCAAATTGGAGATGTGATGGTCGGCGAATCGGCAGGTGTTGTAGTACAGTCAAAATCTCCAAAGTTCGCTGCGGGTGACTATGTTGCCGTACACCAGGGATGGCAAACTATGATTGTAGTCGACGCAGATTCTCCCTCGCTGATGAAGATAGATATCAATAACGGCACGCTTTCGGCTCATCTTGGGGTGGTTGGAATGCCAGGTCGAACTGCCTACTTCGGACTGCTGGAAGTGGGCAAACCAAAAGCGGGGGAAACCCTGGTTGTTGCCGCAGCGTCGGGCGCAGTTGGTTCTGTGGTGGGACAGATTGCAAAGAGCATGGGACTGACGACTATAGGCATCGCTGGTGGTCCGGATAAGTGTCGCTACGTGCGAGAAGAACTTAATTTTGACGCCTGCATCGATTACAAGGCCGATAATTGGCAACAGGCACTTAGAGAGGTCTGTTCCGAGGGAATTGATATTTATTTCGAGAATGTTGGTGGAGACGTAACCAGGGCTGTTGCCCCCTTATTGAATGAAGGTGCCCGAGTTCCAATCTGTGGGTATATTTCTAACTATAACGATGAGGACATTACCCGATCTGAAACACCGTTTCATATTCTAAAAAACCTCGATCCGGTGCCTGAGCATCGATTTTTTGTGGTTACCGAATGGGTTGAGCGCTGGATTGAAGCGACCAGACAACTGGGTACTTGGGTTCGTGAGGGCAATATTAAGTATCGTGAATCTATCGGCGAGGGTATAGAGAACGCCCCGGAATTCTTTCGTGGCATGCTGAATGGCAAGAACTTTGGCAAGCAGTTGGTAAAGGTAGCGGACGAGTGAACCCGATGAGCGAAGATTACTCATTACAAAAACTTTTTTCCTTGTCAGGCAAGCATGCGCTGGTAACCGGAGGTTCCGGAGGTCTTGGCATGATGATGAGCAAGGGACTGCTGCAGAATGGCGCAAGGGTGACGATCTCTTCCCGCAGTCAGGAAAAGTGCGATGAAGCACTCGCGGAATTGCGGCAATATGGAGAGTGTCACGGTTTGTGCGCGGATCTGACCCGGGCCGACGATCGAGAACGGCTGGTTGCCGAGTTGAGGGAACGCGAAGGTGGGCTTGATATATTGATCAATAATGCAGGCACTAATTGGGGAGCCCGACTGGAAGATTATCCGGATGAAGGGTTCGCCAAGGTCATGGGCACCAATGTCAATGCCGTTTTCTCATTGACCCGGGATCTGGTGCCACTGCTTGAGGCTGCCGGAGACAAGTCAGATCCCTCTCGTATCATCAATATTGGCTCGATGGATGGATTACAGGTGCCCGTTGTACAGCGGGTTCCGACGTACGCATATTCTGCCAGTAAAGCCGCCCTTCACCATCTTACCCGTACCCTGGCGGTCGACCTCGCGCGCAGAAATATTACCGTCAATGCAGTAGCGCCCGGTTTTTTTGAATCAAGGATGACTGATTACGTGCTGGCGAACTTCAGGCAGGACATTGAGGCAGACAGTCCCCTTGGGCGCATAGGGCAACCGGAAGAGATTATAGGGGTCATCGTCTATCTCGCTTCGAGAGCCGGAAACTACACTAATGGCACCATCATTCCCGTTGATGGTGGAACCAGTATCAGCAAGGGTGCCAGGCCCTGGCTCGATTAGCTCGGTGACTTGAGGAGCCGCTGGCTCTTTCCCTGATTCCGAAATAATTACAATTCAATGCGAGGACAGAATGAGTTTGTTTGATTTAAGCGGTAAAGTGGCACTAGTCACGGGTTCAACTAAGGGTATAGGAAAGGCCATTGCCATTCGTATGGCGGAGCAGGGTGCCAGGGTGGTTGTCTCGAGCCGCAATCAGGATGCGTGTGAGGAAGTTGCCGAAGAAATCCGCACTGGTGAAGGTGTGGCGTTAGCGGTGGCCTGTAACATCAATTACCGGGAGCAGCTGGAGAATCTGGTAGCCCAGACTATGGCGCAATTGGGATCCATCGATGTACTGGTTTGTAACGCTGCCCTCAATCCATACTACGGACCCAGCCAGGATATCCCTGATGCCGCATTCGACAAGGTCATGCATGCCAACATAGGAAGCGTGCATCGATTGTGTCAGATGGTGATTCCGGGTATCGCAGAAAAAGGCGGCGGCTCGGTTATTATTGTCTCGTCCATTGGGGGCTTGAAGGGGACCGACAAGCTTGGAGCTTATGCCATATCCAAAGCGGCAGATATGCAGATAGCCCGGAATCTCGCGGTCGAATGGGGCCCGGCAAATGTTCGGGTTAACTGCATAGCGCCGGGTCTGGTGCGGACTGATTTTGCCAGGGCCCTGTGGGAGAATCCTGAAACGTACGCAGCCACAGTAAAACATTACCCGCTGCGCCGAATCGGCGAGCCTGACGAGATCGCGGGTGCTGCTATCTTTCTTGCTTCCGATGCCGGCAGCTTTACTACGGGTCAAACCATTGTCATCGACGGTGGTGGTACAATCGCGAGCTGACTTTTAAGAAATCATTTATTCCAAGGAAATACCAACATGATGAATCTGGGACTGTCCGATGAGATGGCGGAAATTCGCGAGAAGATACGTACTTTTGTCACTGATAAAGTTGAGCCTCTGGAAAAGGAATACCACCACGAGGTCGGTGTAGGTGACAGATGGTCCCATACTGCGCGCCAGGATGAGATTCTCGAGGGGCTCAAGGATGAAGCGCGAGCCATGGGCCTGTGGAATTTCTTCCTTCCGGAGAGCCAGGGTGGTGCCGGGATCAGCAATCTGGAATACGCGCATCTGGCTGAAATCATGGGCCGGAGCAGGTTGGCTTCAGAAGCGTTTAATTGCAGCGCTCCGGACACGGGTAATATGGAAGACTTGGAGCGCTATGGTTCTGAACAGCAAAAACAGCAATGGCTTGAACCACTCCTGGCCGGTGAGATCAGGTCAGCATTTGCGATGACGGAGCCGGGGGTGGCGTCATCGGACGCGACCAATATATGCACTTCAGCAGTATTGGAAGGCGATGAATGGGTAATCAATGGCGAGAAGTTTTACATATCTGGCGCCGGCGATGCCCGTTGCAAAATCATGATCGTCATGGTGATTACAGATCCTGGAGCACCCAAACACAATCGCCAGTCTCAGATTCTTGTACCAATGGATACTGATGGAGTCGAGGTGGTCAGGCCGATGGAAGTATTTGGTCGGGACGACGCCCCTCATGGACATATGCATATCAAGTTCCATAATGTTCGAGTTCCGGAATCCAATATTATTCTGGGTCGTGGACGGGGATTTGAAATTTCCCAGGGTCGATTGGGCCCGGGGCGTATTCATCACTGCATGCGATCCATCGGTGCGGCTGAAAAGGCCCTTGAATTAATGTGTAAACGATCGCTTAGCAGGGAGGCGTTTGGTAAACGCCTCGCAGAATTGGGCGGAAATTATGACGTAATCGCTGATAGCCGGATAGAGATTGATATGTGTCGGCTACTGGTGCTACGCGCCGCATATCTGATGGACACTATTGGCAATAAAGCTGCCAGGGATGCCATATCGCAAATCAAGGTAGCAGTTCCTAATATGGCGTTGCGGGTCATCGATCGTGCCATTCAAATTCATGGTGCTGCGGGGGTGTCGCAGGATTTTCCGCTTGCCGCCCTCTGGACCAGTCAACGCACTCTCCGCCTCGCCGATGGTCCTGACGAGGTGCATCGTCGGGTGGTGGCGAGAAAGGAACTGGCAAAGTACAACGCCTGAATTTAGTCTGTTAGGCTGCGACAAGCGGTCTCGCTAAGTCCGACACTGGCCGCCGTTTCCAACAGCTGCTTCCAGGATCCCGAGTCGATCGGGATTCCTTGCTGAAGCCGTTGTCTCTTCTCCTCTCGCTCCGAGTCACCCGGAATCAGTACTGAGTCTGTTCCCATTGCAGGCGGCGTGGCCTTGATATAAGCAACGAACTTTTCTGCTTCGGCAACAAATTCATCGACGTTTTCAAAAATCTTTGGATCAAGCACAACCGTTAACATGTGGTTGATCACGTTCATAGGACGTGGATGCTCATCCTGCGCGGTCCAGTGACCTACCAGAGCGCCCGCCAGTAACTCGCAGACCAGTGCGAGGCCAAAACCTTTATGCTGACCAAGGTAAGTCATGGCGCCGAGGGGTTGGCTAAACATTACGTCCGGATCCCGGGTCGGCATCCCCTCGTGGTCAACCAGGCATCCCTCGGTGACCTGTTCGCCGGCATTGTGTGCGACCCGTACTTTTCCGAGCGCGATAGTGCTGGTAGCCATGTCGAGAATCAACGGCGACGCAGGATCGCGCATAGGAATAGCACAGCAAAAAGGGTTGGTGTTCATTCTGGCCTGCGCTCCGCCGAATGGCGCTACGAGGGGATTGTGCCCAACCACATTAACATAATGCATGGATATCAATCCGGCGGCGGCCGCCTGCTCACCCATGCCTCCGATACGGCCGAGATGATGGGCATTCTTGAGTCCCATGATGCAAACGCCATGACTGCGGGTATGCTCGATGGCCAGATCCATGGCCTCGGGTCCCACCACCTGCCCGAAGCCCGACTGACCATCCAACAGAAGGACGCTGTCGCTGGTCGAGGTTATCCGCACATGAGCGCTGGGCTGAAGAAAGCCTTTCTTAATATTCCGCACATATACTGGTAACATCCCGACTCCGTGAGAGTCATGTCCTTGCAAATTTGCTTCTACCAGCAACTCTGCAACCGCTGTCGCTTCCTTGCTTGGTGTGCCAGCCGCCATGCAGATTTCGGAGGCCAGGCGAATGAGGCCCAGATGGTCCAAGCGCATAATATGATTCCCCAATTACGATTTCCGCTTAATCTAGCACAGGTAGTGTCATCGGAGGTGTAACTCGTGAACCACGGTGTCAGCGTCATTATCCCGTCCTATAATCGTATGCAGGTTCTGCGCCGCGCTCTGGATTCCGTGATCGCGCAGACTTTCCATCCCTTGGAAATTATCGTTGTGGATGATGGTTCTACTGACGATACCCAGTCATTGATAGAGCAATTTTATCCGCGGGTGAATTATCTGTATCAGCCCAATCAGGGTGTCAGTAAAGCCCGGAATAAAGGGGTCGGGCATAGCCGATATGACTGGCTGGCTTTTCTGGATTCTGATGATGAGTGGCTGCCGCTAAAGATTGAAAAACAGATGACTGCTCTGCGGCAGCAGCCGGAGCACCGCTTCTGCCATACGGATGAAATTTGGATTCGAGATGGGAAGCGGGTAAACCCCATGAGCAAGCACGCGAAATCAGGGGGATTCATTTTCGAAGATTGCCTGCCGTTATGTTCAATTTCACCGTCCTCAGCGCTTATCAGGCGCGATCTGTTTGAGCAGACGGGTGGTTTTGATGAGCAGTTACCGGCCTGTGAAGACTATGACCTGTGGTTGCGAATTTGTGTCGCTAACCCTGTGTTGTTTCTGGATCAACCTCTCCTGCGAAAATATGGAGGTCACGCTGACCAGTTATCACGAAAGCACTGGGGCATGGATCGATTTCGAGTCAAAGCACTGGAAAAAATTCTACATTCCGGAACATTGAATGCAAGGCAGAAGGCGGCGGTAGTTAATGCCCTGCTGCGTAAGTGTGAGATATTAGCCAACGGCGCGAGAAAACGCGGTCAGGGAGAACGCGCAGCTCATTATGCCGCTAAACTAGCCTGCTATCAGCAGCGGCCGATCGAGCAGGCCTGTCCGTGACGCAGCAAATATCGAGCAGTCGCGTAAACCTTGTGGTGGCGCTGAGCTGTGAAGCTCGACCGCTGATCCAACGCTTCAAGCTGAGCCAGGAAAAAGCTACCGCCGGCTTTCGTCTTTACGGCAATAAAAGTGGGATAAACCTTATTATGAGCGGCGTTGGTAAACTCGCTACGGCAACGGCCATAGGTTTTCTGGCCGGTAGACAGGAGAGTTTGCAGACTGCCGGGGCGGCCTGGCTGAATATTGGAATAGCAGGACACGGGACCAGAGAAGTTGGTGAAGGAGTATTGATTCACAAGGTGACAGATCAGCTTAGCGGTAGGGTCAGCTATCCGCCCATGGTGCTCGATATGCCGTGTAATTCCACCAGTCTGATAACGGTAGACCATCCCGAAACGGCATATACGCAAGATGCCGCCTACGATATGGAAGCGAGTGCTTTTGTAGCTACTGCTACACGGTTTGTGACTTCTGAACTGGTCCATGTTTTCAAAATTATTTCTGATAATCCGCGCAATCCAGCTGAATTAGTCTCGGAACAGCGAATTGGTGAGTTGATGGCAGCCCAGTTGGATATTATTCAATGTTTGGTAAACAAATTGAGCCAATTCGCTGGCGAATACCAGCGTATTTATTCCCGACCGCCAGAGTTTGATAAATTGTCGAAAATGGTGCGACTGACCGCTACTCAACGTGTGCAATTGGAGTCTGTCTGTCGCAAGTATCACGCTCTAGGTGGCACTTCTCTGATGCATGACCTGAGCGGTCTGGAGTTCAGTTCGGCAAAGGACCTGCTGATGCATCTGGAAGCACTGACAGCGGCGTTATGAAGTTTTCCTGTGTCTATATCGAAGAAGAGGTGCGAACTGCTGACCGGGTAGGGGAGATACTGGAACGGGTGAAAGATACGCCGCTGGTAACGATCGAGCGTTTCGGTGAAGTATTCAATCGCAAGTCTCAGAACTTCAGATTGCAGAAAGCAAATCCTGCACTAATTCTCGCAAGAAAAGAGGGCAGGCGGGTATTGGAGGCGCCGCCCGGATACGGTTTCACCAGTGGCCCCAGCTTCTATTTCTCGCACATGCTCAATTGTGTTTACGATTGTCGTTATTGTTTTCTACAAGGAATGTATCGTTCTTCTAATTACGTTCTTTTCTGTAACTATGAGGAATTTTCTGAGGACATTCTCAATTCCGCAAACTGTCTGGATAATCCGGTTTTTTACAGTGGCTATGATTGCGATAGTCTGGCATTGGAGCCAGTCAGTAAATTCGTCGATTATTTTGTTCGCTGGTTTGCTCTGCATCCGGGATTGACTCTGGAATTAAGGACCAAGAGTACGCAGGTGCGCGATCTTCTGGAAATTGATTCGGCGCGAAATTGCGTCGTCGCGATGAGCTTTACACCTCAGGAAATTCATCAGCGCTGGGAGCACAGGGTTCCCTCTATTGAAAAGCGTCTCGACGCACTGGTTAGATTGCAACGGCGGGGCTGGCCAGTTGCATTGCGTTTTGAACCGCTAATATACATGGAAGGTTTTCAGCACGATTACGAGCAGCTATTTCATCAAGTATTCTCTAGGCTTGATGCCGACAGGCTTCATTCGGTGAGCACAGGTCTGTTCAGGATGCCAAAGAACTTCTACCGCAATATTGCCGCGATCTATCCGGATGAGGAATTGATTTCTCGTCAGACCACGCAACAAAACGGAGTTGTTACTCAGCCTGAAGCACGCGAGCAAGAGTTGCTCGACTACGTGCAGAAGCTATTGTTTCGCTATTTTGATAAAAGGAAATACTATCACTGTGCTTAAGCCAACCGTGAAAGCGGAATAACGCACCGGAGTATAGTGACGAATTATTGCGAAAAACCATCGCAATCGAGGTCAGCGAAGACCGTCCCCAAGGGCCTGTTCAAAGTCGAGTAGTTCGGAATCAAGACCAGCCCAGTCGATATGATTGTTTTTTTCCAGATGTTCCAGATCCGGATAACGGGCGATCATTGTTTCCATACTGATATCCTGGTCCAGCAAGGCGCCGTCCAGATTACGGACTGAGTAGAGGGGGCCCGCTGGACTGGCATACAAGGTGACGATATAAGTTCGGGTTTTTAGCATTCCGGTAGCGACACCGTTGCTTATATCGGTAGCACAGGCTGACAGCAGTAATAGCGATACGGCAAGGAAGATCAGTCTTTTCATTTTAGCCTCCCGGACGACCTTGTTGCCGCCTAATAGCCGAGCAAATTCTGTCGCCATTTCAAATTTGGGTCCGGGTTGTCCGAGTAAACCAGATTGCCGTCAAACTGAGTCCGATCTACACCATAGACCTCATATAAAACCTCAAGACTGGGCGCCTTATTGATTGAATTTTCAGTAAGCAACCCTTCCAGTTCAGTGAGGGTGCTTTGATCGGAGAGAGCCTGTGCCGTATACATCAAGCCGGCGTCACGCATGCCTCCCACCACGATAACCTGGTTTTCGCTACTGGCTGGAAAGGTAGAGAAGAATCCGTAATCCCGAAATTGTTGTCCGTCCTCGGGAAGTCCTGCGTCGCTGGTGAAGTATCTTCCGGTCTCCAGATTTAACAACTCATCGTAACTGCGTCCGACCTGCAGATTGGATGCGGCAAATACGATGTCGTTTAATAGTTCCAGTGCGCTGATGTATCCAATATAGATAATATGATTTTCGCGCACATCAGTTGTGGTCAAGTCGGACATCATGGAAACGTTCAGGCGTTTACCGCTGGCGCTTAATATGGGAATTATTCTTGCAAGCGCGGAGGCGCTTCCCTCAGGGGTATAGCTGAGGTCGAGGTCCTGGTAATTGTGAGTTGTCTCCCAGTCGCTGAAGTGCCTTTCTTCCAGGTCGGCACTGGAGTTTATGGTGAAGTCCCTTACCATACGTCCGATATTGCCCTGCTCGTTGAGTTCACCAAAAATGTAGTAGTCGCCCATTACCAGCATAATCGGCAGGTCGTCATCCATCACACTGGCCCAAATCGACGAATTTGCGTATGGTATTTCTGCAGAATCAGTACCGCTTCGGTTGAGCATCAACAACACCACGAGATTTATGCACAGCAGTGCAGCAACCGTTATCAATAGTGGGGCGCCCAAGCTTGGTCTGGCGCTCATTGCGAGCTGTTGATGCTGGTCTGCAAGCGCCGAGTGGTCGATAGCGGCAACGGCGTATTGTCCCTTGGGAATGACTATTCGGTAAGTCGCATTCGGTTCATGCTTTTGGTAGTAGCTGTCCAGTTTCTTGCGCAGCTGGTGAACATAGACACGTACAGAGGATTCCCGCGATACGTCAAAATCTGCGTTTTTACCCAGAACTTCCATCGCTATCTCGATTTCTTTGGGCGAAGTTCCAATCGACGAACACTGCAGCAGATACTCAAGCAGGGATGCGTAAGTTGAAGATCGGCCAAGCTCACCGCTTCCTTTGATGCGTTCCAGAAGCTGATTTAGCTCGGCGCTCGTGAAAACCTTGTCCGGCTGAAGGAATGTCAGTGTATCTGGCTGTTTGGCAGTCATTTTCATTATGTCCGCGGTATCTAGCTTTTACTCCATTAGTTGTAAAGCTAAGGCCTGTAGCTCAGGAAATCAACAGGCTGGAAGCTCAACTCGCTTGTGTGCATGTCAGTGCGCAAATGCAATAATAGCCGTGCATCGACAATTTGATGGCTGCACTTGATGTTAGTGGACCTCAGCGGCTGGGATATTGCCAGTCTCGTTTTCAAGATTTTATGGTACCTCGGCGTATTTGCGTCCGTCGGAGGCACGCTTTCCATCTGGTTATTGGCTGACAGTTCACGCAGAGCGCTTAACTGGAGCCTTGTGTACAGCCTTACGGGGGCCTTGCTTGGTTTTCACGCGGTTATTCTCTATTTTCTGATGCAGGTAGGCGCAGCCAATAATGCCGGATTGGCCGGGATTCTCGATTGGTCGATGATCAGCTTGTATCTGGATCTGGAAGTTGGGGAATCCAGTCTCCTGCGGATGGCGGGCTTTCTATTGCTGGTGCTAGGCCAGATAGGGGTTATGGCGTATCTTAATCGGTTGATCAGGCCACCTGGCCAGGGTTTTTTTCGACTGTTCTTTCGACTTAATGCCGCCGCCTTGTTGGTACTGCTATTATCTTTTCAGGCCACGGGGCACGTGGCGCCTTTGTCATTGTCATTACGGGTAGCACTGGTGCTGCATGTTACGGCGATCGCACTCTGGCTCGGATCGCTAGTGCCTCTGTTAAGGGCTACCAGGGTCTATGACCTTGAGCAGGCACAGCTGCTGTTATCACGCTTCAGTAGCAGGGCGACCTTGATGGTTGCGGTTTTACTGGTTGCTGCTTTTTACCTGCTCCTGAATTTGCTGGTCACGCCCCGGGATCTGATCGAATCAGCATACGGCATCAGCCTTCTGCTCAAAATATTGCTTGTCTGTGGGCTGTTGGCACTTGCTGCGCTTAATCGGTGGTGGTTAGTCCCTCAGTTGACCGAATCGAGTGCATTATTACGCATCCGTCGCAGTATTTTCACAGAGATAGTGATTGCGCTGTTGATACTGGTTGTTACGGCGATTTTGTCTACTGTAATCGGACCGGTCTCCCATTCTTAACGCAGCCAGCTTAAAGCCAGGCTTTCAGACTTCAGCCGGATTACGTGTTTCGGTATCTCGATTGATTAATATCCTCAGGGAAAGGGTATCGAGATCGAGCATGACCAGATCGGCGCGTCTGCTGGATAAATCAAGATGAGCTGGCTGCAATACCGATCCTTGTTTGGCAAAGAGTAGTGCATTGCCTACCGGAGACCATGTCAGGTTGTAAATATATCCCTCGGTGCTGTAGATGGCCAGCGGGACAGCCGGGACTCCTTCACCCGCTCCCATCAGATAGATGGTCGCCTCGTTTCCTTGCTGGCGTAGGAAGGCCAGCATCGTTCCATCCGGCTTAAGCGCGGCTGAATTATTGAAGACGGTTCCTGCATCACGTGGTGTCCTGTCACCAAAAGCACTGAGGGTGAGCTGAGCCCCGAAAATTCCGGGGTCTGTATCAACGACCTGATCGTGCATAAAACCGTTCTGCGAAATCTCTGACACTGCAGACGGGTGGAGAGGGTATTCCTGCCTAATTAACAGAATCGCAAGCAAGAGGCCGGCGGCTACTTGCACGGGTCGACGCCAGGGCAGGAAAAATTGCGTACGCGTAGAAACCGAGTTTTCTGTTGCGGCAATCAGCGACGATGCCGAGGGCGGCCCTGTCAATACCTCGATTGGACAGGAAAGCCGGTAACCTTTTTTGGGAACAGTCTGTAAAAAATCCGTAACGGCGCGCTCGGTTGTCGTCAGTTGTTTGCGTAATTCAGAAACGGCGCGGGTCAGAGAATTGTCGTTTACGATAACTCGGGGCCACAGTTCGCGAGTAAG
This sequence comes from Pseudomonadales bacterium, assembly GCA_038134485.1. GTDB lineage: Bacteria > Pseudomonadota > Gammaproteobacteria > Pseudomonadales > Pseudohongiellaceae > NORP240. The sequence continues at coordinate 17,290 of JAYPVG010000018.1, forward strand.
CTCATCGCGACTGAGGGTGCGGCCGCTATTTGCCGCCAGAAAGCACAGTAGATGCATGATGCGAGGCTCCAGGGCTCGCCGGTAATGGCAGTTCGTGATTGTGCTTAACTGGTTTAGATCTGGGTCCACTCGCCAGGAGCCTAGCGAAAAAGCCTCCTTCAAGGGTCGATTAAGTGCCGCGTTAGATTCAGTCATATTCCATTTAACCTATTCATAATAAGCAAATACATCTAATTTGACCCGGATCGTGCTGCATGGTTTCCGTGCCAAGTCCCTCGCTTGACGTATTGTTACGTACGGACTTAAGCATAACCGCAGGCTGTTTTCCATGGATTAAGGTCTCGGTGGCCTATTCTTCACAATTTCTGGACAAATTCTTGTGGCTTTATTCAGGATTTCAAGGCTCGGAATCGTCATCATTCCCGGGCACTGCTCAGCTGCGGTAGTGAGCAGTCAGCCTATTATTCAACGACGATTTGATTGCAGGAGTCGAAAATGCTTAGAAGAAACCGTGTGTCCACTTTTTTAAGTTTGCTTTTGATAGTATCGGCCGCCAGCTTGCTGCCGTCGCCTTCCACCGCTCTGAGTGCCGCTGCTCTGCAGCAAGGACTTCCTTCATTGGCCCCTATGCTCAGGGATGTGACCCCCGCGGTAGTCAGCATCAGGACTTCCCGCCAGTCACGCTCAGAGTTTGACTTCCCTCAGGGCGGACGATTGCCGGAGGAACTGCAAAGATATTTCCCGTTTGATCGAGGCCCATTGGGTGACCGAGAATCTGTTCCTTTCATGCAGGGTGCGGGATCAGGCGTAATCATCGATGCGCAGAAAGGTTTTCTGGTCACCAATCACCATGTGGTGGACTTGGCTGATGAAATTGAAGTAACCCTGCACGATGGTCGTGTATTGCCGGCAAAGATGCTGGGTAGCGATCAAGGAACTGATATCGCCCTGTTGCAGATAGATGCCAGGGAATTGCGCGCGCTCGAATTTGCCGACAGCAACGACGCCGAAGTGGGGGATTTCGTAGTCGCAATCGGCAATCCATTTGGGTTGGGGCAAACAGTCACCGCGGGTATCGTCAGCGCCCTCGGACGGGCAGGTCTGGACAGTGACAAATACGAAGATTTTATCCAGACAGATGCTGCTATTAACCGGGGAAACTCCGGTGGAGCCCTCGTAGACCTGGAGGGTAGGTTGATTGGTATCAATACAGCAATTATCAGTAGTAATGGCGGCGGCAGTGACGGCATCGGTTTCGCCGTGCCAGCGAATATGGTGGCTGCAGTTGTTGCTCATCTGGAGCAGGACGGGGAGGTGAGGCGCGGTATGCTGGGTGTACAGATCAGCGATAATAATCCTCAAATTGCAGAAGCACTTGGTTTGTCTGCAAGTGCCGGTGCTTTGGTTGCCAGCGTGTTACCCGACAGCGCTGCCGAGGCAGCCGGACTTCAAGTTTACGACGTAATTACAGGAATTGATGGCGAGGCGGTCAGTGGAGGGCGTGATCTTCGAAATCTTGTCGCACTCGTACGACAAGGTCAATCGGTCGAGCTGGCAATTACACGCGGCGAAGTAGAACTTTCGTTGACCGCTGTGATTGGCGGACGGGATGAGCCTGATTCTGGAGCAGTTGCAATGTCTGATGGCATCCCGGGATCCAGGCTTGCTTCCGCAGTGGTTGATGGTACTCATGTTGGTGTGAAAGTCCTGAGTGTGGATCCAGGCAGCCCAGCAGGCCGGGCCGGACTAGAAGAAGGAGACATTATTACTGAGGTAAACAGGCAAGCCGTCAGAAACGTACAGGAATTTGATCAGCAGCGAGTCCGACAAGACAGTATTCTCGCCCTGACGGTGTTGCGCGATGATCGGTTATTGCTGATTATGGTGTCTTGATCTTCAAAAGGTCGCCGCAGCGAAGGCGACGTCGAATCCCGCCCTGGGATTAAACCCGCTCGTATAATGGCCGACCTAAAAATAGGTCGGCCTTTTTCCGAGACTGAATCAATTCCGGCCTGAGACAAACAAATCGAAATTCAGGTAACCTGATGTTCATTCTTAAGCTCAACGTCACCAGAGCGGCCAGAATTATTCTGCTGCCTGTAATTCTGTCAGCAGCGGCTGCGCATGGATTGGCCCAGCAGCAACAGGTTCAATTCCTTCCTGCGGCTGGAGCGGGAAGTCAGGTCGATCAGCAAGCGTTGCTGGATCATTTTAGCTTCTGGTTGAAACAGCAAATTGATGAGCAGGACTTGCCTGGCGCTGCCTTTGCCCTGGTTTCTCGAGACCAGGTCTTTAATATCAGTACTTGGGGTGTGCGCAGTATCACGGATTCTGAAGCAATTACCGGCGATTCGGTGTTTAGAATTGCTTCGGTGTCCAAGACTTTTGCAGGCACGCTAGCGTCCTTGTTGGTCGAAAACACTAATCAGGATCTGAATACCCTAATCACTGATTTTCTTCCACAAATTGAAATTGGTACAGATCGCTCTTCTCAGGGCATTACCTTGAAGAATCTGATCAGCCATACCACAGGGCTGATGCCGCATGCTTATTCCAATATGCTGGACGATGGTGTCGCGTATAAACTGATTAAAGAAAAATTTCATGATATTCCTACGGTGTGTGAACCTGGAAGATGTTACGGTTATCAGAATGTAGTGTTTTCTCTGATCGCTGACATAGTAGAAGCAAACACCCTTGAGAGTTTCGAGCAGTACTTGCAGGAAAAGCTTTTCCTTCCCCTGGGAATGACTACCGCCACAACTGGTCTGGAGCAATTCGAGAACAACAGCCATGCTACCAGTCCGCACCGGAGAATACGGGGTAGCTGGCAAATCACAAGCCAGAATCCCGCCTACTACTCAGTGGCACCAGCCGCGGGAATCAATGCCAGCATAGAGGATATGGCCATATGGGCCAGGGCCAACCTGGGTGGATTCCCGGAGGTCCTGTCTGAATCATTTCTGATCCAACAGCATAGTCCGGTAGTTGAAACGCCCAGGGGTAATTATTTCAATCGCTGGAACGGGTTGAGCAAGGCTTACTATGCGCTTGGCTGGCGAGTTTTCGATTATCGTGGTCTCCGGGTGATTCATCACGGCGGCGGCGTTCGCGGATTCCGTTCAGAAATCGCACTGGTGCCGGAATATGACCTCGGATTAGTGGTATTGTTTAATGCTGAAACCACGGTCGCCAACGACGTTGTGCCGGCATTTCTGGATGACCTGGTGCAGTAAGCTATTTCTTCAATCAAACGTTCCTGAGACCAAGATCATGAGTGCCGTAATCGACCTGTTAAAATCGCATCGCAGTATTCGTAAGTTCACATCGCAAGCAATTTCGGAAGAGCTGCTGCAGCAGCTGATGGAGGCGGGACAGGCAGCGGCGACGTCCAGCTTTTTACAGGGCAGCACTGTTATTCGCATCAGAAAACCGGAAACCCGCAAGCAGTTAGCACAGTTGGCAGGTAATCAGCCGTATGTCGAGTCAGCGGCGGAGTTTCTCATCTTTTGTGCCGACTTGAAGCGCGCAGGAAATTATTGTCGCGAATACGGCAAGCCCTTTGAAGGCGATTACACCGAACATTTCATCATCGCCACGGTAGATGTCGCCTTGATGGCCCAGAGTCTCGTTACCGCTGCCGAATCTGCCGGTCTGGGAATTTGTTATATCGGTGGTATTCGCAATAATCCCCGCGAGGTTAGCGAGCTGCTGGAATTGCCTCGCGGTGTGTATCCAGTGTTTGGGCTATGCCTGGGATATCCCGACCAGGATCCCGAGCTTAAACCTAGATTGCCCTTGTCAGTCATAATGAAGAACGAGGTTTACAACGAAGATGGTGATGCGCAAACCATCAGAGACTATGATGAAACAATAAGGGAATATTACCGTATGCGCACCGGCGGCGGACACGGAATCAGCTGGAGCGAGCAGGTGTCGGTGCTTCTGTCGGAAAAATCACGCCCTCACATGAAAGAGTTCCTGGTACAGCAGGGATTTACGTTCCGCTAAATTGATTCGGCACTCGGCCTTTGGACGCGCGCTTAAGTGTGAGAATTGACTCGATTGTCAAAATAAACCATGCATTGCCTGGACAATGCGCACAGTTCGCCGTTTTCAGTAAACAGTTTACCCGACTGTTGGGTATAGCCATTGGCAGCATGTTCTATCTGGTAATCCAGATAGAACCAGTCACTCTCTACTGATTCTGGCTCCATGACAAATTCCAGTGACCATGTCAGCGAGCTGGCAGGCACACCGGGAGTGGCATAGTGCGAAAGAATTACCGGCGGCGGAATGTCTGCCAGAGTGACTAATTTTTCTACCGGGAATTCTGACATATCGGATTTATGGCGGGCCCAGATGCCCAGCCGGAGATCGGGTTTCCCGCTGAAGGGAACGCCGCCCCCCGACCAGCAACCCTCGAAATATTGCAGAAAGGAAGGTTTGGCCGGATTGCGTTCAAATCCTTTTTCAGCAAGTCTTGGTGCTGGAGCAAATCCTGGATCGGGTTTCACCCTGAGAGAATCTCTGGTATTTCCAAATACCGCCATGACCTGCAGGCAGAGCTCCTCTCCGCAATATAGCTCTGAACTCAACTGGGTGACATTTTTCCCCTGACGCTGGATGCGTGGGACCACGGCTACTTCCCCCGGGAGAACCGGGCCGATAAACGACACCATGAGTGAGCGTGCCGGTGGTGATTCTGGCAGCAGTTTGATTGCACCGCAGACTGCCAACGCTGTGCTGAGCCCCCCAAATGCTGACCGTCCCTGGGTCCATGTTTCTGTGAAGCTGGCACGATGATCCGGACTCTTTTTTAGTTCGCGCAATATTTGCGGCAAATCCCTGTCTTGCATGGTAATTATGATTCCTAAATCTGGGTCTTTTGTGTTTCCGAGCTGTTAAAGAGCGGGTAGAATTACATGCACTAAACTAACGCGGAGTTTCCCATGGGAGCGAACAAAGCTTCTGCCTGTTACGCAGCATTGTTTATGGCGGGTCTGTTACTGTCATTGACGATTGGTGTTGAAAGCGGATATGCCCAACATCAGGGGCATGGCGGTCCACAGTTCGGAGTCAGTGAAGCAGCGGCCGGCATTATAGCAGAAACTGCTCCGGTTAATGACTCGATTCTGGGCAGTGCGCCCAATCAGCTGCAGCTCTCTTTTGGTGAGCCAGTCCAACTGGTCAAACTCGTGTTGTACACCAATGAGAGAGACTGGGTCGACATTGATTTTCGCTTCAGTCCGCGAGCCAATACCGAATTTTCCTGGCCAGTCCCGCAGCTGACACAAATTCCCTATTACTCCGTCGCCTGGGCGATTCTGGATAATCGTGACAGACTGGTGAAGGGTAGCTTTAACTTTTCATTCGGTCCAGATGCCGAAGCCCCCTCCGCGATTATGATGCGTGAAATGATGATGGATGAGCATGGCAACCACGATATGCAAAACAATTTCCAGATTATGCCAGGCGACATCAGGTTCAATGATCAGAACCCTAATTTTGAACCACCTTTCGCACCAGTACTGGATCAACCAAACTAGCTAGAATTGCGCTTCAATGGAAAGCCTGAAGGTGTCCTTCACTATCAGGCTATTTCAGATTACGAAATGGACTCTTCAAGGCGTGACGTTTACGGTAATGTACTGATCGTGATAGAGCCCGCCGTCGTCAGCTCGACCCCACAAGATATAAGTTCCAGGAGTATCGAAAGAGATCTCGGTTGCGTATATCCCGTCTTCGGGTATGGCGGGTGGCTGCCACAGCGGTCCCCAGGGAGAGTTAGCAGAAGTTCGAGTATCTTCCCAAGGTTTTACCTGAGGGGGATTAAATGAAACGCTATCTTGCACTATACCGGCAGCGGAGTCCGGTCCGCGATAAACGTTCCAGGACATATATAGGCCATTACGTTTTCCAACCGTAACGCGGGTAGGTGGTCGTAACATAGTCCGAGTTAGAGATTCTTCGGAAGTGATTCGAGACCGGCGTGGTTCTGGTATGCCATCATCCTGGACCCGGGCGCTGATTTGTAGCGACTCGCCAACGGCCACGGTTCTGACGGAATCGCCGATCACAGTGATCTGCGGTGCAACGTTGGCGCGAGATTCGGGGCTGCTGGTGCCGGCTCCCAGTGAGCCGGTTTCTGAAGCGATCACTACGTTATCAATAATGTAATCGGCAGCCAGAGTGGCATAAGCACGCTTGCTGATGCCATTTGGTGAGGTGATTTCCCAGACCAGTTCCTGATCTCCCCAGTCGGCGGGCACGACGACCTCGAAAGTAAATCGATTACGCCGCGGCAGGAAATGAGTTGGTTGCCCCCGGTCGGCGTCTCCGGGCGAAAAGAAATTATTTTCGCCCACGGGTATATCGAGTTCCTGCTCCCAGTTTTCGTTGAAGTATCCGAATAGAAAAGAAAAGGTACCATCATCGTTTCGACGCCAGCCTTCGTAGGCTGGTTCCATATGCTGTCCCTGCCTATAGGAAAGCTGAGCTTGTGCCGCCGGCGCAATCAGCAAAGTGCAGCAAATTGCAATAATTGTCGGTAGAGATAGGTTCTCTCTGCTGAGTCCTCTCATCGGGATGTCTCTCGTTGTTAAAGCCTTCTTTGTCCTGGTTACAATATGCCCGGTCGATTTCTGGACTCGATAGATTTTTCTTGATTAACGGGGTCCGGTCGGTCAGGGCTCGACAACAACTGTCATGTATTGATCGTGATAGAGTCCACCGTCATCAGCGCGCCCCCAAAGCGTGTATGTGCCTGGTTCGTCAAATGTGACAGTCACTTCGTACATTCCGTCCTCTGGTACGGGAGGAGGCGTCCAAAGTACGCCCCATGGTGAGTTCGCAGATGCACGAGTGTCTTCCCATGCTTTGACCTGAGGTGGGTCGAAATGAACCAGTTCCTGCACGCCCTCTAACCTGTCTTCTGGTCCTCGGTACACGTTCCAGGACAGGTAAAGTCCGTTGATTTTGTCTACCGTTACCTTCGCGGGAGCACGCATCATGCGCATTCTGTAAAATTGTTCTGGCGAGGCTTCGAGTAATGCTTCGGACTGCGTATCGTTGTTAGCGAACTGCAGAAAGCGCCGAATGTCTTCTATCGGATCGTCCGGCTTCGGAATCCCGTCGTCTAACACCCGGGTCTGGAATTTAAGCGGCTCACCTGCCCGCACAGTTCTGATTCCGTCACCAATCAGCTCTGCAACCGGTGCCGTGTTGGCCCGGGATTCGGGGCTTGACGTGCCGGCACCCAGAGAACCGGTTTCGGAGGCAATGACAACGTTATCCACGATATAGTCAAGTGCCAGTGTCGCAAAGGCTCTTTTCGTGACACCATTAGGTGAGGTGACTTCCCAGACCAGTTCCCTGTCACCCCAATCAGCTGGAACTACCACTTCAAAAGTGAAGCGATTACGGCGCGGTAGAAAATGAGTCGGCTGTCCCCGGTCGGAATCTCCCGGTGAAAAAAAGTTATTTGTCCCGACCGGTATGTCCAGCTCCTCACTCCAGTTCTCATTGAAATAACCGAACAGAAAAGAAAAGGTGCCGTCTTCGTTCTCCCGCCAACCTTCGTATGCCGGTTCGAGGTGCTGTCCTTTGCTATAAGACAATTGCCCGACGGCTGTGCTGGGTGCAATTCCAATGGCAGCCAGCAATAATGTGAAGATTAAAGCGAATAAGGAGTACAAAGTAATGGATCGTTGCAACATTTTTGTCCTCTTTAATTACAGTTCTGTGTCAATTCTTTTTTCAGCAGGGGGGGGGAGCCATGTCGCGCGAGCCGGAGCAATTTAGCCTTCGTTGGGCATGTTGCTAAAAAAACGCAAGACTCAGAAAGCGAGTCTTGCGTATTGCTGGATCGGCTGATGTGCGCGGAGTTGGCTCTTAGTTGGCAGCCACGTCATCAGTCAATTCTTCATTGCTATCACTGGTTTCGGGTACCGGCGCAACCAGTGGCGCCAGGCAAAGTGGACAGCCAATAACATGGTCGTTCGGGCCCAGATTTAGATTCTGTCGGCGTTCTTCCATCGCCTCAAAGAACTGATCATCGGTCATTTTTACCCGCATACCCAGGTCGATAAACATGTTGGTGACCGAGCGGTTCCCGGAGCCTTGCCAATTACGTGGATCCGGTACGTTGGGATTGGTTTCGGTGTTGTTCATGTAGCCAATGATATGCAGTATTGTCCCTTTGGGCAGCAGTGGCGCATAGTCATTTTCAAACGGATAGCCACGCACCCAGTTGTGGTCGTAGCCGACGCAAGACAGGGTCTCTACCGTATATCCCCAAATCGCTTCAAGACACATACGCTCGCCGGGCGCGTGGAGGTGAGGCTCGAAAGTGATCAGCTTGGTATGTTCTTGCAGAACCGTGTAGGCATGCAGCTCCTGATCCTTCTCGTTACCGGCGATGCTGATATCAACGCCATTACCGAGACCAAGGGTGGCGCGCTCGTACTTGGGCTCGTAGCCAACCGGATGGAATCGGAATCCTATTTCCAGGTGTCCGGTAGTGTCGCGCCCATTGGAATGCATATGCACCGAATCCGTCGCAAATACGGCTCCGGCTCGCAGCAGTCGGGCGCCGTCTTCATCGAAAATATCCGGGTTACGGCCGACCTCGTGAACCGGCCAGCCAACAGATTCCCCTTCAATCGGTTCACCATTCTCGTCGTGAACCTCGGTTCGCCAGATCATGTGATGGAAAATGTAGCGGCCGCCGACTGTTTCCCGTCCGTTGCCAGCAGAAGGCACATCGTTAACTTCTACGATTTCGACCGACTTAACATAACGGTCTTCGGTAAGTCCGGAGGGCACTCTGGCTATTTCACCCCACCAGTCAGGTCGACCGGCTTCCATGAAAAAGTCTTGTGTGTTGATAACCAGATCGGGTTGCCCAAGATTCCATTTGATACTGTCGTCGAATACCAGCGGCTCTGGCGCGTCGGCGATATTTCCTTTCGGGGCGCCAGTGCGCGCCCAAACCGATATCGCTTCGATCTCTGCATCGTTAAGCGACGGGTCATTTTTGTATTGCTGAATACCAATGTCCTTTTCCATATACCAGGGTGGCATGGCGCCGGCGCGATCTCTCAGCCCGGTTTTGTACTCGATCAGTCCTGCAAACGGGGCAACCTGTTCATAGGTAACCAGTGGCATCGGAGCCACACCACCGTCTCGGTGACAGTTTTGGCAGCTGCGCTGTAATATGGGCTCTATGTCCTTATGGAAAGTAACCTCTCCTGGCGTCTGGGCCAAGATTGCGGCGGGCCATAAAATTACGGCCGCAAGAGCTGTGCCACTTGATATTTTCAGGATCTTAAGGATACGCATTGGTATTCTCCCCGTGCTCAGTTTGATTTGCACGTATTCAAGCTTGCGGATTGTTGTTAGTTATCAGTGCGCAGCGGAGTTTTGACTCCACAGCCATTGAGGCCGAGCATACCACGCAAGACGGTAAATTTAAACGAAATTTTCGAGCGATCCAGTTACGAGGCAGTATCAAAATTTAGTGGTTAGACGGCCCGAATAATATCGGGACTGGGGATTCTATCGTATCGATCTAATAAATATTATTTACCATCTCGGTCGTGTATTAAATCCCACAGATTAGTGCCTGCCAGAAGAGCTGCAAGCGCAACCATTACGGCGAAGGTAAACCACTGCAGAGCGTAGGACAGATGGGTATCGATATCCACGTTGGTTTCTGACCAATGTCGGACCAACATTCCAGGTTGATCTTCCGTTAAACGCACGAGATAGGGAAATAGCGGTTCTCCGATTACCGACTCGATTACATCAATCTCTAAACTTCGAATTTGCAACGGCCAGGTGTTCGATTCGATCCTGCTGGCAAAAATCCTCGCGTCAGGCGCAGGGACATGGATTTGTGCTGTCAAATTCACTGGACCCGCTACCGGCTGGGTTCGCGGTGGCGTATTCGGAGGAAGTATTCCGGATGTCCAGCCGCGGCTCACGAGCACCAGCTTGCCGCTGTTATTGAGTCTAAAGGGTGTGATTACCTCGTATCCGATCTGGCCATCAAAGAATTGCGCCGTAAGCAGAATAGTGCGCTCGTTCAGGTATTGGCCCTGCAGTGAAACATGAAGATTTGTCAGCTCCGCGGATTTCGCACTGGCGAGCTCTATTCTTTCGATTGGTTGCGCTGCCAGTAATTGTTGCTGCTCGAACTCTTCCTGGGCGGCCAGCTTGTCGCCGGCCCGACTCAGTTGCCAGAATCCCAGTTGCACGAACCCGATTATGGTAAATACCACGCAGGCGGAAAGCAGCAAGTTGATTCGAAATTTCAATGGTCCGAGCGACCAATTGTAAGCAGGACCCATTGATTTGTGCCTGTCCAAAGGATGATGAATGAGCGCAGAGCCTAAAGGAGAACATTTGCCAATACAACACTGAGTCATTACGCAAAAAATCCCTGCGCGGTTGTCTGCAGGGCCCGCCCATAATCCGTCACGGAATTGTGGTAATTGCCGGGAAGCATCTCGCGCGAATGGAACTGGCGGCATGCGCGGGGATTAAGTAGACTTTCGTCCATCGAGAGAAAAAGGAGATCTGAAATGTGCCCGGAAAAATTTCCTGAAAAATTGGCCGCTTTCGCACTACTGTTGCTGGTATCCCTGGCGCAGGCACAACAGTATCAGCCTCCCCGCGCGCCTGATGGAAAACCGGACCTTCAGGGTAACTGGAGTAACGCCTCTATAACAACGTTGGAAAGAAATTCCCGCTATGACAATCTTGTGCTTTCCAGTGATGAGGTAATGAGGGCTACCCAGCAGCATCCGCAGAATGTGCGCCTGGAGACAGACGACAATCTGGTACAGGGCGAATTGCTGGACGGCTCGGATCTGGCGCAGGGCCGGGGTTACAATGCATTTTGGATTGACCCGGGAACGACATTTGGAAATATCGATGGAGAGTACCGAACGTCCTGGATCGTTGACCCTCCCGACGGGCGTATTCCATTCAGCGAACAGGGTCTCGCATATAAGGCGTCCCTGCGAGAGAAGAATTTAGCTTTCGATGGCCCCGAGAGCAGGCCGCTTGCCGAGCGTTGCATCAGCACGGCGATGCGGGTGGGGCCACCGATGATCAATGGGCTTTACAATAACTACTATCAGATCGTGCAGACACCCGATTACGTTGTGATCCGCACGGAGATGGTCAGTCACGCGCGTATCGTGCCACTCAACAAGCAACACGGAATGGCTACTCAGGCGCCAATGTTCGGTGAGTCAGTTGGCTACTGGGACGGAGATACTCTGGTGGTGGAGACTACCAATTTTCACGCTTTACAGCAGGAAACGGCGATCAACTTGTCCCACAATGCCAAGGTACAGGAGAGGTTCACTCGGACGTCCGACGAGCAAATAGTCTACGAGTTTACTATCGATGACCCGAACTTCTATTCCCAGCCCTGGCGAGGCGAGGTCAGTTTCCGCCAGGTGCCGGAGGGAGTCTATGAATTTGCCTGCCATGAGGGAAATTACGCGTTGAGCGGCATTCTTGCCGGGGCTCGGCGGGCAGAATTGGAAGAGGAATAAAATCGAGCCAGGAGCGGTGGAGCCTGCATAGTTCAGCACCAAAAGCACCAGTGGTATGGCGGTCGGTAATACGTAATGAGTCGACCGCAAATTATTACCATGGACCAGCAAGCAAGTGATATTCCTCCCATCAGTCGTGCCCTTGGCGCAGGCAAAGCGTCTGCCGGCACGGTTCTTACTGCACCCATCGCTGTGCGGTAGAAAAGCAGCATGTTCATGCCTGCCAGAATGATCATTAGCATTTTTGTTTGAAAGGCCGGATTGAACAGATACTGATCAGGAGCGGAGACCAGAAACATTGTGCCGCTGAGCATGTTGAGGCTAAATCCGGCGATCCCGAAAGGAATGAGTTGGTGAAGCGCTTGCAGAGGAACTCGGCGTGCCATACCCAGCAATCTGAGATCGAATACACCGACCGAACCAATCAGCAGACACATGCCAGTGAAGTGCAGCGATTCAATTATCGGCCAGCCCCAGGCAGAATGCATAAACGCATAGACGCCCGAAACCTGGGCAAAATTGAGCAACAGATCAACCATGCGTATTCTCAGTAAAAGCTGGAAGCGAGCAAAACATTGTGGGTGTAAGCAAGAAACCGTCCCGCCGCCACGCTGGTCAACCACAGGCACAAGCCCAGCCAGGCCAGTCTGCGCCTTGCCCCCGGCTTTCCGGAGACTGGATCGGTTAACCGATTGTTAGCGACAATCCGCCAGGTTATAACCAGAGCGGCAAGAATTGCAGTCAGCTTTAGATAAAAAACTGGATTGGAGAGAGCTTTAGCGGGATAGGCAATCAGCAACAGTAAGCCTGACAGCAAGACCAACAGCAGGCCCAGCTTTGCCAGAGGAATAAATTCACCAAATCGCCCGGCAGGAATGCTCGCGGCGAACCCCACCTCGCGCCACAGTACAGCCAGACTCATGCCCACTACCAGCGCCAGTGCCAGAGAGTGGAAAATCAGGCTGCCGAAGAATACCCAACCGGTTTCCCTGATCCACTCACTGATCAAAGTTTCCTCGAGTCGAGCGAGCAAGTACATCATCGGTCAGTTCGGCCAATATACTGCGTGAGTTCATTCAGCCTCACGCAGTCACAATCAAGCCAGCAGGGGATCAATAAATCGCTCCATTTCTGCTCTTAGATTGGCATCCGGCACTCGCCCAGTCGCGGCCCGCAGATTATCTTCTGCATGATGAGGCTTGGTTGTACCGGGAATCGGTATCACCGCACCAGGATGGGAATAAACATATTTAAGAAATATCTGCGCCCAGCTGGTGGCATCGATGTCAGAGGCCCAGTCGGGGAGGGGCATATCACCCACTGCAGAGAACAGTCGCCCGCGACCGAAGGGCAGGTTCACCAGCACTGCCATGCCACGGTCCTGAGCGAGTGGCAACAATCTGTCGGCAGCTCCGCGATTGCCCAGCGAATAGTCTACCTGGATAAAGTCCAGCCGATAGCGCTGAATGATGTCTTCCATCGTCTGATATTGACGGTCATTGGAAGTGGTTATCCCGATATGACGAAATCGCCCCTGATCCCGCCATGCCTGCAGGGTGGGCAGCTGAGATTCAACACCACGCAGATTATGTACCTGCATGAGATCGAAGGAGTCTCCGTCCAGCCGTTGAAATGAACTTTCCATCCTGGCGATCCCGTCCTCGGCAGATTCGCGATCTACCTTCGTTGCAACCCACAACTCATTTCGGATGCCTTGATCCCGCATGATGTTGCCGATTACTTCCTCGGAATTGCCGTAATTGGGTGAAGTATCGATAATTTTGCCGCCAAGGCGGTGAAACGTGGCAAAAGTGTCCCGGAACTCGGTCGCTTGCTGCGGGTTCTCTGGCCCCCGAAAATTTCGGCAACCTATTCCAATCGTTGGTAATCGCTGGCCTGAGGACGGGATAGTGGCCATGTTGTAAGGGGTGTTTTGAGCCAACAGCGTGCCTTTCGAAGCGGTTGCCAGGCCAGCTACGACACCTGCTTGGATTACATGTCTTCTTGTCAGTTTCATGGTTCCCTCTCGATTCAACTCGCAGTCAGTCCCAGTCTGCCTGGATAGCTGTCCCAAGCGCTCTCAGGCTCAGTAATGACATGCCCTCTGTTTCATGATATCGGCATAACCCCGGAATCGGCAAGACAGGCAGCGCTGATTATCGTGGATCAATCGGGCATGGACCCGGGGATTTCCTGTGTTAGAATCGGGTCGGTTTAGCTAAATAAGCCAACGACTCTATAACAACTAGCCACATCGACGGTCATTGTCGATAGAAAAACAGGGTGGTTTCGATGAATATAATTCAAGTGATTCGACGGGTATCAGTTGGGCTGTCACTGGTCTTGATGTCAGGCCTGGCACTGGCAGCCGAGAATTTTTCTCCGCCCCGAACTGCAGATGGCAATCCCGACTTTAATGGTATTTGGCAGGCTCTGGGTTCGGCAAACTGGGATATCGAACCCCATGCCGCGGATTTCCCACCGCAACCTCAACTGGGCGCGTGGGGATCGGTTCCTGCCGGTCTGGGTATAGTGGTGGGCGGAGAGATTCCGTATACACCGGAAGCCCGTGCCCAGCAGCAGGCGAACAAGGCTGACTGGCTGGCCAACGATCCTTACGTCAAGTGCTACATGCCTGGCGTGCCTCGAGCCAATTACACCCCGTTCCCGTTTCAGATAGTTCAGTCTCCAGATCATGTCATTATGGCCTATGAATTCGCCAGTGCGAGTCGAATTGTATACATGAACCGTCCTGATTTTGTGGCACCGGTATTAAGCTGGATGGGGCATTCGCTGGGTCGCTTTGAGGGCGACTCTCTCGTAATCGATGTGACTGATCAGATGCCGGACACCTGGTTTGATCATGCTGGTAATCATCATACCGATGCGCTGCGAGTGACCGAGCGTTATACACACATCGGCCCCAATACCTTGATGTACGAAGCAACACTCGAAGATCCCAATGTGTACACAAGACCCTGGACTGTCAGATTTCCGCTGTACCGCAGGCTTGATGACAATATGCAATTGTTGGAATTCAAGTGTGTGGAATTCACCGAAGAGATGATTTATGGTCACTTGAGAAGAGTTTCTGATGAAGACGATCAAAGGCCGGATAATTAATTCATCATTAAATAAAAAACCCGCCACCAGGCGGGTTTTTTTTGGTTAGAAGGAAGTCACGTTAGCATATCGATATCGCCAAGATTTTGTGTCGATATTGATGTTGAAAAATCTTCAATAGTGAGCGCAAATCGTTCGTGGTCTTTCCATTCGTTTTCGATTTTGAGATACCTGGGAGAAAAGCCCTCGCGTCTGAAACCGAGTGATTTTACTAAATTCAGAGACGCATCGTTTGTGGGTTGGATATTTGCTTCAATTCGATGTAATTCCAATGAGTTGAACGCATAGTCAATCACGAGCTTCATTGCCTTTTTCATCAAGCCTTTACCAGAAAAGGGTTCAAATACGAAATAACCAATGTAGGCGGATTGAAACGCACCTCTTACTATTTCGTTAAGGTTGATGCAGGCAACCAGGGCATTGTTCTGGTCAATTGCCAACAGGCTGATATTGTTTGCGCTCCTGTATTTTTTTAGCCGTTGGTTAAATTGCCAGGTTGTGCTAGCTGGGGATACCCAAGGATGATGCAGGTCTTTGCTCCTGGCAACAGCCGCAAGCCAACGCTCCCGATGTTCCTTGCCAGTCAGTTCCAGATGTAGCACAGGTATCAGTCTTTAGGGAATTATTCATTTAGCTGGCGTGTGATTTCGTCTTCAACATCCACCAGTTTGTCTTTCCCAAAAAACATTTCCGTTCCGACAAAAAAAGTGGGAGAGCCGAAGTTACCGCGAGCAACCGATTGTTCAGTATTATTGATTAACTGTTCTTTGATTGCAGGATCGGAGCAGGCTTCAACAATCTCTGCGATAGAAAATGACGCATTCTTGAGCGCTGTAAGGACGATATCCGTTTGACCCATGTCTAGCTTGTCCTCCCACATGGCCCGGTAAACCGAGTCTATGTATTCAGTGGCAACCCCTATCCTACTGGCGGCAATTGCTCCGCGCATCAATTGCAGGGTGTTTATCGGGAAAAAAGGATTCCGTTGATAATTGGTAATACCGTGTTTACGCAAAAATCTTTCTGTCTCCAGTTGTTGATACTCGTTTTTGTTTTTGATGCCCTCAAAGGCAACCATTGGCGAGACGTTATTGGTAGCTCTGAAAACTCCTCCAATTAGCACAGGCACGTATTGAAACTTCACACCGGTGCGCTGCTCGATGTCGGGAATTACTCGATGAGACAGGTAAGCATTCGGACTTCCGAAGTCAAAATGAAATTCAACCTGTATAGCAGTCGGGTCCATTTTCATGTCTTGGCTCTCAGGGTAGCGATACTTCCTCACTCTCCTCGTTACGAGCACGAGTGAATACAGGCGAGGGAATTGATGAGCGGACCTGTTCCAGCCAATAGACGCCATCATAGGGCGCGCTATTGCCCCGGGTGCCAAAAAAGTCGATGTCCCCATCACCATCGGCATCGCGCGCTATGAACTTGTCGAACATGCCCCGTTTGCGCCTGGAGATATCGTGGCGGCGCCACTCGGCGGTGGCATCGCCTGGGTTTTCAAACCAGCCCAGCCGCCCCAACGGATCGTCGATTCCGATACTTCCGTCATTCTCCCGGTCACCGCGGCTGTAACTTCCCGCCATGACATCCATATCGCCGTCGTTGTCTATGTCCGCGATCTCCATTCCAGTCATACTGTCGGGATTGAAGGTGCCGATAAAATGGGCGTTCCACGCATCACCCAGGCGCGCCGGCTGTTCGATCCATGAGAGTCCACCGGGCGAGGCGCCGATTATGTCTAGGCGACCATCTCCATTAAGGTCGTGATACTCAAGATTAAATCCTGCCAGGCGTGTGCCGTTGATACCTATCGCGTGTTCGCGAAATTCAAGGTTTCCGGTTCCGAGATTTTCAAAAAACACGAGTCGCTGTTCGCCGCGGGTTCCAACAACTATATCAAGATCGCCGTCAGCATCCAGATCCACTGGCTCGGCGTTTTGCGGGACGCTATAGTATCCAAGCACGAGTTCATGCCAACTGCTACCCAGAAGGGGATCGCCTTCCGAGAAGTAGATGGATACCGGATTGGATATCGCGAAGTCTTCAGGTCCTGGTGCTTGCGCTCCTTTGTTGGGTGCTGCGGCCTCCGGCTTTCCATCGCCGTCGAAATCGGCGAAAAAAACCCGTATGTAGGAGCCCCGCCCTTCTGTCATCGGGAGAATAAGTCGAGGCCAGGGTTCAGTGCGTGCATTGATTCCAGGATTTTGCAGGTAAATAAGATGCGACAGCTCGGCGGCTACCATGATGTCCAGATAGCCATCACCATTGACGTCTGCGATATCGGCATCTTCCGGCGCCGGCGAGTCGGTGCCTTCCGCAACCGTGATGTTAACCCAGCGATCCGGATCGCTGGACCCAAACGCGATGCGCACGTGGCCGTCTGCCGGCGCTTCAAATCCCGGCACGTGACTTGCTGAATCGTAGGTCGAGTCGAATTCATGCACCGAGACGATATCTTCGTAACCATCATTGTCGATATCTGCCATTACGAGACCATCGCTGCCACTTAAAAGGAATCCAGCCCGTTCGGGATCATCGATAATATGTTCGCGCCAGCGTATATAGCTGCCGTCTGTGGCTTGTGCAGAGGATGGCAGTGAGCCTACCGGTTGCGCGGACAGAGAGTGGCCAAGCAGAGCTCCGATAATGGCGAGGATTGAGCGAATCAACAGTTTGCTTATCATCATATTGTTATTGTTCACACGATATGCCCGATCCAGCGCCCGCCAAGCATGACGCCGCTCCACAGGATAAGCGAAAAAGCACCGAACATGCGCACATTGTTTGGGGGTACTGCCGTATTGTCCCAGTTGTGGATATCTCGATAGATCTTGCGATGGAATATCAGCATGTTGATGCCTGCTAGCGCCAGCAGAAATATTTTCCACTGAAAGGCGGGATTCACCACGTGGGATGAGGCGCGAGTAATGAACATGCCGACTCCGGTAATAGTAGCCACGACAAACGCTGCCCAGGTCCAGGGTAACAATTCTCCGCTCAAGGTGCTAACAGGGTAGCGACCGGCTGCGAAGCCCAGCAGGCGCAGGTCTACCCATAAAATTGACCCTACCACCATAGTGACGGCAAAAACGTGAATGGTCTCGATAGTAGGGAACCAGTTAGTGGCGGCAATAATCTGGGACAGCGGCCAATTCTCAACGGCAATCAGGAAAGACTCCTGTGGGCCCGCGTCGTAGGCCTCGAATCCCCAGAGCGGATACTCAATGTACTCCAGATAGGCTATCCAGCGGCCAGCGGTAATTACCATTATCCAGCAGCCGAGGGACAGCAGGGCGGTGCCTCTGGCCAACCACCTTCTGGAATGGGCCTCCCAGAAGTCGGGCTGCTTTCGATGTATAAGATAAACGAACATCGCAAGTCCAACAGCCGCGACGAGGAAGCTCATCTTCCACAGGAACACCGGGTTGTTGAAGTAGCGATTGGGCCGCCCAAGAACAAAGAAGGCGCCGGAAAAAACGTTACTGGCCAGCGCCCACCAGAACCAGGGCATTACCCGACTGGTCATATCGGAGATTCCCTGAGACGGAAGTGCCAGTCCTAGGATGCGAATATTCAGCAGTATCAATGTGCCCATAACCACTGCAATACCCAGGATATGCACAGTCTGAATGATGGGCGGGAACCCAGGAATATTCTGCAACATGAACAGGGCGCTCTGCTGCAGAATACTGCCGGATATTATGTCTACAAGAGCATTGGTCAATTCATTCATGCTTGTTCTTCTTGTTCGTTAGTTTTGATCATCAAGAACTTTCATTCCTGTTCAATTTGTCGACGTCAAAGGTACTTGTCCGTAACCGCTCCCTCCGACGCCGATGACACTGTTTTTGCGTATTTCGCCAATACTCCGCGCGTATAGCGGGGTTCCGGTTTCTGCCAATTTTCAAGTCTCTGGCTGATCTCCTGATCACTTAAATGGAGAGACACCTCGTTCGACTCCGCATCAATTGATATGGTATCACCATCCTCTACAATCGCGATGGGACCTCCTTCTATCGCTTCCGGAGTGATGTGGCCGACCACGAAACCATGGCTGCCTCCGGAGAATCGCCCGTCGGTGATCAGAGCGACTTCCTGTCCAAGCCCTTTGCCCATGATCGCGGAAGTCGGACTCAGCATTTCGCGCATTCCGGGCGCTCCCCGAGGGCCCTCGTAACGGATTACGATGACATCTCCAGAGACCACAGTTCCGTCAAGTATGCCCTTAAGACATTCTTCCTCAGAATGGAATACCCGCGCTGTGCCGGTAAATTGCAATCCTTCCTTGCCAGTGATTTTGGCAACTGCGCCTCCGGGAGCCAGGTTTCCTTTTAATACCACCAGATGACTATCTTTCTTGATAGGCTTGTCGAAGGAATGAATAATGTCCTGATTTTCCGGGTACGGTGCCACATTCGCGAGATTCTCACGCAGAGTTTTGCCAGTAACTGTAAGGCAGTCGCCATCCAGCATTCCATGGTCGAGCATTGTCTTCATCAATGGCTGGATGCCGCCAATTTTTATCAACTCGGACATAAGATATTTGCCGCTGGGTCTCAAGTCAGCCACCATCGGAGTCTGCTTTCCTATGCGAGTAAAATCATCGAGGCTCAAGTCGACGCCAATTGAATGAGCCATGGCCAGCAGGTGCAGTACAGCATTGGTGGATCCGCCCAGTGCGATCACAACTTTGATGGCATTCTCGAATGCGGGGCGAGTCATGATATCAGACGGTTTAATGTCATTTTCAATGAGGTGCATGATGGCTTCGCCAGCCCGTCGGCAGTCTTCTTCTTTTTCCTCTGAAACCGCGTCCTGAGCTGAACTGTTGGGCAAGCTCATGCCCAGAGCTTCGATTGCAGATGCCATAGTATTGGCGGTGTACATGCCGCCACACGAGCCGGGGCCCGGAATTGCGGTTTTTTCAATATCAAGGAGTTCTATATCCGATACGGTACCCTTTGCATGACCGCCCACTGCCTCAAAAACCGAAATAATGTCTGTGTGATTTTTTCCAGGCTGAATGGTACCTCCGTAGACAAAGATTGATGGTCGGTTGAGTCGTGCCATTCCTATCAGGCATCCAGGCATGTTCTTGTCGCAGCCGCCGATGGTGATGATGCCATCGTGCCCCATGCAGCCGGAAACAGTTTCGATAGAATCGGCAATTACTTCTCTGGATACCAGTGAGTATTTCATGCCTTCGGTACCCATCGAAATTCCGTCCGAGATGGTTATAGTGTTATAGATGACCCCTTTCCCTTTTGCTGCATCGACTGCCGCATTAACCTCTTGTGCTAGCTTGTCGATGTGCATGTTACAGGGGGTTACCATGCTCCAGGTGGAAGCGATACCGACCTGGGGTTTCTTGAAGTCGTTGTCATCGAATCCGACGGCACGCAGCATGGCCCTGCTGGGGGCCTGCTCAATGCCATCTACCACGATATGGGAGTAGTTGCGGGTATCTTTATCGCTCATAAGAAAAGTGTGCTTGCTAATGAAGTTAAATGGATTCAACTCGCACGACAACACAACCAAGTTGGCTGTTCTGCAGTCGAGGCCTCTGGCTGTCAGGGCTGAAACTATACAACAAACAGAGCCGCTCTGACCAATTGCAGCGTATGCTGAATTGGCTGAAAATTCTGCTTGATTGGTGACGCTATACTGTGGCTGTCTGCGATGCTTGCCGGAGTGGAGTAGACTTGGTCGACAGGAACTCCGTAACTCATTGGGGGTGGGTCCGTATACAATGCCAGATTACCTTCATGCCCTTGAAACTTGCAGTGATGGCTTCAAGCTGAGACTTGATTATCGAGCACCTTTTGATTGGCGTTCGATGCTGGATTTTTTCGCCCAACGTGCGATACCGGGCGTTGAATTCATTGCTGATGACAGTTACTTGCGCAGTTTTACATTGCGGGGAAGGGCGGGGCATTTTGCGTTAAGCTTTAGCAATGGTGAAAACAGCGTAAGGCTGCGAGTGAGCTACCCAGAAGTCAGTCATAGTCAAGAATTCGCGGACCGGGTCAGAATGTTGTTCGATTTGGACGCTGACAGTAATCATATAGGTAATACACTGGCTGCGGACGCTGCACTTGCCCCGCTTGTAACTCGGCATCCTGGCCTTCGAGTGCCAGGTTGCTGGGACGGTCTCGAAATTGCTGTTCGGGCTATTGTGGGTCAACAGGTATCTGTAAAGGCCGCCGCTACCCTGATGACTCGCCTGGTAGAAAAAGTCGGCTGTGATTTTCCTATCGCTGCCGCCCAGACGAAGGGTGCGATTTACAAGGTATTTCCTGAGGCTGATAGTCTGGTAACAGCTAGTCTTTCGGGTCTAGGCATTACTGGCCAAAGAGTAGAGGCCATTCAGTCGCTTGCCAGCGCGGTGCTGGAACAGCGCCTGCGATTCGACGGGAGCCAGGACCCGCGCTCCTTTCGTCAGGAAATATGCCGGATCAAAGGAATAGGTAACTGGACTGCGCAGTACATCGCCCTACGCGTATTACGGGATCCAGATGCATTTCCAGAAGGGGATCTCATTCTGCAGCGGGCATTAATGCCGGAAGGAAGTTCCTTAACCGCGAAACAGCTACTGCAGCTGTCCGAGTCCTGGCGGCCCTGGCGGGCGTATGCCGTGATGTTGTTGTGGCGGCATTACCAGCACATGCGAGAGACAGCGACAGTAAATTGAAAGTCATTTGGCGGAGCGAAACCATGCAAGTTCTCTACTACGACTACTTGGATACCCCGATAGGTGTTTTGTTGCTGGCCGGTGATGGCGAGTCTCTGGTAGAGCTGGGATTTCCCCATGGCAAGGCGGCGCGTCGCCACCAGCCGCACTGGATTCGACGGCCGGGCGATTTTGCTGAGTGTCGTAGACAATTGCAGCAGTATTTCGCTGGCACACGAAAGGAATTCGATCTCCCTCTTGCTCCTCGCGGTACGGACTTTCAGCTGCAGGTGTGGGAGGTGCTGCGAACTATTCCCTACGGTGAAACCGTCAGCTACGGCCAATTGGCCGCGCAGATCAAGCGCCCCGGTGCCAGCAGGGCAGTAGGTGCCGCCAACGGAAAGAATCCCATACCCATCATTATTCCCTGCCACCGTGTGATAGGCAGTAATGGGAGACTGGTGGGTTTCGGCGGAGGTCTGCCTACCAAGCGGCACCTGTTGGCGCTGGAACGAGAGGCGAGCACGCCCACCTTATTTCGAATGACGCCTAATTTTGCGAAATACACTTAAATACAATGGGATAAGGGGCTTCACGTGTACTCTTATCGAGATAACCCAACGAACGTAATAGGCTGTCGCTGGTTGCCGTCACGTGTGACTAAAATCACGCCATTCGTTCCTGGAGATGCTTTCCAGTTGAGTGCGAGCCACTAATTTACAAGCAAAAACTTTCCTTTTAACGGATGACTTCATATCATCTCGGTCCGCCTTTATCGCGAACCATTACAGAATATGGACCAAACAGAATGAGCGAATATACGAAAATCCTTCTAGAAGAGAATGAATTACCTACCCAGTGGTACAACATCGTCGCCGACCTGCCGGAGCCGCCACCACCGGCACTCCATCCTGGAACGCGCCAGCCCGCAACAGCCGAAGATTTCGCACCATTATTTCCCATGTCCCTGATTCAGCAGGAAGTCAGCCAGGAAAGGTATATCGATATTCCCGGCGAGGTTCTGGATGTTTACAGACTATGGCGTCCAAGCCCGATGTTTCGCGCGCGAAGACTGGAAAAGTTATTGGATACGCCGGCCAAGATTTTTTACAAGTATGAAGGGGTGAGCCCGGCAGGTTCTCACAAGCCAAACACCGCTGTGCCGCAGGTCTGGTACAACGCTCAGGAAGGTGTCAAAAAGCTCACCACCGAAACCGGAGCAGGCCAATGGGGCAGCTCGCTGGCTTTTGCCTGTGCTCAGTTCGGCCTTGAATGCGAAATTTGGCAGGTCGCAGCCTCCTATCGGGCCAAACCCTACCGGCGCACCATGATGGAGATCTGGGGTGGTAAGGTTCACCCAAGTCCTTCTGATGTCACAGAGTACGGTCGGTCTCTGTTGGCACGGGATCCTGACCATCCTGGTTCTCTGGGTATCGCGATCTCTGAGGCAGTCAGTGTTGCTGCTGTCGATCCCGAAATAAGGTATGCCCTCGGCAGCGTCTTGAATCACGTGCTGTTGCATCAGACGATTATAGGGGAGGAAGCATTACTGCAACTTGCCAAGGTTGGTGAAACCCCGGACGTTCTCGTTGGCTGCACAGGCGGCGGCTCTAACTTTGGTGGTCTTTCCTTTCCGTTTCTGCGGGAAAAGCTGGCGGGACGCATGAATCCGATTATTCGATGTGTTGAGCCGGCGGCCTGCCCAACCCTGACTAAAGGCGAGTACCGGTACGATTTCGGTGACACCGCCGGAATGACGCCGTTGATGAAGATGCACACTCTGGGGCATTCGTTCATTCCTGAACCGATCCATGCGGGAGGTTTGCGTTACCACGGCATGGCTCCCCTGGTTTCTCATATCTATGAGTTAGGTCTGGTGGAAGCTATCGCTATCCCGCAAAGGGAGTGCTTCGCAGGCGCTCTGCAGTTCGCCAGGTCCGAGGGTATCGTGCCAGCACCGGAGCCCACTCACGCGATTGCGGCAGCAATAAGAGAGGCACTGGCCTGTAAGGAATCGGGAGAAGAAAAAACCATACTTACTGCGCTCTGCGGACACGGGCATCTGGACCTGTCGGCATACGACAAATACATGCATGGCGAAATGGTCGATCTGGAATTGTCCGATGAAGTGATTGCGGCAGCGATGAAAGACGTTCCTGAAGTTGACTGACAACAATCAAAATAACCAATCACGCGGTCGCCGTGGCAAGCGAAGAATTTGATCTATTACGGAGAGAAAACCGAAATGACTGATGCACCCTGCAAACGAGCTCGCCTGTACCGGGCGATTACCATGAGTTTAATGGCTTCCGGACTGACACTCGTGGCCAATACCGGCCAGACCCAGGAGCAACGCACTACGGGTGCAGAGCAAATCCTCGAGGAGGTAGTAATTACAGCCAGGCGTCGCGAGGAAACGTTGCAAAGCACGCCAATGGCTGTATCGGCCTACACAGGTGACTCACTGGAGTATCGGGGCATTGAAAGTCTCGATGAGATCAGTCGCTTTGCTCCCAATCTGACCCTGGAGAATAATCCAAGCTTTGGAGGAGCTTCTAATTCGGCTGCTATTTATCTGCGGGGAATAGGTCAGAAAGAGTTCTTGCCAACTACCGAGCCGGGCGTAGGGTTATACGTGGACGGGGTTTACATAGCCCGTTCGGTGGGAGCTATTCTCGACATCGTTGATGTGGAGAGGCTTGAGGTTTTACGCGGTCCTCAGGGCACTTTGTTCGGTCGTAATACGATTGGCGGAGCTATTTCAGTGGTAACCGTGAAACCCGATCCTGCTGGTGAGGCTGAGGGCGCGCTTTCGGTGATGGGGGGCACCGACGATCTGTTGACGATAAAAGGCTCGTATCACATGCCCATCAATGACTCTCTGGCGGCCCGGTTCTCGGTTGCGTCCATGAGTCAGGACGGGTATGTAACACGGACTGATGGCACCGACCTCGGCAACGATGATACGTTAACGGGGAGGGCTGCATTTACCTGGCTGCCAAGCGATCGCTTGAGCGTCGACGTCAATTTTGAAGTGACGCGCGATCGGGAGAATGGTCCAGCGATGGAGTTGATCGGTATCGATTTCACTGATCTAAGTCAGCTCAATGGTGTGGTGCTCGCGCCGCCGCCGCCCATGGCATTTATTCATAATGTAACTGCTGCTGCTGTAGCGCCAGGTGTCCCATGTGCAGCTACTGATGTGAACGGTAACGGAGTGACTTCCAATCCATCTATTTCAAATTGCTACGACGATCGTTATATCGGTGCCGATGGCACTGATGAGGGAACAGCACCCGCTTTTTCGGAATCCGACTTGTGGGGATTTTCTACCACGCTAAGCTATGACATCTCAGATACCCTTGAGCTGAAATCGATTACTGCCTGGCGCGATCTTGAGTCAGAATTCGCGCGCGACGGTGACCACTCTCCGGCACGCATCTCGCAGTTCTACGATAAGCTCGAGCAGGAGCAGTTCACCCAGGAACTGCAGCTGCTCGGGACTTACGACAACATGAATTGGATTCTTGGGCTTTATTATTTCAATGAAGATGGCTTCAACACCAATATCCTGGACTTTACAGTCTCCAACTTTCGTTCAGGGGGCGCGTTTGATAACACAGCCTGGGCTGCGTTTGCGCAAGTTAATTTTGATCTCAACGATGATTGGCAACTGACACTCGGAGGTCGCTACACCGATGAGGAGAAATCCTTTCTGCCGGATCAGGTTATATTCCAGAATTATTTCGCAGGGATTAGCAACGTAGTGCCGCCGGGCAATCCGCTGGCTGCCCTCGATGCACCCTTTCTGCAGGCAGGCGAACGCATCCTGCCCTTGCTGGAGAAGGGTATCGATATCTCCGAGTTCACACCGATGGCAAGTCTTTCCTATGATGTCAGCGATAACGTAATGATCTACGGCACATATTCTGAAGGCTTCAAGTCCGGCGGATTTACCCAGCGGGTGTTCCCGCCTATCGTAGCGCCTTTTACGGCTCCGCCGGGCACGCCGGATATTGACTTGATTCCGACCTACGATCCGGAATTCGTGGATGTGCTGGAAGCCGGATTCAAATCACGTCTTGCTGATGGTCGCGTGCGTTTTAATGGTGCGATATTCAGTACCGAATACGACGATCTGCAAGTGCAGGTTTTCAATAGTGTTGCTCCGGTCACGCAAAACATTGGTGCCGCGAGTATCGATGGAATTGAGCTGGAGTTACAGGCTGCGCCCGGCAATGGTTGGCTGATAGAAGGCAGTATTGCCAGGCTGAATGCGGGATACGACGACATCAACACCAGTATTACGCTCATTGGCGAAAACTTTGATTTCGAGCGCGTGCCAGACTTAACTGCGGCGATTGGCGTTTCAAGAGAGTTCTTCCTTGAGTCCAGGGGGACACTGACCACGAGGCTCGACTGGGGTTATCGAAGTGACACGTTCAACGATGCCTATAACTCACCGCTACTGGAAACCGATGCCTACGCTCTGGTTGATGCCAGCGTCCGCTGGATGGATGCCAGCGGCGACTGGACTGTGGTGCTGGCCGGGCGCAATCTAACTGACGAGCAATACATGATTACCGGAGTTTATGGCACGGCCTTCCAGTCATTCGAGGCGATGTTTGATCGAGGACGGCAGTGGAGACTGGAAGTACGTCGGGACTTTTAGACTTACAGACAAATATCTGTTCGACGAGGTAATTCATAAGATGGCCAGAGTGAAGATTGTTAAGCCAGAAAAAGTAGACGATCCAGTGGTGGGCGCGATATTTGACTGGGTTACCCAAATGGAAGGCAGTGTTCCTAATCACTTCTTTGTGGAATTGAATTTCCCCGAGTATTTCACTGCTAAGCTGGGATCCACCAAAGTGCTCTGGGAGGCCGGTGAGTTGGACATGTCTGAAATTCAGCACATTGGCATCCTGGTTTCGAAAGCGAATGGCTGCCCATACTGCACAGCAGCGTTTTGCACAATTCTCAATCATGGGCTGGATACCGAACAGGATTATGTAGCTGAAGTGATCAAGTCGGGGCCGGAGGCGGTGACAAGTAGCAGACTACGCACCATCCTTGAGTATGCACTCAAGGTAAACTCCGATCCGTCAGGTATCAGCGACGACGATGTGGACAAATTGCGAACGGAGGGTCTCACTGACAAGGGGATCGTGCAGTTGACCCATATCGTCAGCGATTTTGCATCTTATAATCGGCTTAACCTGGCCCTCGACACTGACTATGACTATCGAGATTTCTGGAAAAACCTGGCCTTCCCCTCTACCTAGTTGGCTATAAAAATCCGGCGCTGACCGAATATGGTCTCAACACCATTGCTGTCGGTGAGCCGGATCGCAAGCTGATGGTCGCCGTCGCTCAACTCGCGGGTATCAAGCTCCCCGGCGTAACCAAGATTGGGGGCGTTGGGATCGCTGTCTACCTGCATGATTTCAACGACGTCCGGTCGCGCTATGCCATATTGGAGGTCGGCGACAGATTGTCCATCGATAAGTAGATGTACTGACGCAAGACCAATGTCTTCGTTGTAAGCCCATCCCTGAATTTCGGCAATCCCGTTCAGCGTGGAACCAGCTGTCGGCTCATCAATCCAGCCTCGCGGAGGGAACGGGCACCGGCCAACCGTAAATGCAGATTGCTCGACCGCACTTACTATCCGATTACCGGCATAGTAACTGAAGGCCTTGTCGCCATTGAACAGTGAAAGACTGGCAAGGTAAGTCAAATTGTTGACGTATCTGCAAGCTAACCCAACTGCCAACTCCTTGTCTGGCACCGCCAATGTACTGTCTTCGGTAATTAAAAGGATTGCCTCGCCTGTCCGCGCGGCCAGCGCTGTCTCATCCATCTCCCATAGCTGCAGTTGCAGTAGCCTTCCGTCCCGCACGGCTTTATCCGCGTCGATCGTGTAAGGGTTCACCGACAAACCTGCAAATTTCACCTGTGCAGCAGTGTAATAGTTGTCGGTAACAATCAGCGGAGACTGTCCGGCGGTTTCCGTGGGCATAACTTGCGAAGTAAAGGCCGCAAACTCGCGCCAGCCCGCCAGCTTATTAGAAAGCACTCCGGTTCCGATGACTGCTTGAAGTGGTATTTGAAAAGCCTGTGATCCGACAATCAGCAGCGCTGTTATCGATCCCATAAATCCGAGCGTCGGCACGGACAAGGTGATGGCTCTGGAAACCGATTTGCCCCATCGCGCTCCTGTCCAGCGGTACAGGTCCAGCAAGGTCGAAGGCGCATATATCAGTAATGGGTAGTAGCCCGACAGCGGCCAGTGGATCGAAGTGCTTGAGGAGTCTGTCCAGGGAGCCAGTATCAGGTAGACCAGCAGGTTGAGGAGTGCGAATGACAGCAGCATGGCGGCCACCCGATCGCCGTGCCTGGCCAGTTTCAGCATACCCAGTAGCGTGATGAGAAATAGCGCATAAAGAGGCGGAGTTACCAGTCCTGCTTGCTTGAACAGGTGCAGAAGGCCCGATGGCTGAAATTTCCACGGGTGTCGCTCGACCAGATAGAAGCTGGCGCTGGCAAGCTGATTGCTGAAGTTAAACCAGACGACCGGTATCAACCCCAGTCCCGCGATGCCCATAGCCAGCCACAGGTGAGGATTCCGCCACTGTCTTCTTTCTGGTCTGAATACAAGTAGAAACAGAATTGCTGAAACGGGGTAGAGAATGAAACGATAGTGAGTGCAGAGACCCAGAGCAACAACGATACCGGTGGCTGCCCAGTAAAAAAACCGGTTGGTACGTAATGCGCGCTCGAAGAAGCCAATTGCCAGGATACCTAAAAACAGTAGCGGAACGTCGGGAACCGCCAGCAGGCCAAGAAATCCCCCGAGAGGAATACATAACGCCAGCAAGGCAGATAGCAACGCCTGCTGTCTGCCGATAAGTGGCAGTGCCAGCCAGTAAACCAGGAACGGTATACAGCTACCCAGTACCAGGAACAACGAACGCACGGCCAGAGCGCTGCCAGGGTCGAGGGCTGAGCCCATCCACACCAGCAGGGCGGTCATGAACGGCAGATCACTGTAGGCAGGTGCCAGGTGTGTCGACGCTAGCCAGTAGAATATTTCATCACTGTAAAGGTCCAGTCGGTAAGCCAGGATCAGTTTGATAGCCAGTAGCAGGAAACTGCCCGCGAGCAGAAGTTTTGTCAGATTTTCAACTTTAATTATTCTGTCCATGGGGGCAAGGCGTTAACTGAGTGTGCTGGACTTATGTCACAGCAGAATCGGCTCTGGATATTGCTGAGTTAAAAAGACGACCTCTTTTATTAATAAAAAAGCCTAATCTAACGAATTTACCGTAGCGTACTACAGGTAGGTAATTGTAGCGACATGGTGCGGGCTATCGAGCAGTATTACCTCGAGCCGGCAAGAAGTATGGTGACCTCGTGGCCTGTCACCCTGACCATAGCGTTTGGTATGATTGGCTGAGAATGCACGGAGCCGCATCATGAAAGCATTGAAAATAGCGATTATCCTGCTGCTCTACGCTGCGGTAGTGGTGCTGTTCGAATCCCTGCTCGGGTATTTTCAACCTGAGGCCGGCTCTACCATGATCATTTCCACCTATGAGCAAGACGGCACCGCTCACCAGCGCGTGGTGGCCCGGCTTGAATTGGATGGACAGCTGTTTGTTGCCGTTAACCACTGGCCAAGAGCCTGGTATCGCCGCATGCTGCGTAATCCTGAAGTGCGGATATCGTTTGACGATACTGCCGGTGTCTTTCGTGCCGTGCAGCTGGCAGGGGCCGAGTACGACCGCGTCAACACCGCGCATGGATTGCCGTTCGTGTTCCGCCTGCTGACGGGTTTTCCGCCTCGGCATCTGTTCAGGCTCGATCCCGTCGTATGACGCAATTCGGCGCACCTGAATTTACCAAGACAGTGATTCACCTAGCCTATATAATCCCTGCACTTCTCAAGACAGGAGCGTGCTCCAGTGAGTGGTATCCACTCCTAGATTAGAGGCTTTCCCTTCGCCGCCGACAGCTGTTCACTGCCTGCTGTCGGTGACCGGTCGGTCTTCGAGCTGACCTTTCCTCGCAAAGCCTTGCAATCGCTGACAGTTGGAAGGCAGCGCATACTGCGTTGCCGCGTGGATTATTACCTGTCCGGAAAACAAACGATGGCGGAACAAAGCACAGAAAAAGGTTGGGCACTTTTCAAGCAGGCCCTTGAGGGTAGTTCTACTGTCGACTACACCCAGGGCTCCATTGCGCGAGCAACTTTTCTGCTGGCCGTACCGATGATTATCGAGATGGCGATGGAGTCGATCTTCGCCATCGTCGACATATTCTTCGTTGCGGGTGTCGGCACGGAAGCCGTGGCGACAGTGGGCCTGACCGAGGCGGTTATTACCTTGCTCTATGCGATAGCGATGGGATTAGCCATGGGCACCACAGCACTGGTAGCGAGGCGTATAGGCGAAAAGAATCGCGAGGCTGCTGCAATCGCTGCCACCCAGGCACTGTGGCTGGCAGCTTTTATTTCTGTTGCAGTCGGTGTCAACGGCATTTTGTTTGGCGAGGAAATACTGCGCCTGATGGGAGCCGAGCCCGCGGTAATTGAAACCGGTAGAGCCTACACCACAATCATGTTCGGCAGCTCGTTCACCATATTTTTTCTTTTTCTGATCAACGCCATTTTTCGGGGGGCAGGGGATGCCAGCCTGGCGATGCGTACCCTGGTGCTGGCTAATGGCATCAACATCGTGCTGGATCCTTGCCTGATATACGGAGTCGGCCCGTTTCCGGAACTCGGAGTGACCGGTGCCGCGGTCGCCACCAACATCGGTCGTGGTTGCGGAGTGGCGTACGGACTCTACTACCTGTTTTTTGGTGAAAACCGGATTCAGCTGGGGCGAGCTTATGCGGTCCTTAAGGCCAGCGTGCTGTGGTCTATCCTGCGAATATCCTTCGGTGGCGTGGCTCAGATGCTAATCGCCACTGCCAGCTGGGTCTTCCTGATGCGGATTGTTTCCGAATTTGGCGGGTCCGCTGTAGCAGGTTACACCATTGCGGTGCGCATCATGCTGTTTATAATTCTTCCCGCATTCGGCCTGAGCAATGCCGCTGCAACTCTGGTGGGCCAGAACCTTGGCGCCAGGTTGCCGGAGCGAGCCGAAGCAACAGTCTGGAAAGTCATGGAATACGTGAGCTATTACATGCTGGCCACGGCAGCGCTGGCTCTGCTGCTGGATGAGCAACTGATTAGCCTTTTCAGCACTGAGCCTGAAGTGGTGACCTACGGCATAGCCTGTCTGCAGATTTTCAGCTACGGGCTGATTTTTTTCGGTATAAGCGCAACGTCGGTTCAAGCCTTTAACGGTGCTGGTGACACCATGATCCCGACCTGGATCAACTTTTTCAGCTTCTGGATTGTACAGGTGCCCCTCGCCTATACATTGGCGCTCACATTGAATATGGGACCCGAGGGCGTTTTCTGGGCAGTGTTTGTTTCCGATGTGCTCGCTGGTATATTAGGCGTCCTCATCTTCAGGCGCGGTCGCTGGAAAGAGAAACTGGTCTAGGTAAAGCGCACACAAGCCGGCGCTCAAGTTACAAGAAAGGCCAATCGGCAGGAGGCAATCGAACCGCTATGCTCAGCAGCCAACAGAACATAATTAGTCGAGTGGCCGGATGGTTACAGGCCGGAAAATCTGCTTGGCTCTGCACCATTTTAAAAACCTGGGGCTCATCGCCGCGGCCAATTGGCGCCATGATGGGATGCACTCTGGATGGCGAGCTGGTGGGCTCCATTTCCGGAGGTTGTATCGAGGAAGACTTTCTGGAGCAGCTACGGGACGGGAGTCTGAAATCCCGATACGACGCAGAGGGTAAACCTTTTATCATCAAATACGGGATATCCGCAGAGGAACAGGCACGCCTGAAGCTTCCCTGCGGAGGGCAGCTACACGTATTGTTGGAGTACTTCGATCCCGACCCAGAGACACTTCAGGTTTTCAACCACATCAGCGACGCATTGGAGAATCACCACAAGATCAGTCGCATTGTAAACCTGGGGTCAGGTGACATTCATTATGCTGACGAATCCTCAGATGAGGCAGTAGTAATTGAGGGCGACCAACTTATTCACAGCCTGAGTCCCCACTACAAACTGTTACTGCTGGGGGCTGGTGACGTTGCCCGATATGTTGCTGAGCTTGCTTTGGCACTGGAGTATGACGTGACACTCTGCGATCCGAGACCCAGTTATCTGGAAAACTGGCATGTAGAGGGAGTCAAAAAAACCTCCAGACTTCCAGACGACGTGGTGCGCGAGAATTACAGCAATCCCTATAGTGGAGTGATCGCCCTGGCTCACGATCCCCGAGTGGATGACATGGCATTGATGGAAGCATTGAAGACCGATGCATTCTATGTGGGCGCCATGGGTTCCGACAGGACTTCGGCAAAACGAAGGGAGCGTTTGCCGGAACTGGGGTTAACGGAACTTGAAATTGAGCGACTGTATGCACCCATCGGCTTTCAGATTGGTAGTAAAAAACCGGCGGAAATTGCCATCTCGATTATGGCCGAGGTTACGGCGGTAAAATGTGGGAAGTTAATCAAAAAAGACGAGGTGTGAGTTGATAAAAGGGCTGCATCATAACGCATACCGCTGCAGGGATTCAGAGGAGACTCGGGAGTTTTATGAGGATTTCCTGGGATTACCCTTGAAACACGCGTTCGTAATCGAGCAGACCAGGACGGGCCGAGACAGCAACGTATTGCACAGTTTTTACCAGATGCAGAATGGTTCTTTTTTGGCGTTTTTCGAGGAGCCTGACGAGCCGTTCGATTTCAAGGAGCAAAGGGATTTCGATCTGCATATCGCCTTGGAAGTAGATCATCAGTATCTGTTGGAGATGAAGGAAAAAGGAGAGCGGGCTGGCATGATAGTGCGAGGTATTTCCGATCACGAATTCATCCACTCGATCTACTTCAGAGATCCTAATGGCTACGTAATCGAGTTGGCTGCCAGGACTGAGAAACACGATTCTGCTACTTTTGATTCGGCGGCAGCGCACGCCGCGTTATCCAAATGGCAAAAGACGAAGAATAACTGCTGAATTGAATTCCCACTCCTCCACGCGATGGGCGCGCTGACATCTAAAGAGTGTCCTTCTCCAGAACCTTCATCCTTGCAGGCTGCACTGCTCCAGAATATTGAACTGCCTGTTCGCTTGAAGTAGCCTATTCTGCAATTCCAGATTCTCCAGGGTGTACCATGAATTTTCAATTAATCTTTATTAGTTTGATACTTGGCTTTGTTGTCGCCTGTAGTCCCAATTCTCCGCCCGAGGAATCCGTCCCTGCCGCCCCGGAGTCTGGAGCCGCGAACGCAGCGCAAGCTTTGGCGTCGGAGCAGGAGCTGGTGGAAATGGCGCGTGGTATTCATGAACGGGTGATTACTCTCGATACGCACGTAGATATCAATACTGCTAATTTTACCGACGTCAACAATTACACAGCCGATCTTGATACTCAGGTTACCTTGCCCAAGCTTGAGGCAGGGGGGCTGGATGTTGCCTGGCTCATTGTTTATACGGGGCAGGGTCCGATGGACGATGCTGGCTATCGCGCTGCCTATGCCAATGCCGACGATAAATTCAATGCCATCCATCGTCTGGCGAATGAAATTGCTCCGGATCGAGTCGAAATAGCTTACGACTCAGCTGCCGTGCGGCAAATAGCGCGCAGCGGAAAAAAAGTGCTCATGATAGGCGTGGAAAACGCCTATCCGATTGGACTTGACCTGTCGCGGATAGAGGAATTTCACTCGCGGGGCGCTCGCTATATGTCTCTGGCCCACAACGGTCACAGCCAATTCGCCGATTCCAATACCGGAGAAAGAGACGGGGAGTGGTTGCACAATGGATTGAGCGAACTGGGCCGTCAGGCAGTTGCTGAGATGAACAGACTTGGGATTATGGTCGATGTGTCGCATCCATCGAGAGATGCCATCATGCAAATGCTGGACATTACGCGGGCACCGGTGATTGCATCACACTCATCTGCAAGGGCTCTTAATGATGTGAGCCGTAATCTGGATGATGAGCAGCTATTGCGGATCAGGGATACAGGTGGCGTAGTGCAGACGGTTGCTTTTAGCGGCTATCTCAATAGCGAAAAGAACGAAGCTTTTCTCGCTGCAAGAAATGCTCTGTACGAAGAACTGTCCGACGAACTTGGATTTCGAATACTAAACCGCAGCGCACTGGCAGCGCTCGATATGTCCCGGCAGGACGTCTATCAACAGAATATGGCACGCTTGAGACAGCTGGCACAATCGCGAATGGCAGAAGTTGTCGGCCAGGCTCCACCGGTCGACGTCGGCGACTTTGTTGACCACATCGATTACCTGGTTCAGTTGATCGGGATTGATCACGTAGGAATTAGTTCCGACTTCGATGGCGGTGGGGGAGTAGAAGGTTGGAACGATGCTTCGGAGACTTTCAACGTGACGCTGGAGCTTGTGAGGCGTGGCTATAGCGAACAAGAGATTCACAAGTTATGGAGCGATAACCTGCTGCGCGTGCTGGATGAAGTCCAGCGGGTAGCGGCTGAAATTCAGGGGGAGACCAGGTAATTGATGGATCGCAACGGTGGACATTTCGCAATTGAATAGCCACGCCGGTTAAAAATTATTCCCGTTTCTCCTTGCTCGCTGTCAGATTCGCGAGTGAAGGGGGTTGACGATTGATCCACTGCACCACATTCTCGAACTGTCGGGCAAGCTGCAATAGCACAGCATCCTCGCCCCATCCGGCCGAAAACATGATGCCTATAGGTAAGCCATCATCGCTATGATGAATCGGAACCGAAATGCTCGGCTGGCCGGTAGCGTTGAACAGTGAGCAAAAGCCGCTGTAACTGCTAAAGCGCAGCGCATAGGTCCTCATATCGTCGCTGTTCATATCCAGCCATCCCAGTTGCGCGGGCGGCTGGGTCAGCACCGGTGAAACCAGGATATCGTAGCTGCAATGAAATGCTTCCATTTCTTTTGCAATACTTCGAATGCCATCGATCGCAGCGATGTAATCACAGGCAGCAAGCTCGGAGCCGCGCTTGGCCATTCGCCGGGTTCCTTCCTCGAGTAGCGAAGTATCCGGAGATTCTTCCCGCTTTGCCAGTTGCGGCATAATAGATTGGGCGACATGTACGTTAATTATATTGCCGGTGAAACCAGTCAATTGCCTGTAATCGACCGGGGGCGCGGCATCACTGACTTGGTGGCCAAACTGCTCGAGTAGCTCTCTGGTCAGTTCCATTGCTTTGCTGACTTCCGGATGAAAATGCGCTCCCAGGGGGTGCTCCCACTGTAAGGCAATCCGGAGCGGGCGACTATCATCCAGCGCGCAAAGGTAAGACTGGGGACCTTGAGGCAAGGGATACAGCGCCGCTTTTTCCAATCGTATTGCATCGAGCATTCCGGCGCTGTCTCTGACAGTTCTGCTCAAAACATGGGAAACACTCATTCCGCTCCAACTGCCAGCAAGCTGCAACTCTACTGGAGTCAGCCCGCGACTTGGTTTCAGTCCAACCAGTCCGCAACAGGCTGCGGGTACTCGAATTGAACCACCACCATCGGTAGCGTGGGCTACCGGTACAATCCCTGCAGCCACCGCAGCCGCTGAGCCGCCGCTAGAGCCTCCGGTTGAGTGACTTAGATTCCAGGGGTTGTGGCACGGGCCGGCAAACGCTGATTCAGTGGTAATCGTCAGACCCAGCTCGGGGGTGTTAGTCTTGCCAAGTGAAATCAGTCCAGCCTTGGCAAATGCCTTCACTACAGGTGCATCCTGCTCGGCAATTTCCCCTTCAAAAAGGCGACTGTGGCTGGTCTGGGGCATTCCGGCTACGGCACTTAAATCCTTGACGAGAAATGGAACACCACTTAACGGAGCGGAGGAAGTGCGATCCAGTTTATCCAGTGCGACAGCCAGTTCACGGGCGCGTTCGTAGGATTCCCAGGTTATGGCGTTAAGATGCGGATTGTATGTCTCCGCCATGTTGATGGCGCAATCTACGATTTCAGTTGCGCTAAAGTGACCTTTTCTGATCCCTTCTGCTATCGCCAGGCCATCGAGTTTTTGATACTCGTCTTCAAGCACCAACGACTATCCTCAAGGATTGGTTAAAATTAAGGTTCGTCTTTCGAAACGAGAGAAAGGGAACCGCTTTCCTCTTCCTCTCCAGGCATGTCGGACTGCCCGTCGGAGCCATCGGCGAGCTGTATTCGCAGTCGCAGGTTGTTCCGAGAGTCGGCATTATTGAGAGCATCTTCGTAACTGATTCGGCCCTCTTTGTATAATGCATACAGGGCTCCGTCAAAAGTTTTCATGCCCTGCTGTTCGGATTTCTCCATGATTTCCTTTAGCTCAGAAATCTTGCCCTGTTTTATCAAGTCATTAACTCGCGGGGAGCCAATCAAAATCTCAATCGCGGCAGCACGTTTTCCATCAACGGTTGGAACTAATCGTTGCGAAACAAATGCCCTCAAGTTAAGGGACAAATCCAACAACAGTTGCTTATGGCGTTCTTCGGGGAAGAAATTTATTATTCGATCGAGCGCCTGGTTGGCATTGTTAGCGTGCAATGTCGATAAGCACAAGTGACCTGTTTCCGCGAATGCCAGTGCGTGCTCCATGGTTTCGCGGCTACGAATTTCTCCAATTAGAATTACGTCAGGCGCCTGTCGGAGAGTATTCTTAAGAGCATCTTCATAACTCATGGTATCCATGCCAACTTCGCGTTGATTAACTATTGATTTGTGGTGGTTGTGAATAAATTCCACCGGGTCTTCAATGGTTATAATATGACCATCGCTGTTTTTATTACGATAATCGATAAGCGCTGCAAGTGACGTTGATTTTCCGGATCCAGTGCCGCCAACAAAAAGTATAATGCCTCGCTTGGACATAATTATGTCGGTCAAAATCGCGGGCAATCCCAGATCGGTGAATTGAGGTATGTCTGTTTTTATATGTCGGGCTACTATGCCGACTTCTCCTCGTTGTTGAAAAATATTAACCCTGAAGCGCCCGACATCGGCTTCTTGAATTGCCAAATTCATCTCCGGGCTCTTTTCGAACTCCGAAATCTGGTCTTGATTCATCAATTGATATGCGATTTTCTAGGTAGTGCCAGGTGGCATTTTTTTATCGAGAATAGGCACAAGACTCCCGTGCGCTTTGACCATGGGCGGTGCGTCGGTTGTGAGAAACAGGTCCGAACCTTCCATGTCAACCATCATCTTTAAAAGATCTTTAAAACCCATGAACAAGATGCCTTGATTACTAGCTCAGTCAATTACAGGTAGCTCAAAAACGCTTTTGAGTATACCAGTTCACTTTGGAAGAGGTATCTTCAATATTGTGAACCACATCCAGGATTAAGGCAAACAATGCCATGCGAACCAGTACCCCGTTATCAGTTTGCCTGAATATGGCCAGTCCCGGATTCTGATTGAGATCATTGTCCAGTTCGTTAGCTTCTGCGCGCGAGTCGCGCGGCAGGGGATGCATGATCACGGTTTTTGGTTGACAGTATCGGGTGTATACAGCCTGATTGAGTCGGAAACGTCCTCTATAAATATCTGCTTCCATCTTGGTGGTGAATCGTTCTTCCTGAATTCGGGTCAAGTAAACAATATCGTTGCCGGTCAGTCCGGATTCCATGTCATCAGTCTCCACGACCCGATGCCCCCGCTCTTTCAATTCATCCACTATCTCCTGCGGCATGCTCAGCTCACCTGGGGAGATGAAGGTAAAATCGACATTGTCGTAAAGAAGCAGCAGTCGTGTCAGGGAATGAACTGTTCTTCCATGTTTCAGATCCCCGACCATGGCAATTTTCATACCTTCAACCGTGCGGTTTTGATTGGCCAGTTCCTTCTTAATGGTATAGAGGTCCAGTAATGCCTGACTTGGATGCTCATTGGTACCGTCGCCGCCATTAATTACCGGAACTCGGCTCGCGCGGGCGAATTCTTCTACCGAGCCCGGCTGTGGATGACGCATGACGATGACGTCACTGTAGCCGCTGATGACTCGAGCTGTGTCATAGAGTGATTCACCCTTGGTAATCGATGAGGCCTTGACGTCGGTAGTCTCGCGCACGTGTCCGCCAAGCAGATTGAATGCGCACCCGAAGCTGACTCGCGTTCGAGTACTGGGTTCAAAAAAATTACTACCGAGTATGGCGCCGTCGAGCGCTTTGGTGAGCCGCTCGCGAGCAGCATATGGCCGCATGCTGTCGGCCACCTGGAACACCTTTTCCACATCGTCACGCTCGAACTGCGAAACGCTCAGGATGTGGGAGCCGGGGAATTCCATCTGCTTAATTGTCGATTGCCGAAGTTGATTTGACCAATTACCGATGCGTTGACCTGACGAGAAGTTCCAGAACCACGAGATTCTGTACCAACCCGAGCCTATGTTACTACAACTGGGCTGCTGTTAGAACTTGTGTCTGGCTCATGTTACATTGTCTCCACTTGCCGCCTGGCGTAAATATGAACGAGAGCTTGCATTGTTCCCGTGACCTCCAACACCCTCTACTGGTACGACTTCGAAACCTTTGGCAGCGATCCCAGACGCGATCGTGCGGCTCAGTTTGCAGGAATCCGGACTGATGAAAATCTGAAAATCATATCAGATCCACTGGTGCTTTATTGCAAGCCGGCAAACGATTTCCTGCCCTCGCCCGAGGCATGTCTGATCACAGGCATCACACCCCAGGTAGCAATGCAGAAAGGGCTCAATGAGGCAGAATTTATTCGCCGTATCCATGATGAGTTTTCACGCCCGGGTACCTGCGTTGCCGGCTACAATAGCATTCGATTTGACGACGAACTGACACGACAGCTTCTGTATCGTAACTTTTATGATCCTTACAGCCGGGAGTACAGGGATGGCAACAGTCGCTGGGATATTATCGATATGTTGCGCTTATGTGCGGCTGTGAGACCAGATGGAATAGAGTGGCCCATTGGCGAGAGTGGCACGAAAGTCTTCAAATTGGAGCAATTGACTGCGGCTAACGGCATCGCTCACACCGAGGCGCACGATGCCAGATCCGATGTTCTTGCGACAATCGAAATGGCGCGCCTGGTCAAACAGAACCAGCCGCGTCTTTACGACTATGTCTACAACTTACGATTCAAGAAGAATGTCGAACAGCAGTTAGATCTGAATCACTGTAAGCCAGTAATTCACGTGTCCGCAATGTATCCGCCTGGCCAGGGCTGCTTGGCATTGGTCGCGCCGGTCTGTCGGCATCCTGTAGATTCGAATGGCATTGTGGTCTACGACCTGCGAGAGGATCCAGCAAACTGGCTGACTGCGAGTTCAGACGAGATACGCCAGCGAGTTTTTACGCGAACCGAGGACTTACCAAAAGAAAGTCGGCGTATTCCGCTCAAGACCCTGCATGTCAATCGCTGCCCAATTGTAGCGCCCATGTCGATCCTGCCAGCTGATAAAGCTGCTGACTACCAGATCGATCTGGACACTTGTAATCGTCACTGGCAAAAGTTGATTGAGATCCAGGATCTTTCGGTCAGACTGCGTAAAGCATTGGAGCCAGACCGCGCAGACGCGGAAAGCGATCCGGATTTCATGATTTACAGCGGTGGTTTTTTCAGCGACGCCGATAGAAAACTAATGGACGTGGTTCGAGAGAGCACTTCAGAGCAATTGGTTATGTTGAATCTACCGTTCCGCGATCGTCGCCTGCCGGAAATGCTGTTCCGATATCGAGCCCGTAATTTTCCGGAGACCCTCGATGAGCAGGAACGACAGCGATGGGAGACTTTTCGGCACTCGCGTATGGGCAAACATCAGTGGCAGCTATTTGAGCAGTCTATGAACGGGGCGGAGTCAAGCGCGAGCGATGCTGAGAGTATGCAGGTCTTGACTGCACTGCGTAATTACGTTGCGCAAATAAGCGGGGCTTCGAATCGATCCTGATGGTCCTTCATTGGTTCACTTGGATATTCCAACCATATGAAAAACTTACAAAAAAATAAAAACGTCGACAATTTTCAGGTTGTCTTGCGCGGGTATTGAGGCTAGAATTGCCGCCCGTCTCGCATACTGCCAGTCACCGGGTCTCGGTTATCGCTCACCAAGTCGCCTTTATGGAATCCTTACCCGATGGATGAATTCAACGAAATCAGGCCGTACCAGGATCATGAAATTCGCCCGGTCCTCGACGCCTTGCTTACCAACCGAGAATTCACTCGCAGTGTGGCAAAATTTTATAATCCCAGCCTGGCCAGATTCATGATGCCCGTGCTGGATCTGCTTGCGCGGCGGATGCTTCGGTCCCAGGTGGCAAAAGTGAATAGCGTGGCAACGATGCAGGACATCATTGCCGGCTATATGGAAAAAATGATCCGCGACACCACTTCCGGCCTGACTTATTCGGAGTTGGACAAGCTGAAGGGGACTGGCAGTCATGTTTTCATCACCAATCACCGGGACATTGCCATGGATCCCGCGTTGATGAATTACGTCCTGTACAAAGAAGGCATAGAAACCCTGCAGATCGCGATCGGTGATAACTTGCTGAAAAAGCCATTCGTTACCGACCTGATGCGACTGAATAAAAGCTTTATTGTGCGCCGCTCCCACAAAGGGCGGGAGTTGCTCAAATCACTGGATCTGCTCTCTCGATACATTCACTACTGCATCGCTAACAACCAAAATGTGTGGATTGCCCAAAGAGAAGGTCGCGCCAAAGATGGGATTGATCAGACAGATCCTGCTTTGATCAAGATGCTTGCGCTGGGCAGGCGCGATCTGACACTTGGTCAAAGTATTGATGCCCTGAAGTTAATACCGGTTGCTATTTCGTACGAATTCGATGCCTGCGACAAACTGAAAGCAGAGGAACTTTATCAGGTCGAAACCACTGGAGCTTTCGAGAAAACGGATGAGAGTGACATTCACAGCATCGTTACTGGCATCATTGGCTTTAAGGGACGGGTGCACTTGGCATTTGGAGAGCAATTGCAGATAGATACCGACGATCCTGACCAAATTGCGGCGATGATAGACGCTCAGATTTTGGCTAACTATCGCCTTCACGACACTAATTACCTGGCTTTGCAACTGCTAAAAGAGAGTAGTCCGAAGCAAATTCCAGAATTGGCTCGCGAGGCATGGGATAGGGACATCGATCAGCAGGTGCAGGAAAAGTTCATCGCGCGATTTAATAGCCTGGATGAACCACTTCGCAATTCGTTTCTGGCTATATACGCAAATCCGCTAATACGTCGCTATCGAATCGATTGATAAATTTTCACAAAACCTTTTCAAGAATCCTGGTGACCCTTGGATCCAGGTCGGAACGAATTTGCTCGGAAAGCGGACCCGTACACAGGTATTGCAACTGCAGCTCCCATGCGGCACGTTCGCGTGCTCCGCTATTTTCAGTGCTGGCCTTTCCGAAATTGCTGGTGAGCTGCTTCAGCTGCAGTTCCATTCGTAGCGCCTTATCATGATCTGGTGAATCGACATGGCTACTGATTTCCGCTTCCACAACCCGTCTACGTGCAGTTTGATCCATCTCCTCTATGAGATTCATCAACTTCCCTGGAGTCTTGATAGTAAATAAGGCCTTCCAGCGTTGCTCCATGGCTTTGTCAAGATCGGGGTTACCGCTAGGCGGGAGTTGTTTCCAACCGTCCTGGTCCACGTCTGTCAGAGTGTTGCGTAACTCGTCCTCATCGATACAAGCCTGCAACTGTTTCTCCAAGTCCTGGCACATTTTGGCGCGAGCTTGCAAGGCGTGCAATGCCCGCAACTGCTTTTTGTCAGGCAGCTTTGTAAACCTCGCTTCTATCTTTCGAGTGAGTGTATCAAAGCGCTTCTGTAACTGCTGGCGTTCCTTTTTTATGTTAGGACTTAAGGATTGATTGAAATCCCTTCGCAATGAAGAGAAAAGCTTACCCGATTCGCGGAAAGCATCGTCGTCCTGCTCGAGCATCTGCTCCAGTTTCAAGAGAATGTCTTTGAGGGACTTGAGAGAGTTATTAATATCCGATTTCAGAGCTTTTCGTGCTTCATCGCGCTCCTTGAAAAGGGCATCGCAGGCGGCCCGAAATTTATCCCAGTGGATGCGATCATCCTTCGCAAAGGAGGGGCCAATGGCCTTCCAATCGG
Source organism: Pseudomonadales bacterium (assembly GCA_038134485.1). GTDB lineage: Bacteria > Pseudomonadota > Gammaproteobacteria > Pseudomonadales > Pseudohongiellaceae > NORP240. The sequence continues at coordinate 58,860 of JAYPVG010000018.1, forward strand.
CTTGCAGTTTTTGCGCCTGGTTCATGGCTTCGCGTCGATCTTCCAGTTCCAACAGGCTCTGAGCCTGCTTGACAAGCTCCTCTTTGAGTTCGCCGTTTTTTCTGGCGGCATCGCGTCGAATATTCCGAATACCGTTCAGTGATTCATAGAAGCGCTTCTGCAGCGCTTTCACTTTGGATTGCTCCACCGGTGCATAACGCTTCCATTCATCCTTAGCCTGGGTCTCGGTTTTTTTCAGGTCAACGATCTTTATATTGTCGCTTTCAAGATTCTCGAGAAACTCCTCCAGTCGTTTGCAGAGCTTGGTTCTCTGCTTGAAGTTTTCAGCTAATACCGATTTTTGTTTTTTGAAATATTCTTTACACGGTGCATAAGCCTGATCGGATAGGGTTTTGAATTCGCGCCACAGCTTTTCGTTCTGATTGGAGTAGCCCAGCTTCTTCCACTCTTTGTGCAGATTGTTTATCTCCCTCGCTACTTCCGGTGGCGTAGCTGTAGCTTCGGAAAGCTGCCTCACCGTTTCGATCAGTTCCTTTTTCTTTTCTGTAGCAGCGAATTTTTTCCACCCGCGTAGCTCATTCACCTGATTTCGAAACTCGGTGGTCTGTAATTTGAAATCGTGTTGTGCGCGGCCGCTCAGATTATTGATATTGCCCTGAATTTTATCCCATAAGGCGCTGGCTTCAGTGCTGCTCCCCGTTTCAAGGGCTTTTCCCAGGGAATCCACCAGTTCCTTGGTAGACTCGAGCAGCTGTTCCTGAAACTGCTGATTCATGATGGCCATTTCGTCAAGTTTTAGTTCGGTCGCGAGCAGTTTCTCAAAGGAGTCACTCTTGGGTGCGTCCAGAGGCCAGCCAATTTCGCTTTTAAGTTGTCGCAGCAGTTTTCTAATGGTCACCAATTCGTTGGTTTTTTTGTGGCTGAGGTTTTGTGCAGAAGTAATTATCTCTTCGATTTGATTATCGCGTTGCTCGCTTAGAGTGACCGCTTTAATAAGTCTGCCGAATGCGAGGAGTTCGCTTTCTAGCCCACCGGTTTTACTCTTACTTAACTGCGGAATTAATTCCGGCAGAGAATTTCCCAGATCCCGCAGGCAATTGATATCGTCTTCGGTCAGTTGCTCGCCAAGGGTGCGGAAGAGCTCAATATTAGTCTGCAGCATTTCAGTCAATGCATGACGGTCTTCTTCTGTCATCTGTTGCGCCGCGGATAGAGAAGAGTTGTCATTTTGCGCGGCAAGTGTCGATGTTGGTTCGGACGTGGGGCTGTCAAGGGAATTGAGGTCAGGAACATTTGCAGAAGGAGCCTCTGGATCAGGCTCCTGAGTGGCGCCGTCACCCAATTCCGCGACAGGATCGGACCCGGGAAGACAATCGGGTACAGGAACCGATTGTGTGTCGCCTTCTGCGACGGTTTCTGAGCGTTCTGTGTCGGGGCTTTCTTGGCCGGCGTCCGACGATTCGTCCTGGTCTGCAAGAATATCGCTGGTCATAGGTCTTGAGTAAAAGGTGCTGTAGCGGACTGGCAAGTGTACCAGATGTTAATTCAACGATGACAGACAGTTAAGACAGACATCTCTCATTTCATTACACAGGGTATTACAAAAACCTACAAGCTGACGTCGACGATACTATAATAGGTAGCTATATAGGTGACTACTGAATTAACGTGATCATCGGAGTCTTCATTGGCGGAACAATATCCAGACACGTCTTCCATTGCATTGCCGGATGAGGTAAAGAAAAGCATTCAATCCGCTTATTCCAGACTTATCGAAGAGTATGGTTTTACGCCCCGTTATGGGCAGCGACTAATGATTGCCGAGATCGCCAAGTGTCTGGCGCAGATTCAAGAGCAAGCTGAACAACCAGACCACTCAGCGCCTCCTGTTTGTGTTGTGGAGGCCGGCACAGGCACCGGAAAAACTCTGGCCTACCTGCTGGCCGTATTACCTCTGGCGCGAGAACTGGATCGCAAGGTCGTGATTGCTACTGCAACCGTGGCCCTCCAGGAGCAGGTAATACTCAAAGATCTGCCGGATATCCTGAACGGATCAGGGCTCAATTTCAGCTTTGCTATGGCAAAGGGCAGGGGCAGATACCTTTGCCTGGCGCGACTTGATACCTTGCTGCAAAATAATGCAAGTCTCGATGCGTTGTTCGATTTATATGGCGATCGACCGGAAGAGCCCGCTGGTGACAGTTACGCCTTCTATCAGGCTATGCTGGAAGAAGTATCGGCGGGGCGCTGGCTGGGCGATAGGGACGAGTGGCGGGAACCGATCACAGACACTATTTGGCGCCAGGTTACGGTGGATAACAGCCAGTGCATGGGCTCACGCTGCAGCTATTTTAAGCAATGCTGTTTTTTCAAGGCTCGGGACCAACTCAATGATGTCGACTGCATCGTCGCCAATCATGATCTGGTTCTGGCTGATCTGGCATTGGGTGGTGGTGTGATTCTTCCTGACCCGTCAAACACGATATTTGTGTTTGACGAAGCTCATCATCTACCGGTAAAGAGCAACCATCATTTCTCTGCATTTACTCGCATCAAGGGAAGCATTCACTGGTTGCAACAGTCAGAACGGGCGTTAGTGCAGTTCGCCGGTGAATCGCAACTTGTGCACGCACTCTGCGGATCGCCGGATCTTTGCAGGTTACAGAAGGAGATGGCAGAGGCGGCTGATCAGCTTGGAGATGTCCTGCTGTTACTAGACCAGTTGATCGAATCCGCAGAGTCGATGGACAGTTACGGCAGTAGTCAGCAGCACACTTTTACGTTGGGTGTTGTGCCGTCCAGTCTTAGAGAAGCTGCTGAGGGGTTGGAAATCCGGTTTGCCCAGCTATTCAACCAAATCTCGGAGTTGCAGAGTCAGATCAAACTGCAGATCGAAGAAGGTGCGGATCTGCAAATCAGGTTACTGGCGGAAAAATGGTTTCCGCTCATTGGGGGCATGTTTTCAAGGACTGAAGGCAGTCTCAAATTGTGGACCAGCTTTGCGCATCAAGATCCGGAATTGTCGGCGCCCTCTGCACGCTGGCTTACGGTAACCGACTACAACGAAGACCGCGATATCAGTTTGGCTTCCAGTCCAGTCCTGGCAGCAGAAAATCTTGCAGAACGTCTCTGGAGCAACTGCAGTGGCGCGGTTCTGACTTCTGCCACGCTCTCGGCACTTGGCAATTTTAATGTTCTAAAAATGCGGGCGGGACTTCCCGAGCAGACCAGTTACCTTAGCATACCCAGCCCGTTTGATTTTGCTAACAACGCAGTCCTGAGCATTCCACGCATGCATTGTGATCCAGGCGATACCCAGCGGCACACTGAACTTATTGTTGCCGCGTTACCGCAATTATTACAGGATGATCTGGCTGCGCTGCTGCTGTTTTCCAGTCGGCGGCAAATGCAGGATGTGCTGCAAGGATTAGATTCCGAATGGAATCAACGGGTGCTTTGCCAGGATGACTACCAGAAAGCGCAGTTGCTTGATCTGCATCGGGCGCGTATCGACGCTGGAGAGCGCAGCATTATCTGTGGGCTGGCAAGCTTCGCCGAAGGCATCGATCTTCCGGGCAAATACTGTACCCACGTACTGATCGCCAAGATTCCTTTTGCCGTTCCCAATGATCCGATTGAGGCCACTCTGTCCCAGTGGGTTGAGGCGAGGGGCGATAATCCCTTTATGACACTCTCGGTACCCGAGGCTGCTTTTCGACTGGTGCAAGCTTGCGGACGACTATTGCGCAATGAAACTGACACGGGTCGCCTGACTATCTTCGATGAGCGGCTGGCGACTCGTTTTTACGGCAAGACGATTCTGGATTCGCTGCCTCCCTATCGGCGCGAGATATTTCAGCAGCAAATCACGGAAGCAGGTTTGATAACTAACTGAAATAGATTCAATTAAGAGTGTTCCTAGTGGTGCCGTTTTTGCGCAGGATTACGCGCGTTTTTATTGATCAGAAAAGCAGCGCTGGCACCCGCTATACCGCCAATGGCTACCATTCCCAGGAAGTTACCCATCAACGGCGTCAACCCAAGCCCGACAATAACGCCTACCGTTATGCACAGGGCATATACTCCGGTAGAAGAGGTTTCTTTTTTCTTTTTTCTGGACACGACCGACTCCTGTAAATTTGACTATGATCACAGCTCCCGGATGCGATATATCAGCGCGCGGCGGACTCTGGCGGATGGGTCTGTCGGTTTTTGGTTGATACTATCGACCACGTCCATTCCTTCCACAACGCGACCGATAACCGTGTAACGGCCATTCAGCCATGCAGCGTGATTAACAGCGATAAAGAATTCCGGACCATTGCTGTTGGGTCCTGAATTAGCCAGGCCGACCGTGCCGCGTCCGATCGTCCGGGTGTTAAATCCCTCCGTGTACCGATAGCCAAGGTTTTCGTAGACCTCCATTACCGACATTGTCCGTAGCCGCTCATCTATTTCGAACTGGCGCTGCGTCACCTGGGCATTAGAGCTGATATTCATGGACCGATAAAGCGGTAGCAAGACTGTTTCCTCGAGTTCCTCTCGGTCGCTAATCTGTAATATCGGGTTGAAGGAGCCGTCGCTAAGCACGGCTGGCATAAGGTCCAGTCCCAGCGCAATTGCATTGATTTCGTCGTTTAGGGTTTCTGCGGGGGCTCCAAATACATTCACCAGTGGGCTGCCGGCCTGAATGAGAAAATCCGGCATTATGCGGTGAAATATCATGCCGTCGTAGTAGTTGGGGGAAAACAGTTGGCCTGATTCGGAATCAAAAATTTCCACTTCGCCGGCAGCGAACGCGAGGAAATTTGCTACGTTCTGCGGTGCCTCAGCGGGCAGTAATTCGATATAGATATTGCCCTCGGTAGTGGTGATCTGGACCAAGGGGTTGCGCGTGTTTTCCATGGCAGCACGAGCGCTGCTCTCGTCTGCGCTGGCCAAGCCGGCGAGTATCAATCCAACGGACAGTGCGACGTATTTAATAGCCCGGTTTGCAGTGCTTGTCCTAAAAGGTTTCATGCTAGTCAACCATTTAGTTGAGAAGGTGATGGTTGGCAGGCAGATTTCGGGCAATCCACAGGGCCAGTTTATGCCGCATGTTTTGTACGGTCTCATCTTGTTTAGCCAGTGGCTGGATAACCTTGTCTTTGACCAGCAGCAGATAAATAGCTCTAACCTTGATGTCTGCATGATCTGTGCCTTCAAACTGTCCTGCTCCTCGAGCCTCGAAGTACCGGGTCCCGACACGAATGGCTTCTTTCAGCAGCTCGGATTCGTTCTTGATTTTCTTCATCTTGGACCGCCTTCAATGCCATCGGGCGTTGTATTCCCGCGCTAACGCAAGCATTCTAGGAGTAATAGCTGGAGCCGTGCAACCGCTGCGGCAAGAAATGCTTAGTGTCCGACCAATTGATCAAATAGAGTCAAGTCTTCCGGAGTGTCAATATCCTGTAACACGGCCGGATCGTCCACTGGCACCTGGATTACTGAATTCGGGTTTTGCTCGATAACTACTCGACCGCCGCGATCACCGGTAAGCCCTGTGAGTGTCTCGAAAAAGGTTGCCCCAAATCCGGAAGGATTACCGGCTCGACCTGAATAGTATGGTACGACGATTTTGTCACGCTCCATTGCACGACATAGGTTCTTATAAGTGTGGGGTAGAATGAATGGCATGTCGGCGAGGCACACCAGACATCCGTCCAAGTTGTCCTGCTCAAGTATGATCTGCATGGCAAACGCGAGGGTTGCACCCATGCCTCGCTCAGCATCCGCGAATATTCTGGCGTCAGGACAGTCATCGACAATCAGGGGGTAGACATCGGGACGGGTTACGATAGTGATATTTGCTACCACCGATTGGATGTTGGCAAAGGTCTGCTGCAGAACAGTGTGACCGTTTTGCAATCTGGCGCAAAGCTTTACACTGCCGAAGCGATTGCTGAAACCAGCTGCCAGCAGGACTGCACCAATATTCATGAGTAGTCGTTACAGGCTAGTGAAACGTCTTCTTGTCTGGAATCCCGTCCGGTTCCGAATCCGGCATAGACACTTCTACGACCACACTCAATTGCTTGCTTGGCCTGATTGATGGGGCCGCGGTCGAATAGTCCGAGCCATTGTCGCCGGATTGATCCGATGGTGAATGTAATTGACGCGTGCGTTCCAATGCCTCCAGTTCTCGTTTGGCCAAAACCTGCTCGCTCAAATGCTGGCGCAATCGATTTACGACGCTGGTCATCACTTCTATTGTTTGGCTGAGCTGGTCGAGAGTTATCAGAGTCCGTTCAGGGTCGTTTTCTGAGTACTTCTTATCGCTCATGCAATGTCCTCCTTCAGAGTGTCGTCCCTGACTGCTGTGTTTAATCCCAGCTCAATGCACCGCCGGTTTTGTACTCGGTTACCCGAGTTTCAAAAAAGTTTTTTTCCTTGCGCAAGTCCATGATCTCGGACATCCAGGGGAATGGATTTTTCACACCTTTGAATTGTTCCGGCAGACCTATTTGTACCAATCGTCTGTTGCAAATGAATTGCAGGTATTCCTCCATCATGGCGGCATTCATACCCAATACACCACGCGGCATAGTATCTCTGGCATATTCTATTTCCAGCTGGGTAGCCTGCATAATCATCTGCGTGACCTGTTCTTTCATACTGTCAGTCCACAGGTGCGGATTTTCCAGTTTGATTTGATTGATCATGTCGATACCGAAATTGAGGTGCATGGACTCATCTCGCAGTATGTATTGGAACTGCTCGGAAGTGCCGGTCATCTTGTTACGCCGCCCCATCGACAGTATCTGGGTAAATCCACAGTAGAAGAAAATTCCCTCCAGGCAGCAATAGAATGCGACCAGATTGCGCAGCAGTTGCTGATCGGATTCAATGGTGCCGGTCTTAAAGGTTGGATCAGAAATTTCCTGGGTGTATTTGAGTCCCCAGGCAGCTTTCTTCGCCACTGATGGAATCTCGTGGTACATGTTGAATATCTCGCCTTCATCCATTCCCAGAGATTCGATGCAATACTGGTAGGCGTGGGTGTGGATCGCTTCCTCGAACGCCTGACGCAGTATGTACTGGCGGCATTCGGGATTGGTAACCAGTCTATAGATGGCCAGCACCAGGTTATTAGCGACCAGCGAGTCAGCGGTAGAGAAAAATCCGAGGCTACGCATCACGATCAGTCGTTCGTCTTTGGTCAGTCCGTTATCGCTCTTCCATAGCGCGATATCGGCGTTCATATTTACTTCCTGTGGCATCCAGGGGTTGGCGCAGGCCTTCCCAATCCAGGCGTTGGTCCATGTTGACATCCAGAT
>JAYPVG010000019.1:0-64422 GCA_038134485.1 Pseudomonadales bacterium
ACCTGGGACCGACGGATTATGAGTCCGGCGCTCTAACCAACTGAGCTATAGGCCCTTAAAACACGAAGGGGCGCATTATATGCGCCCCTTGATTGGTTGCCAATCTTCCGACTAGTCGTCCAGAAAGCTGCGCAGGTGGTCCGAGCGGGTCGGATGGCGCAGCTTGCGGAGCGCCTTGGCTTCGATCTGCCGGATGCGCTCTCTAGTTACGTCGAACTGCTTGCCCACCTCTTCAAGGGTGTGATCGGTGTTCATGTCGATACCGAACCGCATACGCAGAACCTTGGCTTCCCTCGCTGTCAGGCTGCCGAGTACTTCACGGGTCGCCTCCCGCAGTCCTTCATCAATAGACGAGTCAACCGGAGAGTCGACGGTAGCATCCTCGATGAAATCACCCAGATGTGAATCTTCATCGTCACCGATCGGGGTCTCCATGGAAATCGGTTCCTTGGCGATCTTCAACACACGTCGGACTTTTTCCTCCGACATGTCCATGCGCTCACCGAGCTCTTCGGGAGTCGGATCACGGCCTTTTTCGTGAACCATCTGCCGGGAGATGCGATTTAGCTTGTTGATAGTCTCTATCATGTGAACCGGGATACGGATCGTTCGCGCCTGGTCGGCGATGGATCGGGTAATCGCCTGGCGTATCCACCAGGTCGCGTAGGTGGAGAACTTGTACCCGCGCCTGTATTCAAATTTGTCGACCGCCTTCATCAGCCCGATGTTGCCTTCCTGAATCAGATCCAGAAACTGCAGTCCGCGATTGGTATATTTCTTGGCGATGGATATTACCAGTCGCAGGTTGGCCTCGACCATTTCCTTCTTGGCGCGGCGGGACTTTGCTTCACCAATCGACATCTGTCGGTTGATATCCTTGATCTCGGCGATCGTCAGGCCATTCTCCTCTTCCATCAGGCGCAGTTTCTTCTGCGCACGGATCACGTCGTTTTTCACGTTAACCAGCAGTTCGGAGTAGGCTTCACCAGCGCCTATATGCTGATCGATCCACTTCTCGTCAATTTCGTGACCGGGGAATGTGCTGATAAAAGTCTTGCGTGGCATTTTTGCACCACGGACGCACAGACTCATGACCGTGCGTTCATGACGACGTAGCCGGGACAAGACAGCGCGTATGTGTGCCAGCAGCGGATCAAATTGCTTGGGTGTTAACTTGAAGCATTTGAACAGATCTCCGAGCTTATCCAGTTCCTCGGCAGACTTTTTATGGCCGCGTTTGTTTTTGGCTACGGTTGCAGCGGCCTTATCGTATTGTTTGCGCAATTCAGTGAAGCGGATTCGCGCCTCTTCGGGATCTGGCCCCGCGGCGCTTTCATCATCCTCTTCATTGGTATCGAGGTCATCGTCTTCCTTGTCATCATCTGTTGAATCGTCCATTTCATCTACGACCGGCACAGGAATGTCGTCATCGTCCGACGGTTCCTGGTAACCGGTAATCAGCTCGTTCAGTCGCCGCTCCTCCGATGCCACCAGGGCGTACTCGTTCAGCACGTGCTCGACGGTACCGGGGAAGTGCGCCATGGCCTTCATTAGCTCACGGATACCTTCCTCGATTCGTTTGGCGATTACTATTTCGCCTTCGCGGGTCAGCAGTTCAACCGTGCCCATCTCGCGCATGTACATACGCACAGGGTCGGTGGTTCGGCCAGCTTCGTTTTCTACTGCAGCAAGAGCGGCGGCAGCTTCGGCAGCAGCCACCTCATCTTCAGAGCCGACGTCGCTGTCGTCTTCATTTAACAACAGTGCATCGGCATCGGGCGCAGTTTCGTACACCTTGATGCCCATGTCGTTGATCATCTGAATAATGTCTTCGACCTGATCCGGGTCGGAGATCGATTGGGGCAGGTGATCGTTGACCTCGGCATAGGTCAGATAGTTCTGTTCCTTGCCTTTGGCTATCAGGGATTTAAGACTGGATTGAGGGGTAGTGGTTTCAGACATAGGTTTCCAGTTTCGCAGTGAGCGTATAGTCGGGGCGACGGGTTGAAGCCCGCCCGGAAAACAGCCGGCCATTATAAGGGGTTATTGGCAGACATGTATATTGGTTTAGACTGTTTTGACAACCCGAGTATCCGGCGTGGATGAAGCTGTTTATCCGGTCATTAGTTCTTGCGGTCTTTGCCCAGTTTGTCCCGTAGCGCATTGAGGGTTTCGTCAATCGCGGCCTGTTGTCGGACATCTGACAATATCCTGTCAATTATTTGGCGAAACTCATCTTTTATGCCTTCGGAAGGAGTTATTTTCTCTTCCTTCATCAGTTGGGTCAGTCTGTTACCAACTGGCGAGTCGTAGAAATATCCCAGCATCGCATAGGTAGTGATATTGGGGTCCTTTCGCACCAATTCAATGAGTTCAAGCAACATGCTGGACCTCGCTCCGTCTGCATCTGCCAGAAGGCTGAGGTCCTGGTCAACTTCCAGAGCAATTTCAGGTTTGGCCAGTATCAGCTCGATGGCTTTCAGGCTCCAGGACTTTTTGCTGCTGATGGGTGCAGTTTTTTTGAACTGCCTCGGGCGTGAACCCTGCTGCTGCCATTCTGCAACGTGGTCTGGAAGGGCCTCTCCGGTGCTGGAAGGTGGTATCTTCTGGTTGCCAGTCAGTAAATCATCAAGCTGGTTCTGTTCCATGCCAACGAGTTCTGCCAGCCTTTTTAGCATCAGCTGGCTGTATATTCCCCTGGGAAACTGATTGATGAGAGGCTTTGCCTGCTGACCCAGGCGGGCCCGGTCAGCAATATCATCCAGATCGAGACCTGCGCCCAGTTTCTCAAAGAAAAAATCTGCCAGCGGCACGGCCCGGTTCAGCTTCTCGATGAACTTGTCTGCCCCGATCTGGCGCACCAGAGTATCGGGGTCTTCGCCCTCCGGTAAAAACAGAAAGTTTATGTCCCGGCCGTCCTCCATGAGTGGAATACTCACCTGCAGAGCACGCCAGGCGGCGGTTCGGCCAGCTTCATCGCCGTCGAAACAAAACACCACTTCGCTTACCAGACGAAAAAGCCGTGTCAGGTGATTTGCGTTGGTCGCGGTGCCCAGTGTTGCGACCGCGTTGTTAATGCCCTCCTGGGCCAACGCGATTACATCCATATAGCCCTCAACAATTATCACTCGCTCCAGTTTTCGATTGGCCCGCCGTGCCTCGAACAGGCCGTACAGTTCCCGACCTTTCTGGAATACTGGAGTTTCGGGAGAGTTAAGGTACTTCGGCTTGTCGTCTCCCAGCACCCGTCCGCCGAAGCCGATCACCTGGCCCTTGCTGCTGCGGATGGGAAACATGATGCGGTCGCGAAAGCGATCGTAATAACGCACGGGATCCTGTGCGCCGGCAGTTTCTCTGCTGTCATCTGAGGTGAGCTTCTCGCGCTCCTTTTCTACCAGCAAACCCGCGTCCAATAACAGTTTGCGTTGTTCTTCATTTCTGCCGAGAGAACCGAGCAGGTTGTCCCAGCCTGGCGGCGCGTAACCGATCATAAAGTCTCGGGCGATGGCGCCGCTTAGCCCGCGGGCCTTGAGATAATCCACTGCTGATTGGCGATTGCCATGATGACGTAACTGTTGCTGGAAATGCTGATTGGCCTGTTCAAGTAGTGCCAGGATCATCGAATTTTTTGACTGACGTTGTTTCTCGGCTTTGCTGGTGGTTTCCTTTGGCACTTCGATTCCGTACTCGCCGGCCAGATTTTCCACCGCCTGGGGGAAGTCCACGCTGTCGTAATTCATCAGGAAGCCAATGGCATTACCGCCGGCGCCACAGCCAAAGCAATAGTAAAATTGCTTGTCCGGTTCGACGCTGAAAGAGGGTGATTTTTCCTGATGAAACGGGCAGAGACCTGAATAGTTTTTGCCGGTTTTGCGCAGCTTAACGCGCTTGTCGACAACGTCGACAATGTCGACCCGGCTTAGCAGATCGTCGATGAAGGATTGCGGAATCAGTCCGGCCATAGATCATTGACCGGTGCATCGGTCTTCTGGTGGTGTTGCTGGAATCGTAGTCCACCCGGACGACCGGTGCAACGCCGGCTGTGGCAATCGCGGCGTTATCCCAGCCTAGTCCAGCAGAGCTTTAATTTGCTGGCTAACCACGCCCATGTCGGCACGACCCAGCACTTGCGGCTTGACGGCGCCCATCACCTTGCCCATGTCACGGATGGACTCAGCCCCGGTCGCGGTGATTGCGGTTTTAATGATGTCGGCGAGCTCCTCGACAGTCAGCGCGGCAGGCAGAAATTCCTGTAATACGTCGATTTCCTGATTTTCCTGGTCGACCAGATCCTGGCGACCTCCCAGCTCGTACTGACGCACGGACTCGCGCCGCTGTTTTACCATCTTGTCAAGAATTGCGGTTACGCGGGCGTCATCGGGATCGATGCGTTCGTCGACTTCGACGCGTTTGATTTCGGAGAGCGCAAGACGCAGTGTGCCGAGGCGCGCTTTGTCTCTGGCGCGCATTGCCTCTTTCATGGCTTCGGTAAGTTGCTGCTTGAGTGCGCTATCGGCCATGGAAGCTCCCATGGTGGCGGTATTAATAGAGCCGTTGGGTCTTGCGGTTTTCGCGCTGAACTTTCTTGAGGTGACGCTTTACCGCGGCAGCAGCCTTCCGCTTGCGTATGGAGGTTGGCTTTTCGTAGAACTCCCTTCGACGCACCTCTGCAAGGATGCCTGCCTTTTCGCAAGAACGCTTGAAGCGTCGCAAGGCAACATCAAACGGCTCGTTCTCTTTTAACTTCACTTGTGGCATGTAATTAAACACCTACCTGAAATCTAGGACCAATTTAAAGGCCGCATATCTTAATCTCCGGACACCCCAAATGCAAAGAAAAATCCCCAGAATCTGACGCTTTTACGGGGTTTTTGCCGGTTTTTACATGCAAATTGGCGGGAACAGGGTAAACTTGGCGCCCTTATGATAGTTCTTGGTATTGAAACCTCCTGCGATGAGACCGGAGTAGCCGTTTACGACAGTGAACGGGGACTACTCTCGGATTGCCTGTACAGCCAGGTGGACATCCACGCCCGCTATGGCGGCGTGGTGCCCGAACTGGCGTCCAGAGATCACGTACGCAAGACCCTGCCTTTAATTAACGAAGTGCTAGCTACTGCGGGCATTGAAAAGCAGAACCTCGACGGCATCGCCTATACTGCGGGGCCCGGTCTGGTGGGCGCCTTGCTTGTCGGCGCGGCCATCGGTCGATCGCTGGGTATGGGACTTGGAATCCCGACTCTGGGGGTTCATCACATGGAAGGGCATCTGCTGGCGCCTATGCTGGAAGAAGATCCGCCGGAATTTCCTTTTGTCGCTTTGCTGGTATCCGGTGGCCATACTCAGCTTGTTCAGGTGGACGGAATCGGCAGATACTGGATGTTGGGCGAATCCCTCGATGATGCTGCAGGAGAGGCCTTTGACAAAGTTGGCAAAATGCTGGGACTGCCATATCCCGGCGGTCCTCGAGTGGCTGCGCTGGCCGAGAAGGGTAACCCTGGCGTATTTGATTTCCCGCGTCCGATGGTGAACCGACCAGGCCTGGATTTCAGCTTCAGTGGCTTGAAGACTTACGTGCGCAATACCATTGACGAGCATCGCGACAGCGAGGGCCGGCTTGATGACCAGCTGGCGGCGGATATCGCCCGGGCATTCGAGGAGGCGGTGGTCAGCACATTCGTGATCAAATGCCGACGCGCGTTGGAGCAGACCGGGCTACGCTCACTCATAATAGCAGGTGGAGTGAGCGCCAACCTGCGTTTGCGGGCCGGTCTGGGCGAGATGGTCGAGCAGCTGGGCAGCCGACTCTATTACGCCAAGCCAAGATTCTGCACCGATAATGGTGCCATGATCGCCTATGCTGGTTGCCAGCGCCTGCTGGCCGGAGAGAGTGACGATCTGGCGATAGTCGCCAGACCAAGATGGCCGCTCGATACCCTGCAGCCCTTATCAGGCTCAGCTGAGACAAGCCCCCACAACAGTTAGGAAAACCGGAAGTTCATGGACATTGTTTATATTCGTGACCTCGAAATTGAAACCATCATAGGTATCTACGATTGGGAGCGGGAGCGAAAACAGACTGTCAGTCTTGATCTGGAAATGGCGACCGATATCCGCCCGGCAGCGCGGGATGACGACATCAGGCTGGCTCTCGACTACAAAACGGTTGCCAAGCGCCTGATTGCGTTTATCGAAGCGTCAGAGTTTTATCTGGTGGAAACGCTGGCGGAACAGGTTGCAGGTATCGTTACCGATGAGTTCAATGTGCCCTGGCTCAGGCTGCGAGTAGGCAAGCCTGGTGCGGTGACCGGCTCCCGCGAAGTGGGAATCGTAATCGAACGCGGCGAACGCCGGGTTCAGTAATAAAGCGACTCATTCCGTTGCGTTTTTACTGAATCTCTTAGCCCATGCCCCAGGTTATTCTCAGTATCGGTAGTAATATTGACCCTTCAGTCAATATTCGATCCGCGATCACCACACTTTCTTCTCGGTTTGGTGAGCTTCAAATTTCGCCGGTCTACGAAAGTGAATCAATCGGTTTTCAAGGAGATAATTTCCTCAATCTGGTAGTGGGTTTTGAATCCGACATTGAACTCCAGGCGCTGGTCTCGGAACTCAAGCAGCTGGAAGACGATCAGGGTCGGGACCGATCGGCGCCGCGATTTTCCGGGCGAACCCTGGATATCGACATTCTGACCTATGGCGAATTGCAGGGAACCCATGCAGGGATCGAGCTGCCGCGGACAGAAATTACTGAGCAGGCATTTGTATTGAAGCCGCTGGCTGATCTACTTCCGCACGGGCGTTATCCTGGACGGACGGAAACCTATGCGCAACTGTGGCAGCAGTTTGATGGCGGCGGTCAACGTCTCTGGCAGGTTGAATTCGACTGGTAAGTCGCCGAGCCCGGGATTGCGGGCGCGGATGTGCAGAGCGGGAGTCATTACGCCGGTCTAGAGATTCAACCGGCGCCCACCGTCTACGCGGATTACTTCACCTGTGATGTAACTTGCATCAGTAGCCAGAAAATAAACCGCTTCTGCAATATCGTCCGATATACCGGTGCGACCAAGGGGTACCGAGTCGATGATCGCCTGATGCGCAGCGTCTGCGTCTTCGTCCTGGTCAGGCCACAGAATTGCTCCGGGAGCGACACCGTTGACACGCACTTCGGGAGCCAGTTCCAGTGCCAGCGACCTGGTCATGGCTCTCAGCCCGGCTTTGGCGATACTGTACACCGGGTGATTCTTTAAGGGTTGCTCGGCATAGATATCAATTAGATTTACGATAGCCCCGCGATGGAGTCGCAGGGATCCGGCCAGGGATTGACTTAAAAAGAAGGCGCCCCGCAGATTACTGCCAATAAGGTCATGCCAAGCTGAGCTGGTCACTCGTCCAAAAGGTGTCGGATAAAAAGATGAGGCATTGTTGATCAGTACGTCTACCCGCCCGAAGGCCTGTACTGCCTGCCCGGCGAGGGCCGCCACTTCGTCATCGCGGGTCAGGTTGGCCTTTACAATCAAGGCCGAGTTCCGCCTGTCGCGATTCATCCCAAGGATCAGCTGCTCGGCCGCCTGAAGCGAATCGTTGCAATGCACGATTATCCGGTAGCCGCGCTGATGGAAGAGTTGCGCCGTGGCTGCGCCGAGTCGCCTGGCGGCACCGGTAATCATCACTACCTTGTTATTTGAATCTGCGCTCAATTGGATTTTCCCAACCGATTACGAATCAGCTCGCTGCGTTTCTGGTGAATAAGCGCCTTGATGTTGCCCGGGTTTTCTGCGAGCTCTTCGTGACCGGCCAGCAGTTTGCCCACGTCGAGTTCACTGGCGGCCTGATGAGCAGCCAGCAGCATTTCTCGCTGAGGATAGTCAATCTTCTCCATGCCGGTGCGACCCCGGGAGTCCGCCTCGCAGGCCAGAAGGAAGCGGCGCATGCGCTCGGGACGCCGGAATGCATCCAGCGCTTCCAGCAAGTCCAGCAAGGTCGCGCTGCGTAATTCCGCCATTCTATGCAGCTTGGTGTGATGCTCACAGACCAGCAATGCGGTGTCACCGAACTCTCTTGGTACTTTCAATCGATCATTGATGTTCCTTATCAAATCCAGACCCAGGTGTTCGTGTCGGTAATGATGGGGCCAGTTGTTCTTTGGAGTGGCTCCTTTGCCCACGTCGTGAATCAGCGCGGCGTAACGGACGATAGGATCTTCGGTAAGGCGGGTTGCCTGTTCTATGACCATGAAGGTGTGTTCCCCGGTGTCTATCTCCGGGTGATATTCCTTCGGTTGCGGTACTCCAAACAACCCGTCGACTTCGGGTAACAATACCGCCAGAGCCCCGCAATCCCGCAAAGTTCGAAAAAAGGTGACCGGGCTGGTTTCCGAGAGCGCCGTTTCAAACTCCTGCCAGACTCGTTCGCTAACCAGATGCTGGAGCTCGCCGGATTTGACGATGCTGTTCATGAGCTCAAGGGTTTCTGCAGCGATGCTGAATCCTAGATGAGCGAAGCGGGCGGCGAAGCGAGCCACTCGCAAGACCCTTAAAGGATCTTCGCAAAAAGCGAGTGATACATGGCGCAGAATTCTGTCTTCCAGGTCCCGCCGACCGCCGTAGGGATCGATCACCTGTCCTTCGTCGTCTTCGGCCATCGCGTTAATGGTGAGGTCGCGACGGAGCAAGTCTTCTTCCAGGCTGATGTGTCGGGAGGCATCGAATGCAAATCCCTTATAGCCATGACCGCTCTTGGTCTCCCTGCGGGCCAGAGCGTATTCCTCGTGGGTTTCTGGATGAAGAAATACCGGAAAATCATTGCCAACCTGCTGATAGCCCTGCTCCAGCAGTTCATCGGCACTGGCACCCACCACCACCCAGTCGCGTTCGCGAACCGGAAGCCCGAGGAGTTTGTCGCGTACCGCGCCACCTACCAGGTAAGCCTGCATAGCCATTCACTCAAACACTAAACAGTTTATGATCTTCCAGTCGCATCATGGTCAATTCCCGACCCCACACGTAACCGGTGTCCAGGGCATGGACATGCTCCTTGCCGGTAAATCCTTCAAGCGCAGCCCAATGTCCGAACAGAATGTTGGTCTTGGGTGTAATCCGCTCGTATTCGAACCAGGGTTGGTATCCCGCAGGCGCGTATGCAAGGCCCTGCTTTATATTAAGATTCATCTTGCCGTCCGCTGCACAGAATCTTAATCGGGTCAGGTAATTGGTTATCACCCGCAGTCGCTTCCAGCCCTGCAGGTCATTGCTCCAACAGTCAGGCTGGTCGCCGTACATTTTTTTCAGAAACTTGCGAAAATTTTTACTGTGCAGAACCAGTTCCACTTCCGCAGCACAGTCCAGAGTCTTTTGTAGTGACCACTGTGGCGCGATTCCTGCGTGAACCATCAGGTATTTCTGAATTCCAAATGATGTTTCCAGGCTGTCATGGTGAGCCAGCGGCTTTGAGCGTAGCCATTCACTGAGTTCGTATCCGTCGGGTGCATCCAGCAAACTCTGCAGCGTATCCTTGCTCCGGGCCGGTGCGCACTCATAGGAGATCGCCAGGTAATGGAGATCGTGATTGCCGAGCACCACTTCCACCGAGTCATCGATATCGCTCAGGAAACGCAGGGTATCCAGTGATTTTGGTCCACGATTGATCAGGTCGCCGACACACCACAACTCGTCGCTACCGGCGGTGAATTTGACTTTCTTTAACAACTTCATCAGCGGCTTGTAGCAGCCCTGAATATCGCCGATGGCGTATACTGTCATTCGCTAACCCGATTCCCCTGTGTTCCTGATCCTGATGCAGTTGACCCGCGACAGATCGATTGGCTGATAGTTAAGCCAGGAATGTTTCTGTAGTATACACACTGGTTCCCGCATCAACGACCATTCCATCGTGACAAGGGTGTTCTTAATGAACAGAATCGTTTTACAGGTCATGCTGTGCTTGCTATTCGGCAACAGCCTGGCGGTTGGCGCCGAGACCGAGTTGAGGCTGCAGGACCGTACCTTGATTGCTGAAATGCTTGCTCAGTATTCCTACCGTTGGGACGGAAAGGATGCGGCAGCGTTTGCCGCACTGTTTACCGAGGATGGGGAGATGGAGCGCTGGGTGTCCGGAGAAAGAGTCGAGGGATCGGTTGTGTCCGGTCAGAAAGGCATCCTGGAATACGCGCGAGATTCCCATCAGGGGCGTCTCGCCGATCGCCAGACCCGACATCACTTTTCAGCGCTGGTGTTCCTGGAGCTTTCCGACAATCGGGCGTTGACGGAAAACATGGCCCTCATCACACATCAGACCGCCAACAATCTCCCCACAATTGCCAGTTCTGGGATCTATCGCATCAGCTGGCGGAAAACCGGCCAGGGCTGGCGCATGGAGAAGCGGATTTTATTGAGCGATCGAATCGATCCCTGATGCTTGCGCGTGTCGGCGACGTGATCAGGAAATGGCGTTGCTGATTTTGACGTAGTCCTGCAGGGAGAGATTTTCCGGCCTCAGTGACAGATCCAGTTCCAGCTCTTCCAGCTGTTTTTCGGACACCAGATTTTTCATGCTGTTACGCAATGTTTTGCGTCGCTGAGTAAACGCAGTGCGGACGACATCCTGCAGGCATTCGACATTCGTTGCGACACAGGGCATGGACTGATGCGGTGTCAATCTGACGATGGCCGAGCTGACTTTTGGTTTCGGCGTAAAGGCCGCAGACGGTACATTGAAAAGATGCTCCACCTCGCAATGGTATTGCGCCATGATGCCAAGGCGTCCATAGTTTTTGTCACCCAGGCCAGCGGAAAGACGATTGACTACCTCAAGCTGTAGCATGAAAGTCATGTCTTTGATGAGTTTTGAATACTTGAGCAGGCGGAAAATTACGGGGGTCGAGATATTGTAGGGGAGATTGCCGATAACCCTCAGTGTGTCCGGAATATCGCTTAACGAGTAAAAATCAAACTTGAGCACGTCGCAACAGTGGATGTCGAAATGTTGCTCACCGTGGTTGTTCTGCAAGGAACGGGACAGGTATTTTGCCAGGTCTCGATCAATTTCAATGGTGTCCAGTCTCCCACATTTTCCGACGAGTCGCCGGGTGAGAGCTCCTTTGCCTGGCCCGATTTCCACGATATGGTCATGCGGTTGTGGATTGATGCTGTCAACGATACGGCTGATGACAGACTCATCGTGAAGAAAATTCTGACCAAAGCGCTTGCGGGGCGTATGGCGAAGAATCGGAGAGGCGATGCGATTGCTCATGGTGATGTTTCCCGCTAATCGACACCTATGCCTGATCGTTAGCGCCGCGCGCATTAGAATAATGTCGCGCCATAAGCTGCGCCGTCTCAATGGCGTTGTGCAGGCTGCCGCTGTCAGATTTGCCTGTGCCGGCCAGTTCGAGGGCGGTGCCATGATCCACAGAAGTGCGGATGATTGGCAAGCCCAGAGTTATATTGCTGGCTCGCCCGAAGCCCTTGAATTTTAGAACCGGCAGACCCTGGTCGTGGTACATCGACAGAACGGCATCGGCATCCTGAAGGTACTTGTCAGTGAACAGGGTATCGGCCGGTAGAGGACCTTGTAGCCTGATACCTCTTGCGCGCATGGTTTTCAGGACGGGTTCGATTACGTCTATTTCTTCGCGCCCGAGGTGTCCACCTTCGCCGGCATGGGGGTTCAGCCCGCAAACCAGGATGCGCGGATGATCGATACCGAACTTGCTTTGCAGCTCTTTGTCCAGAATTGTAATGATGTGCTGCAGTAGTTCCGCAGTGATTGCCTTCGGCACGTCAGCAAGCGGAAGGTGCGTGGTGGCCAGCGCTACTCGCAAGCCCTCGGTGGCCAGCATCATTACCGTCAGGGGTTGATCGCATAAATCCGCCAGAAACTCCGTGTGGCCGGTAAAGGGAATCCCCGCGTCGTTGATGGCGGCCTTGTGCACCGGTCCAGTCACGAGGCCGTCGCAGATGTTACGCCGACAGAGTTGCACCGCCTGCTCAAGCGTCTCAAGAACGTAGGGTGAATTTACGGAATCGATCTGACCGGGTGAGCAGGGCGCCCTCAGAGGTATCGGGACAATGCGCAATTGTCCGGGCACGGTGACACAGCGGTCTGCGTCGCAATCCAGCAAAGGCAGATGGAGTGCCAAGTTCAGCTGCTGTGCACGCTGCTGCATAAGATCGGGATCGGCTACGATGACCAGTTCCGCATTCTCAGGGGGGCGCTGTGCTAACTGGATACAGATGTCGGGCCCGATGCCGGCGGGTTCACCGGGCGTGATAACAAGTCGCTGGATCAATTCTGCAGTCCTGCCCCATGGTCCTATGCTGGTGCGGAGTTGAACGAATCAGCCGTGGCGGCCCCGACTATTCCTTGAATTCAACAAACGCGGATTCCTTCAGCTCCAGTAACCAGTTTTCCAGTTCCAGGTCGTACTTACGGTTGCGAAGTGCGTTTTCAGCCTGAGAACGACTGTATTGAAGACTCATGTCCTGCTCACGGCGGCCCAGGACCTCGGCAATGTGCCAGCCAACTTCGGTGCGAAACGGCTCACTGAGCTGGTTAATTTCGAGCTTGCCCACGATCTCTTCCATTTCTGGTGGCATGCCGCCTTCGTTAACCCAATCGAGATCTCCGCCGGCGACTACCGAGGACGCGTCCTCGGAATTTTGGCGTGCAAGAGTTTCAAACTCCTCGCCATCGACAATTCTTTGCCGCAACTGAGTTATCAATGCCAGCGCCTGTTCCTCGGTACGAATCTCATTGGGTGAGACCATGATGTGCCGGATATGAGTTTGATTGACTACCCGTTCGGTACCACCCCGCATATCTGCCAGCTTGATGACGTGGAAACCATTGCCGGCGCGAATCGGTCCCGCTACGTCGCCAATTTCCATTTCTGGCACTACTTCGGTGAAAAGACTTGGAATCTGCTGTAAGCGGCGCCAGCCGAAGTTTGCGCCACTTATCGGAAATCGTTGTTCCTGTTGGGCCCTGGTGCGAGTTTGTGCAAAGTCGTCGCCGTTTTGGATGGTACTGACGAGATTGGCGGCATACTCTAATTTCTCTTCGATCAGCGCATTGGAGTCGTTTTCACCGATAGATACCAGAATGTGATCCACCAAATAGTCTGCTGCCATGGCGGTTCGGCCCATCTCCGAGTTCAGGAAATTTTCTATTTCCTGATCGGTAATGTTGATTCGCCGATTGACCATGCCTCGCTGCAATTCCTGCAGGGTCAGCTCACGCCGCACCTGTTCGCGGGTCTGTCGATAGACGCCTTCTTGCTGAAGGGCATTGACATACTGATCGAATGTCATATTGCTCTGCCTCGCAAGGTTTTCCAGCACGCGATTAAGTGTGTCATCGTCAAAACGGATACTCGCGCGCTCAGCCAGTTGCAGTTGAACGCTCTCGATGACCAGCAGGTCCAGAACTTCCTCGCGCATCTGTTCCGGAGGCGGCAGGGGCCGATTGTTCAGTTGGGCGTTTTCGCTCAGTTCCGCGATGCGGGAATCCAGTTCGCTTTGCAGAATGACGTCCTCGTCTACAACGGCTATGACCTTGTCCAGGCTTACCCGCTGGGCCTGACTGGCCAGTGATACGAGGAGCATTCCGAGCGAGCAGAGAGCAACGGCGGCCGCGCGCAGCGATAACAGCTTGTCTAATCGTTTTCTCATATTCGTGTCAGGGTTGGTACGGATCTCTAAACCCCGTAATACTATCACTTAACAGGTTACTCAGTCCTCCGCCGGTGATATTGCCCAATCCATTCAGTGTGAATTGCAGAAATATACCGCGATCCGGCTCAATATTCGGCAGAAACAGCGCATACTGTCTTACCCACTCCCGCGCGATCACGCGGATAGTGGCGCAGCAATTACTGAATTCGACACCAGCGAAGGTCTCGAGGTTCCTGGAATTTGCCTGGTCATAATTCCAGCGCGCCAGCAGACGCCAGTTGCCGGTAATCGGTAATACGCCGGAAATGTCTGTTTGGTCGATAGTGGGTGCGATGAATTCAGTGTCGAACCGCTGCAGGGTCGGCTGGTCGTACGTTGGCTCATACAGGACATTACGGTTGCGATATCGGTACGCGGCATTGAATATCACACCGCCCTGCGACTGGTAATTGAACTGAAAGCTTCCTTCATTGAACTCCTGCGCTTCTTCATCCCACTGGGCACCTCCTCGCACACGCCAGGTATCGCCAAGGGCATAACTGAATTCGCCTACAAGCGCCGACGAGGAACTGGTCGTCGAGTAAAGCGGCATCCAGCTTCGCAAAGGGTTATCAAGGCTGACCAACCGATCCTCGAAGTAGCTGATCTGCCCGAGACTCAAACTCGCACGTTCGCTTCCCGAATTATCGAGGATTCGACTGGTAACTGCTGCAGTTAGCTGATTTGCGTCGTTGATGCGATCGCCACCGGCAAATCGATTGTCGCGAAACAATTGGCTGAAGCTGAAACTTACTTCCGTGGTGTCGAATAGCGGCAGGTTGCTCTGATCCTGATAATCGCTGTAAAGATAGTAGAGTCGAGGTTCCAGGGTCTGGGTGTAGCCGTTCCCCAGGTTCATCGTACGCTCAAAAATCAGTCCGGTGTCCAGGTCGAACACGCCGACATTCAGTTCGGCATCATTCTCGGCATGGATTCCCTGGTCCTTTAGGTCATAGCTGACCATTCGGTATTTGACAGTTGGTCTGATAAACCACCCCGGGGCCTCAAGATCCCAGCTCAGCGAGGGCTCCAGATTGATCCGATTGCCATTTACCAGAGCGCCGGCCTGGAGTTGCTCCTGGGAAAGCAGGTTCTCGTTAAGTTTACGATCGAAGGCGCTGAACTCCGTAGCCAGATTGAGCCGCAGGTTACCTATAACTGGCAGGCCGGTATTTAGAGTTAGCTGGGGCAAGCGATCGAAGGGTTTAGTCAGGTCTGTTTCCGTAAAGCGCGGATCCAGAAAAGGATCAAGAATCTGGGTACGCTGCACATTCAGACGAGCTCGCAGCAGGCTGTTGCTAAAATCGATGCGCCCCTGACGGTTCAAATGGGTGCGACTGGACACGTTGAGACCGCTGCTGCCAAAATCCTCGAAATAGGCGTAGTCGCTTACGGCATTGTAGTCGATAAAGGTCGACCAGTTATTGCCGATGGTACCGCTGTGCTCGAAATCGACAAACCAGCGGTCTTCCGCCGGAGGCGACTCCAAAGTGGGAGACCCGCTACTATCTAATTCGTAATTGAGATCGCCCGACAAATGCGAAACGTTCAGCGTGTTCATCGACCAGCTGGCCAGGTAGCGTGTCTCGCCGTTGACGAGTACGCCACGATCGGTCAGCAGTCGCGGTGACACGGTGGCGTCGAAGTTTGGTGCCAGATTGAGATAATAAGGCGTCTGCAGATCAAATCCGCCGTCCCTGGTTGAGCCTATGCTTGGTGCCAGAAACCCCGACACCCGTTGATCACTCAAAGGGAATGTCAACGTGAATGGAAAGTAAAATACCGGAATATCACTGATTCTGAGGCTGGTGCCCTGGGCGTAACCGCGACCGGCCTGCTGGTCTATGACGATGTTATTGGCTCTTAATTGCCAGAAGTTGCTGTCGGGTTCACAGCGGCTGAATTCACCATTGACGATTGTCAGCAAATTGCTATCCGAGGAATAGACGATACTCTCCGCAAGCCCGTGGGCGCCGTACCCGTGCAAGACATACACGGCATTTTCAACGCGATTATCGCCGCTGGATCCATCAATGAAGGCAGCACTCCCTCGCATCAATACGCCCGGCTCTCGAAACTCTACGTTTCCTTCCATCAGCACAGTATCGTTGCTGCCGCTGATTGTGGTGCTTTGATCGTTGCGCACTGTGCGATTTCCCTGCCGCACTGCTACTCGGCCGTCGATATTAATGGTGTCGTCCGGTAGCCGACTGAAACCGGTGTCAGTTTCAAATACGGTCGCCGAGGTCAGGGGATTCGCGCTTTCATCTATATCGCTGCGAACCGGCTCGATAAAGGCACCGCAACAATTACCAGCGAGTTGCGCCAGCTCCTCTGCGGTCAATTGATTCCGTGGTACCCAGTCAAATTCGTCGCCCCTGGTCGGCGGAATTTCCTGATTAACTGGCGTCGCTTTGTTG
The DNA here is from genome assembly GCA_038134485.1 of Pseudomonadales bacterium. Classification (GTDB taxonomy): domain Bacteria; phylum Pseudomonadota; class Gammaproteobacteria; order Pseudomonadales; family Pseudohongiellaceae; genus NORP240. Next base: position 16,136 of record JAYPVG010000019.1, read on the forward strand.
AGAGAATCCTGACTCGACGACCCCGGTCGGAGTGGCGTGGCAGTTTCCTGGCGTGGCTCGAACAATTCTATATCACTTCCGCGATAGCGGTTGTCGGCTGGTGCTGGCTGCGCCGACTGCTGCGGTGAGACGCTTTCGCAGATCCAGCCGTCGCCGCTGGCATTGGGTCGGCAATCGAACAGATTGACGTTCTGGGCATAGGTCTGTATCGGACCGAAAACTGAGTACAGTCCCGTTATAAAAATCAGGGGTATGACAGCACGGAGACGGAGATGGATGGGCGCCATGTTGTACAGGATTGCCAGAAAGACGGAGGATATTTGCGCCGCATGATAATGTATTTTCTTTCCCGCATCATCCTGCATCGGCAGCTGGTGAGGCGTCAGGGCAGCGTCTAGATTGGTTGGTGAGTATGTTAGACTCGTGGCGCGGTGCCGGACTCGAGAATACTGACAGCGATCAGGATCGATCAGCCGATAGTAATCAGAACGATGGTAATTGACGAGTTATGACAGAACGGAAAGCGCTTTTAACGGATTGGGTTCGACAACAATTGGTAATGTGCCATGGCACGCAGGCCAGTGATGTCGAGCTTCAGAATTTAAGTGGCGATGCCAGCTTTCGACGCTACTTCAGGACTCGATTGAGTGACTTCTCATACATCGTTGTGGATGCCCCACCGGCGAGCGAGAACAGCCATAGCTTCGTGAGGATCGCCAGGGCGTTTCGAAGTGGGGGAGTGCTGACACCGCGCATAATCGCCGTGGATTACGAGCACGGGTTCATGTTGCAGGAAGATTTCGGCGACGAGCTATATCTGAAGGCGCTGAATCGCTGCTATGACGCACCTGATCGGATAGACGCCCTTTATAAATGCGCAATAGACACCCTGGTGACCTTGCAAAAAAACGTCAATGTCCAAGGCTTCCCTCCATACGACGAAAAGTTGCTCCTCAGCGAGATGCAGCTGTTTCAGGATTGGTTTTGCGGTCGTTTCCTGGAATTGGAGCTGCAGCAGGAGGAGCAGCAGCTTATTTTCGATTGCCAGGCATTCCTTGCCAGCAGTGCGCTGGCTCAGCCCCAGGTGGTTGTGCATCGGGACTACCATTCCCGCAATCTCATGGTGCCCGAACAAGAGCAATATCCTGCAGTCATTGATTTTCAGGATGCGGTAGTTGGGGCCTATACCTACGACCTGGTGTCGCTGTTACGCGATTGCTACATAAGTTGGCCGTTGTCCTATGTTCAACTGCTGGCGCTCTATTACAAACAGCAGGCTGAGGATCATGGCGTCATCTCCGGACTTTCCGAGGCAGAATTCTTTCGCCACTTCGACCTCATGGGACTGCAGCGAAACCTCAAGGTCATCGGCATATTTGCTCGGCTCTGTATTCGAGATAACAAATCGCAATTCCTGGCCGATATTCCGCAGACGATACGTTATTTTACCGAAGTTGCGGAAGGCTACCCGGAGCTAGCGGAATTGCTGCAATGGTTTCGGGTGCGCATTCTACCCCTGGCCGAACAGCGGCTTCTCAAGAGCTAATCATGAAAGCGATGATACTGGCCGCGGGCCTTGGCAAACGCATGCGGCCGCTAACCGACTCCCTGCCGAAGCCTCTGCTACAGGTCGGCGACGACAGCCTGATCGAGCATCAGATCCAGCGGCTCGTGGACAGCGGTATTCGGGAAATCGTAATCAATCATTTTTACCACGGAGACAAGATCGAGTTACGGCTTGGCGATGGTTCGCAATTGGGTGCCAATATTCGCTATTCCCGCGAGACGGTGCGGCTGGAAACAGCCGGCGGAATTATCAAGGCTCTGCCATTGCTCGAAGACGATTGCTTCGTAGTGGTCAATGCCGATGTGTGGACCGATTTTCCGTTTGCCAGCCTCAGACCTGTAGACGGCTCAGGTTGTCTTGCGCATCTGGTTCTGGTTCCCAATACCGAACACCATCCATACGGCGATTTTTACATTGACTCCAAGGGGCGCGTTCATGAGGATCACGCCCGCCGGGATCAGCGGTTAACGTTCAGTGGGATAAGCGTACTGCACCGAAACCTCTTTTCCGGGCATCAGGAACAACCATTACCGTTGGTGCCTTTGTTAAGTAATGCGATGTCCAGCGATAAGGTAAGTGGCGAGATTTACCAGGGCGAGTGGTTGGACATCGGTACACCTGAAAGATTGTGGCAACTGAACGATATAGTGAAGGGGAGGGTTTCGGAGTGATCCATGCTTTATTCACTATTGAATGCAGGGTACAAAAAAGCCATTACTGCGCGATTGAGCGGCTCGGGAGATGGACTGGTCGTTCCTGACGGAGGGCGCACCGCGCGCGTATTCAATCAGACGCTATTCATGATATTTGGCCGGCTGGCGAGACTGGACGGTCAGGTGACTCAGGACGCAATCGACCACAGCACGCGAATTATGGGCATCCTGGGTCTTGATCCGATCGCGCGCCAACTAGCAATTGACCACTTTCACATGGGCAAGGACCTTGCTGCGCCCATTAACGGGTCAACCGAGAATCTGATGCGGTTTATCGGTCGCCGAAGTGATTTGACCCGTTTGTTTCTCAAAACCCTCGGAGATGCGGCAGGCCTGGATGGCGGTATTGGGTTGCAACAACGTATTCTGTTGAGAAACGTTGGGGAGATCTGCGGATTCAGCAAACCGGAATTCGAAAAAATTTGTCTACACCGCGTTCCCTATGGTGAATATTACGGCAGTGAACTTTCGCCCCGGATTAACAACGCTTACCAGGTTCTGCAGATTGCACCCGGTGCCGACAAACGCGAAATAAAGCGAGCCTACCTGCGCCTGGTCTCGCGCCACCACCCGGACAAACTGAACCTGACCGACAGCTCCAGGGAAGCAAACCTGGCGGCCCAGGAGCAGTTTACGTCTATCCAGGAAGCCTACGAAATACTCTGCGGAACTCGCAAGCAGCGAGCCTGAAGGTGGCACCTGGCCGCGGTTTGATCCTTCTTGGGCAATACTTCCGTGGGTAAAACCGGTAAAATAGCGCCATGAAAGATTTTCTTATAGCTCCATCCATACTGAGCGCCGACTTCGCCCGTCTGGGCGAAGAGGTTAATGCGGTGCTGGCCGCAGGTGCCGACGTTATCCATTTCGATGTGATGGACAATCACTATGTGCCCAATCTGACTATTGGCCCCATGGTCTGCAAAGCCTTGCGGGACTTCCAGATCAGCGCACCGATTGATGTACACCTGATGGTCACTCCGGTGGATCAGCTCATACAGGAATTTGCCAGCGCGGGAGCGGATTACATCAGTTTTCATCCCGAGGCCAGTTATCACGTTGATCGCTCTCTGCAATTGATTCGCGATCAGGGCTGCAAGTCAGGCCTGGTCTTCAATCCTGGAAGCAGCATTGACTGCCTGCAATACCTGCTCGACAAGATAGACGTTGTCTTGCTCATGTCGGTTAATCCCGGATTCGGCGGACAGAAGTTTATCCCCTCCACGCTAGATAAGCTGCGGCAGGTGCGGGAGATTATCGATGCGAGTGGTTTTCCCATCAGGCTGGAGGTGGATGGCGGAGTCAGCGTGAATAACATAGCCGAAATTGCCGCTGCGGGTGCCGACATGTTCGTGGCCGGGTCGGCAATATTCAATAGCGCAGATTATGCTGACACGATATCCGCAATGCGAGCAGAGTTGGAGAGAGGGGGCAGGATCGCCAGCTCCTGATTTTTTTTACCACTAAGTTACCTTCTTGCGAATTTTTGTGACTCCCATGAACGAGCAGCAATTCAACCAACTGGCCCGGCAAGGTTACAACCGAATACCGGTGGCGAGGGAAGTGCTGGCGGACACCGAGACGCCATTGAGTACTTACCTGAAGCTATGCCGCGGCGACGGTCCTGCCAAATACAGCTATCTATTTGAATCTGTGCAGGGAGGCGAAAAATGGGGTCGATATTCAATAATTGGTCTGCCTTGTCGAACAGTGCTGCGAGTGGTCGGCACCAGCATCACTGTTGAAACCGACGGCGATATCATCGAGCAAGTAGAACGGGATGACCCGTTTGAATTCGTGGCTGAATTCAAGAATCGCTACGAGGTCGCCCTCCTCGATGAGGAATTACGTTTCTCTGGTGGGCTGGTAGGGTATTTTTGCTACGACTCAGTGCGATACGTGGAGCCGGTAATCGGGCCCGCGAGTGGTGTTGATGAGATCGGCAGTCCGGAAGTGCTACTGATGGTGTCCGAAGAGGTAGTGATATTCGATAATCTGAAAGGCACGATTCTCCTGACCCTCAATGTAGACCCGACTGAGACTGGTGCATTTCAGGGCGCCCAGCAACGGCTTGATGAGTTAGAGCACGCGCTCGCCGAGCCGGCAGAACTGCCAGTCGCCAAGTTCGGCACCCCTGTCTCGGCGGAGGATTTTATCTCCAGTTTTCAACAGCAGCCTTTCGAAGATTCGGTGCGGCGAATCAAGGATTACATTGTCGCCGGAGATGTCATGCAGGTGGTCCTGGCGCAGCGAATGTCCGTGCCGTTTGATGGTGAGGCGTTAAACGTCTACCGGGCGCTGCGGCACCTGAATCCGTCTCCCTACATGGTTTATTTTGAGCTTGGTGATCATCAGGTGGTTAGCGCATCGCCAGAGATACTGGCACGGGTAGAGGCGGGCAAAGTGACGGTGCGGCCATTAGCGGGCACCCGACCCAGGGGCCGCACCGATGAAGAAGATTTAGCGCTGGAACAGGAATTGGTGCCGGACGACAAGCAAATGCCGTAGAACTTTATGCAAACCGACCTGAGCAGAAACGACTCGGGCCGTGTGTCCAAGTCCGGCAGCGTGACCGTGCGACGAAAGATGTTCGTCGAGCGTTATTCCCACGTCATGCATATAGCTTCCATTGTCGAGAGTGAAATGTGCGACGATAAGACGGCACTGGATGTTCTGAAGGCAACCCTGCCAGTTGGGACCCTGAGCGGCGCGCCCAAAGTCCGGGCGATGGAAATCATTGATGAACTGGAGCCGGTGAAGCGGGGTATTTATGGCGGTGCCATGGGTTACCTGGCCTGGAACGGCAACATGGATATGGCCATTGCCATCCGCACGGCGGTTATCAAGGATGGAACGCTTTACGTGCAGGCCGGCGCCGGGATCGTGGCTGATTCGGTACCGACATCCGAGTGGGAGGAAACTCAGAACAAGGCTCGCGCTATCGTCAAAGCGGTGCAACTGGCGCAGAATAATCTGGATCTTCGGGTATAAATCCGATGAACACCATGAACGTGATTTTCTTTGTGCTGTTCGCGGTCCCTGTATGCGCGGCGCAATATTACAGTCTTGAACGCAGTCCGCTGGCACTTGTGACTGCAATGATGTCATTGTGTATGCTGGTCTTTCTGGTAGGCAAGGCTCTTGCCAGTATCAGGCTGGGGTTGGCTCGCACAACAGTCGGGTTGATAGTTACATTTTTCCTTGCCTGCTATTTCTACGGTCAGTTCCTTAGCTACTACCTGCAAGGCAGTTATTTCAACCAGCAGTTCTATTACCATTTCAATATCAGCTCCCTGACGGAATCATGGTCGGTTTACTGGCCTTTGATGCTGTTGTTCCTGGTATGGTTGACAGCATTGTGGATTTGCTTGCTGTATTTCAGCCATCGGCTCTCTGCCGAGCGGCCGACAGGTGCGTCTTTAGCAGTGCTTTTTATCCTGACCCTGATGCTGGATCCGGGTCTGCGTCAGTCAGCCATGGCAGCGCTTGCGGCAGAAAGTGGCGGTCGAGTGCAATCGTTAGCGCAAGTTAACTGGCAGCGTCTCAAACTAAATCGCGAGGTGCTGGAAAGCGCCGACGTTTCCGCCGAGCCAGGGAAAAATCTGGTACTCATTTACATGGAGGGGCTGGATGTAGTCTATACCGAAGAGGAGATATTCCCGGCGCTGACACCGAACCTGAACCGGCTGAACACAGAAGGATGGCAACTGGACAATCTCATTCCGATTGATGGAACGGGATGGACAATGGGAGGAATCGTTTCTTCTCTTTGTGGAACGCCACTGGTCCATGACCTGGGGCTTGATGGTAATGTGATCATGTTTACCGGCTTCCTGGATCGCGCAATCTGTTTACCGGACATACTGCACATCGCCGGTTACGAGCAGACGTTTATGGGTGGGGCGTCGCTAGATTTTGCCGGCAAGGGCGAATTTTTTAACGCTCATAATTTTGACCGGGTGCTGGGTCGGGATCAGCTGGTACCCAGGCTGCCTGATCCCAGTTACACAGGCGGTTGGGGTCTGTTCGATGATTCACTGTTTGATTTGGCATTTGAAGAATTCAAATCCTTGGCCGCATCGGGCGGTCCTTTTAACCTGACGGTTCTGACTGTGGACACCCACCATCCGACGGGAGAACCGTCGGCCAGTTGCGATGCGTACCCATATATTGACAACTCCATTCTGGATGCGGTTCATTGTACGGATCAATTAGTGGGAAAGTTTATCGATAAACTGAAGCAACACCCTGCGTACGAGAACACAATAATCATACTGGCGTCGGATCACCTCGGAATGCGCAATAATGCCTCCTCACTTTTCCCAGAAGATTACGATCGCAAACTTTACTTTAATGTTCTGAATGCCTCGTCCAGCGTTCCGTCCGGACGAATCGCAACTCCTGTTGATCTGGCGCCAACAATACTCGGCTTGCTGGAAATCAAGCATAATGCTCCCTTCCTGGCCGGGGGGAATCTGCTAAAAGGTGAATTGCTGAGTGTTTCGGATATCGAAATTTTTGCCGATCGCCAGCAGGCTATAGGTTTTATTAACAGTAACTATCTTTCCTCTCTGGACGGAGAAGGCCGGTTACTTTATTCCTTGCGGAGGACCAGGCTGACAGATCTTGCATTTTCTGCGCATGTCAAGGACGCAAATCTTTCCATCGAAGGTTTACGCTTCAACTCAACAGGTACTGATCCCTATTTCATATTGCCGAAACTGAATCTGGCTTCCACGAGCGGACTGCGGCTCTATGTGACGCTGGAAGCCGAACGAGATTCCACCTTTACACTTTATTTTCCGACAGGTGACAGTCCTTACTATTCCGAGACAAATACTATCAAGGCCAATACAACGGCTGGAGAAAACCGCATAAGGCTGAGTCTCGATGCCGTCGCCACTGACGGCCAGTTGCGAATTGATCCGGGGGCAAATCCTGGAACTTTTTTGATAAGCCGCATCGAAATCAGATCCTAAAGGAGAGATTATTACCTTGAACAGGTCCATCCGGCCAACGGCATCAGTGGTAAAAATCACATACCGAAATTTGCTCGTCGTCATAGTAGCCATGCTTTGGGTATCCAAGGCATCTTCTTCTCAGAGTGGGTTGGATCTGCCGCGTGTCGCACATGCGGGAGGTCAATTAGACGGGGCAACCTACACTAATTCTCTGGAGGCGCTGGAGAAAAATTATGAAGCCGGCTTCCGCGCCTTTGAGATAGACCTGAGCTTTACTTCCGACAGGGAGCTCGTATGTCTGCATGACTGGGACGAAAGTTTCACCAGAAGTTTTGACTTGCCGCCTGCTTCTCCAGTATCACTTCAGGAATTTGAACGATTGGTTCAAGAGAGATCAAGCGTTACTAAATGTACCCTGGCTTCATTGATGCATTGGTTTGATGAACACCATGACGCTATCCTGATCACCGACGTCAAGGAACGAAATCTCGAGGCTCTGGAGCATATCAGTACCCGCTATCCGCAACTTTTGTCGCGCATCGTGCCCCAGATTTATCAGCCGGACGAATATGAGAGCGTCAAGGCGTTTGGCTTTGAACAGCTGATCTGGACGCTGTATCTCTATCCGGGTGGCACGCAATCGGTGCTGGAGAGCCTTAAAGACATGACGCTATGGGCGGTTTCCATGAATTCAGATCGCGCACAGGAAGATCTGCCTCGCAGACTCGATGAGTTGGGGATACCGACCTATGCTCACACCATAAATCAATACGCAGACCTGCTCTACCTCAGAACTCGCGGTATTGACGAGATTTATACTGACAATCTGACAATTGCTCGAGAAACAGAAATTGTTAAGGAATGCCGGTTGGCCTTCCGCGATAGTGAATTATTCAAGGCAAGTCCAAATAGCGAGGCCGGAAGAACCCGGAGCGCGCGGCGCTTTGGGGGGCGGCCTAGAATCTTGTTCCAGTTGAACCGGAGTTTTTGCGCCCCCGACGCAAGGACTAACCAGATATCGGATTTGACATTGGATTCTGACCGATTGGAGATCGTAGCTACCGGAAGAGATCCCTACATAAGCCTCCCTACTTTTGAGCATACTGTTAATGAATTGGTAGTTTACGTGTCACTTGATTCGCCGGACAGTACCATCTTGGAAGTTTTTTATGCTACGAAGGATGAACCAGCATTTTCCGCCGCGCGTCGTGTTTCCCGGCGAGTCGAAGCAGGAGGCAATGACTTGGTTCTTGAGATTAGTGGGTCATCGCCGGTCACCCGCTTGAGACTGGATCCTGGTGCAGTCGCCGGAGTTTACCGCATAGAGAATTTCGAAGTTCGCGCCGGCTTACGATCGCTATTCAGATTTTTGCGCAGAAACTGAAACTGCAACTTGTTTCTCCAGGCAGAAAGCCGCAGCATTGAAGTGTTCCTGCCGCAGCTCATTAGACCGCTAGGGTGATCCGCTGCGTGTCACTGCCAGCTTCTTACCAGTTCGTCGTAATCCACCGTGATGGGTTGGGGCTTTTCATTTTCCAGTCGCGGCTTCGGCGCGCCGGGTTGAGAAAACCAGTAGTCCCGGCTTTGCTGATCATTTAGCCGCGGTCCGCATTCGCCGAGCACACCGGCCCGCTCCAGACGTCCCATCAGCCGATCCTGGGCAACAGCCAGGGAGGTCATTGCCTCCTGCGGAGTCTTGGCACCGGAGGCGGCGTCACCGATGTTCTGCCACCAGAGCTGTGCCAGCCGGGGATAATCGGGTACGTTGGTACCCGTCGGAGTCCACTGCACACGGGCGGGCGAGCGATAGAATTCCACCAGCCCCCCGAGTTCGGCCGCCCGTTCGGTAAAACTCTCATGCCGGATATCGGAGTCTCGAATGACGGTCAGCCCGACATGACTCTTCTTCAGCGACACGGTTTTAGAGGTCACAAACTGCGCGTAAAGCCAGGCCGCCTTGGCGCGTTCTGTCGGTGTTGACTTCATCAGGGTCCAGGAGCCGGCATCCTGGTATCCCAGTTTCTGACCTTCCTCCCAGTACGCGCCATGGGGAGAAGGTGCCATGCGCCACTTCGGTGTGCCGTCATCGTTCATCACCGGGAGTCCGGGTACAACCATGTCGGCTGTGAAAGTGGTGTACCAGAAAATTTGCTGGGCGATATTGCCCTGTGCTGGAACCGGTCCGGCCTCGCTGAATACCATGCCGGCCGCTTCCGGCGGAGCGTATTTCTGCAACCAGTCGATGTACTTGGTAACGGAGTAGACCGCGGCCGGCCCGTCCGTTGCGCCACCTCGCTCGACCGCCGAGCCGACTGGTCGACAGCCTTCCACCCGAATGCCCCACTCATCGACTGGCAGTCCATTGGGACTGCCGACGTCACCGGCCCCTGCCATACTTAACCAGGCGTCGGTAAAACGCCAACCGAGAGATGGATCTTTCTTGCCATAGTCCATATGGCCGTATATTTTCTGGCCGTCTATGTCGCCGACATGTACGGTGAAAAACTCGGCGATATCCTCATAGGCTGACCAGTTGACTGGTACGCCCAGCTCGTAGCCGTATCGATCGCGGAACTGCTGCTTGATATCCGGGTCGGTGAACCAGTCATAGCGAAACCAGTAAAGGTTGGCGAACTGCTGGCTCGGCAGCTGGTAGATCTTGTCGTCGGGACCGGTGGTGAACGAAATGCCGATAAAGTCATCCAGATCCAGGGTTGGAGACGTGACATCTGCGCCTTCACCAGTCATCCAGTCGGTCAGGTTGCGTACCTGTTGATAACGGAAATGGGTGCCAATCAAGTCGGAATCATTGACATAGGCGTCGTAGATATTTTCCCCGGATTGCATCTGGGTCTGCAGTTTCTCAACTACATCGCCTTCGCCTATCAGATCGTGCGTAATCTCAATACCGGTAATCTCGGAAAATGCCCTGGCCAGCGTCTGAGCCTCGTATTCATGGGTGGTTATGGTCTCGGAAACTACCTTGATCTCCATTCCGACGAACGGTCGAGCCGCTTCGATAAACCAGGAAAGTTCATCCAGCTGTTGCTGTTGGGTCAGCGTTGACGGCTGGAACTCCGATAACCAGCGCCGCGCGTCCTCGATATCGGCCTTTCCGGCGCTGGACACCGTTACGCCCACAATTGTCCCTGCCAACAGCCAGTTTTGTTTGCCAAATCCCATTTTTCTTTTCTGCCTCACTTGCTTTGGAAATTATACGAAGATGAAAACCAGGACAGCGAATGCGACGCTGGTCAACGTTCCCCACCACAGGCTGCTGCCTGCCATTGCCAGCCACGCCAGGCAGATGAATGCGCTCCCCAGTAGTGCAATAAATAGGCGATCGCCCCGCGTAGTTTCGAACCTGAGTATGCCAAACCGGGGTCCGCCCCCGGGGCTGAAATACTCCCATACGCACATGCACAAAATTAAGCTGGCAATAGCAGTAAAAAAGATTGCCGTGGGCTGTGTCCATGCCATCCAACCGAGATCGATCATTGATTATCCATTCTTTTTTACCAGCATGTAATAGATCTATCTGATCTGGATGCCGATCGGCCTGTGGCCGGACGGTTTCCGTACAGGTCAGCTTAACAAACTTTTCAATGCGGCCCAATTCCTGCCTACTCGTCAAAATCACCTTATCAATCAGACTCGGCCAAGCGCGAAACCTCTGGCAATGTGATTGCGGACAAAATAGATCACCAGAGCACCCGGAATCAGAGTCAGTACCCCGGCCGCAGCCAGTACTCCCCAGTCGAGGCCCGAGGCCGAGACAGTCCTCGTCATGACGGCAGAGATGGGTTTGGCGTCGGTGACGGTCAGAGTCCTGGCGATTAAAAGCTCGACCCAGGAAAACATGAAGCAGAAAAAAGCTGCGACGCCAATTCCCGAAGCGATCATGGGTGAAAAAATCTTAAAAAAGAATCGAGGAAATGAATAACCATCGATATACGCAGTTTCATCGATTTCTTTCGGCACCGAGGACATGAATCCCTCCAGGATCCAAACCGCCAGGGGTACATTGAACAGACAGTGGGCCAGTGCCACCGCAATGTGGGTATCAATCAGGCCGAACGCGGAGTACAGTTGAAAAAACGGCAGTACAAAAACCGCAGGTGGCGCCATGCGATTGGTCAGCAGCCAGAAAAACAGGTGTTTATCGCCAAGAAACCGATAGCGGGAGAAAGCGTACGCTGCCGGCAGGGATACGCTGATGGCAATAATCGTATTGAGCATCACGTAAGTGATTGAGTTGATGTAGCCACTGTACCAGGATGGATCGGTAAAAATGGTCACGTAGTTCTGCACTGTAAAATCTCTGGGCCATAAGGAAAAAGTAGATAAGATTTCCTGGTTTGTTTTAAAACTCATGTTCAATAACCAGTAGATTGGCAATAGCAAAAACAATATGTAGAGGCTCAGGGTAGCGCGCTTGATTTTTAGCAGATTATTACTCATTAACGTGTCTCCCCCTGCTTCCGTCTTGAGTCTGGTCGTAATTGACCATGACTGTGTAGAAAGCCCAGCACACCACGAGAATTATCAGGAAATAAACCAGCGACATGGCGGCAGCCGGACCCAGGTCGAACTGGCCGACCGCCATCTGCACCAGATCAATTGAAAGGAATGTCGTCGCATTGCCCGGGCCACCACCGGTCACAACGAAGGGCTCGGTATAGATCATGAATGAATCCATGAATCTCAGCAGTACCGCTATAAGCAGTACGCGTTTCATTTTCGGTAATTGAATGTAGCGAAAGATGGACCAGCGCGAGGCGCCGTCTATACGAGCGGCACGGTAATATGCCTCGGGAATGGCAACCAGCCCCGAGTAACTCAACAGTACAACCAGGCTAGTCCAGTGCCAGACGTCCATCACGATCAGCGTGATCCAGGCGTCGAGCACATCCTGAGTATAGTTGTAGTCGATTCCAAGATTTGCCAGTCCGTAGCCGAGCAAGCCGATATCGACGCGACTGAATACCTGCCAGATTGTGCCGACAACGTTCCAAGGCACGAGCAGCGGCAAGGCCATCAGCACCAGGCAAACTGATACGCCGACCCCCTGTCGCGGCATGGCCAGGGCGATCGCCACCCCCAGCGGTATTTCGATCAGTAACACCAGCGCCGAGAACAGCAGCGTGCGCCGCAAGGCGTTATGAAAGCGTTCAGATTGCAGTAATTCCTGGAACCATTCGGTCCCGACCCAGAAAAACTCGTTGTTGCCGAAGGAATCCTGTACCGAATAATTCACCACGGTCATTAAGGGAATGACGGCACTGACTGCTACTAGCAGCAGCACCGGCAGGACGAAAAACCATGCCTTGTTATTTCTACTTTTCATACGGTGCGGGGCTCCACCAGACGGGAATCCCGAAACAGGTTCAGTTTGTCTGATTCAAAATTCAGTCGTGTAACCTCGGGGATAGAATCGCCGTGCCTGGCGATAACATTGATGATCTGATCGTCAACCCGGGTGCGGACCAGCAAGTGCCTACCCAGGTCCTCGACTGCGACGACAGCAGCCCTCAGTCCCCGATCGGCAGACAACTCGATGTATTCGGGCCGAATACCAAGTTCCGCAGGACCGTCAGTCAAGCCGTAGCTACTCGCCAGCGTAATTACCTGATCGTTCAGCATGGCAGAGTTTCCCCGCAGATTAACCTTGATGATATTCATGCCCGGTGTGCCTATGAACCTACCTACAAATGTGTGCTGAGGTTTCTGAAATAGTTCAGGTGGTGTGCCAATCTGCACAACCGATCCTTCATACATGACAATTACCTTGTCGGCGAAAGTAAGCGCCTCGGTCTGGTCGTGGGTCACGTAAATCATCGTATGCTGGAACTGGCGGTGAATCTTTTTGAGCTCGGTTCGCAAGTGCCATTTCAAATGTGGGTCGATGACTGTCAGGGGTTCATCGAACAGAACAGCTTTGACATCAGTGCGGACCAGCCCACGGCCGAGCGAGATTTTCTGCTTATCGTCAGCTGACAGTCGGCTAGCGATGCTTTCTGCCCGGTCCGAAAGGTCTAGCATAGCGAGCACCTCATTGACCCTGCTTTCTATCTGCGCCTTGGGAAGTCCTCTGTTCCTCAGCGGGAAGGCAAGATTCTCTGCCACCGAAAGCGTGTCATAGACGACAGGAAACTGGAAAACCTGGGCGATATTTCGCTGCTCCGGTGACAGCTCAGTCACGTCGACCGAGTCGAAAAGCACGCGGCCTTCACTGGGACGTAGCAGCCCGGAAATTATATTCAGCAGAGTAGTCTTTCCGCAGCCTGATGGACCCAGAAGAGCGTATGCACCGCGGTCTTGCCAGATTTCGCTGAGATTTCTCAGCGCATAGGGCGACCCTTGCTGTGGGTCGTACTGGTGCGCAATGTTCTGGAGCTCGATAGTTGCCACGTCCTAATTCAGCTCCGCGTATTTGCCATTGGCACAAGCGTCTGCTCCACGTCGAACAGAAAAAGATTGTCCGGGTCGACATAGAAATCCATTTCCTTTCCGCTTTCGGCAGCGACGATGCCATGAACAAGGGCAACCCAGGGATTGCCACCGTAGTCGAAGTGGATATAACTTTCGGAGCCCGTCAATTCGGTGACTGTGGTCGTGCCGGTGAACTTCAGGGAGTTATCAGAGACTGGCTGCAGATTCATATGATGAGGCCTGATAGCCAGATGATAGGCGCCGTCGGTTACAGTACCGTATACCTGGTTCAGTCCATCGATAGGGACGTTGGATAATAACTCATGAAATGTCTGGTTCCGCACTCCAAGTTGCATCACGTTTAATGGCGGATCGGAAAAAGATCTGGCGGTCTGCAAGCGAGCAGGGTTCTTGAACAATTCGAGGGTTGGACCATACTCGATCACTCGACCCTCATGCAGACAAGCAGTCATCCCGCCCAGCGCCAATGCCTCCGCGGGTTCCGTGGTAGCGTAGACCAGAGTCACGCCCTGATCGGCAAACAAGGCAGGTAATTCGCTGCGCAGTTCTTCCCGTAGCTTGTAATCAAGATTGGCCAGAGGCTCATCCAGCAGCACCAGGTCAGCCTGTTTCACCAGTGCCCGCGCAAGAGCTACGCGCTGTTGCTGCCCGCCGGATAGTTCACCGGGAAAACGGGCCAGCAGGTCATTGAGTTGCAGCACGTCTGCGGCCTGCTGTACACGCGCAGCCACCTCGGCAGCATTGAGCCTGGCGACCCGCAGCGGCGATGCGATATTTTCGAATACAGTGAGAGTCGGGTAGTTGATAAACTGCTGGTAAACCATTGCGACATTGCGCTTCTGTACCGGCGTTCCGACCACAGAAACACCGTCTACCAGAATATCGCCGCTGCCGGGTCGTTCCAGGCCCGCCATTAGCCGCATCAGGGTGGTCTTACCGGACAGAGTAGGTCCCAGTAAAAGATTCAAATGGCCGCGATCAAGCTGCAGTGAAACTTCATCGATATGACTTTGTCCCTGGACTCTCAGCGACACGTTTTGTAACTCGAGCATTTGTCTATTTATAGCCCTGGAGTTCGCGGGAACCTGTGTTTTTGTCAGTCATTTAGAAATCCGGATCAGAGCATAAATCGGCCGTTTCACGCAAATTTCGGTCCGTCAACCGGCCAGAATTCCGATCAAATTGCCGCTTCGGAAATTTTCTCGGGTGTCGTTCGAAATCGGCTCAGAGCCAGCAAGCCGGCAGCAGTAAAAACATGCAGAAAATCGCCAGGTCGCGCCAGATCCGCAATTTGGTATTGACTGGCGAACAGCAGGAACCCTGTTTCCAGCAGTAAGGCTCCAATCAGACCCGAGTACAATCGCGCGCGCAGGGCGTAAATAAGAATGCAGAGCACTGCAATGACGGCCATAGCCTGGCCAAATATAGCGATTCCCAGCCAGTCGACAATAATGAGACTGATAGCCCCGGAGGTAATGAGCAGAATCGACGCGTACTTCGCATCAACCGACACGGAATTTCCTGGCCAGATGGTGGATACAGCCAACAGCCAGAAGGCCGACGAGGCTCCCAGGCCGGAGAAAAAAGCGTGCATCTCGGGCAACGGCAGCAAGCTGGAGAATCGCAAAACGCCCAGTAACGCTGCCGTCGCCAGAATTCCGCATCCCAATCGGAAAGCCAGTGGATTGGTGCTTCGCAAAACCAAAAAGGTAGCTACGAGAAAAAGCAGCCCGTCGGTCAGCACCAGGCTATTCATGACCTCGATTCCCAATACCGGTCAGAACTCCAGATACCGCCGATAGCGGCAAGGAACGCGATCGCCGCAGCGACACAGAGCAGTTGCACGCTCATTGACATCTGGTCTCGGGTGCCCAGATACAGTAACAACAATATGGCAGCAACAAGAGTCGTAAAGACTCCCGAAAATTTAATCCACCACGGCGAGTCAGACTCAAATTTTTGATAAGTCGTGACAACTGGTGAGGGAGTCTGGTCAGATTCCACGCCATCCGGAACCCAGGCCGGGTCCGCGAAGACGTACATGAGTCGTTCCTTCCAGTGCCGCGCCGATTTCATCTTTTGCCACAGGGTCTTGTAGTAGTGAAGATTGCCCCACACCGGATTCCAGCTTTTCAGTGGTTTGCGAATCCCGAAAACTATCGGTTCCTCGGGGCGTTCGTCAGCATAAGTTCCGAACAGCCTGTCCCAGATACAGAAGATACCGCCGAAGTTTTTATCGATACAATAGTCATTCTGGCCATGATGAACCCGGTGATTGGAAGGGGTGATCAGGAACAGTTCAAGCCAACCCAATCTCCCTACGAGTTGTGTATGGACCCAAAACTGATACAAAAGATCAATCAGTGCTACTACGACATAGACCTCAACCGGAATCCCGAGAACTGCGAGAGGAATGTAAAACACCCACTTAAAATAAAATCCTGTCGATGCCTGTCGCAGCGCGGTCGATAAATTAAATTCTTCGCTGCTGTGGTGAGTTACGTGGGCCGCCCAGAAGATGTTGACCATATGACCGGTGCGGTGCACCCAGTAATAAAGCATATCGTATAGCAGCACGGCGAATACCCAGGTGAACACGCTGCTGCTGCGCCAGTCGAACGTTCCGTACCGGGCTTCGATTAACGCGTACATCACTGCGCCGATCACCGCTCCGGTGGAATTGACAAACTGACTCAACAGACCAATGTTGAGGGACGTGACAGTGTCCTGAAAACGATAGACTTTCTTCCCCTTCCACTGGGCTATCATCAGCTCGATCAGGACCATGAGAACCAAAACAGGTATCGCCAAAACCATCGGTTTGATCGAAAAATTTTCCATGAGTTGCGTTTCTCTTCGAATTTATGATGTCGCGGCTTTGCGGACGGGTGTACGCAAGAGCAGGGTGCCGCCGATCAAGTTGCTACTTATAGAAGAGAGAGAGGTAATAATCAAGGCCAGGATCGCGTTATGAAGGCCAGACTCCCAAGACCTATGGGTCTTCCATAACCTTGCCGAACGACAATTAGCTAACTTCTGTATCGCTGCTATTTTGATGTTTACCCAATATGTAGCAAAATAGCGCGTTGCAGAAGTTCGGACATCGGCTGGGTGAGCTTTTCTACTCGACTTAAGGACGAATAGTCTAAGACAGTAGATTTCTTCCGTCACACGAATACACGCTATCCATCAACAGGTTAATTCCTACATGCTTTTAATGATCGATAATTACGATTCGTTTACCTACAACGTGGTGCAGTACCTTGAAGAGCTGAATGCAGAGGTTCGGGTATTCCGCAACGACGCCATTACCCTGAGGGAGATCGAACAGCTGGCGCCGGCTCATATTGTGATTTCGCCGGGCCCCTGCACGCCCAACGAAGCAGGAATTTCTGTCGAAGTGATTAAACAGTTTGCGGGGAAGGTGCCGCTGCTTGGTATTTGTCTGGGTCATCAGAGTATCGGACAGGCATTCGGCGGTCGGATCGTCAGGGCAAAGCAGGTCATGCACGGCAAGCTGTCCGCAGTTCATCATAACGGTCAGGGTGTATTCCGAGATATCGCGAACCCCTTCACGGCAACTCGCTATCATTCTCTGGTAATTGAGCAGGAGTCGTTGCCGGACAGTCTGGAGATTACTGCATGGACTGAGGACGGCGCTGGTAACCTGGACGAAATCATGGCGGTTCGTCATCGCGAGCTGGCTGTGGAAGGGGTTCAATTCCATCCCGAGTCGATACTCAGCGAGCACGGTCATCAGCTGCTGAATAATTTTTTGCAAACAGCAATCTGATAAATTCACAACATTTCCATTAATCGAGGTTGGTTATGGATATCAAGACAGCCATAAAGAAGCTTACTTCTCGCCAGCACCTGAGCGCTGAGGAAATGACTGCAGTGATGAGGGACATCATGAGTGGCAATACGACTGACGCTCAAAATGCCGCCTTCCTGGTTGGCCTGCAGATGAAAGGCGTGCAGGTCGAGGAATTGCTTGGTGGCGCAATCGTTATGCGCGAACTGGTCACGCCGGTGACGCTTAACAACACGGACAACCTGGTGGACACCTGTGGCACCGGAGGTAGCGGATCAAACAAGTTTAATGTCTCTACCGCTTCGGCTCTGGTAGCAGCCTGCGCAGGGGCACACGTCGCCAAACATGGTAATCGAGGCGCTTCGAGTAAAAGCGGCAGTGCTGACGTACTGGAAGCTGCCGGGGTAAATCTCGCATTGAGCCCGGATCAGGTGGCGGAATCGATTGATAAAGTGGGCGTGGGGTTCATGTTTGCACCCGCTCACCATAGCGCAATGAAGCATGTAATCACTGCTCGTAAGGAAATCGGTGTGCGCACGGTATTTAATTTACTGGGACCCTTAACCAATCCTGCCGGAGCGCCTAACCAGGTGATGGGAGTTTTTGACCAGGACTGGATCGAGCCACTGCTAAAAGTTTTCAAGCAACTGGGAAGCCAGCATGTGCTGGTAGTGTCCTCCGATGATGGTCTCGACGAAATCAGTACGTCGGCTCCATCTAGGGTTGGTGAGCTGAAAGATGGCGAAATCAATATTTACCGTTTGTCACCCGAAGATTTTTCGATTCCACTTCAGGCAGACTACGCGGCGTTGCAAATCAACAGCGTCGAAGAAAGTCTCGCGCTACTCAGAAAAGCGCTCGCGGGCGAACACCAGCCTGGCGGCGATATAGTAGCGCTGAACGCTGGTGCCGCCATTTATGCTGCCGGTCTGGCAGCAAGCCTTGGGGATGGAGTCAAACAGGCACAAGAAATAATTGCCAGTGGCGCAGGGGTGGCGAAGCTCGAGGAGCTGGCCAGTTTCACCAAGGCGAAAGCAGGGTAATGCGATGAAACCGGACTCCAGCAGCGCCACGATTCTGCAGGAAATTGTCAGCCACAAACTGGCGGAAGTTGCCGGGCGCAAGTCGAGACTCAGTCAGGCAACGCTAGAAAGTGAGCTGCCGAACAACGTCGAGCTCCGGCCGTTTGAGGAGGCAATGGTCCGAAGTATAGCCGCCAGGCAGGCAGCGGTAATCGCCGAAATCAAGAAAGCGTCACCGTCAAAAGGCGTCATCCGGCCGGAGTTCGACCCGATTGAGCTGGCCCGAGACTACGCGGCCGGCGGCGCAACATGTCTTTCTGTGCTCACTGACGAAAAATATTTTCAGGGTCACGACGATTACCTGCGTCAGGCCAGGGCAAGCTGCAATTTGCCGGTGCTTCGCAAGGATTTTATTGTGGACCCTTACCAGATCGTTGAATCCAGGTGGCTGGGTGCAGACTGCATTCTGTTGATCGTGGCGGCGCTGGAACGGGCAAATTTACGGGAGCTCTATACTTACGCGCGGGAGTTAAATCTGGGCGTGTTGGTTGAGGTACACGATGCCGACGAGTTGGAGGTCGCGCTAGACTTGGGGACCCGATTGATCGGCATCAACAATCGCAACCTGCACAGTTTCGATACCACACTGGATACTACGTACCGCTTGCTTGCAAAGATTCCCCACGATCGACACGTGATCACTGAAAGTGGTATCAATTCCCGCGCCGACATTCTCGCCATGGAACAGCATGGTGTATACGGATTCCTGATTGGCGAAACGCTTATGCGAGCTGAAAAACCAGGTGGGAAACTGAGGGAGCTCGTCCATGGTGAGGCTTGAGGACAAGTCTGAATCGAGTTACGGGGGTAGTCTTTCCGCCAAACCAACTCCCAGAACCGGATTTGCGCGGCTGATGCCCGCGATACGGTATTCCCTGGCGGGCATCAAGACAACCTTGAAAACTGAGGTTGCATTTCGTCAGGAGATTGGCGCGTTTGTCGTTCTGTTTCCCCTGGCATTGTGGCTTGGAAACTCGTCAGTGGATAAGGTTCTCCTTGTCGCGCCTTTATTCCTGGTGCTGATCTGCGAGCTCTTTAACACTGCGCTGGAGAGTGCCGTTGACAGATGGGGGCAGGAATACAACGAATTCTCCAGAATCGCCAAGGACGCGGGCTCGGCTGCAGTTTTTATCAGCTTGCTACTGGTGTTAACTACCTGGGTGATCGTTTTGCTTGTTCCATTGCTGGACTAGGAAGCGTCGCTCAACGCGTGCCAAAAACCACGATGGATTTGCCAGATACGCTGATCAGCTCCTGTTCTTCCAGCGTCTTTAAAACACGTCCCGCCATCTCCCTTGAACAGTTGACGATGCGCCCGATTTCCTGACGGGTTATTTTGATCTGCATACCATCAGGGTGGGTCATGGCATCGGGCTGCTTGCTCAGATCCATCAGGGTGCGTGCGATTCGGCCGGTAACATCGAAGAACGACAGGTCACCGACTTTTCGGGTCGTATTGCGTAACCGATCTGCCATCTGTTTGCCTATGGTGAACAGAATTTCAGGGTGTTGGCGATAGTAGGTGTTGAAATTGCCGTAGCCGATCTCGGCTATTTCGCAGGGGGTGCGGGCACGAACCCAGGCGCTTCTTTCCCGGCTCTGCTCGAAAAGTCCCATTTCGCCGAAAAAGTCGCCAGCGTTGAGGTAGGCTATGACAACCTCCTTGCCATCGTCATCTTCCAGCACAATCGATACCGAGCCTTTGACGATATAGTACAGGGTGTCACTGCTGTCGCCTTCGTAAATTATGGTAGCCCGATTCGCATAGCTTTTGCGATGGCAGTGTGAAAGGAAATTCTCCAGGTCCTTGATATGGGGTGTGATTGCCGCGAGTGCCATGGACAGATCTCCGAATAATTCTATAAGTATAACTGGCGCGAGCGCGCCGAAACTTCTCGAGTCCCCGATGCCTTATTAATCGACCGAAAACTGGAAAACTTGTAAGGGAGTTGCCAAGATTAATTGGTCCAGATCTGAAAGGTCAGAGGGAAAGTACCCCCGGGGAAGAAGCCGTCGAGAATTGTGCTTTCGCGGCGCCGAATACTGTCACTGGCAGATTCGGAATAGCAATAAGAAAGGTGTTTGCTCCATGCATTCTTTGCGCTTTCGCTCGTAGGCTGCCTCCAGTACGCCCAGTTCCATTAATGCTTCTTCTACCTCTGGATTTTCCCTCGCAACCTTCATGATGTTCGTGCGCAGCTCATCGAATCTGTCCTGATGTTGAGCTTGCAATTGTGCTACCGGTTCGAGCACAGCGTTGCCTCTCATGAAATCTTGAGAATTTTGCGCTACTGCGGATTCGAAAAATACCGGCCAGCAGACCTGTTCCTTGATATGGGTACCAGTCCAGTCGGAAGGTCGACAGTTAACGTCCAGTTCATCATCGATATTCAGATCGTTGTACGAGGAATACAGTGCCTCTTTGGCATCCTCGATCTGGTTGCGCAACGAAAAGAACGTCCGCTGTCCAATCACTGTGATCTGTTCCAGGCTCACTGACGCTTCGCTGACCTGTTCCGTTGCAGCCGATTGACCATCCGGCGGAGCCAGCTGATTGACCCGCACCGGTTCATCAGCATTGCTATCCTGTCGATCAAACGCCGACGCGCTGGCAGCCGACAATGCTGCAATCAACAGCAGCACGGGGATAATTTTCGGATGTCGCGCGAAGTTAGCCATAATCAGTCTGCTCTCGCATTAGCAATGAATCAATGTCCCCGATATCGAGGCTTTATGCAAGCAGGAAGACATAGGGACCGTTCCCTTATGTGATTGGCAATTACCTTAATTCGGACTACTTCAATTGGGAATTTATTTCGTGAGTAATTTAGCAGATTTCCCTCGCCGGACGTGACCGAAAAAATGGAAAGGGGAAAACGGTTTTGATACAGGCAGCTGGAGTGACGTTGCGGCGGGTTACTGATAGCGTTGAGGCTATGGTAATCTTGCGCGCCGGTGTCATGGAATTTCATACCAGCCGCAGCTCATGAAACTGGTTATGTTTAAGGATCGTGGAAAGGAGAGGGGATTATGGAGGCAACCATTCGCTGGGTTCAGGACGTCATGTTTGTAGGCGAGACCGGTAGCGGGCATGCGATCGTGCTGGACGGTGCGCCGGACAGCGGGGGCCGCAACATGGGTGCGCGGCCCATGGAAATGATGCTGGTCAGCGTCGGCAGTTGCAGTTCCTATGACGTAATCAGCATTTTGAAAAAAGCCCGACAACCGGTCAGTTCATGCGTTGCCGAGGTAACAGGAAAGCGGGTTGATTCAGTCCCGGCTGTGTTCGAATCGATCCATATCCACTTCAAGGTGACCGGCAAGGGGCTGAACGACAAGCAGGTTGAGCGGGCAATTGAATTGTCTGCGGACAAGTATTGCTCCGCGAGTATCATGCTGAGGCAGGCGGGGGTGGCTATCAGCCACGATTACGAACTTCTTGAGGAATGAGACCGGCTTTAAATCCGATAAACGGTTTTTTTCATAACTTCGGATAGCCCGGCCATCAGCTGCTTGACGGGTTGCGGCAAATCAGCGCCGCCGGCATCGCTGGCAGATTCTCCATGCTTTCGCTCGTCGACAATCATTTGTTCCAGAATTGCCCTGCTTTTTTGGTCAGATTCCGGTAGCTTCTGCAGATGGTCTTCCAGGTGTTGGCACACCTGGTTCTCTGTTTCGGCAACGAAACCAAGGCTCCAGCGATCGCCCACCAGGCCTGCCGTTGCGCCCATGGCGAATGACATCGTGTACCACAACGGGTTAAGTATGCTGGTGTGACTGCCCAGTTCTTTGAGCCGTTGTTCACACCAGGCCAGGTGGTCTGCTTCTTCACCCGCAGCGTGTTCCATGGAAGCGCGCACATTCTCCAGTCTCGCGGTCAGTGCCTGACCCTGGTACAGCGCCTGGGCACACACTTCGCCGGTATGATTAATGCGCATCAAGGCGGCGGCATGTCGGCGTTGACTCTCTTCGAGTTCGGCCTCTGCCTGTCTGTTGGCAGGATTTTCACGCTCGGCCTGGCTGCTGCCTGGCACCAGCGTCCGTAACGCCTGGTCAAACTGTACCAGCAGGTTGTCAATCGAGCTGAGATTTCGTGGTTTGTCCATAGGTGTTGAGTGATTTCGATTACCGTGGCGACGAGATTATGTCCGCACTAACTGATAGCGGGGGATAGGTTACTCGGGTATGGAAAATCACTGTTTCTCTCTCGCCACGGCTCGGTAACCTATATCTGTGCGGAAGTATACATTATCCCAGCTGATAGTGTGGACCAACTGGTAGGCTTGCTGCTGCGCTTCGGTGACGCTGTTTCCAAGGGCTGTGGCGCAGAGCACCCGGCCGCCGTTGGTGACCACCTCGTCATCCACAAGCTTGGTCCCGGCATGAAATACTTTCAGGTGAGCCCCGCCGGGCTGATCCAGGCCACTGATCGGATCTCCCTTCTTATACGAATCAGGATACCCTCCCGCGGCCAGCACCACGCCAAGCGACGCGCGCGTGTCCCATTCAGCGGACACTGAATCAAGACCATGATCTATTGCAGCCAGACACAATTCCGCGAGGTCGGATTGCAGGCGAATCATAACCGGCTGCGCTTCCGGATCACCGAAACGGCAGTTAAATTCCACCACATTCACTGCGCCGTCAGGTGAGATCATCAGGCCAGCGTAAAGAAAGCCGGTATAGGGATTGCCATCCGCCGCCATGCCTTTAACGGTGGGTTCGATGACCTGTTCCATGATGCGGGCGTAGATCTCGTCGGTTACGACGGGAGCCGGAGAGTAAGCGCCCATGCCACCGGTGTTGGGACCGAGATCGCCGTTGTCCCTCGCCTTGTGGTCCTGAGAGGTCGCCATGGGCAAAATATTCGCACCGTCCACCATGGCGATGAAACTGGCTTCCTCGCCTGTCAGAAACTCTTCAATCACTACGCGATGTCCCGCCTCACCAAAGCGATTGCCTGACAACATGTCTTCGATGGCGGTTATGGCCTCTGCTTCGGTACCGGCAATAATGACACCTTTCCCTGCCGCCAGCCCGTCCGCCTTTATTACGATAGGTGTACCCTGCGTCTTGACGTATTCGATCGCGGCGCTCGAGTCCTCGAAGGTTTGATAGGCCGCAGTCGGAATCCCGTGGCGCTGCAAAAAATCCTTGCTGAATGCCTTGGATCCTTCGAGCTGAGCGGCCCTCGCCGAGGGACCAAAACAGGGCAGCTTGCGTTCCGAGAAATAATCCACGACGCCTGCCACCAGCGGTGCCTCGGGGCCGACGATGGTAAGCCCGACTCCTCGCTGTTGAGCGAATTCGGCCAGACCAGAGAAGTCCATGACGTCGAGGGCGACGTTTTCGATGCCCTCCTCAAGTGCGGTTCCGGCATTTCCGGGTGCCACAAAGACTTTTTCCACCTGCTGCGACTGGGCGATTTTCCAGGCCAGGGCGTGTTCCCTGCCACCATTGCCTAGTACCAGAACATTCACTTGCTGCTCTCCTGAATTGGCGACACGGGTTTAATGGCGGAAATGACGCACGCCGGTAAATACCATGGCAATTCCGTGCTCATTGGCGGCGGCAATTACTTCGTCGTCCCGCATTGAACCGCCGGGTTGTATTACCGCAGTTACGCCAGCCCTGGCGGCCGCGTCGATACCGTCACGGAACGGAAAGAAGGCATCCGAGGCCATGACTGACCCGCGAACTTCCAGGTTTTCGTCGGCGGCCTTTATACCCGCTATTTTAGCGCTATAGACCCGACTCATCTGGCCAGCTCCAACGCCAATGGTCTGATTATTCTTGCCATAGACGATCGCATTTGACTTGACGAACTTGGCTACGATCCAACTGAACCTCAGATCGCGCAGCTCTTCTGCTGTTGGTGCCCTTTCAGTTACCACTTTCAACTCAGACTCGGCAACCCGTCGGATGTCTCGGTCTTGCACCAGCAGACCTCCTGTTACGCGTTTGAAATCCCAGCCCGGCAGGGCGGCTCCCGGTAGTTCGCCGCAGGATAAGACCCGAACATTTTTCTTGTCTGCCGTAATCTGTAACGCCTGTTCAGAAATCGAAGGGGCAATAATGACTTCGGAAAATTGTTGAGAAACAATTTTCTGTGCCGTTTCCGCATCGAGCTCCCGGTTGAAGGCAATGATGCCGCCAAAAGCCGACGTGGGATCAGTCTGGAAAGCCGATTCATAGGCGGTCTGGATCGAATCTGCTACCGCGACACCGCAGGGATTCGCGTGCTTTACAATTACACAGGCGGGCTCACTGAATGATTTGACACACTCCAGCGCCGCATCGGTATCCGCAATATTATTGTAGGAAAGCTCTTTACCCTGGTGTTGCACTGCTGTGCTTATGCTGGCTTCCGCCTGGTTTTTCTCCACATAAAATGCCGCTTGTTGGTGGGGGTTTTCTCCGTAGCGCATGGCCTGTTTCTTAATAAACTGACTGTTGAATGTGCGCGGAAACTGCTGTGCAGCCTCGTCTCCCGAGTCAGACACGCACTTGCCCAGGTAATTGGCAATAGCACCGTCGTACGCGGCAGTATGTTCGAAGGCTTTAATTGCCAGGTCGAAACGAAATCGGTGCTCTAGGGTGCAATCATTATTCTGCAGTTTTTGTAGCAGCGACGCGTAATCAGCAGGATTTACAACGACAGCTACGTGGGCATGATTCTTGGCGGCTGCCCGGACCATAGTTGGCCCGCCGATATCTATATTTTCTATGGCGGTCGGCAGATCACAATCGGGTCGCGCGACGGTGGCTTCAAAGGGGTAGAGATTGACTATAACCAGATCGATGGGCGGTATATTGTGCTGTTCCATGACCGCCTGGTCGATATCCCTGCGTGCGAGGATGCCTCCGTGCACTTTGGGGTGCAGGGTTTTGACTCTGCCGTCCATCATTTCCGGAAAGCCGGTGTATTCTGATATCTCAATCGCCGGCACGTCTGATTCTCTGAGCAGCCGATAAGTTCCACCGGTCGAGAGAAGTTCAATGTTAAGTTCAGTGAGAGATTTTGCCAGATCGACGATGCCGGTTTTGTCGGACACACTAATAAGGGCCCGACGAACGGCAGCAGGTTTAGCTGAGTTCATAGAAAAAAAGGGTCTTGGTTGCTGATCGGGAAGGTCCGTGTCCTTTGTGCGGAATCCCGTTGGTCGCTGGAAATTACAACATTCCGTATTGCTTCAGTTTCGAACGAAGCGTACCACGGTTTATTCCCAGCATGGTAGCGGCCTTGCTCTGGTTGTTGTCTACTTGCTGCATGACGACTTCGAGCAGTGGTGCTTCTATTTCATTAATAACTAGTTGATAGAGATTGTCGGGTGCCTGACCGTCGAGGTGCAGGAAATAGCGACCTACCGCCCGCTTCACCTCCTGCCTCAGGGTAAGCTGGTCAGTACCCTCGGCTAATTCTTTCAAGCTCTCAACCGGCGTGGCGCGAAACAACAATCCATCGTGTCGGTTAGTCATGCCGCTATCCCCTTCTTGTTATTGTACGTTTCCTGGTACTCGCTCAGGACACCGAAGTATTCTTTCAGAGCTGCCAACTGAGACATCGTCGTTGTTGCTTGGCTGAAGGTAAGCCAGAACTGACGAGCGCAAGGAGCATCTTCGGCCAGATGCGCCTCCAGCCTGTCGACATACCATCGGACATGCTTGCGAGCGAATAAAACACCTCTAACTTCTCCGTAGAGAGCGTAAATTTTCGCGACGTGAGATTCAATGGTTTTACCAATAAATTCTGTATCCGGGGTTGCCAATTGTCGATCGTATGCAAGGTAATGATGGATTGCGTTGAAGATCCAGGGTTGGCCCTGGGCGCCCCGGCCTATCATCAGTCCGTCTGCCCCAGTTTGCTGTAATACATTTGCCGCCTGTTGCGGGGTGGTGATATCTCCGTTAGCGATGACCGGTATGGACACAGCCTGCTTGATGCTGGCGATGGTGTCATATTCAGCATTGCCCTTGAACCGGCACGCCCGGGTGCGGCCGTGCACCGTCAGCATCCCGATACCCGCCTGTTCTGCCAGCCTGGCTATCGCCACTCCGTTGCGGGATGCTGGGCACCAACCGGTCCGCATCTTCAGCGTAACCGGTACATCCACTGCCGCTACCACTGCCCGCAGGATGCGATCGACCAGGGCAGGATCCTTCAACAGAGCTGATCCTGCCGCCTTGCGTAATACCTTTTTGGCTGGGCAACCCATGTTGATATCAATGACGTCGGCACCCATGGCGACATTGAGAATGGCCGCTTCTGACATCAGTCCCGGGTCTGATCCGGCAATCTGGACTATCTGGGGTCCCCGCGTGCAGGGTTTCACCTGACGCACTCGGTTTTTGTCACTGGACCAGCGCTCGGTATTGCAGGTCAGCATTTCGGCTACCGTCAGGCCAGCTCCATTGGCCGCGCAGATCTCCCGGTAAGCGCTGTCGCTGACCCCTACCATGGGAGCCAGTAACAGGGGTCTGGCAACGACAAAGTCACCAAGTTGAAAGGCTTGCAGTTTCATTGGTTAAGGTAATTGAGTCGCTGTCCGATCTGGCGAAATATTGGGAATCCGCAATTCTACCTATCCGCGGACCCAGTTAAAATCCCCGCATCGACTTGGGCTATCGAGGTCTGGGGGGTGCGGCCTTGAATGTCATCTGATAATTGACCGCATTGGATCCGGGGTCGGCAAGGTCCAGGGTGATCTGTACCGGCGCGTCCACCGGCATAAGTTGCATGCCACGCAGCGCCTGGGGCAGATATTCATCAGGCAGGAACTCAAAAATCATCAATGACCTGTTGGAGAGATCGGAGAAGGTAAGTTCGATAGTCGGGAATGGTTGCGGAAACTGTGCTGCATTGCGGAAAACCGCCGTCAATTCGAGAGAATTTTCCAGTTGGGGATGACTGCGTACCACCAGATTGCTGATTTCAACCCGAGCAGGATTAAGATAGTCCGGTAGCCGGCAGCCGAGCAGGTTACAAACCATCTCATAGTGGTTACGAAAGCGGGGGTCCTGACTCAGCTGCGGCATCCTGATCCAGAAAAATACTCCGGACGCGATGAGGGTCAGCAACAGGGCAATAACAGCCAATGTAGCGGCGCGCGATGAATCGGTCGGATCTTTCTGCTCCAATTCAAGCACTGTGTCCACATCTCTCACGGCTCGCAGATTTTCTTCGCTGAGCTGCTCGGGGAGATTTTCCTGTTCTTCAAATTGGGCAGCCATAACCTGAGTACGTATGGCGTTTTTTTCGCCTGCTTCCGTTTCGTTGGTGGTGGAATCCGGTCTGACCGTGGCAATCTCATCGGCGGCGGGGGTGGACAGAGCGGGAATGTCCGCTGCAGGGTCTGAAGCCAGATTGGCGGCAGCGGTCGATGACAGGATGTCCCCAGAAGCTGCGTACGGTCCGCCTGATTGCTCCCCGGCTGCATCTCGGAATGCAGAGGGCTGATAGGGATCAGGAGGCAGAATGACGAATGAGCTCTCGTCGACTTCCATGGTGACTCCGTCCCATCCTGACACGTCGTCGAGTGCAGCGGAGAATTCAGAGACCCTATCCTCGAATTCTGCACTCTCGCCAATTCCGGGAGCATCCGCAACAGACCAATGCGCCTCAGGAAGATAAGACAGTTCGTCGGTGTCTATGTCGAGATCAATTGATTCAGGTTCCTGTTGCGACTGCTCGTCTTCCTGCTGATCATTTAACGCCATGAGTTCGTCGAGTTGTGCCGCAGTATCGGGGTCGGGGGGCAGAATCAGGTCGGAGTCGTTGTTGTGTCGCAGCTCTTCCAGCAGCGCTGCTGCGTCTGGCCCTTCGGGCAGAATGACCACCGCGTCGTCCTCCTCATCGCGGTAGGAGCTGATTGCGCCGCCCCCGGGATGTGAGTCGAAGTCGCGGTCTTCCTTATCGATGCTTATCTCTTGCGTTACGTCCTCGCCTTCGTCTTCGTCTTCGTCGTTCCCCACCTCGTCGTCCTGCACTCCGTGGTAGAGAAACTGCGCTGGATTGAAATACTCCTGGGGCGCGCTGATGAATACCGATTCCGTCGCTGAAACGCCGTCCTCGTCACTGGACCCGTCCGGGAGGGGGTCAATGAGGTGTTGATCGGCTTCAAAAACCGACAGGCACGCGCCGCAACGCACCAGTCCGTGGGCGATATCCAGAACTCTGGCACTGGTATTAAACGTTGATTCACAACGTGGGCACTGGGTTACGAGTAGGGCCATAGTTCACGTGTAGGCGCAGTAAGCTGGTGAAACTGGAATTTTCCTCTACCTGCAGGGAGGTATACCAGAGTTTTACCTTCGCGGACCATATCGCCCTGGCTGCGATCGTGATGAAGCGTCTGTTAGCTATATCGTCTGGTTCCGCAAAGTCTTGTCCAACCGTCTCTAAGCAGCGACTCAGACATGTCAAACCAGCGCTGGTAGTGCGCACGCAGGCCGGGAGCCTGCTCGGGAAGAATACCCGATAAGACCAGGTCGCCTCCGGGTCGCAGAATGTCGGCGAACCGGGGGGCCAGCTCAGCAAGCGGTCCCGCCAGTATGTTTGCCAGCAGTACGTCCACTGGACGGGATTCGGGCTGAGGGGAAAAGTTTTCCGGTAGACATATTGCAACTCGCGAGGAATCTAACTGATTGGTTTCGCAATTACTTTTGCTGGCGAGAATTGCCTGGGGATCATTATCCACCGCTATCACTTGGGCTGCCCCCAGCAAGGCAGCGGCTATCGCCAAAACCCCTGAGCCGCAGCCAAAATCAACGACCAACTTATCACGCAGGCATTGCTGCTCTAACCACTCAAGGCACAGAGCGGTCGTGGGATGAGTACCGGTGCCAAAAGCCAGTCCCGGGTCGAGCAAAATGTTGACCGCGTCGGGCACCGGAGGGGCAGTCCAGCTGGGACAGATCCAGAGACGTTGGCCGAATTGCATGGGATGAAAGCGATCCATCCAGGATTTTTCCCAATCCTGATCCGCCAGCTTTTCGATTGCAATTTTCGGACTTGACTGCCCGCTTGATTGTTCTTCGAGAATAGCGATGAGATTCTGCAGATTTGTATCCTCGTCAAACAGGCCGCTAAGCCGCACTGCATCCCATAGTGGTGTGGCACCAGGCTCGGTCTGAAACAATTGCTGGTCTTGCGCATCATCCAGTGTAACCGACAGCGCACCGTGATCCAGCAGCAGTTGCTCCATGTCCTCAGCCAGTGCCGGACTGGTTTGCAGTCGCAGCAGTTGCCAGCTCATCAGTTTGAGAGTTTCTTTTCCAGATAATGAATATTGACCCCACCAGCCTGAAATTCACCGTCCTTGACAAGCTCGCGATGAAGCGGAATATTGGTTTTGATGCCGTCGACCAGCAGTTCTTCCAGGGCATTTCCCATGCGAACCAGGGCTTCCAGGCGATTGTCGCCGAAGGTTATCAGCTTGGCGACCAGCGAATCGTAAAAAGGCGGAACGCGGTAGCCGCTATAGAGATGCGAATCCACCCGCACGCCGAAGCCGCCCGGCGCATGGTAAAGGTCGACAAGGCCGGGGCTGGGCAGGAACGAGACCGGATCTTCGGCATTAATACGGCATTCGAAAGCGTGGCCCTTTATATGGACGTCTTCCTGTCTGAATGATATTGGCAGACCTGAAGCGATTCTCAGCTGCTCTTTGACAATATCGATTCCGGTAACCATCTCCGTAACCGGATGCTCAACCTGAACCCGGGTATTCATCTCGATAAAATAAAACCTCTCATCCTCGTACAGAAATTCCATTGTCCCGGCGCCGCGGTAGTTCAGGTTCCTGCAAGCCTGGATACAGGTGCTTGTGACTTCGTCGCGTACCTCCTGGGGAATTCCAGGAGCCGGTGCCTCCTCGATGACCTTCTGGTGGCGGCGCTGGAGCGAACAGTCACGATCCCCGAGATGGACCGCATTTCCCTGACCGTCACCCAGCATCTGAATTTCCACGTGGCGGGGATTCTCGAGGAACTTTTCCAGATAAACAACGCCGCTACCGAAGAAGGACTTGGCTTCCGACTGGGTGACATAAATTGCTTTCAGCAATGATGCTTCACTGTGCACCACCCGCATGCCGCGACCGCCGCCACCAGCAGCCGCCTTGATAATGACAGGATAGCCAATCTCCCTGGCGAGCTTCAGGGTGCGGTCGGTATCGTCGTTGAGGGGTCCGTTGGATCCGGGCACTGTCGGCACGCCTGCTTCGCGCATGACTTCGATGGCCGACACCTTGTCTCCCATGAGCCTTATGGTTTCCGGGCTGGGCCCGATGAAAGTGAAGCCGCTTTTCTCGACCTGCTCGGCGAAATCCGCGTTCTCTGCCAGGAAGCCATAACCGGGATGCACTGCAACTGCGTCTGTCACCTCCATGGCGGCGATAATGGCGGGGATATTAAGATAACTGTCAGTTGCCGAAGCAGGGCCGATGCAGACAGATTCATCAGCCAGACGCACATGCATCAGGTCGCGGTCGGCATTGGAATGCACGGCGACCGTTTTTATGCCCAGTTCCCTGCAGGCTCGAAGCACGCGGAGCGCGATTTCGCCGCGGTTGGCAATAAGTACTTTTTCTAGCATTGGGATTCCCGGGCGAGTGGCTAGCCGATTCTTATGAGTGGTTGGTCAAACTCCACTGGTTCGCCATCTTTCACGAGAATGGCCTCAACGACGCCGCTGTGGTCCGCCTCTATCTGGTTCATCATCTTCATCGCTTCCACTATGCAGACTACGTCGCCTTTAGCTACCGTTTGCCCGACTTCGACGAATGGTGGCGACGATGGGGAGGGCGCGCGATAGAAAGTTCCGACCATCGGCGACAGGATAGCGATTCCGCGAGCTGCTGGTTCTGGAATGACAACAGGCTCCGCGGTGGGCTGAGAGTCTGCACTGGCGGGTTTGGAACCGGGCGGTGGAGGAGCCTGATAGATGACTGGAGTCGGAGCAGCGGTTGAGGCTCGGCTAATTCTCACCGATTCTTCACCTTCCTTGATTTCGATTTCCGCAACATCGGAAGTTTCTATGAGTTCGATGAGCTTTTTGACTTTTCGAATATCCATGGTCGATTCTCAGCAGGATGTCGCGATTGAATTAATTGGTGACGGCCAGCTTGCGGAACGCAGCTTCCAGGGCCAGTTCGTAGCCATGGGCACCCAGTCCGACTACGGTACCGACAGCAGCACTGGCCAGGAAGGATTTCTGGCGGAAGTCTTCTCTTTTGTGCACATTGGACAGGTGCACTTCGATAAACGGGATCTCGGCTGCCAGAAACGCGTCCAGCAAGGCGACGCTGGTGTGGGTGAAGGCTCCCGGATTGATCAGAATGAAGGCCGTGCCATCCTTGCGGGCTGCATGTAGTCGATTTATGAGCATGTGCTCGGCATTGGACTGCAGGCTATCGAGTTCGTGACCCTGGGCCTCGCACATTTGCGCGAGTCGTCCGTTGATATCTTCAAGGGTGTCATAACCGTAAATGTGAGGTTCGCGATCACCCAGCAGATTGAGGTTTGGTCCGTGCATTACCAGGATGCGTGCCATGGCGATACCTGTTTGCTGTTGGTGGTTCCAGTGCTGCAAGTCGCAGCGTGGCCAGAGAAGAAAAACTTGAATTTTAAATCAATTGGGCGAATTTATTAACCATTTTGGCCATTTTAGCGACTAAATTGCCGATTTTTTGGGTTAAAAGAGTCGCTTGGACGTGCAAGTTGTCAGGGTGACAGGGGGTAGCGGGACGCCTGAGGTGGGTAGCAGAACCCCCACTCTGCGCAGCCCTGATATTGAATCACCAGGTTGGTGCCTGACGGGACTTTGGAAACGGCAGCCTCCACTGTGACGGTCAGGGCACCGTAGTAAACTTCGACATCACCAAAAAACTGGTCATTCTTGGCAATTCCGTCAGGCAGCGAGAATTCAAGGTCTTGGATTTGCGCGCCATCCTGTGCCTGCAGGACGAATCCAAACTGGTGACGGTACAGGTAGTGCTCCGGGGCGATCTGCCAGGTGACGCTGAGCGTGTCGTCGTCGACAATGCCGACAAAGTAGGGGAAGGCTTGCTCCATCGGCAGTGGACGGGGCCGATCACCGCCACCCAGAGAACTGCCGCTGCCGGCGGGAAACAACTGCGCGCCGGTCTGAGAACCCCAGAGCAGGATCATCAGGGTCAGGCTCGTGTAGCGAATCAGTTTTCCCATGGCAAGTCTGCGCGGTCAGATGGTTAGTTCAGATTTTTCACTCTATCAGGCGCTCGAACACCAGGCAGGCGTTGGTGCCGCCAAACCCGAAACTATTCGACATGATGCAGTCCAGTTTCGCGTCATCTACCCGCGTAAGCGCGATTGGCAGTCCTGCCGCGGCTGGATCTAGGTTTTCGATATTGGCGGAGGCTGCAATAAAACCCGCCTCCATCATTAGCAGACTGTAAATTGCCTCGTGGGCTCCTGCTGCCCCGAGCGAGTGGCCACTCAGTGACTTGGTGCTATTGATAATTGGAGCATTGTCACCAAATACTTCGCGAATTGCAGTCAATTCCGCCACGTCACCGGCCGGGGTGCTGGTGCCGTGAGTATTGATATAGTCTATCGGTCGGCTGGCCGTGGACAGCGCCATCTGCATGGCTCTTTTGCCACCTTCTCCCGAAGGTGCCACCATGTCGTATCCGTCTGAAGTGGCGGCATATCCGGTGATTTCAGCATAAATCTTCGCACCCCTGGCTCTGGCGTGCTCGAGTTCCTCCACTACCAGGACCGCGCCGCCGCCGGCGATTACGAATCCGTCCCGGTCGCGATCAAAAGCCCGCGACGCCTTTTCGGGGGTGTCATTGTACTTGGTGGACATGGCGCCCATCGCATCGAACATATGGGAAAGGGTCCAGTGCTCGGCCTCTCCGCCGCCGGCGAATATCAGGTCCTGTTTGCCCATCTGAATCTGTTCAACGGCATTGCCGATGCAGTGGGCGCTCGTGGCGCAGGCGGAAGAGATGGAATAGTTGACACCCTTAATGCGAAACGAGGTGGCCAGGCAGGCCGACACGGTGCTGCCCATACCACGAGTTACCCGATAGGGGCCTACGCGTCGCAGGCCTTTCTCTCGCATGATATCCGCCGATTCGACCTGGTCTTCGGTAGAAGAGCCTCCGGCGCCCATTATGATTCCGGCGCGCTCATTGGACACCTGCTCTTCCGACAGGCCGGCATCCTCAATGGCATCGCGCATGGCCAGATAACCATAGGCTGCGGCGTCTCCCATAAAGCGCAGCAGCTTTCTATCGATCAGTTCGGAAAAATCAAGATTGACGGAGCCGGAGACATGACAGCGCATGCCTATGTCTGCATATTCCTTATTGTGTCCAATGCCACTTAATCCTTCCCGGAGAGAATGGGTAACCGAGTTCTTGTCATTGCCCAGACAGGAAACGATTCCCAGTCCGGTGACTACTGCACGTCGCATAACTGTTCCTTCAATCGATTGTCGAACGTTCTACTCGAATTTCTGGTCTGGTCTGAAAAGGCCGACCTTGAGCCCCTTGGCCTTGTAGATTACCCTGCCGTCAACCGCCACCGTGCCATCGGCTATGCCCATCACCAACCGGCGCTCAATGACACGGCTCATGGAAATATCATAAACCACTTTTTTGGAGTCGGGCAGGATTTCGCCGGTAAACTTGACTTCGCCGCAACCCAGAGCCCGACCTTTGCCAAGGTTTCCACGCCAGCCGAGAAAAAACCCGACCAGCTGCCACATGGCATCGAGCCCGAGGCAGCCTGGCATGACCGGGTCGCCGGGGAAATGGCAGGCAAAGAACCATTTCTCCGGATCGATGTCCAGTTCTGCCAGAATTCTGCCTCTGCCATGCTCGCCACCGTCCGATGTGATCTCGACGATACGATCCAGCATAAGCATGTTGTCGATTGGTAACTTGGCGTTGCCCGGCCCGAACAGGTATCCGTAGCCGCATTCGATCAGTTCGTTTTTGTCGTACGAGTGCTGGGGGACGAAATTGGGGTTTTTTTCAGCCATTGATCTGGTGCGCTCCCGGGCGATGACCGCTCAAAGTATAGACTGCTGAAGGTTTGGAAGGCTGCGATAATAGCGGAATGGTAGTTAATTCGCGACCGGTTTTTGTCCCACCTGCGTCACGCTCTGCAATCTAGAGCTGTACCCAGCCAAAGCGGCGTAAAGTTTGCTAGACTTACGTCGCTCCAGGAGATGATGATAGAACTTGTTCATGAGGGTAGCTAAGGCGTAAATTCCAGGCTTGCAACTATGATAGTTCCCGTAATTCTTGCCGGCGGCGTGGGCTCACGCCTGTGGCCGCAGTCGCGAGTACTGCTGCCCAAGCAGTTTATCCAGTTTCCAGGGCAGGGCGGGTCCCTGTTTCAGAACACCCTTTCCCGGCTCGAGGGGCTGGCGTCTCTGGGTCCGCCAATGGTGGTCTGCAATGCCGAGCATCGCTTTCTGGTCGCGGAGCAATTACGACAATTGGACACGGGCGAAGCCGCCATCCTGCTTGAACCTGTCGGGCGCAACACCGCTCCGGCAGTGGCCATGGCTGCAATGCAGGCCTGCGACGCCCACCAGGAACCGGTGTTACTGGTGCTGCCAGCCGATCATATGATCGCTGATTGTCAAGCTCTGCATCGGGCAGTGCTGCAGGGGGAGCAGCTTGCGGGGCGAGATCTTCTTGTGACTTTCGGAATAGTGCCAGGTGCCCCAGAAACAGGTTATGGATATATCAAGAAGGGATCCGCAGTGCCTGGAACCGATGCCAGTTCTGTCGAAAGTTTCGTCGAGAAACCTGACCTCGAAACGGCACGCTTGTACATGGAGAGTCGCGATTATCTGTGGAACAGTGGCATGTTCATGTTCAGCGCGCGGGTATATTTGCGTGAACTGGCAAAATTTGATCCGGATATGCTGGGCTGCTGCAATGAGGCCTTTGCCGCGATCGAGAAGGATCGCGACTACTACAGCATACCCCGTGAGCTTTTTGCTGCCTGTCCGTCCGACTCGATTGACTACGCGGTCATGGAAAAAACCGATGTTGCAGCTGTCGTGCCTCTTGCTGCCAGCTGGAATGATCTGGGTGCCTGGGGAGCGGTGTGGGACGTGGCCGAAAAAGATGGCAACGGCAATGCCGTTAGCGGTGATGTGCTGCTCGAACAGGTTGCCAACAGTTACGTCCAGGCCAACTCGCGGCTAGTAGCTGCCGTCGGCGTCAGTGACGCTGTCATCATTGAAACCTCGGACGCGGTGCTCGTGACCGCCAGAGAGCATGCGCAGGGAATCAAGAAAATCGTCGAATTATTACAGGCTGCGAATCGCAGCGAGTGTGAGCATCACGATCTGGTTCATCGCCCCTGGGGTTCTTACCGCTCTCTGGAAAACACCGATGGCTTTCAGGTCAAGCACATTGTTGTAAATCCCGGCCAGTCACTGTCTCTGCAAATGCATCAGCACCGGGCTGAGCACTGGACAATCGTTCGGGGTGAGGCACTCGTGACCCGGGATGAGGAGCGCCACAGCCTGAAGGCCAACGAATCCATTTTCCTGCCACTGGGTTGTCGACATCGACTGGAAAATCCGGGTTCAGTCCCCGTTGAACTGATCGAGGTGCAGGTGGGAGACTACCTCGGAGAGGATGATATCGTGCGCTTTGAGGACGTCTATGGAAGGATTGATAAGTAGCCAATACTGCCGCAGGACTGCGTACTTCATTACTGTGTCGAGCGTTTAGGGATGATATTCTGGTGAACCAACCCTAATGGCATAGAATTATACTAACAAAGTGGGATTATAGCCGAGGGAGCGCCCCTGGAAGGACCAGAGAAGATGCCGCAGATTAGAAAGTGCCTGTTTCCGGCCGCAGGATACGGTACCAGATTCTTGCCCGCTACCAAATCGATGCCCAAGGAAATGCTGCCGCTGGTTGATAAACCATTGATCCAGTATGGCGTCGAAGAGGCGATGGCGGCGGGTATCCATGACATGGCAATTGTCACTGGCCGCGGGAAGCGGGCGCTGGAAGACCATTTCGATATCAATTTCGAGGTGGAACAGCAAATTGCCGGCACCCATAAAGACGGATTGATGACAGAAATCCGGAATATTATAGAGACCTGCACGTTCTCCTATACCCGGCAGATCGAAATGAAAGGGCTTGGCCATGCCATCCTTACCGGTGAGACCCTTATCGGTGAGCATCCATTTGCAGTCATCCTGGCTGATGATTACTGTGTCGCTGACGGCGACGGGGTGTTGACCCAGATGGTCAGGCTCTATGATGAATATCAGTGCAGTATTGTTGCTGTCGAAGAAATCCCGCAAGAAGAAACATACCGGTACGGTGTGATCGGCGGAGTGCTGGAAGCAGATCGCATTTACCGGGTCAATCGCATGATTGAAAAACCCGAACCGGAAGCTGCTCCAAGCAATCTAGCAATTATAGGGCGTTACATTCTCACCCCGGATATTTTCGAGTTGATACGTACCACTCCTCCCGGTAAAAACGGTGAGATGCAGATCACCGATGCCATCATGCGTCAGGCTCAGGAGGGCAGGGTCATCGCTTACCGGTTCAGGGGTCGTCGGTTTGACTGCGGCAGCGTGAGCGGATTCATGGAGGCTGCCAACTACAATTACCAGAACTTTTATCTGAATCAAGATTAGCCGCGATCAGCCTATGGACATTACCTGTTTCAAGGCCTACGACATCCGGGGGAAAGTTCCCGACCAGCTGAATGAAGATATCGCCTACCGTATCGGGCGCGCCTACGCCACGTTTTTGCAACCATCAGTGGTGGTGGTAGGTCACGACATTCGCCTTTCCAGCCCGACCTTATCTGCTGCAGTTATCCGCGGTCTCACCGAATCAGGCGTCGATGTCATCAACATCGGCCAGTGTGGTACGGAAGAGGTGTACTTCGCTACTGCCCATCTGCAGGTCGACGGTGGAATCGTGGTCACGGCCAGCCATAATCCCAGGGACTACAATGGCATGAAGATGGTTCGCGAGGAATCCAAACCTATCAGTGGCGATACAGGCCTGAAGGAAATTCAGGCGATCGCCGAGTCCGGAAAGTTTCTGCACTCGGACACTGCAGGACAGCTTGCTCACAGGGACATGCGTACTGACTATGTTGAGCATCTCCTGGGCTATATTGATCCCGGCGCACTCAATTCCCTCAAGATCGTCTGCAATGCCGGCAACGGAGGCGCTGGAAGTGTCATTGATGCGCTCGAAGGCAGGTTGCCAGTGGAATTCATCAAGGTGCACCATGAGGCAAACGGGAACTTTCCAAACGGCGTGCCCAATCCGCTGTTGGAGGAAAACCGTGCGCCCACGACAGATGCCATTGTGGAACATAACGCGAACCTCGGAATTGCCTGGGATGGTGATTTTGACCGCTGTTTTTTCTTCGACGAATACGGCCGCTTCATTGAGGGGTACTACATCGTTGGCCTTTTGGCCCAGGCATTCCTTGAACGCCGGCCCGGCTCCCGAGTGATCCACGATCCGCGGCTGACCTGGAACACCATAGAGATTGCGAAGAGCCATGGTGGTCAGGCTATTCAAAGCAAAACCGGGCACGCCTTCATCAAGGAAAGGATGCGCGCCGAAGACGCTATCTATGGGGGCGAGATGAGCGCCCACCATTATTTTCGGGATTTTTCCTATTGTGACAGTGGCATGATTCCCTGGCTGCTGGTAATCGAATTGATGTGTAAATCCGACAAGCCGCTCTCCGAGCTGGTCAATGAGAGAATGGCGGCGTACCCCGCCAGCGGGGAGATCAATACGGAGATAGCCGATCCACCGGCGCTGTTGGGTAAAATCGAAGCGCTGTACCGGGATCGGGCCGAGGCTATTGACCATACCGACGGCCTCAGCATGGATTTCGCTGAATGGCGTTTTAATGTGCGGATGTCGAATACTGAACCGGTAGTGCGACTGAATGTGGAATCGCGGGGCGATCAGGCGCTGATGCAGGCCAAGACCCGGGAGATACTGGATCTTATGGAAACTGCCTGAGCGCGGGGGACAATAGTGGAAGAGGCTTTATTGCCCCTGCGTAAAATCGTATTCTTGTTGTCCACAACAGAGTGATCGAGTTCCGCGGATCTCCGCCAGGCCGGAGACAGAAATCAAAATTGAACGGACAGGAGTTGAGCATGCACGAAAAATCCATGAGTCGCAGAAAAGTGTTGGCGACCGCTCTCGGCGGATTCGCCATGGCAGCCGTTTCAGGCACCGCTTTTCGCTCGCTGGCACAGGAGCAGGCTATTCCGATAGATGTTTATAAGGATCCTTCCTGCGGCTGCTGTGCGAACTGGATCGACCAGATGACTGAACGAAACTTCCAGTCAACGATTCATCATCCGCGTGATCTCAATGCCATCAAGCTCCAGCAGGGCTTTGTTCCCCAGCTACAGTCATGCCACACCGCGGTTACGGCGCAAGGTTACGCATTTGAGGGCCATGTACCGCCGAAATTGGTCAGTCAATTTCTGCAAAATCCGCCGGCCAATGCCAGGGGGCTGGCGGTGCCGGGAATGCCCATGGGCAGCCCGGGCATGGAAATGGGGGGACGCTTTCAGCCCTATGATGTGATTCAGCTCAACACGGATGGGAGCACGAGGGTCTATGCCGAGATCAGAAATGCGGCTGACCAGTATTAGTCGGCCGAGCGTTGCGTTTTGCTGTGCCGGATCAGCATTAATTTGAATACGCTGGCAGGGGCAGCTTGACATGCGCAAACCGGATCCCGATTTCGATCCCGCCGCCCATACGCTGACAGACTCCAGCTATTTCGAAGATCTGCACATTGGTCAGCGGTTTGTCATACCCTCGAGAACCCTCGGTGACGCCAATTTCGCCGCTTTTCAGCTCGCGTCGGGTGACAATCACCCGATTCACTACGACGTCGAATACTGTCGCCGAAAGGGCCACCCCGAATTGCTGGCGCACGGATTTCAGGTGGCCATTCAGACAGCGCCGGGAGCCGGCATGCTACCCCATGTGCTGGAAGACAGCCTGATCGGCCTCATCGAACAAAGTTCAAAATTCCTGGCACCCGTTTATTGTGGAGACACTGTGTATCCGGCGCTGGAAATTACTGATTTGATACCCGGTAATACCACGGGAGTGATCGTGCTGCGATCCACAGTGCACAATCAGGACAGGGTGCTGGTATTGGAAGGCGAACAAAAGATGCTGGTCAGAAAAAGGCCGGCCGGGGATGATATGGAATATGGTTAATTTGGAAATCGCGCATGTGCCCCGGGACCTGCTCGACGCGGCAGTTGAAAGTATTCGTCAGTCTCCCGCGGTCGATGGCAGGATTGAGTTGATTGTGAGGCGTCCGGCGATCGGTGACAGGGAAGTCGTGGATCAGGCAATGCTCACCGTTGAAGACGGGCTGCTCGGAGATAACTGGCGGGATCGCTGGTCAGGAGCAGAAAAGGAGTTACAGCGGCACAAGGACATGCAAATCAATCTGATGAACTCCCGGGCAATCGACGTCATTGCCGGCGGTGATCAGTCCCTATGGCCTCTGGCGGGGGATCAGCTGTTCGTGGATTTCGACCTGAGCATCGCCAATTTACCGGCCGGTACTAAAATACAGGTTGGAGAAGCGATTCTTCAGGTGACAGCAGAGCCCCACCTGGGATGCAGGAAATTCCAACAGCGCTTCGGTAAGGACGCGGTCATGTTCGTCAATTCCGAGGAGGCAAAGCTACTCAATTTGCGCGGCATCAACGCGCGGGTAATTTCACCCGGGTTGGTCACACACGGCGGCGTGATCAGCAAGCTGGCGCCGTTATGAATTTAGTCTTTCTGCCAGGCCTTGCAGATTGCTATCAGATTTGAGGTTGAGGCATCAAACTCGCCACTAATCTCCCCGGAAGTCAGCGACTCGAAGATCGGTAAGCTCAGTTTCTTGCCCAGTTCCACGCCCCACTGGTCGAAGGCATTGATGCCCCACAAAACACTCTGAACGTAGACTGCGTGTTCGTACAATGCAGTCAGGTAACCCAGGGTGTGAGGCGTCAGATGATGAAGCAGGAAGGTATTGCTGGGCCGGTTACCGGGTATTGCCTTGTGGGGAGCCAGGCTTCTGGCCGAGTCCTCATCCATACCATCCGCCAGCAATTCTGCGACGGCCTGCTCAGTAGTCTTGCCATGCATCAGCGCCTGACTCTGGCTGAAACAATTGGCCAGCAGGTGATTCTGCTGTTCCTGACTCTCGACAGTCGGACTCGCTGCGACGGCGATAAAGTCTGCCGGCACCAGGCGGGTTCCCTGGTGCAGCAGTTGGTGAAAGGAGTGCTGCCCGTCCGTGCCAGGTGCCCCCCAAACTATCAGGCCGGTATCCATGCGTGATGCACTACCATCAAGCTGTACGCCCTTGCCAAGGCTTTCCATGGTCAACTGTTGTAAAAAAGCCGGAAACAGCTCGAGATTCTGGCTGTAAGGCAGAGTCACCTGACTGGTGGCATTGAAAAAACCGCTGTACCAGACAGTCAATAATCCCATGATGACGGGTATGTTCTGTGATGGCGGTTCGGCCCGGAAATGTTCGTCGGCGTGATGGGCGCCGGTCAGCAACTCCTGGTATCTATCCATACCGATACTCAGTGCAATCGGCAGGCCAATTGCCGACCACAGCGAATACCGCCCACCAACCCAGTCCCACATGGGAAAGATATTTTCTGTGGCAATACCGAAGGATTGCGCCGCATTGATGTTGGTGCTGACCGCAACGAAATGCCTGGCGAGATCCGCCTCACTATGGCCGTGTTCCAGAAACCAGTTTCTCGCAAGCACGGCATTCTGATGAGTTTCCAGTGTGGTAAAGGACTTTGAAGCCACAATGAACAAAGTTCTGGCCGGATCCAGTGATTGCAGTACTCGCAGCCCGGCAGCCGGGTCCACGTTGGAGATGAAGTGGCAGCGCAAAGCGTCGGAGGAAAACTCCTCCAGTGCACGGACGACCATGGCGGGCCCCAGGTGAGAGCCTCCGATGCCGATATTGACGACATCCGTAATGGCTTCTCCGCTACAGCCGGTCCAGCTACCCTCATGCACCGCGCAGACAAAATCCGCCATTTTCTCACGAACGGCGGCGACTTCGTGCTCAAGCTCGTTAACGTGGTGACCCCGCAAAGCCACGTGCAGAGCCGGGCGGTTTTCGCTGCGATTGATGTTCCGGCCGGCAAACATCAGCTCGATTGCCGCTGATAGCTGGCATTGATCTGCCAGGTCGATGAGCAGCTGTAGTATCTCTTCCGTTATCAGGTTCTTGGAGTAATCGAAAAACAGCTCCGGAGTCTGCACCGAAAACTTGTCGAATCGTTGAGGGTCACTATTGAACTGGTCTCCGATACGGATTTTGTCCTTTTTAAACTGATCACGGGCAGTCTGAAGCTGCTGCCAGGTGGGCGTATCGATCGCGGTGGTCATAGAGCATCCCTGACTCCGCCACGGAGTCCTGCAAGAGACGGTATTCAAGCTCCATAAGCTATCTCAATCGTCGGCAGTGATCAACGAGGCGAGGCAGGCGAAGCTCTGCTGGTGCAGTATTGACTCCAATCGAAGGGCTTGTGTACCATGCGCGCCCTGACTAAACTATTAGTCTTATCCAAACGTTCTTGATCTTGCAGTTTGGAATCGTGCCGCTATAGCTCAGCCGTGGTAGAGCAGCTGACTTGTAATCAGCAGGTCCCGAGTTCGACTCTTGGTGGCGGCACCATTTTTCTCCCGCGGTTCGATCAACGCACAAATCTTCTATTTCTGCCGGTCAACGGCGTCTAGGTCTCATTTTCTCCCTTTACGGTGGTTAGGTATTTCGCCACTTCTGACCCGCTGCTGGTAGCTCACCAGTTCCCTCTTGATAATTGGCGCCAGGATATAGAGGCCCAGTATATTGGGAAGCGCGATAACAAAGACAAGCGCGTCGGAAAAATCCAGAACCGCATCCAGCTGAATCATGCAGCCGAGCGCTGCAAACAGGCAGAAAATGGTTTTGAAAATCAGTTCGACCCTGGTCGATTCCCCCAGAATGTACGTCCAGCCTTTGAGCCCGTAATAGGACCACGATAACAAAGTAGAGAACGCAAACAGAATAGCGATGATAGAGAGCGGCACCGTGGACCAACTCAGGGTGCTGGCGAAGGCGCGTGAGGTAAGTTCTATTCCCTGCATGCCTGCTCCCGCCAACTCGGGCTCATAGACGGTCGTCAATATGACCAGCGCCGTGAGTGTGCAGATCACCACGGTGTCAATAAAGGGTTCCATGAGTGCAACGAAGCCTTCGGTTACCGGCTCGTGGGTTTTCACTGCGGAATGCGCGATCGCTGCTGACCCGAGGCCTGCCTCGTTGGAGAATACCGCGCGCTGGAATCCCATGATCATCACGCCGAGCATGCCACCGGTCATGGCGGTGGGATTGAAAGCCTCGGTTGCGATTGCTGAAATTGCCCAGGGAATTCGGTCTGCGTTGAGGAGAATTACCGTCAGCGACCCCAGAATGTAGGTAACTGCCATGAATGGCACGAGCCGGCTGGTGACACTCGCTATGCTTTTTATTCCACCAATAATTACTACCGCAACCAGGCCAGCCAGCATGGCGCCAAATAGCCAGCCTTTGTCGGCGAAAAAACCAGCCTCGCCGCCGGTAACGACTACGAACTGTTCAAAGGCCTGATTTGACTGAAACATATTGCCGATGCCCATGCAGCCGATCACGATCGCCAGCGCGTAAAAATAGCCGACGGGCTTTCCCAGCCACGCCAGATTTCTTTCCTTTAAACCTTGCTCGAGATAATACATCGGGCCACCCGAGATACTGCCGTCGGGATTTAACTTGCGATACTTGACTCCAACAACACATTCCGCAAATTTGGTTGACATCCCCAGGAATCCGGCAAGCATCAACCAGAATGTTGCCCCGGGACCGGCCAGAGAAATAATTATGGCTACGCTGCTGATATTGCCGATGCCCACCGTACCCGCGACTGCTGTAGCAAGCGCCTGGAAATGGCTCAGTTCTCCGGTATGTTCAGGTTTACTGTAATCGCCGCGCAATAGCTCGAAGGCATGTTTGAACCCGCGCAGGCTCAAAAATCGGAAATAGAATGTGAAGAAAACCGATGCGCCGATTAGCCACAGCACGATCAACGGTAGTTGGGCGCCAAAGACACCGACTTCATAAAAAATGAACCCCGAAAGCGCATCTGCCACAGGTTGCATCGCTGCATTTATGGTCGCGTCGATCCCTGCTGCCGACACTGGCTGACTTGCCAGTGATAGCAGGACAAACAGTAAGCTGAATCCCGAATATTTAGGAATACTATTGCATGCATCCGAGGGCCAGTCTGACAGGCTGCAATAGTCTGAGAGTTCTCTATATAATAGGGGTCGCTTGTTAATTTTCTTATCTCCATTTCCGCTTGGCATTCTACCCAAGAATAGACGAGTTCGAACATGAATCAGCGCGGTGATTTCCCGGGACTGCAATGTGTTTCGCCCGTTGATGGCTCAATTTATGCGACGAGGGTAGCGGCCGACGCGAACACCATTGCACAGTCTATTGAGTTGTCCCGCTCAGCGCAAAGGCAATGGCAAAAAAGCAGTCTGGCAGAACGGGCCAGGATCTGCGAACTCGCTATTCAGTACTTCGAACAGAGACAGGATCAGATTGCTGAAGAAATTGCCTGGCAAATGGGTCGGCCGATATCCTTTGCCGGCGGCGAAGTAAAGGGATTGGCGGAGCGCGCACGGCACATGATGGCTATCGCTGAACCATCC
Organism: Pseudomonadales bacterium; assembly: GCA_038134485.1. Classification (GTDB taxonomy): domain Bacteria; phylum Pseudomonadota; class Gammaproteobacteria; order Pseudomonadales; family Pseudohongiellaceae; genus NORP240. The sequence goes on from JAYPVG010000019.1 coordinate 60,543, forward strand.
CTGGCGGATCTCACCCCGGCGAAAAAGGCCGGTTTCAGACGTTTTATCCGCCGCACGCCGGTCGGGACAGTGTTCACGATTGCGCCCTGGAACTACCCGCTACTGACGGCAGTTAATTCCATAGTGCCAGCGCTCATGGCAGGAAACAGTGTGGTTCTGAAACCCTCGGCACAGGTGCCACTGTGCGGCGAGCATTTTGTAAAGGCATTTGAATCCGCCGGATTACCAGCAGGAGTGTTGCAGTGTCTGTTTCTTGATCACCAGAGTACCTTCAAAGTCATCAGCTCGGGTCAGATGGATTTCATCTGTTTTACCGGATCTGTTGCTGCCGGTCGCCAGATTGAACGCGCTGCCGCGAGTACCTTTGCGGGGGTCGGCCTGGAACTCGGCGGCAAGGATCCTGCTTATGTCATGGCAGATGCTGATTTCAACGACTGCGTTGCAAACCTGGTCGACGGGGCCTTTTTTAATTCCGGGCAATCATGCTGTGGGATTGAAAGAATTTACGTACATCACGACCTTTTCAATCAGTTTGTTGAAGCCTATGTCGAGCAGGTGAAACAGTACGTTCTGGGTAATCCTCTTCAGGAGCAGACGACGCTAGGCCCTGTTGTCACATCTGCCGCCGCGGGGTGGGTTCGCAAGCAGGTCGATGAGGCCGTGTCTCTGGGTGCGAAGACCTGCATCGATAGCTCGGGGTTTCCCCACGCGAGAGAGAATACGCCATACCTGGCACCACAGGTGTTAATCGATGTGCATCACGACATGTCCGTAATGACCGAGGAAAGTTTCGGTCCCGTTGTTGGCATAATGCCGGTCAGTGACGATGCGGAGGCGATTCGGCTTATGAATGACAGCGACGTGGGCTTGACCGTATCGCTCTGGACGCAAGATACATCGCGGGCCGAACGGCTCGGCGATCAATTGGAGTTCGGAACCGTATTCATGAATCGCTGCGATTACCTGGACCCGGCCCTGGCCTGGACAGGAGTGAAGAACACCGGGCGGGGAGTGACGCTGTCTGAACTGGGGTACCACCAGCTAACGCAGCCCCGGTCTTTCCACATGAAATGCACGTGATGGGCTCACAGACAGAGACTTTGGAACCATGAAGGTTGGAATACTCAAAACCGATGCGGTAAAACCCGATTTGGCCGCCGAATTTGGGGAATATCCGGATATGTTCGCCAATGTCCTGCTTGCTGTGGAGCCTGACCTCATTCTGGTTACCTACGAAGTCGTGGACGGTGAGTATCCGGCTGACCTCGATGAGGTGGATGCGTATATCATTACCGGCAGCAAACTCAGTGTGTACGATGATGTGCCGTGGGTGAGGCGGCTAAAAGGTTTCGTGGTGCAATTGCACGAAGCCAAAAAAAAGCTGATTGGCATCTGTTTCGGACACCAGATGGTGGCGGAAGCACTGGGTGGGAAGACATTGCCGGCTGATTCCGGATGGTGCGTGGGGGTTCATGCCATCGAACCCACCGAAGATGCGGCACGTTACGGACTTTCCTCCTCCACCATAAGGCTCCGTTCCAATCACAGGGACCAGGTTGCGACGCTACCCACCGGCGGGAAACTGCTGGCGAGTACCAAGGCCTGCCCCATTGCGTCCATCGGGCTGGACGATCACATATTGACGTTTCAGGGGCATCCGGAGTTCAGCGAGGGCTACGCGCGAGCATTACTCAATATGCGTCGCGACATTCTTGGAGAGGAACTCTACCAGACCGCCATAAACTCACTGGAAACGGAAACAGACAACTTGCAGGTCGCGCGATACATCGTCGACTTTATAAGCCGCTGACCCTAGTAGGGCTTGTCTCCGTCGATTACACATCGGTGCAACATCCGATGCTCGGGGAAATAGTCATTGATGGGCTTGTGCTGCGTGCTTCGGTTATCCCAGATTGCAATGGAATCCGGCTTCCAATTGAATCGACAACTGAACTCTGGCGTGGTGATGTGTTCATAAAGAAAATGTAAGATCGCCTGACTCTCGTCTTTATTCAATTCCAGAATGCGGGTGGTAAACAGGGAATTCACGAAGATCACTTTCTTGCCGGATTCGGGGTGGGTGCGAATTACCGGGTGAATCACCGGGGGGTTGTCGGCGACAGCCTGCGCAAGTCGTTCCCGGCCACCGGGCTCAGCCAGACTCTCCTTGAATCCATGGCTGAAATCGTGTTCGGCGCTAAGCCCTGTCAGGAATTTCTGCATTGGCGCAGACAGCGCGTCATAGGCTGCCGTCATGCTTGCCCACATGGTATCGCCGCCCCTGGACGGAATGATCTTGGAACGCAGAACGCACCCCATCGGAGGATGCTTACGAAACGTCATGTCGGTATGCCAGGCTTCGATTTTGGTCGGCTTTTCCGCGGTGCTTTCGAGAATCGTTATTTCCGGAATCCCTTCTACGGTTCCGTAAGCCGGATGAGTTTGCAAAGGTCCAAAAGAGGCAGCGAGGGCCCGGTGTTGCTGCGGGCTAATATTCTGGTCGCGGAAAAATATGACCTCGTGTTCCACCAGTAAACGCCTGATTTCCCGGAGTGTCTCGACGGATAGTTCTCGGGTTAAGTCAACACCATGCAGTTCTGCACCCAGTGCGCTGGCGAGAGGAGTCACTGTGAACATTTTACTTCCCATGTGGCTATCGGATTCACCGGTTATTTTGCGTCAGTGAGCTGGTCGGGGTAAAACCTCGGCCCGAATTGGGCGGAACAATATCCCCGCCGTATCCCATTGTCCAGTGTTCGTCTAACTGGGCTCAGTGCTTGAAACGGGTTTTCAACATCGACATCGAAACCTGCGAGCAGTGTCAGGGAACGGTGAGGACCATAGCCTGCGTCGAGGACCCGGCGGTAATCCTGCAGATACTGGTACATTTGGGAAAGAGGTAATCCGCCGATTCCCGGACGCAGCCACGATCGGCAGCGAGGCGCCCTCGGACAGGAACTCGTACACGGTCATCAGTCGCAGGCCACTTCCAGTCGTTCAGACGATCGATGACGATGCTATAACGTGACATCTCGGGCCGCTTCCTCGCGGCGCGGGTAAACGACGACGCAGGCGTGGTGTTTGCGCCGGCCAAGACGCATCATGCGCTCCAGCTCCACCGGCGCGATCGGAATACCGAAGCAATCGGTGTCGACCTGGCCTTCCTCGTAGTCAACGAAGGGATCGTTGATATACAGAAAACGCTCGTCGGCGGCCGTCAGCAGCACCCAGTGCGGCGCCCGGTCGCCATGCAAACGATAGGAACTGATCAGTAACAGCGGCAGGCCGCCGTCGGCCAGCGCTTGCTTGAGTTCCGAAACCTGGCGCGCCCGGCGCCCGACCCGGATGCCGGCCAGATCCAGTTCGCGGCGGAAGTTACTTTCGACCAGGCGGATCACCTCTTTTTTGTTCTCGCTGCGTACGGAATCCGTGAACATCTCGGTTTCGTCGCTGACCCACACCCGCACCGGGAAGCCCCTGCGCGCAGCGGACAGGGCCAGGCCCTTAGGTGAGCAGCCGCCGTGACCGGAGGTCATGTACACGGTGGTGGCCTCACGCCACAACCGCAACTCCAATTGGCGATCGAGCCGCAGGTTCGCATCATGGGCTTTCATGGCCATCATCAGGCAAGCCGGCCCGCAAGTGAAATCCAGGGACTGCGGATACCAGGGAACCCGGCGCAGGCCCGTGGCCAGGTGCGGCGCCAAGGTATTTTCCATGCGCAAGGCGGTCTGGTGGTCGTCGTAGTAGTCTTCCCACAGGCCAAAATCGCGGTAGCCCAGCTTGCGGTACAAGGCTTGAGCGGCCGGGTTGTCCTGCCGCACTTCCAGCCGCATGCGCGTGGCGCCGCGGGCCAGCGCCGCCTGCTGGGAAGCCACCA
>JAYPVG010000020.1:0-63621 GCA_038134485.1 Pseudomonadales bacterium
ATCATCACACCCCGAGCTAATTAAGTAAATCTGAGGCGGCTCCCGTCGCCTTCAATGGTCACTCCCGACGGGGATTGCGATGCTTTTACCCCAAACTCGCATATCGTCGTGCACACATCTGCCCACCTGAAAAACGCATTGATGGCCTCCATAGACTCGCAAGGGTAGATTTTGGCCGACATGTGCATTATCCTCCTGTTCCGCGTTTTGCGGGAACGATGCACCGCCTAGCTTGGCAAACCGCAAATATCCGCAAAAGTCAGGGAATGTCGCCAGAGGCGGCTAGAATAAGCAGTTTTGCACCTGTGAGCAGTGCTTAATCCGCATAAAAGGACCCCTCATTCGAATGAACAAGATTGCTCGAAAGCCGGCTACCCGAGGCAAGCCTGGCACCCGAAATAACAAATACGTATTTGCTTTTGGTGGAAAGACAGACGGAAACGCCAGTATGCGCGAGCTGCTAGGCGGCAAAGGTGCAAATCTCGCAGAAATGGCCTCAATCGGCCTGCCCGTTCCCCCGGGCTTCACCATCAGTACTGAGGTGTGCAACCATTTCTATGCTTATAAGGAAAGCTATCCTGCGAGCTTGCGCGGAGACGTTGACTCGGCCATAAGGCAGATCGAAAAACAGCTGGGCAAGAAATTTGGGGCCAGCGGTAACCCCTTACTAGTTTCTGTCAGGTCCGGAGCAAGAGACTCGATGCCGGGCATGATGGATACCATCCTGAATCTGGGTCTTAATGACGAAACCGTCGAAGGGCTAGCCGCCGCTTCCGGAAACAGCCGTTTTGCGTGGGATTGTTACCGACGTTTCATACAGATGTACGGAGATGTGGTGCTTGGCATACAAGCGGAGAATGAAGAAGAGGAAGACCCCTTCCACCAGATTCTGGACAGATTAAAACTCGGACTGGGAGTGGAGTCAGATGGCGACCTGACGACTGAGAATCTTCAGGACCTGGTCAAGAAGTACAAATCCCTTATTCGCAAGAAAACGGGGAAATCGTTCCCTCAGGACGTAATCGAGCAGCTGTGGGGAGCGATTGGCGCGGTATTCAAGTCCTGGAAAAACGAGCGAGCGATAATTTATCGCCAACAATACGGCATCCCGACTGAGTGGGGAACGGCGGTCAACATCCAGGCAATGGTGTTCGGCAATTTAGGGAGCTCTAGCGCGACCGGGGTTGCTTTCACCCGAGACCCGGCGAATGGAGAGAAATCCTTCTACGGTGAATACCTCGTCAATGCACAAGGGGAAGATGTGGTCGCAGGGGTACGAACACCCAATCCGATTTCATTTATGGCAGAAGAATTACCGGCGAGCTTTCGAGGTCTTGAAAAAGTACGCTCCAAGCTCGAGCGTCACTTCAAGGACATGCAGGACTTTGAATTCACCATCGAGGACGGCAGGCTTTTCATCCTGCAAACCCGAAATGGCAAACGCACCGGGTTGGCGGCGGTAAGAATCGCGGTCGAAATGCAACGTGAACGGCTAATGACTCAGGAAACTGCGCTGCTGAAAATACCCGCCGAGTCCATTGACTCTTTACTGGTTCCTGTTTTTGATATCAAAGCACTAAAAGCGGCGCAGGTGATTGCCCGCGGACTCCCTGCCGGACCGGGGGCTGCCACCGGTCGAATTGCGTTCACTGCGGCCGCTGCTGAATTGGAAATCAAACGGGGTAATAAGGTTGTTCTCTGCCGCACTGAAACGTCACCAGACGATCTTAAAGGCATGCTTCATTCTCAGGGAATTCTTACTTCTCGAGGAGGAGTGTCTTCTCACGCCGCACTCGTAGCCCGCCAACTGGGTAAAGTGTGTGTTTGTGGCGCGAGCGACATCTCAATTAATTACGAACGCAAAACATTGACAGCCGGTAAAGTGGTGCTCAGGGAAGGAGACTATATCTCGATCGATGGCACGACTGGCGCCATCTACAAAGGGATGATCGAAAGCGCCGACTCGGAAGTCAAAAGGGTGCTGGAAGGCAGCCTGCGTCAGGACAAGAGTTATACCTTCGAGTTATTCCAGACAGTTATGAAATGGGCAGATAGACACCGTCAGCTGAAAATCCGGACTAACGCTGACACCCCGGCAATGGCCCGACAGGCAGTGGCATTTGGCGCTGAAGGTATCGGCCTTTGTCGCACCGAACATATGTTCTTTGAGGGTAATCGTATCGACTATATGCGCCAGATGATTCTGGCAGTAGATGAAGTAGAGCGGCGAGCGGCATTAACCAAACTGCTACCGTTTCAGAAAAAAGACTTCGTTGGCTTGTTTCGTGCCATGGACGGACGCCCGGTAACAATTCGACTGCTAGATCCCCCGCTGCACGAATTCCTGCCTCACGATGACGTGGTACGCAGACAATTAGCTCAGAAACTCGGTGTACCTCTGGAATTTGTTATTGAGAGGATCAAGGCGCTGCACGAGGAAAACCCAATGCTCGGCTGCAGAGGTTGTCGTCTGGGGATATTGCACCCTGAAATCACCGAAATGCAAACCCGAGCGATTTTTGAAGCAGCTGCGCAGGTACTGAAAGGCAAGAAGAAAATCAGGGTGAACCCGGAAATCATGATTCCGCTGGTGGGTTTCAGAGCTGAGCTGCAAGACCAGCTCGACATCGTTCATCGCGTCGCTCAGGAAGTCATCCAAAAGCGCGGGGTGAAAATCAACTACCTGGTTGGCACCATGGTGGAAGTACCTCGCGCGGCGATCACGGCCGACGAAATTGCCGAAATCGCAGACTTCTTCAGCTTCGGCACCAATGATCTGACCCAGACCACATTGGGATTGAGTCGAGACGACATGGGATCTTTCTACGAGGAATACCAGAAGAAAGAAATTTATAGCCAGAACCCATTTGCGAGCATCGATCAAAGCGGCGTCGGCAAATTAATGACCTTGGCAAGCAGTCATGGCCGACAGGTGAAATCAGAGCTCAAGCTAGGTATCTGCGGTGAACACGCGGGCGACCCGTCTTCTATCGATTTTTGCCACCGACTCGGACTGAATTACGTTAGCTGCTCTCCGCCCAGGGTTCCAGTAGCCCGGCTGGCGGCCGCACAGGCAACATTGAGAAACAAGTAGTCCGAATTCCCGCCGACGGGCGACTGTTATTACTGATCTTAATGCGCCACTAAGTCGCAAGCTCGGCGGATCATTGCTGCAGGGTCAGGGGTGGAATCGGGCACTCCAGCATAAGACCAATGGCTCTCAGCAGCTCCAATTCAATTGGCGCCGCTTTATTATCCGCCATAATACATGCGATACAGGCCTTCAACACGGCCGGTTTCTGCAGCGGCTTGAGGTGGGCCAGCTGGCTCAGGGCCAGGTCTAGATCCGAGAAATCAATCTCTCGCTTTTCCCGCATAGTCAAATTTAGCCGTGGCAGGGATTGCCGGGCGCGATCGAATGCCTGAGCAGGATCCATCTTGCTTGACCGATCCGAGAAGCTGAGAACTGAAAAAAGCACTTCCAGCGCCTGAACACAATCGGAAACGTTTTTGTGTTTCAGGGATTTTGAGGAAGTTCTTTCGAAAATTGGCCCCAGTGTCTTGCTGACTATCTTTAACAACGCCCACTCGAACAAACTGAGGCGCTTGTCCATTTTGGCCAACTCATTGAGATTACGTATGAAATTCTTGTACTGTGGTGCTGACAACTGCCTGAGGGTTGATAGCACTATTAGCAGTAATGACAACCTGTGATGGGCCGGGATCGTATAATTCGCAGTGAGCAACCTGCCCAGTTCATCGGCGATTCCGGAGTCCGCAGATCCTTCAATAAACCGCAGTTGGGATTCCCTTATGCCGAATTCGTCCTCAAGAGCCATCAGATAAACCAGCGCTCGGGCGGCAGAGGGGTCATGGGCTGCTGCCAGAATCCGTTGGGGAATTTCTGCGAGTATCCCCCGAGCCAGCGCCAATTGACCAACACCCGGCTGTCCGATCTGTTCAACCACAGAATCGGCTAGCACGACGCCCGCCAGTCGCGTGAGAGATTCCTCGGATTGCTGCTTTGCTGATAACTGTTCCTGACTTCCGGTGCTGGTTACTTGATCCTCCTCATTTTTCTCCAGCTCATAGACCCCATTCCAGTCTGGCAATATTGCCGCGATTCGTCGGTCAAGCGGAGGATGAGTAGCGTAGAGTACGCGTAAACGACTGAAGTTCCCTTCCTCGAAAAGGGCATGGGAAATTTCAAAGCTGTTGGGATTTTCAAGATAGGATTTTTGTTCATGGGTTGCTATACGCATAAGCGCACCAGCTATACCAAGCGGATTTCGTGTGAACTGAACAGCCGACGCATCCGCAAGAAACTCTCTCTGACGGCTCACTGCCGCCTTGATCAAGTTGCCAAAGAAGGTGCCAACATAGCCGATTATCACCAGCCCCAATCCAAGCAATACAATCCCGCCGGAGTTTTTAGACTTTCCGCTGTGAGAGCCGCTCCTCATCAAGTGGTAGCCGATGATTCCGAGCAACAAGATGCCATGCAGAATAGCAACGAGACGGATGTTTATCCGCATGTCTCCATGCAGTATATGACTGAATTCATGCCCAATTACGCCCTGCAACTCATCCCGGCCCAGCACGTTGATAGCCCCCCGGGTAATACCGATTACGGCATCGCCCGGGGAATAACCGGCGGCAAATGCGTTTATACCGGTTTCCTCGAGCAGGTACACAGGCGGCACTGGAGTCCCTGATGCCAGAGCCATTTCCTCAACCACATTCAGCAACTGACGCTCCCGAAAATCCTGCGATTCGGCAAGCACCAGTCGACCCCCAAGCATTTCCGCCACTCTGGCGCCGCCGCCGGCCAGCGCGGTCAATTTGTAGAGGCTGCCAAAAAGAACAACGCTGATGACAACAAGAGTGACCAGCCAGAAAGTCTGCCAATTGAATCTGGCCCCAGGATCCATAACTGTCGCGCTCGGAACCGATAGCATGCCGAATAGCAGCATGACCACTAAATTGGTAATTATCACCAGGGAAATAACGGCCAGCGCGAATAGCGCGATTAGCCGCCCGGTATTTCGTCTGGCAATATCCTGGGATTCAAAAAAATTCATGCAGCCCGCCCGCCGCGATCAGACCGCTTGCTTCAGAATGAGACTTTCGGCGCTTCCTGAATCATCTCGCTGTCTTCGAATTCCAGAAGACTTGCATCAGTGGCATGGCCGAATGCCCCTGCCACCAGCACCGCGGGAAAGCTCTGCTTGAAGGTGTTATAGGCCATGACCTGATCGTTAAAACCCTGGCGGGAAAACGCCACCTTGTTCTCCGTGCTGGTCAATTCTTCGCTGAGTTGCAGCATGTTCTGATTAGCTTTTAAATCCGGGTAGGCTTCCATTACCACACTGAGACGCCCCAGCGCCCCGGTAAGGGCCCCTTCCTTACTCGCCAGTTCCTGCATGGCAACAATGTTGCCCGGATCTGAAGCAGCCGCCTGAAGGCCTGCCATGGCAGCATTTCGTGCGGCCGTAACAGCCTCCAGAGTCTCTCTTTCGTGACTCAGGTAGGCCTTCGCGGTCTCGACCAGATTAGGTATCAGGTCATAGCGTCTTTTGAGTTGCACCTCGATCTGCGCGAAGGCATTTTGATACCGATTCTTGAGGCTAACGAGCCTGTTGAATACCCCAATTAAGTAAAGCCCAAGTACTACAAGTAGCGCCAGTATGATAATGGTCGTCATTCCCATGGGTGTTGCCTCCCTTATGCAAGTTGTTCACTTCATTAAACATCGTTAGCCAGATACTGTCCACAACCCGAACTTTTGCACGGGAGCGCGTTCGTAATTTACCGGTACCCCCTATTTGAGTATTCTGCTAAGCTCGACTCAATAACAACCAAGAAGAATAACTATCATGTCTACCGGTCTGCTCGCTCTGCTCTCTGTTTTGCCGATTATTTCAGTCGCCGTCTTTCTTGTGCTGCTGCGCTGGCCCGCCAGTCGTGCCATGCCCATAGCGTACATAGTAGCCGCAGCGCTTGCGCTGCTAGTCTGGCAGGTTTCCCTGACTCAGGTTCTGGCTGCAACCATCAATGGACTGGTAGTTGCCGGATCCCTGATTTTCATCATCTTTGGGGCCATCCTGTTGCTAAACACGCTAAAACAAAGCGGTGCAATTTATTCAATTAGAAAGGGTTTTTCAGACATCACGCCAGACAGGCGCATCCAAGTGATTATCATAGCCTGGCTTTTCGGGTCATTTATCGAGGGCTCTGCGGGGTTTGGAACTCCAGCTGCGGTAGCAGTGCCTCTGATGGTCGGACTGGGATTTCCGGCAATGGCGGCCGTGGTAGCAGGGATGATCATTCAAAGCACACCGGTATCATTCGGAGCACTCGGTACGCCGATCCTCGTGGGGGTCAGCACGGGCCTGTCCGCGGACCCGGAAATGGCGCAATATGCCATGGACCTCGGATTCGAGGAGTGGCGACAGTTTCTCGCTTTCGTAGCAGCCAAAGTAGCCCTCCTCCACGCGCTCGCAGGGACTTTCATCCCTCTCATTGTCGCAGCGGTAATGACCCGCTTCTTCGGCAAGAATCGATCCTTTGCGGAGGGCTTGCAGATCTGGCGATTTGCGCTTTTTGCTGCCTTCTCTATGACCATACCTTACCTGATTGTCGCCAACCTGCTGGGTCCTGAATTCCCATCCATGTTTGGTGGACTTATTGGGTTGGCCATCGTCGTTAGCGCCGCCAGAAAAGGTTTCCTCGTCCCGGCGCGAGAGGATGCCTGGGATTTTGACAGCCCAGATAATTGGGATGAAGATTGGACGGGTCTGCAGAAAGACGAGCCCGATGTCGAGCCGGATACTCTGATGCCTCTGACCAGAGCCTGGGCCCCCTATCTGCTCGTTGCGGTACTGCTGATTCTCACCCGCCTGCCCTGGCTAAATATGGCGAGCGTGCTACAGCACCAACTGGTGACTCTCAGTTGGCCTGATATTTTTGGTAGCGGGATCAATGCATCGTTCCAGCCTCTCTGGTCTCCTGCTGCAATTTTTATTGTGGTATCACTGGCTACTTATGTTATCCACGGTATGCGCGCCGATAGATATCGAAGTGCTTGGCGGGAATCGGGCCAGACCTTGCTGCCGGCGTCAACGGCACTGCTTTTCACTGTGCCAATGGTTCAGGTATTCATCAACACCGGTGGCGGGTCAGCGGGATTTGAGCAGATGCCTCTGGCTCTGGCAGAAGGCGTGGCTGCACTGGCTGGATCAGCCTGGCCATTTTTCTCCACGTTTATCGGCGGACTGGGTGCGTTTGTTGCCGGTAGCAACACGGTCAGCAACATGATGTTTTCACTTTTTCAGTTTGGAGTCGGCGAAAGGATTGCCGTTGATCCTACCTGGATAGTGGCTCTGCAGGCCGTTGGTGGAGCATCCGGTAATATCATCTGCGTGCACAACGTTGTCGCTGCTTCTGCAGTGGTCGGACTAATTGGCAAAGAAGGCGCGGTGATACGAAAAACGCTGTTACCTTTTTTCTATTACGCGCTGGTAACGGGCGCTATTGGCTATGGAATCGTAAACAGTAGCGGTGGACCGCTTAACGCGGGCTTTGTGATCGCCGGGCTGGTAGCGGCATTCATGGTCTACCTTATCGTGCGCTATGGCCGACCATCGAAGTCCGCTCCGACCGGCTGATCGGTTTGACGGCGATTTCCTTGCAGCGGGCTTTCGTGATTGAATTAAGGCTCGCTGACATGGAACACGGCTTTGAAAATTGCACCTTTCCAAGCATTTTTGCGACTCGCCCTTGTAGCATGGCTGTGTCCGTTTACTTTCGCCGCTGAATCGGCACTCACAGCGCGCATAATTTTCCCAACCTCCGCCAGCGGAGCGGCACAGGAGCACTTTCTCTCCGGGGTCGCTCACCTGCACAATTTTAGCTTCGCTCAGGCCAGGTCGGATTTTCTGCGCGTCCAGGAACTGGATCCGGAATTTGCTTTAGGTTACTGGGGTGAGTCATTGACCTTTATCCATCCCCTGCGCTCCGAGGGCGACCTGTCGGCACCCGCACAGTCTCTGGAAAAATTGGCCAAAACCCGTCAGGAGCGAGATAAAAAAGGCGCTTCTGGAATCGAGAGGGGATTTCTAACGGCTGCCGAAACGTTCGCTTTTACAGCGGGAACACTCAAGGAAAGACGACGCGCCCACAGGCTTGCCATGGAGCAGTTGTACGGGAGCTACCCGGGCTCCGAGGAAGTTCAAGCTTTTTACATACTCACTTTACTCAGTGAAGCGGCCAGTGCCAGCACAGAGCAAAGCGAGCAGCTCAGAGAGCTGGCCGGCCTGCTGGCGACCCGGTTGTTAGAGCAGAACCCTCGCCACCCGGGTGCAGCCCATTACATCATTCACAGCTACGACGATGCTAACAATGCGACATTGGCGATTGGTGCCGCCGACAGTTATGCGGATATAGCTCCACTGGTTTCTCACGCAAGACACATGTCAAGCCATATCTATGGACATCTCGGACGGTGGTTCGATGTTGCCGAAGCCAACGAGAAGGCTCTTTACATGGCACGCTCCGTTTGGCAACCCGGAGATGATCCCTATGACCAGATTCACGCGCTGGAATTCGGCCTGTACGGAGACTTACAGCTAGCGGATTTTGAAGCTGCCAAGCAGTGGATTGAACGTGCCGAGGACACGCTCGCCCAGAATCCCGGGCATCAACAGACCCTGGAGCTGCTGGCACGAATGCATGCCAGACTCATGGTCGAGAGCAAAAACTGGGCTTATCAACCAATCAATGCTAACAGGACTAACGATGAACTGTTCGCCTACGGCTTGAGCGCTGTCAACATGCGAGACCTTGCTCTTGCTCGACGCGCGAACACGCTGCTGCAAGACCGCGCCAATAAGGCACCTGAAAATCTCAGCCTGACGATTTCTCAACTGGAACTTGAAGCGAGCATTTTATTTGCTTCCGGGCTGGTCGAGGAAAGCTGGGCTGCTATCGACAAGGCTGTTGAATTGGCACTGACAATTCCCACAGTTGACCCGTTACCCGAGCCCATCAAACCGCCTCTGGAACTCAAAGGCGAAATGCAGCTGCGCAATGGAAACATCGAGGAGGCGATTCAGACTTTCACCGAATCTCTGGCATTTATGCCCCAGCGACCCTGGACATTACTGGGCCTTGCGAGAAGCTATGCCGCGGCAGGATTGAACCAGAGTGCAAGCGACTATTATCGGCAGTTGCTAAATCATTGGACAGATTCGAGGTTGCTCGGCGTAAGCGAGGCCAGAACCCATCTTGCTATCTTCGACCAGAATAACTGATTAACCGGGCACAGAGCCCTGGCCAATAACTTGATTAACCCATGAATCCTGTCAGGCAATCCATAACAATAGCAACCGCCGGCCATGTCGATCATGGAAAGACAACCCTGGTCAACTGGATAACCGGAACCGATACCGATACCCTGGCGGAAGAAAAAGACCGGGGTATGAGCATCAATCTTGGTTTTGCCTATCATCAGATCCCGCAATCAGAAAATGTCGATGGCCCCGAACTCACTATCGGCTTTGTCGACGTTCCGGGTCATACCGACTTCATTAACAATGCTCTGGCGGGAATCGGCAACGCCGATTATGCACTGCTGGTAATTGCCGCCGATGACGGCGTCATGCCTCAAACACGCGAGCACCTGTCAATCATCGACCTGCTGGGTATCACTGCCGGAGCAATAGTAATCACCAAAATCGATAAGGCCACGACAGAACAACAGGAGAACACGAGTCGGCAGATTAACCAGCTGACAGCGGAAACATCCTTCGGGAACGTGCCGAAATTCCCGGTATGTGCCCGCACAGGTGAAGGCATGCAGGCATTGGTGCAACATGTGGAGGACCTTGCTCGCGAAAGCACCCGCCGTCAACTGTCAGGCCTGCGCTATCCACGTTTTTCCATAGACCGCAGTTTCACCGTAAAAGGCATTGGCACGGTGGTTACGGGAACTCTTATCTCAGGCACGATTGCGGGCCAGGACTCACTGTTTCATTCCGGGAGCGGCAGCACAACCCGGGTTCGCGGTCTGCGTCACGACAGCAAAGAGGTCAACCACGCCGTTGCTGGCGAACGTGTGGCAATTAACATCAGTCTTCCGCATCAGGAAATTGCCCGCGGCGATTGGCTAATGACCGAATCGATTTCCAATCCGGTTCACCGGATCGACGTCAGACTGGAACTCCTCGAACCGTTAATTTTCAAATCCGGCGTCAGCTATCATTTTTACCATGGTACTGCCCATCGACTGGTGCAAATCAGGCAACTGAGTCCGGACTCCTCGATTTATTTTCAAATCAACAGCGCAGAGCCATTATTCGGCCTCTCTGGCGATCGATTCATCTTGCGCGACCCTTCCTGTGCGCGAACCATCGGCGGAGGCATTATCGTAGACAGTTTTGTGCCCCGTCGCGGCCGTAGCAGTAGTGACAGACTCAAAGCGCTGGAAGCGATGGATCACGATGACTACGCCGCACTTAATTCGCTGATCAAATTATCGTCGGGAGGGGTCAATCTCCAGCAATTTGCCCGCAGCCGCAACTGTACTGCGGAATGTATGGAAACCCTGCTTAATCGCTTGCGCGCAGATCAGGCAGCATTTACCCAATTGGAAGTCGGTCCAAATTCGGACCCGATTGCATTAGACAACCACTTTCTGACTGCGGCTAATCAACAGATCGTGGAGGCACTGAAGAATTATCATCAGAACCAGCCGAGTCAGGCCGGGTTAGCCGAACCCGCCCTCAGCAAACTGGTGGCTTTTGAAAAGTCGCATTTATTGTTTCACGCTATCCTGAACAACCTGGTTCACGACAAGCAAATTAAACGCACCGGCACCCTGCTGCACCTGCCGGATCACCGGGCCAGACTGTCAGAAGAAGAACGGAAATTCCTTGATTTGATCAGACCGATACTGATTGATGCTGAATTCCTTCCGCCACGGACAAGAGAGCTTGTAGACCTGACGGGAATGAAGCTGGGAAGCCTGGAGCGCATACTGGCCCAAGCCCGAAAATCTGGCAATCTGATCCAGGTCGCTGCCAATCGTCATTTCCTGCCTGAAACCATGGTGCGACTGGCCGAATTTACCGAATCGCTGGCGTCGGGCAAAGAGGGTGCTTTTACCGTCATTGAATTCCGCGACCAGCTGGGTATAGGCAGGAATCTGTGTATTGAGATCCTGGAATACTTTGATCGGGTCGGCTTCACGGTGCGCGATGGCAACAGTCGTTACCTGCGAACATCAAGAGAAAACCTGTTCGGCAAACTCGATGTCAAAAAATGAACTTGGCTGGCGACCCGTAGTGATAACGCTAAGGGCAGTGCCGGCGGTTGCGAACCTGTCTGCATAACCCGTAAACTCGGTATCGACATAGCCGTCAGAGCTATGCGTATTTCAGCGGAGCTATGAAGTGATGGCCGAAGCGTTTCCTGCAATACCAAACACCCATGCGCTTTTTTCGATGCTTATCACCGCCTTTGCGCTATTTCTTTTCACCCGCAAAAAGCTGCCTCTGGAAATATCAAGCATGGGATTGCTAGGCGTCCTTGCCGTGGTGTTTTCGGTATTTCCGTTTACATCCAATGGCGAGGAATTCGAGGCCATTGAATTCTTCCACGGTTTCGGTCACGAGGCACTTATTGCTGTTTGCGCACTGATGGTTATTGGTCAGGGGCTGGTATCGACTGGCGCGCTGGAACCGGTTGGACGAGTTCTTACCAGAGCCTGGGCGGTGTCACCCTTCTTTTCACTGCTTGCCACCCTGATCGTCAGCGCGGTACTGAGTGCATTCATCAATAACACCCCTATCGTGGTTCTGCTGCTGCCTATTCTCATCAGCGTATGCCTGAGAACCAAGACCACGACATCGAAAGTATTGATGCCGATGGGCTTCGCCACTTTAGTCGGCGGAATGAGTACCACGATTGGCACTTCCACCAACCTGCTGGTAGTGAGCGTAGCCAGTGAACTGGGCCAACCGCGGCTACAAATGTTCGACTTTGTGCTGCCCGCTGCGATCGCCAGTAGCGTTGCAATCGCTTATTTGTGGCTGCTGGCCCCGAGAATGCTTCCCAAGCGGGAACTGGAGCTGAGCGACAGTTCTCCGAGGCTTTTCAATGCACGACTGCATCTGGATGAAAACAGCCCCTGTGTCGATCAGTCCGTTGCCGAAGCCAAGAAAATCGCGGGCAACGATATCTATATCGTGCGTATCAATCGCGGTGATCATCAGATTTTTCCCCTTCCCGACGCCGTCCTGCACGCCGGGGACCGGCTTCGAGTGATGGACACTGCCAAAAAGATCAGGGAAGCCGCGAGCGCACTTAAGGCAACGCTCTATTCCGGGGATACGCCTGTGGACGAGGAACATCCGCTAAGTGCAGACAATCAGACTGTCGCAGAAGTTGCTGTCGTTGCGGGTTCCTCCCTGGACCGTACCAACCTGCGCTACGCCGCATTTCTGCAGCGCCATCAACTTTTTGTTCTGGCACTGCACCGGGCGGGCAAGGATATCTGGAAAGCCGGCGAAGAAATTATGGACGTCATACTCGAACCAGGGGACGTGCTGTTGGTCCAGGGCAGCAAGGACGAGATCAAAAAACTCAAGCGCAGCACTGAGTTCCTGGTACTCGATGCATCGGAGGAAGTGCCCAGCACCAAACGCGCGCCCCTGGCTCTTGCGATACTGCTTGCGGTAGTAATCACCGCCGCATTCGGCATATTACCTATCGCCGTCAGCGCCATGGCAGGGGCGATGGTCATGCTGGCGACTCGCAGTCTTACTCTTGGTACAGCCATCCGCTCGGTAAGTTCCTCGGTGCTATTCGTGGTGGTCGCCAGCCTGGCGCTAGGCCAGGCTTTGCTCCTCACGGATGCGTCGGCGTACATGACCGAGGTATTTCTCTATTTCACCCGCGATTCTTCGCCCGCCACAGTACTCAGCGCGCTGATCCTGCTGATCGCGATTTTTACCAACATCGTTTCAAACAACGCTGCGGCAGTAATCGGCACCCCAATCGGAATTGGCATCGCAGAGCAATTGAGCGTTTCCCCTGAGCCCTTCATACTCGCAGTGCTATTTGGTGCCAATCTGAGTTATGCCACGCCCATGTCCTACAAAACCAATTTGCTGGTTATGAGCGCCGGCAATTACACGTTCAATGACTTCCTGAAAGTTGGGCTACCACTCACAGTTATCATGTGGCTCACCTACTCCTGGATTCTCAGCAATATGTACTTATGAACTCGCCCGGTAAGAGCGCGCTAATCATAGTGGGCGATTATTAGCCTCCGACCAATAGCCATCGCGTTTAGAGTTTGCCACTGTAGGTACCTTGCAGTATGTTAAGAACACTCACGCGATCGGTAGAACGGGTTTATTTATGCGAGTTGACTGGAAGGCCTATAACCCAGGGGATTTTTACGATGAAATTATCAGTTCTCCCAACTACGCTCGCAAGCATGCCCGCCGTCTGGTCAGCTATCTTCGCTCGCTAAAACCCGGCGAACTGAGCGCCCGCAAACAGGCTGCCAGCCTGGCCATCCAAACGATGGGGATTTCATTCACAGTCTATAGCGATGCCGGCAACATCGACCGTGAATGGCCCTTTGATATCCTTCCAAGAATCATTCCGAGCACTGAATGGGCGGTCACCAGCAAAGGTCTTGAGCAGCGGGTAAGAGCTCTCAACTGCTTCATCAATGACGTCTATAACGCGCAAAAGGTATTCAAGGATGGGATTATACCCAGAGACCTGATCTTTGATTCCGGCAACTTCCGCAAGGAGTGTCTCGGGATCAAGCCTGCTTTCGGCACCTGGGCTCATATCTGTGGCACAGACCTGATTCGCGACAAGGACGGTTTATTTTACGTACTGGAAGATAACCTGCGAGTCCCTTCCGGCGTATCTTACATGCTGGAAAATCGCACTGTTACCAAGCGGGTATTCCCCGAGCTCTTCGAAAACTACGACATCGTCCCGGTCACCGACTATCCAACCAAGCTTTTCGATACCCTGGCGGCAATTTCTCCCAGGCGGGTCAAGTATCCGGAAGTCGTCGTGCTGACTCCCGGAATTTTCAATTCTGCGTATTTTGAACATTCGTTTCTGGCACAGCGCATGGGCGCCGAACTCGTAGAGGGTGGCGACCTGGTGGTTGAAGACGACCACGTTTATATGCGCACGATCGACGGACTTGCACGGGTCGATGTCATATACCGCCGCATTGATGATCTGTTCCTTGATCCGGCCGTATTCAACAAGGAGTCGGTGCTGGGTGTCCGGGGTCTTATGAGCGCCTGGGTAAAGGGCAACGTTGGACTGGCCAACGCCCCCGGTGCAGGAGTAGCAGACGACAAGGTCGTTTATACTTACGTACCCAAGCTGATCAAGTACTACCTTGATGAGGATCCTATTTTGCCCAACGTACCCAGCTTCATCTGCTCTGACAAGAAACAGTGTCAGCACGTGCTGCAGAATCTCGACAAGCTGGTGGTAAAACCGGCAAACGAGTCGGGGGGCTACGGGATGCTCATGGGGCCGCAGGCCTCTCGCAAGGAACGCGAAGAATTTGCGCGAAAGATTCGCGCCAATCCGCGCAATTACATGGCGCAGCCTCTGATATCACTTTCTACTGCACCAATATTGGGAGAGCGCAATGTCGAACCCCGGCACATCGATCTGCGGCCCTTCATCCTGCAGGCGAGAGATTCCTACGTTACTCCCGGCGGCCTGACCCGGGTCGCAATGGTCAAGGGTTCTTATGTCGTCAACTCATCCCAGGGCGGTGGCAGCAAAGATACCTGGATTGTCGAAGAGTAAGGGTCGATATGTTATCTCGAGTTGCGGAACGCGTTTACTGGATGGCTCGCTACCTGGAGCGGGCAGAGAACACCGCACGCCTGATGAACGTTTACTCCAACCTTCTGCTCGACTTGCCACGCGGCACCAAAGTCGGCTGGCACACATTGATTGACATAACTGGCGCCCACGAGGACTTCATCGCCAGCGGCCGATCTGATGATGAGAGATCGGTCATGCGCTATCTCATCTCTGAACAGAACGGTATTTCGCTATTCAGCACTCTGGCAATGGCGCGGGAAAATGCCCGCACCACCCGCGAAATCATGCCTTCCGAGGCATTCGAACAAATCAACGACATCTACCTCTTTATGAGGGAAAACGCCGGTGGCCAGATTTCCCGGAGTGCTCGCAATCAACTGCTCGAACAGATCATTGAGTACTGTCAGCAACTCACCGGTCTGCTGGCTGGCTGCCTGAGCCACAATCACGTTCACCGTTTCATAAGAATCGGCAGAAATCTCGAACGGGCCGACATGACGACCCGCATCGTCGATGTCGGCTCATCCAGCCTGCTACCCGAATTGATACCCGAAAGTGGAGTGGAACTTGAGTCCGCCGAGCCCTACCAGGATATGCTCTGGATGAGCGTACTGCGATCTCTCAGTGGCTATCAGATGTATCGCCAGAATGTCGAAAACAGGGTCAACGCCGAGGACGTCGTCAAGTTTCTTCTGCAGGACGAGGAGTTTCCAAGGTCGGTTTCGTACTGTCTTAACCAGGTGACCGGCTGCACAAGTGAACTGTCGTCCAACTCCAGTGCGTTAAGACAGGTTGGAAGGGCATTGCGCAAGGTTAAGGAGGCAGAAATTCCAACGCTGTTAGCCAATGGATTGTTCCAGTACGTGGACGAATTACAGGTAGAGATAGCGGGCATTCATGATCAGATAAGCGCAACCTGGTTCCTGCCTCACACGTAGTCCGCCGAGAGCCGTATCCTTATGAAAAACTTTTCCTGCGACTGCGGACAGACAGTCTATTTTGAAAATGACTTCTGTTTACAATGCCAGCGCCGCCTCGCCTATCATCCGCTGCATAACCGCATTTACAGTCTTGAAAATTTCGATCCCGCCACTGGCCAGGGCGTAACCTCTTCCGCTCAGCCGGTTCGATTGTGCAAGAACGACATCGACTATGGGGTATGCAACTGGCTGGTGACCGAGCCAGGATACAGTTACTGCATCTCTTGTAGTCTCAATCAAACGATACCCAATCTGCTGGTTCCAGATCGACGCGACTGGTGGGCCAACATGGAACAGGCCAAACGCAAGCTGCTTTATACCCTGTTAAGATTGCAATTGCCGGTAGTAAACAAATCAATGGATCCGGATGGCGGCCTGGCTTTTGAATTTATCGAAGACAAGAGTAGCAATCCTGATGTGGAGAACGAATTTGTCCTGACCGGTCACATGAATGGGCTGGTCACGGTTAATATCGCCGAGGCGGACCATGTCAAACGAGAACAGGTGAGGCAGTCTCTGGGCGAATCCTACCGTACCTTGCTAGGACATTTCCGCCACGAAAGCGGTCATTACTATTTCTGGAAACTGGTGAGCAGCGATCGACGCAGAGCCGAATTCCGTGAATTATTTGGTGATGAGACCCGCGACTATCAGCACGCAATGGACAGTTATTACTCTAATCGCGATGGCATCCTGCGAGATACACGCATGATCAGTCATTACGCCCAATCACATCCCCTCGAGGACTGGGCCGAGTGTTGGGCCCATTACCTGCACATGATTGATACGCTGGAGACTGCTGCGGCTTTCTCTATTGATAAACCGAACCAGCAGCATGACATCCATTCGATCGACGACATGCTGACTCGCTGGGGAGACCTGACAATTCTGCTCAATGCGCTCAATCGCAGCATGGGTATGGCAGACGCCTACCCCTTTATATTGTCAGACCTGACTCTCAGGAAGATTCGCTTTGTTCACTCGTTGGTGAATCCCAGCTAGCAGCCCAGGCCAGCGGCGGCATCTGTCGAAAAGCGTCCTTTAGCCGTTCATCCCAGGCTCTGCCGATCTGCCTGAGGAATTCGCTGTCGGCATCGAAGCGCTGGTGGCCGTCGAGCACGAGGCTATTATATCGATACACCAGAACCTCCACCGGGGGACCCACCGTCAGGTTACTGCGCATGGTCGAATCCATGGACACCAGAGTGCAGAGAGCACAGGTATCGAGATTCAGCTCCGGCGTAAGAATCCTGTCCAGAATCGGTTTGCCGTATTTACTTTCACCGACTTGTAAATAGGGAGTATCTTCGGAGGTTGTGATGTGGTTGCCCTCGGGATAAACAAGTATCGCCTCGTGCCGGTATCCGGCAATCTGCCCGCCAATGATAAAGCTGGCTTCGAACTGCGAACCACCCCCGTGCTTCTTCTGCTGTGCGAGGCTGGTATCGCCAAGGTAATCTGACGCCTCGAAAAGATTAGCCACGTTTAACAAATTGACCGCGGCGTTCTGCTTAATGTCCAGCTTTAACTGTGCAATCGTGGCCTGGGTAGTTGCAAGATTACCCGCGGAGAGGATCACGAATTGTCTCTGTCCGTCGATTCCAAAGCGAAACATCTTGCTATAGGTACTGATCTGATCGATCCCGGCATTAGTGCGCGAATCGGAACAGAAAACCAGACCGTCGTTGACGGAAACTGCTACACAATATGTCATGTCTGAACTCTCTAGCTGCTGGGAAAGGAATACCTGATGCCATCTCGCACATCACTCGATGGCCAGCGTTGGGTCATGGTCTTGCGCCGTGTATAAAACCTTATCGCATCGGGACCATAGGCATACAAGTCACCAAATAATGAACCCTTCCAACCGCCAAAACTCTGACTGGCGATCGGTACCGGCAAGGCGACGTTCACGCCCACCATACCAACCTGCACCACGTCAGTGAAATATCTGGCCGCCTCGCCATCGCGCGTAAACAAACAGGCACCGTTGCCGTATTGATGCCGATTGATCAGACCGATCGCCTCGTCAAGGCTGTCAGCGCGAACTACGCACAGGACCGGGCCGAAGATTTCGTCCTGGTAGACTGCCATCTCCTCGGTAACCCGGTCGAAAAGGCAACCACCGATGAAATATCCCTGTTCATAGCCGGGTACTTTGAGGTCGCGCCCGTCCACCACCAGCTCGGCACCCTGGGCAACGCCTTCCTGCACGTACTGGTGAATGCGTTCCAGACTATCCCGGCTGATCAGCGGTCCCATGTCATTGCTGTTGTCCTGACCCGGACCAACGCGCAACCCGCGCACCTTGTCCGCCAGCTTCGCCACAGCAGCATCCGCAACCTCGTCTCCGACACAAACTGCCACCGAAATAGCCATGCAGCGTTCTCCACAGGAACCATATGCTGCGCCCATCAGGGCGTCGACCGCCTGATCAATATCACCATCGGGCATGATTACGGCATGGTTTTTGGCCCCACCCAGAGCCTGTACACGCTTGCCGGCAGCGGTGCCAACCTGAAAGATACTTCTGGCGATCGGAGTGGAGCCGACAAAGCTCACCGCCTGAATTCGGCTATCTTCGAGTATTGCCTCTACCGTCGAGCGGTCACCGTTAAGCACATTGAAGACGCCATCCGGCAATCCGGCCTCGCTGAGCAGCCTGGCGATGTAGATCGAGGCGCTGGGGTCGCGCTCCGATGGCTTGAGTATAAAACAGTTGCCGCAAGCGATAGCCAATGGGTACATCCACATGGGCACCATGGCGGGAAAATTAAACGGTGTGATACCTGCCACTACGCCCAGAGGCTGGAACTCCGACCAGCTGTCTATCTGTGGGCCGGCATTCTTGGAATGTTCGCCTTTCAGCAGTTCCGCGATACCACAGGCGTACTCGACAACCTCGATGCCCCGCCCCAATTCGCCGCGGGCATCATTCAGCACCTTTCCGTGTTCGGCAGTGATCAGCTCGCAAATCTGGTCAGCATGCTGTTCCAGCAACTGTTTAAACCGGAACATAACCTGGGCGCGCCTGTGGGGTGGCGTATTGCGCCAACCCGCGAATGCGGCCTCGGCGCTGGCGATTGCCCGGCTCACGGTATCCTGATTGGCAACCGCAACCTCAGCCCTGACCGCTCCCAGCGCAGGATTGAAGACGGGTAGCACGCTATCCGAAGCCGGCACCTCGGCACCATTAATGTAATGGCCTATAGCGCGGATGTCGGTGTTGACATTCTGCGCCTTGTCCAAGTCACTCGATGTCATCAAGGCTTTCCCCCACTGCGGCAACCAGACTGCCAATCTGTTCTTCAGTTGAAACGAAAGCCGGTGCCAGCTGCAGCGTGTCTCCTCCCCAGCGCACGTAGTAACCCTTCTCAAGACAACGCACTCCCAGTTCAAAAGGTCGCTTCATTGGCTCGCCAGGAGCGTGAGCAATGGTGAGACCGGCAGCCAGTCCGTAGTTGCGAATATCGCTCACCATCGGGTGACCTTTCAGGCTATGGACAGCTTCCTCCAGCACCGGCGCCAGACGTCTTACATTGTCGACGAGCTTGTCTGAGACCAGCAGGTCGAGGGCGGCGAGACCTGCCGCACAGGCAACCGGATGCGCCGAATAGGTATAGCCGTGCGGAAACTCCACCATGTAGTTGGGCCCGCCATTGGTCATGAAGGAATCGTAAATCTCAGCGCCAACAACGACAGCGCCCATCGGGATGGCACCATTGGTGATCTGTTTCGCCAGGCACATGATATCCGGGTTTACGCCGAATTCCTCGGCACCTGTCAACGACCCCATCCGGCCGAGCCCGGTGATAACTTCATCAAAGATCAGAAGGATGTCATAGTGGTCGCAAATTTGCCGCAGGCGATCAAGATATCCTTTGGGTGGCGGCAGCACACCCGCGGTTCCGGATAACGGCTCGACTATAACCGCCGCGATATTGGACGCATCATGCAGCAGCACCAGTTCCTCCACCTCGTTGGCGAGATGAGCGCCAATTTCCGGCATGCCGCGGGAAAAGCGGTTTTCTTCCAGCAGGGTATGAGAAATATGGTCCGCCTCTATGGTCTGGCCAAACAGCTTGCGGTTGAAGCCTATTCCGCCAACCCCGACACCACCGTAATTCACTCCGTGATAACCCTTGTGTCGTCCTATAAAGCGGCTTTTACCGGTCTTGCCCATGTTGCGCCAGTAAGCGCGGGCGATTTTCAGTGCTGTATCAACAGTCTCTGAACCGGAGTCGGTGAAAAACACGTAATCCAATCCGTCCGGAGTTAACTCGACTATTTTATTGGCCAGTCGGAACGACAGCGGGTGGCCGTATTGAAAGCCGGGGGAATAATCCAGCTCCGCGACCTGATTGCTTACCGCTTCGACGATTTCCCGTCGATTATGGCCGGCACCACAGGTCCACAGACCCGACAGACCATCAAATATCTGCCTCCCGTCCGTGTCGTAGTAATAAACGCCGTCCGCCTTTTGAAGCAACCGTGGATTGTCCTTGAATTGGCGATTGCCGGTAAACGGCATCCAGTGAGCTTCTAGCTCTGGTCTTGTTAATGTCACTGTCGATTCCCGTGTAACTGGTAAAATTGCGGTAAAAGCTCTGCTTTTAATTGAGCGCCTTGCGAAGCCAGATGATCGCTACAATACGGCCAACACGCAAGGTCTACTTTCCCAGCACCGCTCGCCCTCAATCGCCTCATGCAGGCATTGACAACCGCTGCCTTGACTTTCCGCCCGCGAAAAACAGCGCTATAGTGTGGTCAATAAAAAGAAGATTGGAGGCTATTATGGCTCGTATTTCGCGTCGCAAGTTTATCAGTTCCAGCACCGCGCTGGCCGCAGCCGGTTTTGGCTTACCCACCCAATCCATTCTTGCCCAGCAGGCTTCCGCCGCCGCCCAACAGGCGGCTCCAGACTACATCGTTATCAATGCGCGGGTTTTCACAATCGATGAAAACCAGCCCCGTGCGGAAGCGTTTGCGGTAAAAGGAGACAAGTTCGCTGCGGTTGGATCGACCTCCGATATCCGCAATCTGGCCGGTCCCCGCACGGAAATCATCGATGCCGAAGGTATGACCGTGGTGCCCGGTTTTATTGACGCGCACTCGCATCCGTCCGGCGCCGGCGTCAACGAGTTGGTACAGGTCAATGCGGATCGACGCTCGGTCGCCGACATCAAATCCGCGGTATCGGAACGGGCTCGGACGACGCCGGATGGGCAGTGGATCCGGGCATTTAAATACGACGACACCAAGCTCGCCGAGGGTAGACCGATAAACCGCTTCGATCTGGATGAGGTGGCACCCAATAACCCGGTAGTTGTCGGACACAGGGGCGGCCACACAGCCGTGTATAACAGCATGGCCCTGCGGCTGGCAGGGGTAACGGCAGAAACACCTGATCCGGACGACGGCAAGTTCTATCGGGATGAAAACGGAGTGCTCACGGGCCTGGTTGCTGAACGCGCGCGCGATGTGTTTCGCAACCTCATTCCTACCGATTCAACACGTGAGCAGCGCCGCGACGGAGTCAAGTTGATTACTGAGTTGATGACCAGAGCCGGGTTGACATCAGTTCACCAGACCGGTGGCTCTACCAACGACATGATAGCCTATCAGGATGCCCGCTCCGAGGGTGGAATGCGTTTTCGCATGTATCTGTTTCCCCGCGGTCAAATCTTTGAGGAGCTGGTCAGATCCGGCATTCGAACCGGTTTCGGCGACGAAGTGTTCCGCATCGGTGCGGTCAAATTCGCTGCCGACGGCTCGGCCAGCGAACGAACCATGCGAATGAGTACACCCTACGAAGGTCGACCGGATGACTTCGGCATTCTCACCATGACCCAGCAGGAAATTCACGAGGCAGTGGAAACTGCTCACCGCAATGATTTTCAGATAGGCATCCATGCCAACGGCGACGTCACTATTGAGATGGTGCTGAATGCTTACGAGCGCGTGCAAACCCTCTGGCCACGGCCCGACACCCGACACCGAATCGAACACTGTTCGCTGGTAAATCCACAACTACTGCAGCGCATCAAGGATTTAGGTGTGATACCCGCCCCCTTCTACACCTACGTGCATTACCATGGCAACAAGTGGGTAGAATACGGCGAGGAAAAAATGCGCTGGATGTTCGCTCACCGTTCGTTCCTTGACTACGGTATTCCAGTGGCGCCTGCTTCCGACTATACGCCAGGCCCATATGAGCCGCTGATGGCCTTGCAAAGCATGGTTACTCGCAAGGATTTCGACGGCCGGGTATGGGGGCCCAATCAGCGAATCAGTCTGGACGAGGCACTGCGAATCTGCACCATGCACGGAGCCTACGCGTCGTTCGAGGAAAATATCAAGGGCAGCATAACAGCAGGAAAACTGGCCGATTTTGTCATTCTGGCTGACGACCCCCATGAAGTTGATCCGGACGAGATCAAGAATATCGAGATCGTCAGAACCGTAGTGGGAGGCACCAGCATGTACGCAGCCTAAAAATTGCGCCCCATGCAGACTCACCGATCTGGAGTGATTGACCTTAGACGTAAAGCCGGTAATCGACAGACAGCCGGGCCAATTCGGCAAGCCTGCAATCCATCAACAGGTCGAGGCCCTTGATTAGTAAAATAGTAGCCTAGAATTTTTATGGAACAGTTGAACAGCTTTGTCATATTTTTACTGGTCTCCGGTATATTACTTGCCTGGTGGTTAAAGGGTGCTTACCCGGCCTTATACAGGAGCCTAACCTGGTTTCTGATTGTATTGGGTGCTGGCTTCCTGGTCACCTTGCTATTTCTCTCCATTTTCGATTTTTTTGAACCAAACGTCGAAGTTGAGACGGAATAGAAGAAAACTCTGTGCGTGCATGGCCTGGAGTAAGCAATATATAAATTCGAACTCAGTGACTTTACTCAGTTCGACGGAGTTTGTTAGTAAAGGAACGTGTCAAAGGCATGGAAGAAATCGATAAAGATATCACCAGAAAACGACAGCTATTCGGCTATATAGCCCGATTTATTATTGTGATTTTTTCCGTTCTGGCTGTCGTAGACTACATGGAAGGCGAAATTGCGGAAATTCTGGTCGACGTTATTGTCGTTCTATTAACGATAGGTGGCTGGGTTGCATTAAGGGGTGATAGTCGGGACTTGATAGTCTATCGCGTGATTTTTCTGCTGTTTTCTTTCTTTCAGTTTTTCAGTGTCATTATTGGCGCAGGAGAGCAGACGGTGCTTTTCTGGCTATTTCTTATGCCTTTGATGTTTTATTATTTTTTCAATAAATCTGAAGGGGGCATCTGGTCCATCTGCTTCGCGGTGGGAGTCATTGTCATTCTGCTGTTCCCGTCGACATTCAGCGCCAGTTATTACGACGGCGTGGTAGTATCGCGCTTCATCATTACTTTTTTGTTTATTACCGCTATCGCCTTCGGCCTTGAATCGTCGCGCTACGATGCCAGCCAGCAATTGAATGAACGCAATCTGAGTCTTCAGCACGAAAAGCAGAAACTGGAAGAGGCAATTCAGGAGATAAAAACCCTGAGCGGGATGATCCCGATTTGTGCCAGTTGCAAGAAGATCCGGAATGACGACGGATTCTGGGAGCGTGTGGAATCCTATATCGAACAACATTCCAGTGCCCAATTCAGCCATGGCATTTGCGGCGACTGCGCAAATGAACTTTACGGCCAGTTGGACAAATAAGGAAGAAATGGGGGAGAAAAGACTCGACTTGGAGCGCAAAATCAGTCGGGCAAAAAGCATCCCATGACTCGCAGCTTACCAATTGGTCTAATTAGCCTATCGATTACTTTACTGATTTATTTCGTTCCTCAGGGCGTGATGGGCGCAGAGCCCATTTTAAGGATCGGAAGTAGCTGTCCAAGTGGCTACTATCAGTCAGCTGAATACTGCGTGCCGTTTAGTGATAACTCCCCGAAAGTTATTCCCAAGGCTGGATCCAGCTGCCCCGGCGGCTACTTTCAAACCGGGCAGAATTATTGTGCGCCAATTGGCGATTCGCCCAATGAAATAATTCTGAAATCTGGAGACAATTGTCCTGCCGGATACTACCAGACGGGATCGGGCTACTGTGCGGCGATCAGTGAATCTAGCAGGCAAGTCATAATTAAATCCGGTAATAACTGCCCTGGTGGTTACTATCAAACAGGTGGAGCCTACTGTGCGCCTATCAGTGATTCAGCGCCAAAAGTAATCAAAAAATCCGGCAATAGCTGTCCCACTGGTTACTATCAGTCAGGTGACTATTGTGTGCCTTTCAATTGAAAGAATCAGGAAGAAGTAGTATTTCGCTCTACAAACGAAGCACTACCCTTCCCATTCAACCGTAAAGACAGTCCATCTTTCTCCGTCGGTCATGAAGCGAGTTTCATTGACAATCTGGACGCCATCCGCATACACACTCGCTGTGACATTGGTGCCGCCATTACCATGATCGGAATAATAGTGAACTTCTAATGTGTAGGTTCCCGGCCCGGGCAAGGCCCCGATAGTTATATTTTCAGGTCCAAAGCCATTAGTGTCATCCACATCCAGTCTGGGAGAAACACTCTCGCCCCCCCAATCCGGAGATTTCCTGCCGTAATAGGCTCTATCGCCTCCACTCCAACTGAAGCTTAAATCAACGTCGGTGTCGTCCTTGTCCCATACTATTCTGAACTGGTAGCTATTGTTTTCTGCGGTACTTACTACGGTGATCGGATTACTTAAATATTCCTCGGCATCTGCAGATATAAATCCAGCGATTATTTGGTTTTCTCCAGTCGCAAGTACGGCAATTGTTGAAAAAGAACCATCCTCTGCGACACTCGCCAGTTGCCTCTCTCCGCCATTTACCTCGAAAAATGCACTTTCGACAGAAATGCTAGGATCTCCCAGCACGATGGAAGCAGAAATCTCGATTTGATTTGCGCCGGTTTCAGACCCGCTCCCTGGAGTGTCTATACGGACATATGTGGAATCAAAGTATTCGACCGGAAAGTTGTGATTTAGAATGTAATTAGATTTGATTATCTGGGGGTCGAAATCAAAGCCAATGGCGGCTCTAAATTTCTCTCTCATGTCGGGAGGAAGCCCGTTATATACCTCCAAAAATTTCTGCCAACGGAAGCGTGCTTCCTCTGCAATTGTCGGATTGACTGGAACCGACGTGCCTTTGTCAGCTACGTATGTCTCAAAATTAATCAGCCAACCAACTCCGGTCGTAAGTACCCCCTCCTCAGCCCAAGCTATGTACTCATGTTCTTCATCTGCATCGTTACTGGGTGACAAGGCGAGAGGACTATCTTGCAACAGATACCCGTGTGTAATTGCGTGAATGGTTTCATGCCACAGAGTCGAAACTTGTGGCAGATCACCATTTAAAGTATGTTCCCAAGGTTCCTTTAAAAAAACGAGGTCTCGCCAGTATATTTGCCAAAGCTGCGGATAATTGACATAACTTTGATAATACACACCCTGAGAATCAGGTATTTGTTCTGGATCGACATAAACATCTACTTCTTCATCAAAGAGCCTTGCCCTATAAATTTCGTAGTCCCAGATCGAGATCACTTCACTGAATTTGTATTCATTCCACTGGTTAGCAAATTCAGTAATTTTTACAAGCATGGAGTTTTTACGCTGTTCTTGGAGATCTCCGGGGGTCGTAAATGACACACTTTTGGTAATTGCTGCCTCACCTATTAACTTAATACTGGTCGAGAAGGACCAAACCCCCCCAGGAAAAAAAGCTTCCACAGAAATTTTTGCATGTGTTGGCGATACAACAGTTATTTCCCCATTCTCGAGTATAAAGTCCGTTATCTCGCCACCAGCGAATAATATTTTAAAAGATTCAATTTTCGACCAGTCTTCTGCGCTGTCAGCGTAGTAATTAAATTCGAGCACTCTGCGATTGGCGACCTGCTCCCCTTCAGGTGTAATCGTAGGAGTAATAGAAGCATTGGCCACCGGCAACAAGAAGCAACACCCGAGAACCACTAATAGGTTGATG
Organism: Pseudomonadales bacterium; assembly: GCA_038134485.1. Taxonomy (GTDB): domain Bacteria; phylum Pseudomonadota; class Gammaproteobacteria; order Pseudomonadales; family Pseudohongiellaceae; genus NORP240. The sequence goes on from JAYPVG010000020.1 coordinate 25,878, forward strand.
AGATTTTTAATTGTCATGACACCTTGATCCTCAATGTATTCTGTAACGTTTAATCAGAAAGCGTATGAGACCTGATGTTTTCCGGTTAACGGACAAGGGAGAGATACCGTGTAACCTTGTTCGCGTGTAATATTTTTTTACGCCCTCTAACGCTAATCCACTTAATTAGATTTGTAAAGAAGTCTCTATAAGACCGGAGCTGTTACAGCCTCTCGGATTAGCTAAATAACTGCCCGTTAACTGTATCCATCGCCAGATTTGAGTTTTTGAACGGAATAAGTGACGGAAGAGGCAGAATCTTCCGTCGTATTTTCATTGACATATTTTCAGGCGTACAGCGGTGACAATACCGCCTAAAACGCCACTTGGCGGGGTACTTCCCTTGTTGCCATCCCGGGCAGGGGAAATGCCCTTAAGAATAGTCATTGCAGGCCCGCCGGGAGAGGTATTGCCCTCTGGATTTATTGCTCGCTAGGAGCTTGTTGAGTTAATCGGTGCCGGCACATGGGATTATTTAGCCTTATGACGCTTGATAGAGCAGTACCACTGATATTCATACTAATGTCTGCCATGAGTGCGACAGGATTCACAAAGAATCCGACTGATATTAAGCTTGTTGTTGCGCTCAGTGTTCTGCCAACGCACCAGAATGGGTAATAATCTGCTAGGGAAGAACCTTTTTATTTACTTACGAGCCCCTCCTGCTACGAACAAGTGAGCCGGCTGGTGAAGGGCAGCCCTGTCGCTGGCATAGCGACTGCTACCATAAGGCTGGATAACACATGGACTACATCTCCGAATACACGCGTTTTTTCACCGCTCTGCTGGTGATTCTCGATCCCTTCGCCGTCATTCCGATCCTGCTGGCACTCACCCAGAAATACACCACGAGGCAGCGCAATCGGGCAGTCAACGTGGCGACCCTGACGGTATTCATCGTGCTGGCCCTGTCGGCTGCGTTCGGTGAAAACATTCTGACCGTGCTGGGTGCGAGCCTGCCATCGTTTCGAGTCGGCGGCGGTATCATCTTGCTGCTGATGGGTCTGTCGATGCTGCGGGCTGAGCCGGAGCCGATGCGTACCACAGCGGGTGAACAGGAAGCTGCCCGTAGTTCGGAGAATATCGCCGTTGTGCCCATCGCCATTCCGCTGCTGGCCGGCCCCGGTGCCATCAGTACCGTAATCATTCAGATGCAGAGGCCCGGCACCGAGAATCATCTGCTGTGGGTGATTCTGATCACTTTCCTGGTTTGCGTGATTGTGTGGGCGGTATTGCGGCTTTCCAGTCCGATTGGCAGGTTCCTTGGTCCGATCGGTATCAATGTGATGAACCGGCTTTTCGGGCTGATCCTCACCGCGCTGGCCGTTGAGATCATGGCCAACGGTCTGCGAGGATTGTTCCCGACCCTTGGTGGCTGAATACTACTGAACGAATATGTGGCGGAAGAGGCAGGAGTCGAACCCACCAGGCCTGTCTAAGCCAAACCTCACCGGGTTTGAAGTCCGGGCACCCCACCGGGGATGACGCTCTTCCGTCGGTGAGTCTATCACAGAGTATTTTTTGACAAAACCACGGCACGGGTATCGAGGTCGAGAGCCAGTCCGCCGCTGGAATCGCTGATCGGCTGTTACCGAACCCGATCAATCTAGGCGGACATTCAGACTCCAGTCGTATTCGAAATACCGGATGCGAAATTCGTCCTGCTGCAGCTGATCAGCCTCGGGGTCAGGCAGGCCCAGCGCCTCGCGGTACTGCACCAGAAATTGTCCCACCGAGTTCGTTCCTCGCCACCCCTGCTCGAAATCCTCCCGGTACCAGTCGAAGATTTCAGAAATACGCAATGTGTTGCCGTCCAGCCTGTTTCTGGAACGATCCATTAAAAATAGCCGGGTCGCTTGATCCAGTTGCTCTTCGAGTCGGTCGCCCAAAAAAGCTTCCTTTCCGAGGGCGGGGCAGCCAATGCTTGCACAGTTGACGGCAAAATGAATTCGCGGCTCCCGGTACCCTCGAGGGCCTCGAATCAGATCATGCTCTATGTAATCCAGAGACACTTCTTTGCCGAATAGCGGAATGAATCGTCTCGACCAGGGAGAGCGAAAAAGTGAACCCAGATCACGGATGGATTCAATTTCGGGATATTCAGTCAAAATCAAGTCGACAGTCCAGGCGTTATAGGTATTGATCAGGAACGCCAGTTGATCCGCTGTAGGCCAGTCGTAGAAATCGAGCTCACTGACCGCCGCCAGTGACGTCAGGTAAGAATCAAGTAGCATGCGATCGCCACCCATGCCCGCATAATCAACCCGGCTCGCTGTACCTCCGTCAACAAGATACACATGGCGCTGCAACAATTGCTGCCAGATTGTATGATCAAAGCCGGATTGCGCTGTGGGCATCTGGAATTGAAAGACCAGCACTAGCATCGTCAGCACAATCTGGTATTTTCTCGGCATTTTCCCCATTACTCATCCCGCAATAGTCGCAGTGCTCTGGCTGCCTGTTACTAACCTGCAGAACCCGGGCAGTCGGCTACCTTATTAAATAAAAATGCAGTATCCTCAATCTCTCGGGTCCATGTAGCCCAGTTTAAAGAATACCAAGGCAAATGGGGAGACAGACTATGCAGTTTGCACAGATAACCGGATGGGGTAAATGTGTACCGCCGGCGGTGCTGAGCAACCAGGACCTGGAAACGTTCATGGAAACCACGGACGAGTGGATCACCACCCGGACCGGCATCAGGGAACGGCGCATCTGTCACTGTAATTTTTCCGATATGGCCCTGGTAGCCGCTCGCCATGCCCTGGCGGCGGCCGATCTCGAACCCGGGGACATCGACCTGATTCTGCTCGGCAGTCTTACGGTAGATTCTTTCTGCCCCAACACCGCCTCCATGATTGCTGACGCGCTGGGCGCGCGAAACGCAGCCGCCATAGATCTGAATTCAGCGTGTACCGGCTTCCTGTACGGTCTGCATATCGGCACCAGTCTGATCCGTACCGGCGCTCACAAAAAAGTTCTGGTGATTGGCGGTGAATTTATCAGTCACTACATGGACTGGTCACGCAGGGATGTTGCGGTGCTGTTCGGCGACGCCTGCGGCGCGGTAGTGATCGAAGCCAGCGACCAGGAATGTGGATTGCTGGCGTCGAAGATCGGCTGTGAAGCCGATGCCAAGTATGCGATTCAGATTACCAATCTGGGCAGTGGTTATAGTCGTCTGGATCAGGAGTTCCTCTACCTCGGCTGGAATTTCGATGGTCAGGAAGTATTCAAGCGCGCGGTGAAGAGCATGGCCCAGGCCTGCGTCGATGTGCTGGAACAGGTCGGTCTCAGCAAGGAGGACGTGCATATCGTGGTGCCACACCAGGCCAACAAGCGAATTCTGGATGCCCTCGCCAGGCGCCTGGAAATCCCCGAAGACAAGGTTATGGTCAATGTTCACAAGTACGGCAACACCTCGGCGGGCACCATTCCCGTGGCGCTAACCGAAGCCCTCGAAGAGGGGCGCATTAATCCCGGAGATTACGTGCTGATGGCCTCCTTCGGCGCCGGACTTACGTGGGGTGCCGGACTGATCCGCTGGGGCGAGCGGGTTGCACCGCTGAGACTCAGCGACGCCACCCTGCCCCCCTGCGACAGAACAGCGCTGGAAATCCTCGCGCCCCACATCAAGCGCTACAATGCCCGTGCGGCAGTTTAAAAATATTTTTTGCAAAAAGCGGGAATCTTTCGGGGCGTGATCCTCGAAAGTCGGACACCAGACCATGCTCAACCTTTCGGTAATTTTCTGGCTCTGCTGCATGGCCGCGGTAGTCGCTTTCTGGTGGCACAGCGACATCGTCAAAAGCCAGGCACTCAAGCTCGCCGACACGTATCTCAAGCAGCTCGGGTTGCAGCTGCTCGATCAGACCATGGTCATCAAGGGCGTGTTTCCGGTCCAGGATAATGGAGGTTCGCTGTGCCTTCGACGGCGCTACTGTTTCGAGTTCACCTCGACTGGCGAAGCCCGGTATCGTGGTGAAATCGTGATGGTCGGCCGCAAGCAGCAGTCTCTCGAGCTTGAACCTCACATCCTGCCCGACGAACAGATCGACTCGCTCCATTAATCACGCTTACCCCAATTGTTCCACAGCTTGCATAACCGAGCTGACTTCACGGCGAACTTCAGCGCAGCGAATTGCGGAGCTGGGGAAAATACAACAGTAATGCCACGGCTCTGAAGATGACGTAGATAATGAACGACCACCACAGCCCCTCCACGCCGTATCGGGCAGATAGCAACCACCAGGACACCAGAAATATGCCAGCCGAAACAACTGATGCATTGCGCATCTGCACTGTAAACGTAGCACCGATAAAGATTCCGTCCAGCTGAAACGCTGCAAACGACAGCAGGATATAAATAGCGGCAAAACTCAGTAAACCGCCTGCCAGTTCTCGCACCGCTGGCAGATCCGTCAGCGCATCAATCATCTGCTGACCAAAAGCGAAGACCAGCAGCGCCAGCAGAACAGCAGTGGCAAACGCCATCTCGCTAGTACGGCGCATCGCTCTGTCCAACAAAGAAAGATTCCTGGCCCCTATCGCCTGCCCTACCAGAGATTCTCCGACGAAAGCGAAACCGTCAAGAAAGAACGCAGAAAAGGAAATCAATTGCAGCAGAATGTGATTGGCTGCCAGAACATCATTGCCGTATATCGCACTCTGGTTGGTAAACCAGGCGAACGAAAAAACCAACAAGATCGTGCGTACCATGATATCCCGGTTGGCGGAAAGTATAGCCAGCATGCTCGACCGGTCGCGCAGGCGCTCGATAACTAACCAGTGCTCGGAGTCAGTCCGGCTGCGGAGCACCAGGCGCGCGACAATTGCCAGGGCAAAAATGAAGGCCAGCCATTCTGCCAGCAAGGTGCCGATTGCGATGCCGCGCGCGCCCAGCTGCAGATGGCCGGCCAGGTAAATGTCCAACAGGATATTCAGCAGATTGAGAAACAGTTGTACCAGCAACAACCGCCTGCTTTCGCCCAGGCCGACCAAAACTCCCGTCAGTACGAAGGTGCCAAGGGTTGCCGGTGCACCCCAGATCCTTATTTCAAAATAGGATCGCGCCGCATCCTCGACCTGCTCTCCGCCGCTCAGCAAACCGAATGCGATGGCCCCGACCGGAATCTGCAGGGCTGTAATAACAACACCGATGCCTAGCGCCAGCAGCAGTGAGCGTATCAGCACTGCTCGAACCTCCGCTCCATCGCCCCGGCCCGCTGCCTGGGCGATAAACCCGGTGGTACCCATCCGCAGGAATCCAAAACCCCAGTAGACGAAACTGAAAATCAGCGCACCCAGAGCGATCGCGCCGAGATCAACCAGCGTGCCGAGATTACCCAGCACCGCCGTATCGACCAGTCCCAATAGTGGCACAGAGCAGTTGGCCAGTATCAGCGGCCAGGCTTGACGCAGCACTGAACGGCGAGTGATGGGCTCCTGTGGATTCATTACCGGCACCTTAAAGTCGGGTATACTACGCGAGGATTTGCAAAAAATACTCCGGAGTTCACCATGTCCGAAACGGAAGTTTCCGGCGAATCACCTGTTTCTGCAAAGCAGAGTCCGGTCTCCCTGGCAATCAATGTCCTGACAGCGCCGTCGGCTGCGTTCAGTGTTATCAAGGAAAAGCCGACCAGCCTGTTCCCTCTCGCGGTTGTGATATTGAGCACTCTGCTGGTGACTGGCTGGTATTTCACGGTGCTGGATTTCGACTGGTATATCGACGACACCCTGAGCCAGCTCAGTGACCGAAGCGAGGCTGAGCTCGAGGAGATTCGCGAAGGCATGGAGTTTTTGTCCCCCAACAACATGCGCTGGATTACCCTGGTGACCAGCGGCTTGTCGCTCATGATGATTTACCTGTTACAAGCCAGCTACCTGAGCCTGACTGCAGCGCTGCGGGGCGACGAGATTCGCTTCAAACAGTGGTGGGCACTGGTCGCCTGGTCGAACCTGCCGGCCGTTTTGCTGGCACTTTCCATGGCGGTCAATATCCTGCTTAACCCCAGCGGGCAGATCAGCATAGTGGATCTAAACGGACTCTCGCTGCTTGCTCTTGGCATGGAAACAGCCGACCCATCGATCAACCGGATTCTGGCCACCGTTAACCTGCCGACCATCTGGACTCTTGTGCTGCTTGTGATCGGCTACAGGCTCTGGTTGCAGGCCGGTTTAGCCAGATCAGTATCTATTATTTTTACACCCTATCTGCTGATTTACGGTGTTTGGACGTTTTTTGCCGTAAGCTGAGCCGCAATATGTTATTTTCCCTCAGCAATTGTGCTATACAGCCGTCAAGTTCGAGTCTTATCCTCATCAACTGCCAATAGTCGAATTGTCATGAGCATCAAAAAGATACTGCTTGTTCTCGTAATCGTGGCCACGGTCATCGCCCTGCCTCTCATAAACCGGAGCGTATTCGGAGTCGACGGTAAAGAGGTTGAGGTTGCCACGATAGCACAGCGAGTCATCAGCCCCTCGATCCTGGCCTCCGGATTCCTTGCCCATGAGGAAGAGGTTCTGCTCAGTTCGGAAATCATCGGCAAGGTCGCGGCTCTTTATGTGGAAGAAGGAGACCGGGTGAAGAAAGACCAGCTGGTGCTGCAAGTCGACGACAAGAATTTACTGGCCGGGCTGGAACAGAGCGAGGCCGCTGTGCGCCTCAACACCATCGATATCGAAAGGCAGGAAGTGCGGATCGATAATATGCGCCGTCAATATGAGCGCACGAAGAGTCTTTACGAGCGCGACATGGTGGGTGACGAAGAATTTGAAACCATTGCCAATCAACTGGCACTGGCGGAAATCGACCTGAAGTCCTCCCGAGAGAGACTGCTGCAGGCCGAGGCGCAACTGGAACAGGTTTTGGACCAGCTGAGTAAAACCCAGATCGTCTCGCCCCTGGACGGCGTCATTACCAGTCTGGACATCAAAGTCGGTGAGACTGCGATTGCGAGCTCCACCAACATTCCCGGCTCGTCTCTGATGACCATCGCCAACCCGGAGAGCATCTATGTCGAGGTGCTGGTGGATGAAGCTGATGTTGCTAATGTTGCACTCGGTCAGCGAGCTGAAATAGTCGCCATCGCCTATCCTGACCAGCCCATGGAGGGGGTGGTGCGTTACATCGCCAACACCGCCAAGGTTGAGCAGGGACGGCAGGGACTCACCTTTACCGTAAAAATCGACATCACAGATCCAGGCGGTGTCGTGCTGCGCCCGGGCATGTCCAGCCGCGCGGAAATCTTCACCCGGCAAGACCAGGAGGTGGCGGCAGTTCCGATTCAGGCCATCCTGTTCGAGGAAGACCGCTCGGAACTTCGAAGTGAATACTTCATTTTCATTAACGACGGCGGCGTGGCAAGAAAGACCCGAGTTGAAGTAGGGCTTTCCGACGACGAATATCAGGAGCTCACCACCACTATTGACCGGGACGTGGAAATCGTGGTGGGGCCCAACAGGGAGCTGCGACACCTGCTGGACGGCGACCGGCTTGATGCTACCCGTCTTGAATATTCAGCCCCGACGTCTGAGTAACAGATTGCCCCGGATTGGTCGCAAGATTCGGTCGCACAATACACCCAACCCGATATCATCGATATGGCCCTGATTGCACTTAACGAGATCACCAAGTATTACGAAATGGGCACCCAGGTGGTTAAAGCCCTGGACGGTATCGATGTCGAAATCGAGCGCAATGAATACGTTGCTTTCATTGGCTCCTCCGGGTCCGGAAAGTCCACCATGCTGAATATCCTGGGCTGCCTCGATCGGCCGACCGGCGGTCAGTACCATCTGAACGGCAATAACGTGGAAAATCTGAACCAGAATCAGCTTTCGGAAATCCGCAATCTGGAAATCGGATTTATTTTCCAGAGCTTCAATTTACTGCCAAGAGCCACAGCGCTTGGCAACGTCATGCAGCCGCTCATCTACCGCAACATCCCATTTCGCAAGAGAAAAGAGATGGCCACCAGGGCACTCGCGCGAGTCAATCTGGCTGATCGGACCGATCACCTTCCGAATCAACTCTCCGGCGGTCAACGCCAGCGGGTCGCCATTGCACGAGCGCTGGTCACTCATCCGTCGATCCTGCTGGCGGATGAACCAACCGGTAACCTCGATTCCAGAACCACGGTCGAGATTATGCAATTGTTCGATGAACTGCATGCCGAAGGACATACTGTCATCATGGTAACCCATGAAGACGAGATAGCGGCGCACTGCAAACGGGTAATCGAAATGAAGGATGGCAGGATTTTCCAGGACAGCACCCAGGCAACGGCCGAGATTCATTGACCAGGTAATCGATATGCTGTTTTCACTGCTTGAAAGTTGTCGCTCTGCCCTCCTGTCCATTTATGCGCACGGGCTTCGTAGTTTCCTGACTACTCTCGGTATCGTCATTGGTGTTGCCAGCGTGATCGCGGTGATCTCGATTACACAGGGACTCAGGGTATTTGTCAGCCAGCAATTCGCTTCTCTGGGGACCAACAGCCTGACAGTCAGATCCTATACGCCAATAGAAGACCGCATGCAGGGTATCAACAGGCGACTGACGCCCGAAGACCTTGACCTGATAGAACGCCGAATTGACGGTATCGCTTCCATCACTCCCATCCTGTTTGCGAATCGAGCATCGCAGGTCAAGTACGGCTCGCAGACCTCTTACTCACAAATTATGGGCACCACCTATGCCTTTCAGGATGTCGCGCAGTTCTACACGACACAAGGCAGGTTTCTCGCCGACAGCGACAACTCCACCAGACGCCGCATCGCCGTGATCGGCGACACAGTGAGAGAAAACCTTAACTTGCCCGAAAACCCCGTCAATGAATTCATCGAACTCGGCGGAGAGTGGTTCAGGATAGTCGGACTGCTGGAAACCAAAGGCGACATCATGGGATTCAGCCAGGACGATCGGGTGCTGGTGCCCTATGCCACTATGCAAAGCCTGCAAGGCAATCAGGCTCGTACCGATATCCAGATCCAGTTAAGCCTGAGCGAAACGGCCGAAGTGGAAGATGTGATTTCGCAGCTTACCACCCTGTTACGAAATGCCCATGACCTCAACAGTAACGAAGATGATGATTTTGTCATCGAGACTGCAGAACAGATGATGGATACTTTCGACGCAATTCTGGGTGTAGTTACCGTCGTGATCGGCGGCATCGTTGGTATCTCGTTGCTGGTTGGCGGCATCGGCATCATGAATATCATGCTGGTGTCGGTAACGGAACGTACCCGGGAAATCGGTATCTGCAAGGCGATTGGCGCCAAGCGGCACCACATCCTGCTGCAGTTTCTCATTGAATCGATGTTTTTGTCTCTGCTCGGGGGGCTGATTGGCCTCGGGCTCGGATTCGGCCTGGGCGTGCTGATTGCCAACAACATCCCCTCTTTCCCGCCTGCCGCGATACCGGTGTGGGCAGCCGCGCTGGCTATGGGGTTCTCGGCGTTTGTCGGTATATTGTTTGGCATCCTGCCGGCAGCCAAGGCCGCCAACCTGGATCCTATTGACGCCCTGCGTTACGAGTAGCTAACGAAGCTAAGCGCGAAACGATAATGCCTTCAGAAGAAGAACTGGAATTTGAAGGGCTGGCTATCCCCTTAAAATCGATGAAGCGGCGCCATCCGCATTGCCGGGTGGCGCCGCTCTGCCATCTATGATTCCAGATCGAAACGATCCAGTGTCATTACCTTGGTCCAGGCACTGACGAAGTCCTGGACAAACTGCTCACCGCCATCGTCTGCGGCATAGAACTCTGCCACCGCGCGCAGCTCCGAGTTGGAACCAAAAATCAGATCCACCGGCGTCGCAGTCCATTTCAGAGCGCCGGAATCATGGTCGCGTCCCTCGAAGATGGCCTGGTCGGAAGTAGACCGGGTCCAGACAGTAGACATATCCACCAGATTTACGAAGAAGTCGTTGGAGAGGGTGCCCGGGCGATCAGTAAAAACGCCGTGGGCAGCGCCGCCAGTGTTGGCATCCAGAGCTCGCATGCCTCCTGCCAGAGCAGTCATCTCCGGAACACTCAGCTCCAGAAGCGCTGCCTTTTCGACCAACATTTCAGCCGGAGATCGGCTGTTACCGCTGGCAAAGTAGTTGCGGAAACCGTCAGCTGAAGGCTCCAGAACTGCAACGGACTCGACGTCGGTCTGCTCCTGGGTTGCATCCCCGCGACCGGGAATGAAAGGAACTTCTATGTCATAGCCAGCATCGGCTGCAGCTTTTTCGATTGCCGTGGCCCCACCCAACACTATCAGGTCTGCCATCGAGATCTGCTTTCGGCCGGTGTCGAAATCGCTCTTGATACCTTCCAGCACGTTGAGCACTCGAGTCAGTTCGGCCGGGTTGTTGGCCGCCCAGTTGTTTTGTGGCGCCAGGCGAACTCGTCCGCCATTGGCTCCACCGCGCATGTCTGTGCCCCGATAGGTAGAGGCGGAAGCCCAGGCGGTTCGTACCAACTCTGAAACACTCAGTCCGGAAGCAAGAATGTCTTCCTTCAGCCCGCGGATGTCACCGGCATTGACCAGGTCATAATCGGGGGCCGGTATCGGGTCCTGCCACACGAATTCCTGATCAGGGACCAGGTCCCCGAGATAGCGAGTCGTCGGACCCATATCCCGGTGTGTCAGCTTGAACCAGGCGCGGGCGAAGGCATCCTCGAACTGTTCTGGGTTTTCCAGCCAGCGACTGGTAATTTCCCGATAGGCCGGATCGACTTTCAATGCCAGGTCAGTGGTAAACATCATCGGTGCGTGACGCACGGAAGGATCGTGCGCATCGGGCACCAGGCTGGACGCGGCACCACCCGCTGGTTCCCACTGGATAGCTCCGGCGGGGCTGCGAGTCTGAACCCACTCGTACGCGTACAGGTTCTCCAGGTAATTGTTGGTCCAGGCCGCAGGGTTGAACGTCCACGCACCTTCCAGACCACTGGTAATGGTGTCAGCGCCCCGACCGGTGCCATAGGAATTCTGCCAGCCAATGCCCTGCGCGGCGATGTCAGTTCCTTCCGGCTCGACGCCAACGTACTGGCCGGGGTCGGCAGCGCCGTGGGCCTTACCAAAAGTGTGACCGCCGGCAATCAATGCGACAGTTTCCTCGTCATTCATCGCCATACGACCAAATGCTTCACGAATGGCGTCGGCCGCGGCCTGGGGATCAGGATTGCCTCCCGGGCCCTGCGGGTTCACATAGATAAGCCCCATCTGAGTCGCGCCAAACGGGTTTTCAAGATTGCCCATTGCGTCGCGTCGGTCGGAGGCAAGCCACTCGCCTTCGGGGCCCCAGTTCACATCATCGGGTTCCCAGGCGTCAATTCGACCGCCTGCAAAGCCGAGAATTTCAAAACCCATGGACTCCATTGCCACGGTCCCGGCCAAGATCATTAAGTCCGCCCAGGAGATGTTTCGACCGTATTTCTGCTTGATCGGCCACAGCAGACGGGTCGCTTTGTCCAGGTTGGTATTGTCGGGCCAGCTGTTGAGCGGCGCGAAGCGTTGCATGCCGCCGTCAGAACCTCCCCGGCCGTCTATCGTTCGGTAAGTTCCTGCGCTGTGCCACGCCATACGGATAAAGAAAGGACCGTAGTGACCATAGTCTGCCGGCCACCAGTCCTGAGAGGTTGTCATCAGGGCCTCTAGGTCCGCTTTGACCTGATCCAGATCCAGGCTTTCAAAAGCCTCCGCGTAGTCAAAATCATCCCCCAGCGGGTTGATCGAGGGATCCCGGTGCAGAGGTTCGAGGTTCAGTCGGTTGGGCCACCAGTAGTTATTATCGGGCACACCGTCTTGCGAAATCGCCAGGGGCGAAGTCAGCAAAGAGGAAGTCCCGATGGCCAGTGCCGTCATGACCGATAATGTTCGCTTACGCATTTCCTTGTTCTCCTTTGGATAGTGAATGCTGCGTTGGTCTGTGTCTATAACTGCTCACTCACAGAGGCTGCCGGTTTCGACTCGTTCCCATCGCCGCGCTCGATCGAATACCCGTGAAGTCTGTGAAGATGAGTGCACAGTAGTGATACGGTCACAACATGTAAAACGATTTGTTTCGATGAAGCTGATCGAGAAATTCGATGCCTATCAATTCTTAAGCTCGAGCAGGGTTTTGTCGATTCATCAGTCAAGACGCGCATCTTATTCGATACCCTTAAAATCGACGGGACGAAGAAATATGCTTTGAAGAAATTCGCCGGGGGAAAATAGTCACTTTTTTAGTAATACCCGGATCGGTTACACTAGCGCAGCTGTGTGTCTGAAACGAGGAGCGGGACTTTGGAACAGGCCGACAACAGGTCATTTCTAGCAAGACTACTGGCTGGCGAATATGGCCTTGCCATTACCTACTGGATTTTCTATTTCATTGGTGCCGGCCTGTTTTTCCTCATCGGTAGTCAGGCGGTCGATGCAGAAAACTGGGTGCGTTTTCTTGCACTGGTAGCTGCCATGCTGGCCTATACCTCTGTTCTGTTGGTAGGCATTCGCGCCGCCTACAAGGGCCCACAGCTTTGGAAAGTAATGTCCCGGACCTCTTCGGTGTTCATGATCATCAATATCCTGGTCGGGATCAGCGCTCTGGGATTCATTTACTAGCCCGCTTTCGGAACGTCACGTCGATTATTGCCCCACGCCAGTGCCCCACTCCGTGGGATCGACTCGGTAAAATTTGTTCAACTCAACAAAAAGCTCTTCGAGTCCCTAACGCATCTGTTCCGGGCATTCAAAAAATGTTTCGATAGCAACAGCAAAGAATTCTGCCGGGTTAGTCGCGCCACAGTGATCCAATAAACCCCACGTTCCCGATAAAACGTCTTGCTGAAGGTCCTCAAACTCGCGCAACACTGCAGTGTGCCCGTCGGCCACGGACCTCGCTTTGGCAGAATCGGAGCCAGTAAGTTACACTACGCCGCCTGCTACACCAAATTTCTGCCACTGTTGACCTTGGGCAGAAACCACTTGCCATGGTGGGGGACCATGCCGATGAACAGCTCATCCGAGAGTCAATTTGCTCTGGTACTCAAAAAAGACTGTGCCACCTGCCGACTTATCGAACCCGTCGCCCGGGAGCTGGCTGAGCAGCTCCGGGATTCGCTCCGGATATATGTACAGGACGACCCCAGTTTCCCGGAGTCTATTGCCGGCAAAGTCGACGATACCCAACTGGAGTTCTCGTTTCACAACGATATCGAAGTGGTGCCCACGCTTATTCGGTTTTGCGCAGGAAAGGAAAGTGAGCGCATATTCGGCTGGGACAGAAAACAGTGGCAGGATTTTATGCAAATGCCCGGTCTGGGCAATGAACTGCCTGACTTCAGACCGGGCTGTGGCTCGAAGTCGCGCGACCCGGGTATGGAGGATATGCTGGCGGTAAAATTTGGTGGAGCCAGGCAGGCTGCACGGCAACTGGAAATCGACGACAGCGAGGACGTCATGGAAGCCTGCTACGAAAGAGGCTGGACCGACGGACTGCCAGTCACTCCGCCGACCCCGGTCCGGGTTGCCCGCATGCTGGCGGCTTCAGATCGTACAGCCGATGAGATAATAGGCAATATCCCGCCGGACTATGCCCCCTGCAGTATCGAAAAAGCCGCCATCAACGCGGTCATGGCCGGCTGCAAACCGGAGTACTTCCCGGTGGTACTGGCCGCACTGGAAGGCGCGCTGCAGGAACCTTTCTGCTGGCATGGACTGCTGTGCACTACCTATTTCTCTTCACCTGTCGTGATCGTAAGCGGGCCCGTGAGCAAACGTATTGGGATGAATTCCGGGATTAACGCCCTGGGCCAGGGAAACCGCGCCAACGCGACGATTGGTCGCAGCCTGCAACTAATTATTCAAAATATAGGTGGCGGACGCCCCGGCGGCATCGATCGGGCAACGCTGGGAAATCCCGGGAAATACAGCTTTTGCTTCGCTGAAGATGAAAGCGATGAACAATGGCCAAGCCTCGCCATGGACCGCGGCTATACGCGCGCAGATTCCGTGGTCAGCCTTTTCGCAGGTTCTGGCATCCAGCCGGTAATGGACCAGCAATCGCGCAACCCGGAATCGCTGGCCAGAAGCCTGGCAGCAAGCCTGCGAACTGTTTCCCACGCCAAGGTTTTTATGCAGACCGATGCCCTGCTGGTATTATCTCCGGAACATCGCCGGGTATTCCGCCAGGGTGGCTGGAACAAAGCGGAAGTAAAAGCGGCAATATATGAGGCGCTGCGCACTCCGGGTGAAGAGCTCGTCAGGGGCGCAGGCGGCATAGCCGAGGGTCTGCCCGAGCAATTTAAAGACCGCACATTGGACAAGTTCCGGGCCGATGGCCTGCATATAGCCAGCGCCGGTGGCACCGCGGGCTTGTTTTCAGCGATCATAGCCGGCTGGGTGGCTTCTGGCGAGAAAGGCAGCCAGCTGGTTTCGCAAGCAATGGTATAGATGAACTAGAGGAATTAATCAGGAGGTCAGAGCTATGTCGACTACATTACTGGACCCCACCTCGGAACTGCAGCCAGCGACCCGACAGCTTAATGACAGACTGTCATCGCTGGTCGGCGCCACCGTGGGGCTGCTGGATATCTCCAAGCCACGCGGTAAGGAATTCCTGGATGAGGTGGAAAAACAGCTAACCGCACTGGGTGCGACTGTTAAGCGCTACAGTAAGCCCACGTTTACCCGGGTAGCACCTACCGAACTCAGCCAGCGAATCAGTGTCGAATGCGATGCTGTCATAGAAGGACTGGCTGACTGAGGTTCATGTACCTCGTGCAGTTTGCATGACATCATGAACCTTGAAGGTCGCGGCGTACCGGCAGGCTTCGTGGCATCCACCGAGTTTGTTGACGCGGCCAATGCTCAGGCCAGCTCGCTGGGAATTGAACCCGCCAGTGTTTATGTGCAGCATCCTATCCAGGATCGCACCGATGACGAAATGGTAGAACTGGCGCGTTATGCGATAAACGATATTATTGCGATGATTTATTCGAAGTAACCATTCAATCAGGATTAGAAAATGACTCGAGAAGCGGTAATTGTCTCCACTGCAAGAACACCAATCGGCAAGGCCTACCGGGGCGCCTTTAACGATACTGAAGCCCCTACCCTGGGTGGGCATGCCATACGCGAGGCGGTCAGGCGAGCCGGCATCGAACCGGGAGAAGTTGACGATGTCATCATGGGCTGCGCCATGCAGCAAGGATCTTCAGGCTACAACATTGGTCGCACAGCAGCGGTTGCCGCCGGCTTGCCCAACACCGTATCGGGCATGAGCATTGATCGCCAGTGTTCCTCCGGGATGATGGCTATCGCCACCGCGGCCAAGCAGATCATCTGCGACAACATGCCGATCGTAGTTGGGGCAGGACTCGAGTCCATCAGTCTGGTACAGAACGAGCATCGTAACAATTATCGGGCTCAGGATCCCAACGTGCTGGCGCAATCCGAACATGCTTATATGTCAATGCTGGAGACTGCCGAGACTGTTGCTCGACGCTACAATATCTCACGAGAACAGCAGGACGAGTATGGCTTGCAAAGTCAGCAGCGCACAGCCGCTGCGCAGGCGGCGGGCAAGTTTGATGACGAAATCGTACCGATGGCCTCAAAAATGGTGTTTGTCGACAGGGAAACCAAAGAGCAGAGTGTGCATGATGTCACTCTGGACAAAGACGAGGGAAATCGGCCCACCACTACTCTGGAAGGGCTTAACGGGCTGAAACCGGTCTTCGAAGGCGGCTGCATTACCGCCGGCAATGCCAGCCAGCTTTCCGACGGCGCATCCGCATCGGTGCTGATGGACAGCAAGCTGGCAGAACAGAAAGGCCTGGAGCCGCTGGGCGCTTATCGCGGTGTTGCTGTAGCAGGCCTGGAGCCGGACGAAATGGGTATCGGTCCGATCTACGCGGTCCCCAAGCTGCTTGAGCGCTTCAACTTGAGCATGGACGACATTGGACTCTGGGAGCTGAACGAAGCCTTCGCCGTGCAGGTAATCTATTGCCGCGACAAGCTCGGAATTCCCAACGAACTGCTGAATGTCAACGGTGGAGCGATATCCATCGGCCACCCCTACGGTATGAGCGGCGCTCGTATGGTTGGCCATGCCCTGATCGAAGGTAAGCGAAGAGGCGCCCGATACGTCGTGTGCACCATGTGCGTCGGTGGCGGTATGGGTGCCGCCGGGTTGTTCGAAGTCTACTAGTGACGAATTCTGGCTGGGGGCGTCCGGGGTCACCGGTTTCGCCCTCGGACCCGATGGTCACCTAGCAACCATGCGACTGCTGATTTTTATCCTGATTGAATTATTTCTGCTGCCATTGCAGATCGTCGGGGTAATCCTGTACACCTTTCGGCTAAGAAAAATTTCTATCCCGCAACAAATATCCGGAACAGCGAACGAACCCTATGGAGCCCGACTCCTGTTTCATATTGCGAGAACAAGAAACGATCCGACAGCTTATGCGCTTGCTGGTCATCTGCCAATTTATGACGGCCTGGTTACGTTCCTGATAATCAAAACCCTGGAGTTCGCCTGTCGAATTAGCGGCTATCGGGGTTGGCTGTTTGATTTCCCCGGTCCTCGCCCCTCCGACCTTCTGACGTTCATTTCCCATCGCACGGCATTTTTTGATCACGCGCTGCACGAATCCCTGACCCGTGAGGAGAACCCGGTCCGCCAGCTCGTCATACTGGGTGCCGGCTTCGATACCCGCTGTTACGATCTGCCGAATGCTGCAGACGTTTGCTGTTTTGAGGTGGACATGGCGCCCACCCTTAAGGCAAAAATCAAGGGACTGGAAGCCGCCGGAGTTGCTCATCAACATGTCACTTTCGTCGAAACTGATTTCAATCAACAATCCTGGATGGAGGCGCTGCTGAATGCCGGTTTCGACGGCGCAAAAACTACCTTTGTGTTGTGGGAGGGCGTGACCATGTACATTCCGGAACAGTCTGTTCGTGACACGCTGAGATTGGCAGCAACGCTGCCTGAAGGCAGTGAAGTTGCTTTTGATTATTTCAGCAAGGAACTACTGGACTGTGAGACGCCTTACGAAAAAACAGGCAAGCGCCTGGTCAATCAGGGTATGAAGTACTACGGGGAAGCATTGATCTTCGGAATCAGTACCCGCAAACCGGCGCGCGACCCGCTGGAGCAGCTTGTCGGCGAATGTGGACTGAAACTCGAGAGGTTTGAGCATACCCACAGCGAAAATCCGCCGAGCATACCCGCCTATTGCTTCGCCACGGCAACCACCGTTGCCTGATTTAGGGTTTGACATGCGCGCGATACGCGCGGCCATTTGACGCAGAATTAGTCCTGACCACTATAAGATCTTGTACTGCGCAACTTCTTAAGACGACCCCGCGCTTTTTTTTCATCCATTCGCTTATGTCGCGAAGTGACCGTCGGGCGGGTGGGCTTCCTGGGACGCGGCTTCCGCAGAGCTCTGACAATCAACTCTCGCAGTCGTTGCATGGCGTCCTGTCGATTTAGTTCCTGGGAACGATAGCGCTGAGCCTTGATCACAATGACACCTTCGGAGGAAATCCGCTGGTCGCGAAACACCAGCAATCGCTGTTTACAGGAATCCGGAAGACTCGATGCCTGACTGTCAAAGCGCAGATGAATCGCAGTCGAAACCTTGTTGACATTCTGCCCGCCCGGCCCGCCAGCTCGAATGGGCTGAATTTCAATTTCGCATTCCTGAATATCAAAATCTGCCAGTTTCATAACCCGTCGCGACTTGTCGCCAGCCCCGCTGGCCAGCGCATAATCCTCCCACCATCAGCCCAATGATTGTACGCTATCTGCTCGCAGTAACGCCGGTTTCTGTCCGATCACACCTCTTTTCGATGGTTTTATCCCATCTCGCCTGAGCGTCCTTGATTTGAATCTCTACTCTGGGGTAATGTCAGGCTGACGCCGCCGAAAGGATTCAGAATGGGCGGTGACGCCCGGAATTACCTGACATTGGCATTGACGGCTGCAAACCCTCCCGGGTTCAAACCCTGAATAACAGCACGAGTGGAAGCCCATGAATACATCGCCCAGAAATCTTCTCGCTTCGATATCGATCGCAGCTGCGACCGCTTTGACTCCATTGACAAGTCAAGCCCAGGAGCCCGTCCGCATCGCTTTTATGGACCCACTGTCCGGATCATTCGCGTCCATCGGTACCAGCGGCCTGAGACAGATTGAATACGCAGCCGAATATTTCTTCAACTCCAGGGGCGGCATACTGGGCGGGCGACCTATTGAAATTGTTCCACTGGATAACAAACAGAGTCCCACTGAAACTCAGCTGCAGTTCCAACGGGCGGTGAGTGAGGGAATCCGCATTATTTTTCAAGGCAACAGCTCTGCAGTGGCTAACACCTTGAGTTCGACAATCTCTCGCCACAATCGTCGCAATCCGGGACAGGAAGTTTTGCAGATCAATTACTCTGCAGTCGACCCGGCTCTTACCGAAGAAGAATGCAGCTTTTGGCACTTCCGTTTCGACGCCCATGCGATCATGAAACTGGAAGTTTTGACTGATTACATTGCCATGAATGAGGACATCAAGAGCGTCTACATCATCGGTCAGGATTATTCATTCGGACAGGTCGTAGCCGATACTTCCATCGCCATGCTGCAGGAAAAACGCCCGGATATCGAAATTGTCGGCAACGAGTTCCACCCAATTGGACAGGTGAAGGATTTCACTCCTTACGTCACCAAGATAGTTGCCTCCGGGGCCGATGCCGTGATTACCGGAAATTTCGGCGCTGACATGGTATCTCTGGCACGCTCGATAATCGATTCAGGTCTGCGCATTCCTATCTATACATTTTATGCCGCTTATGACGGCATCACCGCCACCCTGGGAGAAGACGCCAAGGGTCTCGTGTATCTGGTGCACAACGAAACTTCAAACCCCATTCCGACCGAAGAACGCAAGGAATTCATTCGCGGCTTCAAGGCAGCCAATCCTGACAAGGACGTGACTCAGCCGCGCATATACAATGCACTGCGCATGGTTGTTGAGGCCATTGAGGAATCTGGGAGCACTGACCCCTATGATATCGCTCTCGCACTTGAAGACAGACGTCACACAACGCTTAGCGGCGAGGAAATCTGGATGCGCGGCGATGATCACCAGATCTTTCAATCCCTGCATATTTCTGTACATACCGACGAAGGCGTCGAGTTCGATGCCGACAACTCCGGTTGGGGGCTATTCAGTGAATTCCACGTGCCGGCGGAAGAAACCATCAGGGAAACAAGCTGCAGAATGCGTCGACCTCGCCGTTAAAGTGCTTTCCGGTTAATCAGAAGAACAGCTCAGAGAAAGGCCGAGAATGCTGGAAGTCTTCATATTCGCGACCCTGAACGGGCTGGTCACTGGCCTGCTTCTGTTTATGCTGGCCAGCGGGCTTACCCTGATCTTCAGCATGATGGGCGTACTCAACTTTGCTCACGCAAGTTTTTATATGCTGGGCGCCTATTTTGCCTATTCCATCAGCTCCTACCTCGGGTTCTGGACCGGCCTTCTGGTAGCCCCTGTCGTCGTGGGCTTCTGCGGAGCGCTGGTAGAAAGGTATGGACTTCGTCATGTACACAAACACGGACATGTTGCCGAACTGGTATTTACCTTTGGACTGGCATTCCTGATCGAGGAGATTGTGCAGTTTCTCTGGGGTCGGGATACCAAGAATTACCAGCAACCAGAGCTGTTGGACTTCCCTCTCTTCACTCTTTTCGGGCAGGAGTTTTCCGCCTATCGCGGCTTCATGATTTTCATTTCGGTGGCTATTTTCATCGGGCTTTACTACACGCTCACTCGCAGTCGCATCGGCATTATTATTCAGGCCGCCATCACCCATCCCCACACGGTTGCCAACCTGGGCCACAACGTACCGCTTATATTCATGGGGGTGTTTGGCGTCGGCTCCGCGCTTGCCGGCGTTGCCGGAGTTATTGCCGGTCCGGTGCTAACCACCTTCCCTGGCATGGCGATAGTGCTTGGTAGCATCGTATTTGTGATTGTCGTAATCGGGGGGCTGGGGTCGCTGGCAGGTGCCTTCGTTGCCTCGCTTCTGATCGGCCTGCTGCAATCCTATGCGATCGCCTCGGACGTAGGCATGCCAGACTTGCTCGATTTGATCGGCGTTTCATTTGAGCGCAGCCATCCGCTCAACGATTTATGGACCCTGACTCTGCCACAGATCGCTCCGATACTGCCTTTCCTGTTGCTGGTTCTGGTACTGATCTTCCGTCCTACCGGCCTGCTCGGCAAGCGCGAGGAGTGAACCCATGTTGACCAGACTCATACCCTGGATCGGGTTTACGGCAGCCCTCCTGATTCTGCCTCTGCTATTCGATTCAATCCTGGCAATTTCCGTACTCAACCAGATGGCAATCGCCATCGTGTTCGCGCTGGCCTACAACATGCTGCTGGGGCAAGGGGGCATGCTGTCCTTTGGTCATGCCGTGTACTTTGGACTGGGCGGCTTTATGGCAGTTCATGCATTGATCATGATCGAATACGAGACAGTGTATTTCTCAGTTACACTGATCCCTCTCGTCGGCGGTCTATTCGGACTGCTCGCCGCCATTTTTATCGGCAGTTTCTCTACCCGCAAGGCCGGCACGGTATTCGCTATGATCTCGCTGGGAATCGGCGAACTGATCGCCGCCTCATCGCTAATCTTCGTCGATTTTTTTGGCGGGGAAGCGGGTGTCAGCGGCGATCGCACTTTCGGTCCACCGTTCTTTGGCGTCGACTTTGCCCAGAATGTGGAAGTCTATTACCTGGCGGCATTCTGGGTTCTTGTCGCCACCCTGTTCATGTACCTGTTCACTCAGACCCCGGCCGGACGTATGGCGAACGCCGTGCGCGACAATCCTGAACGGGCAGAATTCATCGGCTACAGCGCCCGGCGAGTGCGTTTTATTTCTTTTTGCGCATCGGGCCTGTTTGCGGGCATAGCAGGCGGATTGTTCGCCATGAATTACGAATTTCTAACCGAAGAAAATCTGAATGCTGCCACTTCAGGTAGAGTGTTGCTGATGGCATATATTGGCGGGCTGGGATACTTCATTGGCCCAATAGTCGGCGCTGTAGTTCTCACACTGATGAATTCCTTGCTAAGCAACTATACCGAACTGTGGATGCTTTACCTTGGCATTATGTTCGTGTTGACAGTCATGTTTTTGCCGCGGGGTTTTGCGGGCTTCATCATGATGCACCAGATGGCCTGGTATCACGGCAAGCTCAGATCCCTTTTTATTCCGTATTTGATCACCGGTCTCCCGGCACTGATAGCGGTCCTGGGCGTGGTCGCGCTCATCGAATTGGCTCACACCCAGGAAGAGTTACTTCATTTCCTTGGTATACCTCTGAGCCCCTCCAGCGCCATTAGCTGGGTTGTTGTTATAACCGTCACCGCGGTCGCGGTAAATGCCACCAGGCGATCTCTAGGACAGCTGAAAAAGGCCTGGGAATTCGCCAATGAGGCTGCTATGGGAACCAGGGAGTAACCCGGATGGCGATACTTTCCCTGCATGAAGTCAACAAGAGTTTCGGAGAGACCAGCATTATCCGAAATATTTCGCTGGAAATTCAGGAAGGCGAAAAGCACGCCATAATCGGTCCCAATGGAGCCGGTAAATCCACCCTGTTTCACCTGATCAGCGGTCGTTATAATGTTTCATCTGGCACTATTTATTTCAAGAACCATGCTATTCATAACAGGGCGCCATACGAGATTGCTCGCCTCGGACTGGCAAGAAGTTTTCAGGTCACCAATATATTTCCGCGCATGAATGTCTTTGAAAACATTCGTTGCGCCCTGCTGTGGAATTCCGGCTACCGTTATTCATTCTGGCACCTGTTAGGTCGGGAAGCCGAATTGAACGACAGGGCTTATGAAGTGTTGCAAGAAATTGGATTAAGTGACAAAGCACTTTTTCCAGCAGCGGAACTGGCCTATGCACAACAGCGGGCGCTGGAGTTGGGAATCGCTATAGCCGGTGGCGCGGAAATGATACTGCTCGATGAGCCGGTAGCCGGCATGAGCCACAGCGAGGCGGAAAGTGCGGTTGAACTGATACACAAGGTGACCGAGGGCAAGACCCTGGTGATGGTCGAACACGACATGAATATCGTGTTCGACGTTGCGGATCGAATCAGCGTCCTGGTGTACGGCGAATTGATCGCTTCAGATACCCCGGAAAATATCCGAAAGAATCCCAGAGTCCAGGAAGCCTATCTTGGCGAGGTGGCCGCTGATGCTTGAAGTTAACGACCTGCACGCCTACTACGGCAAGAGTCACATTCTTCAGGGAGTCAGCTTCTCTATCCAGGAAGGGGAAATCGTCAGCCTCCTGGGTCGCAACGGCGTTGGTCGCTCCACGACTGTCAAAACAATTATGGGCGAGGTAGAACCGCACGGGTCGATACGCTACAAGAATCAGGAAATAGCCGGCAAAAAGGCTTTTGAGATAGCGCAACTGGGTATTGGGTACGTTCCCGAGAATCGCGATATCTTTCCTACTCTTACCGTCAGGCAAAACCTGATTTTGGGCCAGAAATCCGCCAGCACCAGAGGTCGCTGGACGATCGAGGAAATCTTCAACATGTTCCCAAATCTCGCTGAACGCGCAGACGTACATGGCGGCGTGCTCAGCGGAGGTGAACAACAGATGCTTTGCATGTGCCGCACATTAATGGGCGACCCGGAGCTGATCATGATTGACGAGCCCACCGAGGGACTGGCTCCCAAACTGGTCGAACAGGTAGGCAATCTGCTGCAGGAAATTGCCTCTCGGGGCGTCGCTATTCTCCTCGTGGAACAGAAACTCAACATCGCTCTGAAGATTTCAAAGCGACTCTATGTGATGGGTCACGGCAAAGTGGTGTACGAAGGAACCCCCGAGAGTCTCTTGCAGGCGGACGACGTCAGGGCCGAGTGGCTGGAAGTTTAGCGAGTCGGAAGACACCGGCGGGCCTCGCGAGCACCTCAGGCATGCGAAAAGACCTGATCCCTTCTGCCTTTGCTGAATGGGCGAGCGGGTCTATTCCCCGGCGCGAATTTTGCCGCCGTCAGCCGCCGCCATCATAGCGACTATCGCTTCGACAATGCGTGGTTCAAGACCTTCAGTATGACCCTTGTCGATACGCACCACGTCCGCAACCACGCGCCCACCGTCACAGTCTGGATATTCGAATATCTGGGAAACACCTCCCCGGGGCAAGCGCCCCCATTCCCGGGAAGCCGGGTTCTGGTGCCCACTGTCATGCACGTATCCCGCCTCGGAGTCCACGACGTCAGGTCGCTGCACTCGCGCGCCGCAGTTGTGCCTGGCAGCAAGACTGGAGGTGATCGGTAAGTCGACAATTTCGTATTCACCGATCGCGAAAATATGCGAAAAATCGCATGCCGGCTGCACTACTTCAGGCCTGGGTGCTGGTGGAGGAGCATTCGGGTCGGCGGGCGGATCATCAAGCTGGCGTGGCCGGCCAGCGCCAGGTGCCCGTTCCGGTGAACCTCCGAGTCGCCCACCGGAGAGACTCAGAAACCCGTCTACCCGGCCAGAAAAGAAGTCTGTACACACAAGGCGGCGGGAGGTGGAACCGCCCTGGGAGTGGCCCGCGAGCCAGAATGCACGAATATTCTGCTGCCCGATTGCCGCAGTTACCTGGGAAACAATATTTTGCAGGTAGGTATCGTCTACCTCCGACCAGCGGCGGGTCGGTGAGTAGGGGGTGGCGACAACCAGTCTATATTTCTCCTTGTATTCAAATGCGGGAAAGTAGCCGTGCTGGTAGCGCGTATTGGAGCCTCCACCATGCAAATTGAGAATGAAGGTCACCTCTTGTCCCGCCTGCAAATCACAGGGGTAGTCCAGCACGTAGGTTCGTCCGGTGGCCGGCTCGGTGACCGGCTGATCAAGGTCAGGTGTGCATGCCGAACCGAGCAGATTGATACTCTGCTGTGCCACTCCCGCGCTTGAGGCCAGTGCCAGGATCGCGGTCGTCACTATTCCCAAAAGGTTTTTCAGCGTAACCGTACTCAACGACTGGCTGCCTCTCGCGCCTCGCGCGCACGACCGGCACTGAGGATATTCCGTATGGCGTGGTTGCCTTCGTGACAGGCGTACTCGTACATCACGTATTCCGAATCCCGTGTCAACGGCATGGAAATGGTGAACGGCTGCGTATAGATCTCGGGGTCGGTTACCCGTACTTCCCAGATAATGGTGTCCTCACTGACGCGGGTGAAGCGCTCTTCCACATGCAGATCTTCGGTCACCGGCACGCCTTTGAGGCGCCCGCCAGCAGTGCTGTTGGCGATCATCCCCCTGTCATTGAAATTGGTGGTCTCGACAACCAGGGTTTCGCCTTCCCAGTGCGCCACCGAGTCCCCCATCCACAGTTTGATCCGATCGTCGATATGTCCGGATTTTTGCAGCGGAATTACTCGCACATCATGAATCATTTCATAGACGATGGTAACCGTGTCAGGCGTTTGAATGATGCGATAGGCGTTGTTGTAACCCGCCGGCAACATGGACCCGGGCACGCCTCGAGTGATGCAGCGATCCCATACTGTGTGATAAATATAATTATCCTCTACGTGTGCAAAATAGTAATCCCGCACCTGCAGCGCCGATTCACGGATCGGGGCGCGACCGTTGGGCGGATCGACGATCAAAGATGTCTGTCCGGTAGAGAGTACGGTGTCACCGGAGTCGAGCCAGATCTGGTTATAGCCTCCGACATTCCCCCCCGCGGCCACTTCGATGTTGTTGTCAGCTTCAATTCGCCGCTCCGCAGTCCGAGTCTCCATCGCTCTGATTTCGTCATCACTGAGAAAAGCCCTATCCGCCAGGGAGGCAGGCCGCTCAATGGGCGTGATCGTGGCGTTGGTCCAGATGCCCTGCAGGTCAGGCTGACCATCGGGGGTGCGGCTGTTGACCCAGTTGTCCTGCGCCAGAACGACGTTGGACGCCGCCAGGACAAGTATTATTAGCGATAGTTTCTGCGTAGTTGTCATTACGACCTCCCGGGAAGTGGGGATGTAACTTGTTGTTATGCCGAAAACTTTACCACAAGCCGCGGGCAATCACACCCACGGGTCGAGTTGGATTACTGGCTTGATCAGTTGGAACGAAGTGCGCCCAGTTCCTCGAGCACTTCTCTGGCAGAGGGACCCTGTCGTTCCGGGGTTTCCAGCACCAGTATACCGGGACCGCGGTTTTCCGCTGCTATCGCCAGGTCCAAAGGCGTCCGACCGCTGGCATCGAGGACATTGATGTCGGCGCCGCGTCCGGCAAGTTCCCGCACCACCCCCGCCAGATTCCGAATTGCCGCGTCGTGCAGCGCGGTGGCGCCGCTGAAATCGGTATGATCAAGATTGATTCCATGGTCGGCAGCGACCTTCACTGACTCGACCGCCAGCCGTTCTTCTCTCTCCGGATCGGGATTGGCCTGGACATAATACCGCTGACGCGTGCTGTCACCCCTGACGGCAGCCTGAACAGCGCTTTCAAAGCCGCCCACCACTTCCGGCGCGGGCGGGTTATCCCGTTCTTCGCGACTGCGCAGGCGGCGGTGCTGGGCTTCACTGGTGAGCATTGGGTCCGCGCCGCTGTCGGCCAGCGCAGTCATGATTTCGGGCTCGCGGAAACTGGCCGCGATCCAGTAAGGAGTGGCCCCGATCAACGGTGATTTCAACACCCAGTCCTCACTGGCACGTTGCACCGGATTGGCCTTTAACAGGCGCTGATTGGGATCTGCACCATTGTCAAGCAGCGCTTCCACCACGGCGAGATCGCCCCGCAGGATGGCTGCGTGCAGCGCCGTGTACCCGGCCCCCATTGAGTTGGCATTTGCCCCTCGCTCAAGTAGCTCAATAGCAAGCTCCGTGTGGCCACTGTGAGCGGCGACCACCAGCGGACTGCTGCCGTTACCGGCGACGCCGTCGACGTCCGCCCCGGAATTCAGCAGCAGACGCGCCATCTCAAGGTGCCCTTCGCGAGCAGCAAACAGCAGCGGGGAATAGCCACCGAGGTTTTCCGTCACGCCCTGATCGAAAGCTCCGCCGTTGGTGGCATCGGCAAACATGAGCATGGGACGCACCTTGGAACGGGCTTCCAGGTCTGCACCGGCCTCGATCAACGCCCGCCCGACTTCCACGTGACCCTGGGCGGCTGCCCACATCAGTGCAGTCTGGTGACGGGAATCTTCCCGGACGTTGACCTCCGCGCCTGCTGCAATCAGGCTGTTTACGCCGGCGACGGTGCCGGAGCGGGAAGCCGTCATGATCGGCGTTTCGTTCATCTGCAGCGGGAGATTCGGATTGGCGCCAGCCTCGAGCAGCCGACCAATCAGTTCGCCCTGTCCGCTTTTAGCGGCGATATAAAGAGCTGATGCCCCCAGTCGGTTGACCGCGTTGACATCGGCGCCCGCTTCGATCAGGGCGTTTACCATGCCCAGGTTGCTGCGATGCACCGCCCAATGCAGGGCGGTCGCGCCGTCAGGCTGCCTGGCATCCGGATCGACTCCTTCACCGAGCAGTGTACGTACCATCCCGAGGTCCTGGTTGCGGGCAGCGTCAATAAGATCGGATGCTGCAAGCGGGCAGGCAAAGCAAACCGCTAGCAGCGCCGCCAGCGGAACTGCCGGCCTGACATACCAACGCTTGCTGATTCCAGCCGACATCCCCTGTCCCCCTTTAAGAAAGATCGAGCGGCCCGGTGCTGTAGGGCATGTCTTCCACCGGCATGCCCAGCTTGTCCAGCATGGTCAAATGCAGGTTGCTGATGGGGGTGCCCTCGGGGTAACGAAGATGGCGACCACCCTTGATAGCGCCGGCACCGCCGCCAAACAGGACCAGCGGTAATCCGCGGTTACTGTGCTGGTTACTGTCAGACATGCCCGCGCCATAAAGCAGCAGGATATTGTCCAGCAAGGTACCGTCCCCATCCGGTGTTGCATCCAGCTTGTCGAGGTAATAGGCAAACAGGCTGGTATGAAACTCGTTGATCTTGGTGACTTTCTCGTAAAGCACCGGATCGTCCCGGTGGTGCGAGGTCGGGTGATGCGAATCGGGCACGCCGATCTCGGCGAAAGTTCGACCACTCAACTCCCTGCCCAGCATGAAAGTGATCACGCGGGTCAGGTCAGTCTGATAAGCGAGCACCTGCAGGTCGAACATCAGCTTGGCGTGCTCCTCGTAGGTACCGGGTATACCGGACGGCTGCGTCAACTCTGGCAGCTCACGGTTACTCTGGGCCTCCGCCATCTGAATACGCCGCTCCACGTCACGAACCGAATCCAGGTACTGATCCAGCTTTGCCCGATCGCCCGCGCCGACGCTGCGGTTCAATTCTGAAACGCGTTCGCTGATGGAATCAAGCAGGCTCTGGTCCTTCTTGATGCGCTGCAACCGCACTGTGGGATCGGTGGTACCTATATCGCCAAACAATCGTTCAAAAACCAGCCGCGGATTGGTTTCCATTGGCAGCGGCGTGAACTGGTCGCGCCAGGAAATGGTGCTGGTGTACTGGCAGCTGAAACCGATGTCGCAGGAACCGAACACATCGTTCTGGTCCAGCGCGAGTTCGAGCGATCCCAGCTGGGTCTCGTTACCGTAGCGCTGTGCCACCAGCTGGTCGATGGACACCGAGGCCTGAAGATCGGATTCGGTTCGCGCAGGAATCGCCCCGGTAAGGAAACGCGTGGACGCGCTGGCGTGCACCCCGGCGTTGCTTTGCGGACCGTTGAGCCCGCTGATCACCAGCATCCGGTCCCGATAGTCGGCCATCGGCTGGAGAATGCGGGTAATTTCAAAATTGTTGCCCTCACCGGCAGGGGTCCACGCCTTCATCGCCATGCCGTTGGGCACGTAGACCACACCCAGTCGGCGGGTCCTCTCTGCCACCTGGGCATGGGCAGAGGACAGCGCCGGGATCATGCTGTCGAGCAGCGGCAATGCCAGACTGGCACCAAGACCACGAAGTACGGTTCGTCTGGACAGGGTTTTCCTGGTAATGATCATAACTCGGTTCTCCGCATCTGGAATGGGGCGCTCTCTATCACGCCCAGTATAACTGACGACCAGCGATAGTCCGACTGCTCAGCATCGCGCACAATCGATCGTATCACCGGCATATCATAATAATCGACCCCGCGACCCAGCGCGTAAGTCAGCAGTTTTTCGGTTACCGTACCGACAAAATCGGCAGGCCGCTCCATGAGCATTGCCTGCAGGCCGTTGCGGCCGTCGAAGGCCGCGCCGTCGGGCAGCAAGCCTGATGCATCCACTACCTGCCCGGCGAAATTATCCCGCCATTTCCCCACCGCATCGTAGTTCTCCAGCGAGAAGCCTATCGGATCCATGGCCGCGTGGCAGACGCGACAGGCGGGATTCTCCCGGTGCTGAGCCATAGCTTCGCGCATGGTGAGTTGTCGCCCGTCGGCACTGGTCTCCAGGGCCGGCACATTGGGAGGCGGCTCGGGCGGTGGGGAACCGAGCAGGTTTTCCAGCACAAACTTGCCCCGCAATACAACCGAAGTCCGATTCGGATAGGAAGACACCGTCATCAGGCTGCCGTGGCCCAGCAGGCCTCCGCGTTGCCGACCATCCAGGCTCACCTTGCGGAAATGACTGCCGTAGACTCCCGGTATCCCGTAATGCTGCGCCAGTCGCTCGTTAACGTAGGTGTAATCGGCACTCAGCAGGTCGGTAAGACTGAAGTCGGAACGTATCTGCTCGTCAATGAACAGCTCGGTTTCCTGCCGAAAGGCATCCCGAAGGTTCTCATCGAATTCCGGGAAAGCCGCGGGCAGCGGGTAGTGATTATCCAGGTTGCGCAGGTATAACCACTGACCGACGAAGTTTTTCACAAAAGCTTCGGATCGCGGACTCTCCATCATGCGCTGAACCTGTCGTTCCAGTTCGCCAGGCGCACGCAGCTCACCCCGCTCCGCCAAGGACAGCAGCTGCTCGTCCGGGCCACTGCTCCAGAGAAAGAAAGAAAGCCTGGAGGCCAGCTCGATATCACTGATCGCATACACGGTGCCCGGCTCGACGCCCGCAGGATCCTGCTGAATCCGGAACAGAAAATCCGGCGCCACCAGGATGCGCTCCAGCGCGAATTGAATGCCGGTTTCAAAGCCGCCTTCCCGTCGGCCCTGCTCGAAAAACTGGTAGAGCTCCTGGATATCGCTTTCGCCGACTGGTCGGCGGTAGGCCTGACGCGCCAGAGTCCCGAGAATCTCCCTGGCGCAGGCCGGTTCCTCATCGGCGCTGTCGGGACTGCAGGTAAAGACCTTCCGGCGGCTCGGGGTATCACCCGGCCCGGCCACCGACAGGGGACCTTCTACCAGGATACTGCCGACGCTGGGGTTGACGTCCGGCAGTTCGGTAACCGCCAGGTGGTAGCCAAACAATCGCGGTTGCAGAACACCCTCGTCTTCCCAGATTTCCCGCGGAAAGGTCGCACCAATGACTCGGGGACCGGCCTGCACCGGCATACGGACTTCAAACCCCTGTTCGGCAAATGCCATGCTCCATTCTTCCCAGTCGTCGCTGCCGCGAATATTGCCAGCGTAACTGTATGGCGCAGGTGTTCCGGGTGCGTCACCGCCAAAATCGAAGACGTCCAGCAGCTCACCGTCGAGACTGAGCTCCAACTGATGTGACTGGTCGATGCCGCGAACGAAATCCACGTAATTGGTCTGCAGCTTGACGGTGATGCGGTAGTCGCCGTCGACGGGAAAATTGTGTTCGATCGCTGCTCCACCGCGGGAACCAAAAGGCAGCTCGTCGCTTAACCGGTCATCCTGGATGAGGTTCAGGGGGATCTCGTACGTTTTGATGGCCGCACCGCGAGGCGCCGCACCGACCGCCGTTTCAGCGATCTTGTGGGCGGCCGCAACGTAGCGCTCCATCAGCACCGGCGAAAGCGACAGCACCTCGGCATTGTTGTCGAAGCCATACTGGTCTGGCGGATCAGCGGGAATCAGCTCATCGATGTCGATATCAAGCGCAAGCAGGTCCCGCACCACGTTCCGGTATTCTGTCTGGTTGAGCCGATGAAAGGCCTGGGTGCGACCCGGATCAGGCCGGGCCAGGGCTGCCAGGTCCAGTTCGGTCTCGAGCCAGCGTCGAAAATCGGTGTAGTCCTCGTGACCGGGACGGGGGTTTTCCGGCGGCGGCATCAATCCAACACGCAGCTTGCGGACGACCTTTTCCCAGACTGCCGGATTTTCCGCCACGTTGTCCACGTTTTCGGTATCCAGGGTCAGTCCTAGACCACGCAGCTGAGTGAACAACAGCGATTCGCCTTCCACCGCCAGGCTGTTGACGATCCCCTGGTTATGGCAACCAATACAGAACTGATCCAGCAGGGCGCGCTGCGGCGAAGCCCCGGTGGCAGACTGTTGCGCCTGTGCCGCCGGGAGAACTCCCCACCACAGCAGGCCGGCAATGATCGCAAGACTTGTTTTCATTGAAATTTTCTTTTTGTTTTCACAGGCTTAGCGCGAGGCGCGTGCCTGTTGTTAACCCCATAGGCTACCACTCGCGCTGCGGGGCTTAAAGCACTATTTTGCACGGTATCTCCGCTAAATTCGCTAAAAAAAGTGGCTCCGATAACCGGTAACGGCTATGCCTGCTCTGACTACCGGTTTCAGGACTGCTAGGCGTTTCTGCCGGTAGGATTCTCTACCGTGCCACACTGGTCGCCCAGGTAGCCGCCGCCACCGCAGTAGCTCATGTCCTGCAGCTGCAACAGAATGCCGTCCGGGTCGGTAAAGTACAGCTCGGGCGTTCCCCCGGGGGCGCCACCGCGGTCCGGTCCCCGCATGGTCACGTAGGTCTGCAAGGGGCCGTTGGCGCCCCCCGCCTCACCCAGTACGGTCAATCCGTATCCCTCCAGCAGTGAGAAAATACGGTCAACATCGAAGTCTTCGATGTTCAGGCTGGCGTGATGGATACGGCCCGCCAGAGGCGGCACTTCTGCCAGCGCCAGAAATTCGTTACCCGAACCGACCCGGAGGATCGGCATGGCACCCTGGTACGTGTCGATGGGAAGGCCAAACAGGTCCTGGTAAAACTGCACCGCCCGCTGCTGATCTTCAACAAACAGGGTAAAGTGATTGAATTCGCGCAGCGTAATCAGGCCCTCGGTGGGCGCAGGTTCCGGCGTGGCAAGGCACTCGTCTCCCTGCAAGCCGGCGCCCCCGCAGTAGCTGGTGTCCTGCAGTTGCACGACGATACCGTCGGGATCACCGAAATACAGCTCCGGGGAACCGCCAGGGGCGCCTCCAAACTCCGGCCCGCGCATTCTGACCCGCGACTGCAGGGAGCCGGACTGGCCGTTTGCTGCCACCCCATGCTCGGCCAGGATCTGGACCAGCCGAGCGTCGTCAAAATTGTCCACTGCCAGGCAATAGTGCGTAATACGCGGATTGTCGCTGGGCGATCCGCCAATAGCCATAAACTGTGGACCGTCTCCGACCTGCAGTACGATCGTCTCCCCCTGGCGCGCCGCGATGGGCATGCCGAACAGCCCCTGGTACCACGCCAGCGATGCGGCGGGATCCGACACGTTCAGGGTCATGTGATTAATCGCGCGAACGGGAATCGGCGCGCCTGTTTGTGACGCAACCGCGGTCGTTGCGGTGCCGGTGCTGCTTTCACTGCCACAGCCGGTCAACGAGACAAGCGCCAGTGAACCCAGAGAACCGAGGAAGCGTCGGCGGTTGAGCTGAGGGTTGGGAGCAATGTTCGCGAGCTTTTTAGTGCCTGTTTTCATCGTTTTGTTACTCTCTTCTTATGGGCCCGGTCAAGGCTCTCACAGTAGAGGGTCACGCCAGTCTTTGCAAATCAGAACCGGTAAAATTGCCTTTATACACGGGATTACCGGGCTGTTTCTTGGCAATTCCGAAAAACCAAGAAAATTTATTATCACTATTTCGAAATCAGCATGTTGCCCGCCACTTCCCGTGCTCTAATAATTTGTAACTTGCGACTTCACCCCCACCGGCCTGGGGTGGTAGCCTACGATGCCACCACGGCGGAAAACGCCCGCGTTTCGACAGGACTGGTGAGAAAACCAATAAGAGGAGCCTTCGATGTTCTTGACCGGCAAAAAGCTTGTGGCAGGTATTGCCCGATTGCATCTTACAGTTCGAAAAACCGGCCATGCTTTTAGCCTGCTGGCCATGAGCGCCTTCGCCCTGACAGCCCATGGGCAACAGGCTAACAACTCCGACACGATCCAGGGCCTGGTGACCAGCAGCAACGGTCCGGAAGCGGGTGTCTGGGTAATCGCGGAAACCGACGATACGCCAACTCACCTGACCAAGATCGTGGTCACCGATGACCAGGGCCGCTTCGTGCTGCCCGAGTTGCCGGAAGGCTTGTACAAGGTCTGGGTACGAGGCTACGGCCTGGTTGATTCCGACCCGGTTTTCCTGAGGCGTGGCTCTCAGGACGTCACCCTGAAAACCTTTGTCGCTTCAGATCCCCTGCTGGCCGCCCAGGTATACCCTGCCAACTACTGGTATTCGCTGCTTGAAATTCCCGATGCCAGCGAATTCCCGGGTACCGGCGACAGCGGCAACGGCATCTCCGAGGGCATGCGCAGCCAGGCGCAATGGATAGACATGACCAAGCAGGGCTGCCAGCTTTGCCATCAGCTGGGTAACAAGGCCACCCGCACCCTGGACCACCTCAGCCACCTGGGATTCGAGACCAGTGTCGAAGCGTGGCAGTACCGGACCGCGATGGGTATTCGTGGTCCCTTCATGGCGGCGTTTGCCGGTCGCTACGGACCCCGGGGCATGGAAATGTACGCGGACTGGACCGATCGTATTGCAGCGGGCGAAGTACCGCCGACGCCACCCCGCCCCGCGGGTACTGAACGCAACGTGGTCATCACCCAGTGGGACTGGGGCAACGAGACCTCCTACATTCACGATGAAATAACCACGGACAAGCGCGACCCGACCATCAACGCGGGTGGTCCTGTGTACGGCGTCGACGGTGGACATGGCACGCTGGTCGAACTGGACACCGAAACCAACGACTTCCGCACCATAGAGATTGCCGTCAAGGACAACTCGGATAATCCCGCGCTCACCCGCTTTGCCCAGCAGTTCCCGGTGCCATCCGCCTACTACGGCAGTGAGGCCCTGTGGACCGGGCCAGCCGATCCGCATAACCCGATGTTCGACGAACTGGGGCGGGTCTGGATGACCACCAAGGTACGCGGCAATACCTTGCCGGAGTGGTGTCAGCAGGGTTCTTCCAACAGGTACGCGCAGTACTACCCGACCCGGCGCAGTGAACGCCAGGCTTCCTACTACGATCCTGCTACCGGCGATTTCGGCCTGATCGACACCTGTTTCGGTACCCACCACCTGCAGTTCGGCTTCGATGACGACCGCATGCTGTATTTCAGCGGCGGCGGCGATGTCATCGGCTGGATAAACACCCGCCTTTATGACCGCACCGGGGATGAGCAACTCGCCCAGGGCTGGTGTCCCATGGTGGTGGATACCAACGGCGACGGCCGCATCACCAAACCCTGGAACCAGCCGGTCGGACCGCTGCGCAGCCAGAACGAGGGTGGCGGCGGCGAGGAGCTGGTCGATTTTGACCCGGCTCTCGATACCCGCATGAGCCCCGGCAGTTACGGCATCATCGTGGATCCGGTGGACAACGTCGCCTGGGGAGCGGGCACCGAGTTTCCGGGACGGATCTATCGTATGGACATCGGCGACAATCCGCCGGAAACCTGTATTACCGAAGTTTACGAGTTACCGGTAATCGACGGCGAAGTGCAGGGTTTCGGTCCCCGCGGCCTGGATGTGGACAAGAACGGTATCGTCTGGACCGCGCTGTCCGGCAGCAGTCACCTGGCCAGCTTCGATCGCAGCAAGTGCCGGGTGCTGAACGGCCCGACGGTAGTCGATTCTCAGCATTGCCCGGAAGGCTGGACCCTGTACCAGTCGCCCGGTCCCAATCTCAAGGGCACCGACGTCAGGGCCGACTTTCACTACTACAACTGGATTGACAACTACAACACCCTCGGGCTCGGTGAAAATGTCCCCATCGCAACCGGTTCGGGGTCCGACTCCCTTAAAGTGCTGATCCCGGAAACCGGCGAATGGGTGGTGATGCGAGTTCCCTATCCACTGGGCTTCTATTCCCGAGGTCTTGACGGCCGTATCGATGATCCGGATGCTGGCTGGAAGGGCCGTGGAGTATGGGCCAACTACGGCACCAACTTTCTCTGGCACACCGAAGGCGGCAAAGGCACCAGCAGCAAAATGGTCAAGTTTCAGATTAGACCTGACCCCCTGGCAAATTAACAGAACCCGGTGTCCGCGGCTGGCCTGCACGTCATAATGACGGTCGGGCCGTCCGGACCCGGCAGGCTAAGTGGCAATGACAACAACTCTCCAAACAAGTAATCACCCGGCTATCCGTAACTTTCCCGCTGCCCTGATAGCCGCGGCTTTACTGCTCTGGGTGAATCCTGGCGCGAACGCCCAGCAAGGCAGCAATAACGGACAGTGGACCAGTTACGCATCCGATGCCGGTTCCACCAAGTACACCAGTCTCGATCAGATCGATGAAGACAATTTTGACCAGCTGGAAATCGCCTGGCGCTGGCAGACCATAGACGCCGACCTGGATTTTGCCGAACTGCTCGGTGCCGACGTGGAGGTTGGCGTGGGCCGACTGCAGGGTACACCGCTGATGGTGGACGATGTGCTGTACATGTACACCGCCTTGAACCAGGTAGCCGCCCTCGATGCCGCCAGCGGCGCAGTGCTGTGGACTCACGACCCCCAGGTTTACAGGTCCGGTTCACCCATCAGTCCCCTTGGCTTCCACCACCGGGGCGTGGCCTGGTGGAGTGACGGTGAACAGTCCCGCGTGCTGGCTGCCACCAACGACGGCTATGTCATTTCCCTGGTGGCGGAAACCGGCCAGGTCGACACCAGCTTTGCCGGCGGGCGCATCGATCTTACCGAGGGCATCCCGAGGGCGGACCGCAATGTCATGGACTGGCAGGGAGCCCAGCCGCTGGGCTCGGTATCCCCACCCGTCGTTGTCGGCAACATCCTGGTGGTGCAGCAGATCACCTCCAACAGACCCCACTACAAGGAACGTCCGCCGACCTGGGTCCGCGGCTTCGATATTCCCACTGGCGAGCTGGTGTGGACCTTTCATACCATCCCACAGCAGGGCGAATATGGCGTGGAGACCTGGCAGGAGGAGTCCTGGCGCTACACCGGAAACGGTGGCGTATGGACCATGATGAGCGCCGACCTGGACCTGGGGTACGTCTACCTGCCTACGGAAGCGCCGACCAACGATTTCTATGGCGGGCACCGGCCTGGCGACAACCTGTTCACCCAGAGCCTGGTCGCACTCGACGCCCGCACCGGTGAACGTGTGTGGCATTTCCAGATGATCCACCATGGTATCTGGGACTACGACACGCCGGCTGCGCCCAACCTCATCGATATCACCGTGGACGGCAGGGAAATCAAAGCTATTGCCCAGGTGACCAAGCAGGGATTCACCTACGTATTCGACCGGGCCACCGGAGTGCCTGTTTGGCCGATTCCGGAACGCCCGGTACCGCAGGGACTGATTCCCGGCGAGCGAACCTCGCCGACGCAACCCTTTCCCAGCAAACCGCCTGCGTTCGCCCCGCAGGGTTTAACGGAAGACGACCTGATTGACTTCACGCCCGAACTGCGCGCCGAAGCCCTGGGCATTCTCGAGGAATACACCTGGGGCCCGCTGTTCACGCCGCCGAGCCTGTCGGACAACGGCGGTAACCGGGGTACCATTCTGCGCCCGGGCGCCGGTGGCGGCGCCAACTGGTCCGGCGCCGGAATCGATCCGCAGACCGGCGTGCTGTTCGTGCCTTCGGCGGATAATCCGACAGTGCCGTTTATGGCAACCCTGGGGGCTGGCGAATCCAATTTCCGATATACCCGGCTGTCCAACCAGGGCGTCCGGGGCCCGCAGGGATTGCCGATTCTCAAACCGCCCTATTCCACGGTAACTGCCATCGATCTGAATCGGGGCGAAATACTGTGGCAGGTTCCGAACGGCACGGATTCGCCGCGGGTGGAAAACCATCCGGCCCTGCAGGGCATCGAACTGCCGCCCCTGGGTGGCGGCGGACGACACCCGGTGCTGGTCACGTCCACCCTGCTGATCCACGCCCAGACCACCGGTGAGGGACCGAAGCTGGTGGCCAGGGACAAAGCGTCAGGCCGCGAGGTCGGCTCTATCGACCTGCCTGCCAACGCCAGTGGCGCACCCATGAGCTATTCGGTAAACGGCAGACAGTTTATCGCGCTCAGCATTCAGAACACGCCCGCCGCGGAACTGATCAGCCTGGCCCTGCCCGACAGCGCCCGCTAGCCAACAACGGATCGGGATCAGTTATTTCCGGCGTTCAGCGTTGCCCAGCAGCAAAGCGCACCAGAGCAAGATCCAGTTGAACAATCTGTTCAAACTCCGCAGCCGCCCCAGAAAATGAAGCTTCCCAGCCAATTCCTGGAAGAAATCACGGTGAGCGCACATTTTTTTCCATTCGCAGCCAGATCCGGCAGGCGGAAGAAGATATGTACGCCTTGTTCAACGAACTGAACAGCGACGATGAGTACAATATCATCTGTCGATTGCGAAAACGCGGCTCCCACATTCCCCGGCGGGAATGTGAGCCCAAGTTCATCACCCGGGCCAGACAGCGGAATTCGGTGATGGCGATGAGGATGATGCGAGACAGCCTGGACAGCGCCAGTGGATTCGCCGGTGCAGTCGGCGATTTTTCCGCAACAAACGGCTCGCCGATGTTTGAAGCCGGACTTGACATGATTCTTACCGAAGATGAAATTGCTGACGGTGAAGTCACCAAAATTGAAGCAATGCAGATTGACATGTTACGCATCGCCACCGAAAACCCCGAGTACCTGGAAGCACTTATGCGGGTGGGCAAGCTCAAGCAGGTGCTCAGTGAAGAGCGCATGAAAAAATTTGGTGTACCCTGACAGCTTTTAATAGTGGGCTGACCGGCTAATAGTGGGCTGACCGGCAGAGCCTGCAGCAACTAGTGCATCTTGTTTTCCGTGGGACTTTCGAACAGCAGCCGCAACTCATCATCCTCGAACCGGTATTGCTTACCGCAGAACTCGCAGCCGATCTCAATCGCGCCCTGCTCGGCAAGAATATCCATGACTTCGTCTTCACCGATGGCATGGAGAGCCTGCGCGGTGCGTTCTCGAGAACAGCTGCACTGGTAAGATATTTTCCGCGGTGCAAAAAGTTTAACCTCGTGCTGGTGAAACAGTCGGTACAGAATCTCCTCGGATTCTAGCACCAAAAGTTCATCGCCCGTTAAAGTACTGGCCAGCTGGGTGACGGTACTCCATTCCTCGTCGCGAATCTCGGAATCGGTAACCAGTTGCGCCGGCAGTTGCTGAAGCAGCAGGCCGGCACAGTGATGCTCGCCGGTAACCAGGAAAAAGCGACTTTCCAGCTGCTCGGATCTGGCAAAATAATCTTCGAGGCAGGCCGCAAGACTCGTCTGCTCCAGCGGCACAATACCCTGGTATGCTTCACCCTGCGGCGGCTCGATGGTGATTGCCAGGGTACCCGAGTGCAGCAGGTCATCAAAGTT
>JAYPVG010000021.1:0-4737 GCA_038134485.1 Pseudomonadales bacterium
ATGTATTCCAGTCCGTTAATCGAGAAGCTAGTAGATGCTTTTAGGTGCCTGCCTGGCGTAGGGCCCAAATCAGCTCAGCGCATGGCTCTTTACCTTCTAGAGCGAAATACCGAAGGTGGAAAAAAGCTTAGCGCAGCATTGGAGGAAGCGATTAAAAAAGTGGGGAAATGCAATAGCTGCCACACGTTAACAGAATTCGAGATATGTAATATTTGCAGCAGCCCTTCCAGGAATAAGCGAATTTGTTGCGTAGTTGAGTCTCCGGCAGATGTGTATGCACTGGAGCAAACTGGTACTTACAGGGGAGTTTATTTTGTCCTGATGGGACATTTATCACCCATTGACGGAGTGGGTCCGGAGCAGCTTGGCATTGATCGATTTTTGCAGTTGGTTGACGAGTACGGCACGGAAGAAATTATCATTGCCTGCAACCCCACAGTCGAAGGGGAGGCTACAGCTTACTTTATTGCCGAACAGTTGCGCGGTAGAGAGTTGTTAGTCTCTAGAATAGCTCACGGAGTTCCCGTTGGAGGCGAGCTAGAGTATATCGACGGGGGAACTCTCAGCCATGCCATGAGTGGGCGCAAGCCGATGAATTTGGACTAGGCATGTCGGTAGAAGAGTCGGCGCATTCGTATTGTTACGTAGACAGTAACCAGTCCATCAAGAGAGTTTGTAGGGAACTTGCGGAGAATGCATGTCTCGCCTTTGATTCTGAGTTTATCCGCACTGATACCTTTTTCCCCAAACCCGGTTTGTATCAGATTGCCGGCGGCTCGGGGACATTTCTTGTAGATCCGCTTGCAATTGACGACTGGAATTGCCTGAAGCAACTGCTTGGTGCCTCTAACATCGATGTGGTCATGCATTCATGCGGTGAAGACCTTGGATTGCTTCATCATGCATTGAATATATTGCCTGCCTGCTTGTTTGATACACAGCGCGCTGCCGCTTTCGTTGGGTACGACTATAGTCTTAGCTATCAGGCGCTGGTCAAGGCGGAACTGGGCGTTGAATTGCCCAAAGGAGAGACCCGCTCCGATTGGTTACGCCGTCCGCTAGACCAAGCACAGCTCTCCTACGCTGCTCTTGACGTAGCTTACCTGCTTGAACTGCGTCTGCGACTGATTGATAAGATGACTTCACTGGGGCGACTGGACTGGTTCGAGGCTGATTGTCGAGACATGATTTCGAATGTCACCGATGAGCGGGATAAACGGGCATGGGAAACTGCTTATAAAAGCATTGGTTCCGCCTGGAGACTGGATGAGAACTCGCTCACCTTGTTGCAAAAATTGGCATACTGGCGAGAGTTCACTGCCCGCGAAAGGAATAAACCGAGAAACTGGATCGCCAAGGATCAGGACTTGCTAACCCTGGCGAGCAGGCTTTCCGCTCATCGCACTGTGACTCCTCTACAAATCGAGAAAACAGATGTGTTTACGCCCAGATTTTTGGCGACATACGTGAATTCGATTGTCGAATTTCTTGGTGGCGACCACGAGTATCAGCAAGATGCTCGGTTAATATTGTTAAGCAGACCGTTAAATAACCGCGCCAGGCAGCAGTTGAAAGAACTGCAGAACTTTACCCGGGTAGTTGCCCAGCGTGAATCAATTAGTCCGGAATTGCTTGCGCGAAAACGGCAGTGGTTGGAACTGCTTGAAAACCGCCAACGTGGGATTGAAAATTTTTGGCCTGCTGGGCTCGATAACTGGCGTCGAATACTGCTTGAGCAGGGTGCGGAAAAAATTATCACGAAAAGCGCAGCCTGAAGGTTTGGAAGAGTGATGGAAAATGTGAAACATTTCTGGGAAAGGCCTCTGGAGACATTAACTGTCGAGGAGTGGGAAAGTCTTTGTGATGGCTGCGGTCGCTGTTGTCTAAAAAAACTTAGCGATGAAGAAACCGGGGAGGTTGTGTATACCAGAGTTGTTTGCCGGTTTTTTATCCAAAGCAGCAGTCGCTGTTCCTGCTACGCCAGTCGTTGTGAAAAAGTACCAGACTGTATAAAGATTAGAGAACATGACATAACTAAATTAGAGTGGATGCCGTCTACTTGCGCCTACAAGCTTAGGGCGAACAATAAACCGTTATATGAATGGCACCCGCTTATCGCGGGATCGCGAGAACAAATGGAAGCTCAGGGTATATCCGTTGCGGGTCGGGTTCTTAGCGAAGAGCATGTCCATGATGAGGGACTGATAGAGCATGTTATCACATGGGTAAACGCAGATGATTGATTCAACGAATTATTGGATTGCCTGGATAGCATATGTGTTAGCCGCGGGGCTTTTTTGCATAGTCTTCTGGAAAGTCACCTACTTTCAGCACCGGCGAGTTCTCAAATATTGTCTGAGGGCAGTGACGATAGCGATTATCGCCACGCCCTGGTATGTCAGCGATAGCGGCGAGGTCATGGCCCCGGCGTTGATAATTGTCCTGATGGATGCAATTACGATTAGCGGTGAGGCTGCAGTTCGTGCGTTTGTTCCGCTGTTGCTTTCGGTAATCCTTTCATTGGTACTCGTAGTGATTGTGCTGCTTGTTAAGCGCGGCAAATCACAGCGCTTCGACGAAATTTCCTGACCTATATTAATCGACAGGCGCTCTGTAAAATAAGGACTTTCAACAATTCAATCTAAATCGGGCTTTTAAATATGAGTTTCAAGGGTACTAGCGAGTATGTCGCGAGCGAACAATTACAAATGGCCGTTAATGCGGCGGTTAGTTTGCAGCGTCCACTTCTTATCAAGGGCGAGCCTGGAACGGGCAAAACCATGCTGGCGGAGCAAGTCGCAAAGTCCATTGATCTGCAGC
Organism: Pseudomonadales bacterium; assembly: GCA_038134485.1. Classification (GTDB taxonomy): domain Bacteria; phylum Pseudomonadota; class Gammaproteobacteria; order Pseudomonadales; family Pseudohongiellaceae; genus NORP240. The sequence goes on from JAYPVG010000021.1 coordinate 2,821, forward strand.
TAATTCAGTGGCATATCAAGTCAACCACCAAAGCGCAGCAGGGCCTATACGAGTACGACGCCGTTTCCCGACTTAGAGATTCTCAGTTAGGGGACGAAAAGGTTCACGACATCGCAAATTATATATTGAAAGGTAAAGTCTGGCAGGCATTTGAATCTGATAAGCAGGTGGTATTACTAATAGATGAGATCGACAAAGCAGACATTGAATTTCCTAATGACCTTCTGCTTGAACTGGATCGTATGGAGTTTCACGTCTATGAAACGCGTGAAACTATTAAAGCCAAACATAGACCCATAATAATTATCACCAGCAATAATGAAAAGGAACTCCCGGACGCCTTTCTGAGACGGTGTTTTTTCCATTACATTGAGTTTCCCGACGCCCAGACGATGGAAAAAATTGTTGAAGTACATTATCCGAATATCAAGAAACAATTGGTTCGACAGGCCATGGAACTATTTTTTGAGGTTAGAAAAGTGCCAGGACTGAAGAAAAAACCATCCACATCAGAATTGATTGACTGGCTGAAGTTATTGATGGCTGACGATATTCCTGAAGATATTCTTAAAGATCACGACAATCGGCGCGCTATTCCGCCCTTATACGGTGCTCTGCTTAAAAACGAACAAGATGTGCAATTGCTCGAAAAGCTGGCATTCATGCACCGTGCCAAGAGTTAATTGGAATGCTGATCAATTTTTTCATGACGCTTAGAAGCGAGCGTTTGCCGGTCACTCTGACCGAATTGTTCTCATTGCTTGAGTGTCTTGAACATAATCTGGCGTTTGCCGATGTAGACGCGTTCTATCACCTGTCACGGCTATGTATGGTGAAAGATGAAAAGCATTTCGATAAGTTCGACCGTGCATTTTCCCGTTATTTCGATCGCGTAGAACAGCTAGATGAAATGTTTCAATATCGTATTCCGGAGCACTGGCTGCAAAAACAATTCGTAGCGTCTCTGAGCCAAGAGGAGAAAGCGCGAATCGAAGCAATGGGTGGATTTGAAAAATTAATGGAAGAATTCCGCAAACGTATGGAGGAGCAGAAAAAGCGACATCAAGGAGGCAACAAATGGATTGGAACAGGAGGAACCTCACCTTTCGGCGCTCATGGTTATAATCCAGAAGGTATTCGGATCGGCCAGGAAGAATCTCGCCATCAGCGTGCCGTCAAGGTCTGGGATCGGCGCAATTATCGAGATCTTGATGATAGTGTGGAGCTTGGCACCCGAAATCTTAAGCTGGCTCTGCGAAGATTGCGCAAATTTGCGCGCACTGGGGCAACAGAGGAACTGGACATTGATGACACCATTTCATCTACGGCTCGGAATGCCGGACTATTGGATATCAAAATGATTCCAGAGCGCCACAACGCCGTTAAAGTGCTGTTATTCTTCGATGTTGGTGGCTCAATGGACCCCCATATACGAGTTTGTGAGGAACTTTTCTCTGCCGCAAGATCCGAATTCAAGCATTTAAAATATTTTTATTTTCATAATTTTTTATACGACTCCGTTTGGACAAAAAGTCATCGACGTATGGCTGAAACTACTTCCACCTGGGATATCCTTCACAAGTATTCCGCAGATTACAAAGTCATTTTTGTCGGGGATGCCACCATGGCGCCCTATGAAATTACGCATGCCGGGGGCAGCATCGAGCATTATAATGAAGAAGCTGGCGCGCTATGGATGCAACGTTTATATGAGACGTTTGCGCATCTGATTTGGCTCAATCCTACTCCCAAGGACTTTTGGCAGCATAGTTATTCGATCGATATAGTCAGACAGCTTATCGATGATCGAATGTTTCCGTTGACGGTTAAGGGCTTAGAAGAAGGCATGACCCTGCTGGCCAGGTAGTCTCAAAAGCAAATTCTGCAGGCAAGCGACGAGAGAGTAAATGGTAGAGC
>JAYPVG010000021.1:4747-15158 GCA_038134485.1 Pseudomonadales bacterium
CCAGAAGACATCAGACGCTGTTGGAGATTCTACGACGCGCAGTCGAGCTCTATGGCGAAAAGCCAGCCTACACCTGCTTTTCTCAAACCCTGACTTATCGCGAAGTCGATAGCTTGAGTAATCGTTTTGCCCAGTTTCTTCAACATCACACTACGCTATCGACGGGTGATCGTATAGCATTGCAGCTTCCTAACCTGCTGCAATTCCCGATAGCGTTATACGGGGCAATGAAGGCCGGGTTGATAGTGGTGAATACCAATCCGCTCTATACCGCCAGGGAGATGCGCTATCAGTTCAAAGATGCAGGCGTTAAGGGAGTAGTGATACTTTCGAACTTCTGCGACAAACTGGAATCAATTCTTGATGATACAGAAATTCAAGAAATCATAGTGACAGAACTTGGAGATATGCAGTCTCCAGTACGTCGTCTGGTAATTAATTTTGGTGCGAGGTATATCAAAAAATTGATTCCCTCCTATCGGCTCCCATCAGCGACAGCATTTATTACAGCGCTGAAAAAAGGCGGGAATTCGACTCAAGAATTAGCGCCAAGTTCGAGCAGTTGCGATGATGCAGTGGTAATTCTCTACACCGGCGGTACCACAGGTTATGCAAAAGGTGTGGTGCTATCGCATAACAACTTGCTCGCTAATATGATGCAATTCAGAGTGCGGTGTCTTGACATCATCAGCGACGGCCAGGAGAGCATCGCTGCACCGCTGCCGCTCTATCATAGCTATGCGTTTCTGCTGCATTGCTTTTCTATGCCCTATGCCGGTAATCACAATCACCTGATTCCCAACCCGAGAGACCTCGACTCGGTAATTAGGATCTTAAAAAAATACAGGATAACCGGGTTCGCGGGTATCAACACCCTGTATCTGGCGCTGTTACAAAGGGAAGAAATTCACACTGTTGATTTTAAGGCCATGCGCTTTTGTGGGGCCGGCGGCATGCCTCTTACCCGAAAGGTCGCAGAAGAATGGGAGCAACTCACAGGCTGCCCGGTTTTCGAAGGTTATGGATTGACAGAGTGTTCACCTATAGTGGCGATTAATTCGCCCGATCGAAATAAGCCAGGCACGGTGGGTTTGCCGATGGCTGAGACTGAGGTGAAGGTGATGGACGATGGGGGTAGTGAACTCACTGCCGGAGAAATTGGTGAGCTGTGGATTCGTGGACCTCAGGTGATGCAAGGCTATTGGCAGCGAGATTCTGATACCAGGGCAGTTCTAAGCAGTGAGGGCTGGTTTAAATCAGGGGATTATGTGCAGCAGGACAGCGAAGGCTACATTAAAATTGTCGACCGCAAGAAGGATATGATTTTGGTCTCAGGCTTCAATGTCATACCCGGTGAAATAGAAGATTATGTCAATACTCACAAAGATGTTCTAGAGAGCGCGGCGATAGGCGTGCCCGACGAAAAGTCTGGAGAAAAAGTAGTTCTTTATGTCGTCCTCAAGCGGGGCGCGACCTTGATGGAAGAACAATTGCACAATTTTTGTCGCGAAGGTTTGGCTGCCTATAAAGTTCCGCGTCACATCTACTTCACCGATGAATTGCCCAAATCCAATATAGGCAAAGTGTTGCGTCGAAATTTACGCGAACAATACGCCACCAGACTCTGACTACTCAGTGGCTTACTTGATCGAAGAAGCTATTAATGATTGTGCGCTCGCGGATCGCCACCGACTGCGCCGATTGCTGAAAAAAGTTAATCGATTTCAATCTGGAAGTCGAGACTACAGGCAGGGCATTGCTGAGCTCGAAAAGCTAATCAGAAAATCAAGAGCACTTGTCCAATCACGAACAGCAATGATTCCTGACGAGATCAGGCTTCCTGATTCCTTGCCAGTCAGTGAACGCGCACATGAAATTGTAGAGCTCATCAAGAATCATCAAATCGTGGTGGTCGCGGGCGAAACCGGATCGGGAAAAACTACTCAGCTCCCCAAACTTTGCCTGCTGGCGGGACTGGGAAGGACTGGAATGATCGGCCATACGCAGCCCAGACGTCTCGCCGCTGTTTCAGTTGCCAATAGAATAGCCGAAGAGCTCAATTCCGAGCCCGGTCAGGGTGTCGGTTATCAGATCCGATTTAATGATCACACGGCAGACGCCACTTATTTGAAATTAATGACCGATGGAATTCTGCTTAACGAAATTCAGCAGGATCGCTTTCTTAATAAATACGAAGTTCTGATCATTGATGAGGCCCATGAGCGGAGCCTTAATATTGACTTCATTCTTGGCTATCTCAAGCAGCTTTTGCCCAGGAGGCCAGACCTCAAACTCATAATCACATCCGCCACCATTGACGTGGATAAGTTTGCTTCCCATTTTGATAATGCACCAGTAGTCTCGGTCTCAGGGCGAACCTATCCAGTGGAGATACTATATTCGCCGCTGGTCTCCAGCAAAGAAGCCGTGTTTGACGATGATCTCCAGATCGAAGGGATTATTTCTTCTATACGCGAAATTGAACGGATCGACCGGACACATATCGGACCCGGAGACATTCTGATATTTCTTAGTAGCGAAAAAGAAATTCGTGAATCAGCCCTGGCTATTCGCAAGCAGAGATTTAAAAACCTGGAGGTTTTGCCACTTTATGCAAGGCTCAGACAGGCTGATCAATTAAAAATATTCCAGCCACACAAGGGTCGACGCGTCATACTGGCAACAAATATTGCAGAGACCTCATTAACTGTTCCTGGGATTGGGTATGTCATTGATACTGGTCTGGCACGAGTTAGCCGTTACAGTATCCAAAGTAAGATACAGCGCCTGCCTATAGAGCGCATATCTCAGGCCAGCGCTCGGCAGCGAGCAGGGCGGTGTGGTCGAATCGCTGAGGGTGTGTGCATTCGCCTTTACTCCGAGCAGGATTTTGCTTCACGGCCAGAATTTACCGACCCTGAAATCAAGCGGACTAATCTGGCGGCTGTCATCCTTCAGATGCTTGCGCTGCAATTAGGAGAAGTCGCAGACTTTCCATTTCTCGACGAGCCCGAAACGAAGGCGATAAACGATGGATTCAAACTGCTTTTTGAGCTTGGCGCTATTGATGAAAAACGGAGACTGACATCAATTGGTAAAACCATGGCACGATTACCGATTGATCCTCGGTTTGCGAGAATGCTCATTGCTGGTGATAAATATTCCTGCCTGAAGGAGTTGCTTATTATTGTCAGTGCATTGAGCATACAGGACCCGCGGGAAACACCGGCAGATAAGCGACAAGCTGCTCGGGAAAAACATGCGGCATTTGATCATCCCGATTCAGATTTCCTCAGTCTGGAGAATTTGTGGCACACGTATGAAAGCAAGCGGCAGGATTTCACCCAGTCCCAGCTAAGAAAATATTGCAATCAGAATTATTTGTCTTATTCGCGCATGCGGGAATGGCGCGAGACACACCGACAATTAATGACTTTATGCAATCAATTGCGCCTCAAGATTAGCGCTTCCAAAGCGGCGTATCGTGAGATTCATAGCGCTTTACTCACTGGATCCCTCAATCAGCTTGGTAGTCGCGTAGAAAGCGCTGAGTATCTTGGTAGTCGTAATCGCAAGTTTCGCTTATTGCCGACATCCACACTGGCGGCCAGGTCGCCAAGGTGGATAGTCAGCAGCAGCGTATTTGAGACCAAGCAGGCATATGCCAGCGCAGCAGCAAGAATAGACCCGGAGTGGATAGAAAGTGTTGCCGGTCACCTGCTGAGGCGGGAATGGTTCGAGCCTCATTGGAGCAAAAAGCGGCAGCGGGTAATGGCATACGAAAAGCTAACCTTATATGGATTGACTGTTATCGAGAAAAGAGCGGTGCCTTACGGAGATATCGACCCTACGGTCTGTCGTGAACTTTTTATCCGTCAGGGACTGATCGACCAGCAACTTCAAGTAGATCTGGCTTTCTATCGCTACAACGCTAATTTGAGGAAAACGCTTGAGAAACAAGAAGAAAAATTGCGCAAGCAAGCAGTGTTTATGGATGAGCGGCGGATGGAGGACTTTTATGCAGAGCGAATACCGGAATGGGTGATAGATCGGGTTTCGCTACTGCGATGGTACGCAAAAGCAAGCAGGCAAAACCCGGATCTCTTGAACATGCAGTTGGAGGACCTGATGCCCATAGCATCAAGTCAGCAGCTACAGCGGGATTTTCCGGATCGTACCACCGTTCATAACAATCCGCTCGAAGTACGCTACCAGTTTCAGCCAGGAGCCGAAAAAGATGGCGCAACTATTGAGATACCGGCACCTCTGATGGTGCAGATTAGCACCAGAGACCTGGACTGGGTTATACCGGGGCAGCTTCGAGAACGAAGTATTCAACTTCTGAAAACGCTTCCTAAATCCATGCGCAAGCTATTGATTCCGATCCCGGATTTTGTCGATAGAGCCCTGGCAGGTCTCGATATTGAACGTATGGAACAGGATCTGGTGACGGTCCTTTGTGAACAGGCCAGTCGATTAAAAGGCGCTGATATTTCCAAGGAACTTCTGGATACGAATAAAATTCCTGATTATCTAAAGATAAAAATCAATGTTGTGGACGAGGCGGGAGGCGTGCTGTGCAGCGGTACTGATCTAGATCTGCTCAAGCGGGAATTATCGAGCAATAAGCAAGCTCGATCTGCTATTCGCCCAAAGCATGAGGAGGCAAGGCATCCGCTAGAAATGTCAGGCCTTACGGACTGGTCTCTAGCTGAACTCCCCGAATGCGTCGAAGTTGGGCGGCAATTGAAATTGCTCCGTTTTCCGGCTCTTGTTGACGAGTTGGATTCTGTAGCTGTCAAGTTGTTAACCCATCGCAGACAGGCTTTGTGTGAAACTCGACGTGGCCTTGTCCGCTTGTTCAGACTTCGAACGCGACAACAGTCGGCTGAGCTAAGTAAACAGTTCACAGGCTTGCAGCGTTCCTGGGGATTGAAACTGCCACCTTTCCTTTCCGGCAAGGAAGTTACCGAAGCTTTTGTCTTTGCTGTGTATTGCGACACGTTTAAATTACGCGATACAGTTCCACGAAATCTGGCCTCATTTGAACTGAGACTGATGGATTGCAAATCAGGCCTGTTTGAAACTTCATCGCAGCTGTCGGCGTTATTAGATAAGGTGGTCAATCGCCATTTCGAATTACTACGCCGCTTGATTCAGCCGGATATCTCGGTTAATGAAATTGACGCCGATATCCGGTCGCAACTGAACGAACTATTTGCCGAAGGTTTTCTTTATCATGTCCCATTTGAATGGTTAAGGGAGTACTCTCGCTACTTGCAGGCAATCGAACATCGATTGGAAAAAAGCAGAGGCGGCCATTCCAACAGGGAATTTGAATTGCATAGGGCATCGGCAGACCAGTGGCAGAGACTGGTTAAACAAGTTGAACCAAATGATGGGGTATCACTAAATGCATTTGTTGAAGATAGGCCTACCTTGTTACAAGTCCGCTGGATGATTGAGGAATTTCGTGTTTCCTTGTTTGCTCAGCATCTGCGAACAAGAATGCCGGTATCCGCCAAACGTATCCAACGTTTGTGGGATTCTCACAATGCCGATGCTGACACGATTCTCCAACCAACCTCAAACGTTGCTACTTAACTCTAACCGATCAAGGTTAAGCCCGGCAGTAAACAGCGGAATAGAAAGATTCACGAGGTGTTGGAAAACGAGTGGAGGGATTTTTATCAGGTGAAAACCCGGATGGTACACAAGGATCTTTCAGATCACTGCTTCACTCGTAATTTTGTCTGGATAAAATCACCATGACTGACGTGTATCAAATCGGATATTCTGCGAATTAAACTCTCTTCATACTTGTCCAATTTTGCGTCCGCAAAGGCCAATCGCCAGAGGTTTTCTATCAAGCGAACCTTGTTTTTATAGTCGTAGTTGTCGTTGATGAGTCGAGTAAATTCGTACAATGAGGTAGCGTCGCGAGCTTGTTCGTGAGCAAGAGCGATTATCTCGTGAATGTCAGCTGATGCGAGTTGGAAGGTCTCCTTAAGCACGCGGATAAATTCTTCGGATTCGCGATCGTCGAGTTCATCATCGCTTTGCATCAATTCCACCATCAGCGCTGCACCCGCAAGCTCGCACGCTTTTAGTTTCGTATCTTCATCGTCAGCGCTATTAGGGCTTAACTTCAGCTCGAAAAACGTCTTTAGCATGTCAATCATGGCTATCTCGATCGGAATAAAAAGCGTCAGCTTACGAAAGACATGGCATCCAGTAAAACATTAATTCCCGCATCACGACGGAAGGCATTCTCGCTAAGATGCCGTCGAAACGCCTTGCCACCTCGAACACCCTTAAAGAGTCCAAGGATATGCCGTGTCATGTGGTGTAAGGGTATCCCAGCAGATAATTCTTGTTCCACATAGGGCAAAAATTCCTGCAGATAGTCCAGTCTGCTTCTATCTGAAGCAGGATCACTGAACAAAAGCGGGTCAACATTTCGAAGCAGGTAGGGATTCGCGTAAGCTTCCCGTCCAACCATAAACCCGTCGACCCTATCCAGCATATTTAGTCCTTCACTCAAGTCGATTATGCCACCGTTAATGATAAATCGCAGTTCGGGGAAAAGTGCCTTCATACGGAAAACCCGCTGGTAATTCAGAGGAGGAATCTCTCGATTTTCTTTGGGGCTTAGCCCCTGCAGTATCGCTATGCGGGCATGAATTATAAACAGCTCGCAGCCTGCATCGGCCACGGTTGAGATAAACTTCGAGAGAAAGCCGTCTGAATTATGCTGATCAATTCCAATGCGGCATTTGACTGTAACTGGCAGTTCGACACTTTCATTAACGGCGGCAACGCATTCAGCAACAAGTTTCGGATCGCCCATAAGACAGGCGCCGAACCTCCCTGACTGCACACGATCGCTGGGGCAGCCAATATTAAGATTAATTTCTTGATAGCCTTTATCCTGGGCTTTGCGCGCAGCCCTGGCCAGTTCGTCAGGAACACTCCCACCGAGCTGAATTCCAAGGGGGTGCTCCTCGGGATTGTATCGTAAAAGATTGTCGGCATCTCCGTGCACCAGGGCAGAACTGGTCAGCATTTCGGTATACATAAATGCGTGGCGCGTGAAAAGTCGGAGAAAAAAGCGTTCGTGACGATCTGTCCAATCCATCATTGGCGCTATGCAAAACCTGTGACTAAAAGAGCTTGTCATGTGATTACGCGTGGGAAACAAGGTCGTGGTTTGTACCCAATGACACCGAATCAGTCAATAGTAACGTACCCTTTGTGTGCGAATGGCGTATAATCTGCGTCTTGCGAAATGCCAACCTCGGGCAATAGTCAATGACCCAGATCAGAACCAGAGTAGCGCCATCCCCGACTGGAGATCCTCACGTAGGAACGGCGTACATTGCTCTCTTTAATCGCTGTTTCGCCCATGCTCAAAACGGCCAATTTGTGCTTCGCATTGAAGACACGGACAAGAATCGCAGCACCGTTCAATCAGAAACAAAGATACTTGAATCTCTCCGTTGGCTCGGCCTAAGTTGGGATGAAGGTCCTGATGTGGGTGGCGAGTTCGGGCCTTACAGACAGAGCGAGCGCAGCGATATCTATCGGCAACATATCAATTCGTTACTTGAGAATGGTCATGCGTTTCGTTGTTTCTGCACGCCACAGCGGCTACAGGAGTTGCGAGCGGAGCAAATGAATCAGAAAGTTACACCGGGCTATGACGGACACTGCCTCCATCTTGATTCCGCCCAGATAGAACGTAAGGTCGCGAATAAAGAATTACACGTAGTCCGAATGAGGGTCCCAGCCGATGGCGAATGTCGATTCAGGGACGGTTTGCGTGGGGATATTGCTATCCCATGGTCTCAAGTTGACATGCAGGTATTAATCAAGTCAGACGGTTTACCTACTTATCATTTCGCCAATGTTGTAGACGACCACCTGATGCGCATTACTGATGTAATCAGGGGCGAAGAGTGGATAAACTCTACTCCGAAGCATCTACTGCTTTACGATTACTTTGGCTGGCAATCGCCGCGTTTTTTTCATATGCCCTTGTTAAGAAATCCTGACAAAAGCAAACTTAGCAAGCGCAAGAATCCGACAAGTATTTTTTACTATCGAGACATGGGTTACCTGCCGGAGGCAGTGCTTAACTATTTGGGAATGATGGGGTGGTCAATGCCCTCGGGTGAAGAGAAATTTTCCTTGCAAGAGATGCAAGATGAATTCGATATTGACCGCGTCTCGCTGGGTGGTCCTATTTTTGATCTCGAAAAACTAGATTGGCTAAACGGGAAGTATATTCGAGAGAATCTCAATGAACAGCAGCTTGGGACGCAATTTCTGTCCTGGGCCTCGCTGGGCGACCGATTGCAATATTTGCCCGCGCTGGCGCAGCAACGCATTGAAAAGTTTTCAGATATGGTACCACTTCTGGCTTTCATGCTCAGCGGTCAATTGGAAATCCGGGCAGAAAATTTTCAACACAAGTCACTGGATGAATTTCAATGCCGAAAGATACTGCAATTTTTTCTTTGGCGGCTTGAGATTGTTGATAGCTGGGATAGAGACACCGTTGAGAAAAATGCCCTCGCACTGGCGACAGCGATGAATCTCAAGCTCAAGGATTTTCTGTTCCCTTTGTTTGTAGCCGTAACAGGCAAGCCCGCCTCTATATCGGTTATCGATGCCATAACGATTCTGGGTGTGGATATGGTGAGGGCGCGAATCAGAAGTGCGCTTGAAGTCCTTGGTGGATTTTCAAAGAAGCAGGCCAAAGATATGGAGCGCGAGTATCAGCAGTTATGATTGCAGAAGGGGCTCTGATTGACAGCCAATGAGCCTGTGCTTAGAATGCGTGCTCTTTGAGGAATCCAAGGATTTCAGTGTCTTCAAAGGGGCCTTAGCTCAGCTGGGAGAGCGCAACGCTGGCAGCGTTGAGGTCACCGGTTCGATCCCGGTAGGCTCCACCAATATTCACCTTCAATTTAGGCCTGTACGGGCCGTTCATCCAGTAAATTGGCTTAAATCATGCCGGGTAGTCGCGCTTCGTGTGGCCTTTATAGAGCTGTCGCGGACGTCCAATTCGATAGGGATTGCTGATCATTTCATTCCAATGAGAGATCCAGCCGGGTGCTCTTCCAATAGCGAAAATTACTGTGAAAAGGCTAGTTGGAATTCCGATTGCCTGCAGAATAATCCCTGAATAAAAATCCACGTTCGGATAAAGTTTACGTTCGATGAAATAGTCGTCTTCCAGGGCAATTTTTTCCAGTTTTCGCGCGATTCTAAACAGCGGATGATCTTCCAGACCCAGTTCGCTCAGCACTTCGTCGCATATCTGCTGCATTACTCGCGAACGTGGATCAAAGTTTTTGTAAACACGGTGACCAAATCCCATGAGTCTAAACGGATCATCCTTGTCTTTTGCGCGCTTTATAAATTCTTCGATGCGGGATGCGTCGCCTATCTGATGCAGCATCTTTAGAACAGCTTCATTCGCGCCGCCGTGCGCCGGCCCCCAGAGCGCGGCGATTCCGGATGAGATGCAGGCGTAGGGATTGGTACCCGTGGACCCCGCAAGTCTTACGGTTGACGTTGAGGCGTTCTGCTCGTGATCGGCATGGAGTAAAAATATCGTGTCCATTGCTTTTGCAAGTATTGGATTGACATTCGGTTCTTCGCAGGGGGTGCTGAACATCATATGCAGAAAATTTTCTGACAGGCTCATGTCGTTTCGTGGATGCATAAACGGCTGGCCGATTGCATGTTTGTAGCACATCGCTCCAAGCGTCGGCATTTTTGCAATAATGCGGTGGGCTGCGAGGCGGCGATGTTGTTCATTCTCAATCTTTAAGTCATCGTGATAAAACGCAGAAAGGGCTCCAACTACTCCGACCATAATTGCCATCGGATGAGCATTACGTGGAAAGCCATTAAAAAACAGGTGCACCTGCTCGTGTACCATCGTGTGGTACTTGATACTGGTCTCGAATTCACGGCGTTCTTCGTTCGTGGGCAGTTCGCCGTTTAGTAATAGGTAGCAGGTTTCGATGAAGTCGGACTTTTCTGCCAGTTGCTCGATTGGGTAACCCCGGTGAAGCAGAACACCCTTGTCTCCGTCGATATACGTAATATTTGATTCGCAGGAGGCGGTGGAGACAAATCCGGGGTCGTAGGTGAAAACGCCCCTAGACACCAGACCCCTGACATCAACCACGCTAGGCCCGGTAGTGCCTTCGTAGACGGGAAATTCAATAGTCTCATCAATGCCGTCTATTGATAACCGGGCCGTTTTATCGCTCATCTTAAACTCCTGGTAGAGACACGCTGCAATTTCGGTCAGTACCTATTGGACTGAGTCACCGCTCACTGCTTCTTGGTTTAATTCTTGCAAAGATACACCCGTCAAGGACGGGTCGAGGTT
>JAYPVG010000021.1:15180-19647 GCA_038134485.1 Pseudomonadales bacterium
AATATTCCGCGCTTAATGGAGCGGCAATTAGCGAATTAGCCGACTTTGTTCCGGATTGGTTTGAGCACGTGGTGTTTCTTGTGTAATTTCTACGGTTTTTACACGTCAAAGAAGTCGCCTGACAACTGACGACAATCTGTTGTCATTATATAGTCTAAAGCCCTGCATTGCCTTGTATTGAGCCTACCCAAAGTCTATACTCTGCGCCCGTTGCAGAGCTTCATTACCGTAATGTTTTCAACAAGTTTGATCCAGTTTAAGAGGGAAGTTCGTACCCTCATAAATATGCAGTTCTAACTTAAATTTGGGGTAAATGTGAAAGATAACCGACCAGTAAATCTCGATTTCACAACGTTCAATCTACCACTACCCGCCGTTACATCCATCATGCATCGAATTTCGGGCGGTGCGCTGTTTTTTGGCGTGGCGGTGTTACTTTTCCTACTCGATGCCTCGCTTGAATCTGAGGAAGGATTTGCGATGGTTTCTTCGTGGCTTGGCAATCCTCTTATCAAACTAATTGTCTGGGCTATCGTCGCGGCATTGCTCTATCACTTGCTTGCTGGCATCAGACACCTGATTATGGATCTTGGCATTGGCGAATCCCTGAAAGGCGGCGTGCTTGGGGCCAGGCTCGTAATCGGTCTGGCATTAGTAAGTGCCGCTCTCGCGGGGGTGTGGATATGGTAACGAACGTCAGCAGTTTCGGTCGAAGCGGATTGGTAGACTGGGTTGTCCAGCGGGTGACCGCTGTGATACTCGCCTGCTACGCCCTATATATCTTTGTGCTATTAGTGTTTCACCCCGAGCTTGATTATCAAACATGGCAGGCTATGTTTGCCAGTTTTCGCATGAGATTTTTCAGTTTGATTGCGCTGCTTTCAATTCTAGCCCATGGCTGGATTGGAATGTGGGCCATTTCGACGGACTACCTGACTTCCCGATTAATGGGGCCTAAAGCAACCCCCATACGAATAGCCTTTCAAATTGGCTGTGTGCTACTGACCGTTTTCTACTTGGTCTGGGGCATAGAAATTTTGTGGAATAAATAAATGGTAAATATCAGGACAATTACATTTGACGGAGTAATCGTCGGAGGTGGCGGTGCTGGCATGAGAGCTGCACTGCAGTTAGCACAGTCCGGCTACAAGACCGCGGTGATATCCAAAGTATTCCCAACGCGATCTCATACGGTCTCTGCACAGGGAGGCATCACGTGCGCCATCGCCAGTGCCGATCCCGACGACGACTGGCGCTGGCATATGTATGACACCGTGAAAGGTTCAGATTATATCGGCGATCAGGACGCCATCGAATATATGTGCAGCGAGGGGCCTCAGACAGTTTTCGAACTCGAGCATATGGGGCTTCCGTTCTCGCGAACCGAGAATGGGCGGATCTATCAGCGGCCTTTTGGCGGGCAATCAAAGGACTACGGTAAAGGCGGCCAGGCGGCACGCACCTGCGCAGCAGCTGACCGAACTGGACACGCACTTCTCCATGCCCTTTATCAGGGCAACATCAAGAACGATACAGTCTTTCTTAATGAGTGGTACGCGGTTGACCTGGTCAAAAACCAACACGGAGATGTCGTTGGCGTCATTGCAATCTGCATTGAGTCCGGCGAGGTGGTTTTTATCAAGTCCAAGGCGACCGTTCTCGCTACCGGTGGTGCCGGCCGGATATATGCCTCTACCACGAACGCCCACATAAACACCGGTGACGGTATCGGTATGGCGCTCAGGGCCGGTTTTCCGATGCAGGATATGGAAATGTGGCAATTCCATCCCACTGGCATTTATGGCGCAGGAACACTTGTCACTGAAGGCTGCCGGGGTGAAGGCGGCTATTTGATCAACAAGGACGGTGAGCGTTTTATGGAACGCTATGCGCCGAACGCTAAAGATCTTGCCGGTCGCGACGTCGTTGCACGTTCAATGATTCTCGAAATTCTTGAAGGTCGTGGTGTGGGCGAGCAGGGCGACCACGTACTGCTGAAACTCGATCATCTGGGCGAGGAAGTGTTGAACTCCCGCTTGCCGGGAATTCTAGAATTGTCCCGCACATTTGCGCACGTTGACCCGGTGAAAGAACCTATACCTGTAATCCCGACCTGTCATTACATGATGGGAGGAATTCCGACCAACGTGAACGGGCAGGCACTCAGGCAAGACTCCCAGGGTGAAGATCATCTAATCGCGGGGCTGTTCGCTGTCGGAGAGGTGGCCTGCGTTTCTGTTCATGGGGCGAACCGCTTGGGAGGAAACTCCCTGCTTGATCTTGTTGTATTTGGTCGCGCCGCAGGGAAGCATATCGAGGAACTTCTAAGAACTGGTATCAGCCACGATGAGGCCAGTGAGTCGGACATTGACGAGGCCCTGCTAAGGCTAAACAGGCTGGACGACTCACAAAAGGGCGAGAATTCTGGAGGCCTGCGCAAGGAATTGCAGTCCATCATGCAAAATCATTTCGGTGTGTTTCGCAGTGGATCATTCATGCAGGAAGGGATTCAGAAGCTCGCTGACCTCAGAGAGCGCGTAGAAAACGTTTCGCTGGAAGATAAGAGCAAGGTTTTCAATACCGCCCGAATTGAAGCACTTGAACTTCAAAATCTCTTTGAAGTTGCCGAAGCTACAGCAATTGCAGCCGAGGCGCGCAACGAGAGTCGGGGCGCTCACGCCCGCGACGACTTTCAGGAAAGGGATGACGAAAACTGGCTCTGTCATTCACTTTATTTTCCGCAGGACAGGCGGGTTGGCAAGCGTGGAGTGAATTTTACTCCAAAAACGGTGCCGACTTTCGAACCCAAAATTCGTACGTACTAAAGATCTGGATTTCAAATAATTGAGGCAAGATAAATCGTGTTAGTAAGCATTTATCGCTATAACCCGGAAACGGATAAAAAGCCGGTCATGCAGGATGTCAATGTAGACCTTCCTGAGGGTAAGGACCTCATGGTGCTCGATGTGCTCGAGATCATGAAAGCTCAGGATCCTTCTATTACTTATCGCCGCTCGTGCCGTGAAGGAGTATGCGGTTCCGACGGGATGAATATCAACGGCACCAATGGGCTCGCTTGCATTACACCAGTCTCGTCAGTAGTCAAACCCGGTGGCAAGCTGGTACTGAGACCGCTGATGGGACTGCCTGTGGTCAGAGATTTAGTGGTCGACATGAGTCTATTCTACCGGCAGTTTGAGAAGATCAAGCCTTATCTGATCAACGACAATGCCCCGCCCGCAATAGAGCGACTGCAGTCGCCGGAGGAGAGAGCCAAGCTCGATGGTCTTTATGAGTGCATTCTGTGCGCCTGCTGTAGCACCAACTGTCCATCATTCTGGTGGAACCCCGATAAGTTTGTTGGGCCAGCCGGCTTGCTCCAGGCATACCGTTTTCTGGCTGACAGTCGCGACACTGCAACAGTGGAGAGGTTGTCAGGATTAGAAGACCCATTCAGCGTGTTTCGCTGTCACGGGATAATGAACTGTGTAGCCGTATGCCCCAAAGGACTCAACCCTACCAGAGCAATTGGCCATATAAAGACGATGCTTCTGCAGCAGGCCACCTGATCGGCTGATCGCAGATGGATTAACAACAGGGTAGAGAAGCTACAGACCCGGAAAGTCGAGTCAAATTAAATCGAGAGCGCGAAAATGCAGAATCGGACCATGGAAGCTCTGTGGAACTCCGGACATTTGTCTGGCGCCAACTCAGGGTATATCGAGGAAATATACGATCAGTATCTTACGGATCCCGATTCTATACCGGACGAATGGCGCAGGTATTTTGATGGATTACCCACTGCTGTTACTCACGGACAGGCGGAGGTTTCCCATGGCGCGATCGAACGCCATTTCAGGGAACTTGGTAAGGTTAGTCGTTTCTCTCCGGTTCTCAGTAATGACGCAGTAGTTAATTCCGAGCACGAGAGCAAGCAGGTTGGCGTTTTGCTGCTCATAAGTTCTTACCGCGTTCGAGGACATCAAAAAGCTGCTCTTGACCCACTGGGGCTTATGCATAGAGAACGAGTTCCAGACCTTGAACTTGAATTTCACGGCTTATCGACAGTCGATCATTCGACAGTATTTCAGACCGGGTCGCTCTTTATCAGCAGGGATAAAGCACCGCTACGAGATATTGTAGACATTCTGGAACGAATTTATTGCCAAACGATTGGCTATGAATTTATGCATATTGTCGATTTGCAGGAAAAGCAATGGATTCAGCAGCGCATCGAAAGCAACGATGGCTTTCCAAGTTTTGCCGATGACGTCAAGCGCCACTTGCTTGAGCGCCTGAGCGCCGCAGAGGGGCTGGAAAAACATCTTGACTCCAAATTTCCCGGTACCAAGCGCTTCGGTCTCGAGGGCTGTGAAAGTCTCATTCCCGCTATCGATGAGCTGATTCAGCGAGCTGGCAGTCGCGGTGTGAAAGAAATCGTCATGGGGATGGCGCACAGAGGTCGCC
>JAYPVG010000021.1:19657-25126 GCA_038134485.1 Pseudomonadales bacterium
GAGGTCGCCTCAACGTATTGGTAAATATTCTCGGAAAAAATCCCTCAGATCTGTTTGATGAGTTTGAGGGTAGAGCGATTTACCAGAGTTCTGGCGACGTCAAATACCATCAAGGTTTTTCCTCCAATATTATGACTGCCGGGGGAGAAGTTCACCTCGCTATGGCTTTCAACCCTTCGCACCTGGAAATCGTCTCCCCGGTGGTTGAAGGTTCTGTGCGGGCGAGACAGACACGACGCAAGGATTTGTCGGGTGACTTGGTTATTCCAATCATCATTCATGGTGACGCGGCTTTCGCCGGTCAGGGTGTGGTGATGGAAACATTTCAAATGTCCAAAACCCGAGCCTTTTCGACCGGCGGCACGGTCCATATTATTGTCAATAATCAAGTGGGTTTCACTACAAGCCGCCAGGAAGACGCCCGTTCAACAGAATACTGTACCGATGTGGCCAAGATGGTGCAGGCACCGATTTTTCACGTGAACGCTGACGACCCGGAGGCTGTCCTGTTTGTCACTCAACTTGCTTTTGATTTTCGACAACAGTTCAAAAAGGATGTAGTTATCGACCTGCTCTGCTATCGCCGGCGGGGGCACAATGAAACCGACGAGCCATCAGGTACCCAGCCATTGATGTATCGCGCCATCAAGCAGCACAATTCCACTCGAGCAATCTATGCAGACAAGTTGATAGATCAGGGAATTGTCAGCGAACAGGAAGCGAATGATCTTAACTCCAATTATCGGGCTGCCTTGGATATTGGTGAACACGTAGTAAAAAGTCTCGTCAAAGAGCCTAATATCGAGCTTTTTGTCGACTGGAGTCCCTACATCGGGCACGACTGGAGTCCGCGATTCGCCACGTCAATGGCTCTCGAAAACTTAAAAGCGCTGGCGAGAAAACTGGTAGTAGTCCCGGATAATTTTCAGCTCCAGAGGCAAGTCCAGCGAGTGATGGATGATCGCTTGAAAATGGCGGAAGGAGATATCCCGGTCGACTGGGGATTTGCTGAATCTCTCGCCTACGCCAGCATACTAACGAGCGGTAATTTTATCCGGATAACCGGTCAGGATGTGGGACGTGGCACCTTTTCTCATCGTCATGCGGTATTACATGATCAGCGAAATGGTGAGCAATATGTTCCATTGCAGAATCTTGCGTCTGACCCATTGCGCTTTGCGATATTTGATTCTTTGCTCTCTGAAGAGGCCGTGCTAGCGTTTGAATATGGTTATGCAACTACAGCGCCCAACGCTCTTATAGTCTGGGAAGCGCAGTTTGGGGATTTTGCCAATACGGCCCAGGTAGTAATTGATCAGTTTATTACCAGTGGTGAACACAAGTGGCAACGATTGTGCGGGCTTACCTTGCTTTTACCCCATGGCTACGAAGGGCAGGGACCTGAGCACTCCTCAGCGAGATTGGAACGCTTTCTACAGTTGTGTGCCGAACACAACATTCAGGTTTGCTTGCCAACCACTTCAGCACAGGTGTTTCACATGCTGCGTAAGCAAGTGCTTTGTCCCCTTCGCAAACCTCTGATTGTTATGTCTCCAAAGAGCCTTTTGCGTCACAAAGAAGCTGCTTCAAGTTTGCAGGAATTGGCGGAAGGCAGTTTCCAGGTTGTGCTTGATGAGGCTGACGACGTTGAAAAACATAAAGTCAGGCGAGTAATACTGTGCAGCGGTAAAGTTTACTACGAACTCAGGCAGGCACGACGCGAGCGCAATATCAGGGATATAGCCATTGTAAGACTGGAGCAGCTATACCCGTTTCCAGAAAAAGACCTTGAAGAATGCCTGCGCAGCTATAGCAATTTGCGCGAGATCGTTTGGTGTCAGGAAGAACCCATGAATCAGGGCGCCTGGTATGCGAGCCAGCATCACATGCGAAGGGTGATTCAATGCATACGGCCGGATTTATATCTGCAATATGCAGGCCGGGAAGCTTCAGCCGCTGCCGCAGCCGGATACTATGCGCTGCATGTCAAGCAGCAACAGGAACTTATCGAACAGGCACTTTATCAGGAAGATTAACGACGTTTTGCGTGCAAGGATCAATGTATCATGACTATCGAGATAAAAGCCCCAACCTTACCAGAATCAGTCCCTGACGGGACTATTGCTACCTGGCATAAGAACCTTGGTGACTCAGTTAACCGCGATGAATTACTGGTAGATATAGAAACTGACAAAGTTGTGATCGAAGTTGTCTCTCCTGCTGACGGTACGCTGTGCAGTATAGTCAAGAAAACTGGCGACACAATCGTCAGTAACGAGGCCATTGGCGCGATTGACGAGCACGCAGTCCAAAGTGCAGGGACGGAAGATACGAAATCAGCTTCGGCCACAACATCCAGTAGTGAAATTTCAGGTGGCAAGTCCGGTGCGCAAGACAATACTGCCGAAGCGGGTCCTCAGACATCTCCAGAATTACTGATAAGTCCGGCGGCGCGAAAACTTTTGCAGGAGCATAGTCTGAGTCCGGATGCGATCGACGGCAGCGGTAAAGGAGGTCGTATTACGAAGGAAGATGTGCTTGCAAGGCTCGATCTTAATGAATCGACGGCAGCACCTACTACGCCATCAAGTGGAGGGCGAATTGAGGAGCGCGTGCCGATGAGTCGACTGCGCGCTAAAGTTGCCGAACGCTTGCTTGATGCATCGCAGTCTACTGCCATGTTGACCACATTCAATGAAGTCAATATGAAACCAATAATGGATTTGCGTCATAAGTATAAAGATCTTTTTGAGCACACTCACAATGGTACAAGACTTGGTTTTATGTCTTTTTTTGTACGTTCCTGCGTCGAGGCACTGAAAAAGTTTCCGGCTGTGAATGCGTCGATAGACGGAAACGATATCGTCTATCATGGCTATCAGGACATTGGCGTAGCAGTTTCTTCGCCGCGGGGATTAGTAGTACCGGTTTTGCGGAATGCTGACCATATGGGTATGGCTGCCATTGAGCAGCGAATTAGCGAGTTTGGCGAAAAAGCCCGCGACGGTAAGCTAGGAATCAGCGAAATGACCGGGGGCACCTTCACTATTTCTAATGGTGGTGTTTTTGGTTCCTTATTATCAACACCGATCCTTAATCCGCCGCAGACAGCGATCCTAGGAATGCATAAAATTCAGGATAGACCCATGGCGATTAATGGAGAAATCAAGATTCTGCCGATGATGTATCTGGCCTTATCTTATGACCACCGAATGATCGACGGGAAGGAAGCTGTTCAGTTTCTTGTTACCGTAAAAGACTTCCTGGAAGATCCATCCAGGATCGTACTTGAGATTTAACCCATCAGCCGAAAACCAAAAATAGATATGTTAGAGCAATTTAAATATGGCTAAAGAATACGATGTTGTTGTTATTGGTTCCGGTCCGGCAGGATACGTAGCGGCGATCCGCTGCGCGCAACTGGGGTTCAGTACCGCCTGTGTTGAAAAATGGCTGGATAATGAGGGGCAGACAGTCTTTGGCGGGACCTGTCTAAATGTGGGTTGCATACCTTCCAAGGCGCTACTGGATACATCGCACAAATTTGCGGAAGCACAACACCACTTTGAAGCTCATGGAATTAAGACCAGTAAAGTGAGCATTGACGTGCCGGCCATGATTGCGCGAAAAGCCAAGGTGGTTAGTCAGCTAACCGGGGGCATTAAAGGTTTATTTAAAGCGAACAAGGTCGACGGTCTGGCCGGAACCGGCAGGGTTACCGGCGCTAAAGAAGTCACGGTCACCGCACACGATGGCGGCATAGACGTCTTGCATGCGAAGCACATCATTATCGCCTGTGGTTCTGTGCCGATTGAAATTCCTCCCACGCCGATTGATAAGGACATTATCGTGGATTCAACTGGCGCACTGGATTTCATGGAAGTTCCCAAGAGGCTAGGGGTGATTGGCGCAGGTGTAATTGGCCTGGAACTTGGCAGCGTGTGGGCGCGTCTCGGCTCGAAAGTCACGGTTTTAGAGGCGTTGGATGACTTTTTGCCGATGGTCGACAGACAAATTGCCCGGGAAAGTGCCAAGATCTTTACGAAGCAGGGACTTGATATAAAGCTTGGCGCACGGGTTACGGCGAGCACTGTATCCAGTCAGGCGAAAGAACCGGTAGTCCAGGTGCAATACACCGATGCCGACGGTGAGCAGGAAGGAATTTTCGACAAGCTAATTGTTGCAGTTGGCAGACGACCGAGCACGGAGAATGTGCTGGACAAATCCGTTGGGGTTGAGCTTGATGATCGTGGATATATCAAGGTAAACGAGCAATGTGCCACAACTATTCCAGATATTTATGCGGTTGGAGATGCGGTGCGTGGCCCAATGCTGGCGCATAAAGGAATGGAAGAGGGCGTAATGGTCGCCGAGCGACTGGCGGACAAGAAAACCCAGGTCAACTACGACTTGATCCCCTCAGTTATTTACACTCACCCTGAGGTTGCCTGGGTCGGTAAGAACGAAGAACAACTGCAAGCAGAGGGAGTTGAATATACGGTCGGTACTTTTCCGTTCATAGCCAGCGGCCGAGCACTGGCGGCGGCAGATGCCGATGGATTGGTCAAATTACTGGCGGATGCCAAGTCAGATCGTATTCTGGGTTGTCATATTGTAGGTGCCAGTGCGGCAGATCTGCTTCAACAAATGGTCATTGCAATGGAATTCAGCGCCAGCGCGGAGGATATCGGATTAACTATGTTTTCGCATCCCTCTCTTTCAGAAGCTGTGCATGAAGCGGCGCTGGCTGCCAATGGCCACGCAATTCACGTAGGAAATAGGAAGAAACGATAACGGTATACAGCGATCTATTGCCTAATAGGTTACGCTGCTTAATCAATAACAACGGTGATAATTCCATGAATTTACATGAATACCAGGCCAAGGCGCTATTCGCCGAATATGGCTTGCCTGTTTCGGTTGGGTACGCAGTTGACTGTCCTGATGACGCAGTTGACGCTGCTGAAAAAATTGGCGGGGACAGGTGGGTGGTCAAGGCCCAGGTGCATGCCGGCGGTCGCGGTAAAGCGGGCGGGGTGAAGTTGGTATCGACCACTAAAGAGGTGAGAGAGTTTGCAGAGAAGTGGCTGGGTAATAACCTGGTCACCTACCAGACTGATTCAAACGGACAACCTGTAAGCAAGATTCTGGTGGAAGCCTGTACTGAAATCGCGAGCGAATTATACCTCGGAGCTGTAGTCGATCGATCATCCCGCCGAATTGTGTTCATGGCCTCCACAGAGGGGGGGGTTGAAATTGAGAAAGTAGCCCACGAGACGCCAGAAAAAATACTACGAGCGACGATTGACCCTCTTACCGGCCCACAGCCGTTCCAGGCGCGTGAACTTGCTTTTAAGCTGGGTTTAAACGGCGACCAAATCAAGCAGTTCAATACATTGTTTTTGGGCCTGGCCAGGCTATTTACCGACTGTGATTTGTCCCTGTTAGAGATTAATCCTCTGGTTATTA
>JAYPVG010000021.1:25136-51437 GCA_038134485.1 Pseudomonadales bacterium
ACCTTCATTGCCTTGACGGTAAGATCAACATTGACGGCAACGCTTTGTATCGACAACCCAAATTAAAAGAAATGCACGACCCCAGCCAGGACGATGAACGCGAAGCTTTGGCTGCAAAATGGGATCTTAATTATGTTGCTCTGGACGGGAATATAGGGTGTATGGTCAATGGCGCAGGCCTGGCAATGGGCACCATGGATATCGTACAGCTTTTTGGCGGAACCCCGGCGAACTTTTTGGATGTAGGCGGCGGAGCGACCCGGGAGCGGGTTTCTGAAGCTTTCAAGATTATCCTTTCTGATAGCAAGGTCAAGGCGGTACTGGTAAACATATTTGGCGGAATTGTGCGCTGCGACCTGATCGCAGAAGGCGTGATCGGAGCGGTCGCAGAAGTAGGTGTTGGGGTGCCTGTAGTTGTTCGGCTGGAAGGCAATAATGCAGAACGGGGACGCGAGGTATTGCAGGAGAGCGGATTGAATATTATCGCCGCCACCAGCCTTTCAGATGCCGCCGAAAAAGTTGTCGCCGCGGCGGGAGGCAGCCAATGAGTATTCTTGTAAATGGCGATACAAAAGTTCTATGTCAGGGATTTACGGGCTCACAGGGAACATTTCACTCTGAGCAGGCTATCGAATATGGGACCAGGATGGTTGGTGGGGTTACTCCCGGGAAAGGAGGCCAAAAACACCTTGGCCTACCGGTATTTGATACGGTTGGCGAAGCCGTCGATGTAACCGGGGCCGACGCATCTGTAATCTACGTGCCAGCACCCTTCTGTAAAGATTCCATTCTGGAAGCTGTTGAAGCGGGGATTCAGCTGATCGTTTGTATCACAGAAGGGATACCTACACTGGATATGTTAATAGCCAAGGAAAAATGCGATCAAAGCGGGGTCAGGCTGATCGGCCCTAACTGCCCCGGTGTGATTACGCCCGGAGAGTGCAAAATTGGGATTATGCCGGGGCATATCCACAAGCCAGGCAGAGTAGGTATAGTCTCTCGCTCCGGAACCCTCACCTACGAAGCTGTCAAGCAAACGACTGACTTTGGTTTCGGTCAATCTTCCTGTGTGGGAATCGGTGGTGATCCAATTCCGGGATCTAATTTTATCGATATTCTTGAATTATTCGAGGCAGATGAGCAAACCGAAGCAATTGTCATGATTGGCGAGATTGGCGGCACAGCGGAGGAAGAAGCGGCTGCTTTCATCAAGCAAAATGTTTCCAAGCCCGTCGTTTCCTACATTGCCGGCGTTACTGCGCCGCCAGGCAAGCGTATGGGGCACGCTGGCGCCATAATTTCCGGAGGCAAGGGCACCGCCGAAGAAAAGTTTGCAGCGCTTAATGACGCGGGAGTCCGGACTGTCCGGAGCCTGGCCGAAATCGGTGAGGCCCTAAAGGCATCGTCCAGCTTATAAAAAGCCTCCGGGCTTTAATGACGAGAAATTGATCCCCTGTCGAGCCAATTTCAGTTTGTCCGAGGGACTTGTATTCTCGCTGATAAATTTCTTCAAAGTTCCTTCACTTAGAGGTTCTACATCTCATTATTGTTGTGGTAGTCTTGTCGCAGATTTGGCACGAGGTGCTGAATTCAAAGGACTGCCGGCAAGCTCCGCGGTAATAAGTTGTCACAATATCCAATCTTGAAAAATAGTGGGTATGGGGTTAACTTCACGGTCGAGACCTGCCAAGAATGGCGACCAGCCTAGGATGGGGCAGGAATAACAAGAGGGATCTTATTGGCAGGATGCCAATAGAGGACAATAATAATTAAACAGGGTTAGGTTTTTAGGTTTCTGAGTCTCACAGCGCTTCACTTTCTGGCAACAGCTCTCCAATGTGCAATATTCCGAGTTTTCCGTCGGTGTGTTGTGTTGGGAACGGGGGGATAGAGTGTGTATTTCCTGTGGTTCTGGAAGCAAACTGAAATCGAAAATAAGTATATAGGATGGAAAATGAACTACCGTCGAATATCCAGTAAAATTCTGGCGCCCCTGATTCCATTGGCGTTTGTTTTGGGAAATAGTACTCAGGCTGCTGAAATCATGACCGACACCAGCGTGCTCGATCAGGCGCTCGGGATTATTGCAAGTACCAACCAACAATCGGCGGAATCGCAGGCCGAGATTAATCGTCTGGCGAATGCTGCCAGTCAGACATTCGAACAATTCAAGCAGGAAAATGACAACCTGGAAGCTTTGCTTGTACTCAACGCGGAGTATCGGCAATTAATCTCCATCCAGGAACGGAACATAGCGACCCTGGACGAAAGCATTGCCAATGTTGAAGTGGTAACCCGCGAAATACCACTATTGATGGAAAAGATGATGGCGAGCGTTGAGCAATTCGTCGAGCTTGACTTGCCTTTTCAAATGGAGACTCGTCAGAACCGAATCGAATTTGCCCGTGGCGCAATCGACAATCCAGATGTCTCCATTGCGGAAAAATTCCGTCAGGTACTGGTTCTATACCAGAATGAAACCCTTTACGGACGCACGCATGAAACGTACCCGGACACTATCAACCTGAATGGCCAGGAGAGGGATGTAAACATTCTGCGAGTAGGTCGGATCGCTTTGTTGTTTCAGACCACTGATCGGCAGATTACCGGTCGCTGGAATAACGATTCACGCGCATGGGAAGAATTACCGGCCGGTGACTATCGCACCGCCGTTCAGGCAGCTATCAGAGTTTCCAGCGGTTTGGATGCTCCCCGAATTATCGAATTGCCAATTGCAGCACCGGAGTTAGCACAGTAATGAAAACAACAATTAAGACTATAGGTATTTCAATATCCGCCTGTTTCCTAGCTTCAGCAGCCATTGCTCAGGAACCCCTTAACACCAGTGATTTGCTGCGAGCTGTTGAAGAGGATAGGGTTGCGCAATCTCAAGAGTATCAGCAGCGCCTGTCCGAGTTTGAGCAAAGCGCCAATCGCCAGGAGGAACTGCTGGAACTGACGCAAAGTCGGGTTGTGGAACAGGAAAATCTCCAGACACAACTGAGTGACCAATTTGAGGCCAATGAGATCACCATTGCCGAAAAGCGCGAAATTCTGCGTGACCGCCGTGGGGACCTGAACGAATTATTTGGTACCTTACAGGGCGTTGCCGGTGACTTCATGAGTACGTTTACCGGTTCTATAATTAGTGCTCAATATCCAGGAAGGACCGATTATCTGGAGGGCTTTATCGCACGTGCCGGCAGTACTACTGAGCAGTTGGCGATTGATGAAATTGAGCGCTTTTGGTACTTCATGCAGCAGGAAATGACCGAATCAGGAAAGGTGGCACGCTACAGCGGCACAGTCGCGCTGTCTTCCGGTGAAGCCGTCAGTCGTCAGATTACCCGCATCGGTTCGTTCAATGCTGTTTCTGAAGGCGAGTATCTGGCATACAACAGTGACCTCGCTCAATTCCAGGTACTGCCACGCCAGCCATCTGGTAGCTTGATCAGTCGTACGGTATATCAGGATGCCGCAGCGCAGCTGGAAAACTCCAGTAGCGGCTTCGTGAAAGTGGGTATCGACCCGACCGGCGGTATTGGTGGTCAGGTGTTTGCCAACCTCGTCAATTTTCCGACGGTCGATGAACAGGTGCGCAATAATTCAGGTCCGATCGGTTTTACTATTATCGGTGTCGGAATCATCGGTGTTTTGATAGCGCTTATACGCTCTCTGATGCTGACCCTTGTCAACATGAAGGTACGACGCCAACTCAAGAGCGAAACCCCGATGAAGAACAATCCATTGGGTCGAGTGCTGGCGGTGGCGGATTCGAACCCTGCTGCTGACATTGAGACGCTGGAGTTGAAGCTGGGTGAAGCAATCTTGCAGGAGACTCCTGCACTTGAACGCTTCCTGACCTTCATCAAGATCATCGCCACGGTAGCCCCTTTGATGGGTCTGCTTGGAACGGTGACTGGTATGATTCAGGTTTTCCAACAGATTACAGTTTACGGTGCCGGTGATCCGACGATCATGGCGGGTGGTATCTCGGTGGCCTTGATGACGACTGTACTCGGTATTACCGTCGCTATCCCCACGGTGCTTATGCATACCTGGGTCAAGAGCAAGAGTGATACCATCATTCATATTCTTGAAGAACAGGCAACTGGTATGATCGCCGATAAAGCTGAGCGAAGCGCGGCATCTCGATAGCCCCGGCGGAGGGTAACAGAACATGTACTTCACGCTATTAGACATGCTGGATGCCATCAGCACTTTTATGGATCGCGGTGGCCCGGTTCTCTGGGTTATCGCGGGTCTGCTCCTGCTGAAGTGGTCTCTCGTATTCGAACGGGTCTGGTATCTCAATACTACCCACAAGAGCAATGTCAAAAATGTCCTGGCAAATTGGAATGCCCGCTCTGATACCAAATCATGGAGCGCGCACGCTATTCGGCAGATGATGATCTCCAAGGTGTCGCTGGATTTACGGACCACCTTGCCGATGATTGAATCGCTCGTAGTGGTTTGCCCGCTGCTCGGACTGATCGGAACGGTAACCGGAATGATTGAAGTGTTCTTTGTCATGGCGGTGACTGGTGGCGGCGACGCTAAATCGATGGCTGGCGGGGTTTCTAAAGCGACCATTCCGACCATGGCTGGAATGGTCGGTGCCTTATCAGGTATTTTTGCATCGAACTGGCTCAAGGCCACGATGGATCGCGATCTGGAATTGCTCGAGGATCACTTACCTTTGAGTGACTAACTTGGACCAGGCTCAGGCCATAATCAGTCTGCAGCCAGAGGAAGTAATTATGAGATCAGGGTTAATGAAGAAGAAGGCCGAGGAGCAGGCTGGTGAGATAGATCTCACCCCGATGCTGGATGTGGTCTTTATCTTGTTGATTTTCTTTATCGTGACCTCGGTATTCATTACCGAAGCGGGAATCGATGTTGCCAAACCAATCGCATCAACCTCAGAACCTAAGAGCAAGGATTTGATTCTCATCGCCGTCAGTCCACAAGGAGACATCTGGATAGACGGTGAGCAAATAGATCCGCGATTCATTCGCTCCCGGTTCGAACTTCGACTGGCGGAAGCCCCAAATTCCTCAGTCGTGATTCAGGCAGATCAGTCAGCGAATAACGAATACGTCATGATGATCATGGCCGCTGCTCGAGAAGCCGATATAAGTGATGTCGCGATTTCAACTGACGCCTGATCAACGGAGGTCTGAAAATGATATTTTTAAGATGGGGCTTGTCTTTGGTTCTTGCCAGTGGGATTACCTTCGGTCTTTTCTATTTCATGCAGGCATTGATCGCCACCGGTGACCGGGTCGAACAAAACCTGAGTATAGTTCGGGTCGTTGATGCCACGATGCCTGAAATCGAACTCGAAGTGATCGAGGAAATTGACAAGCCAGAACCGATAGAAGAACTGAATGAGCCGCCCCCGGAGCAGGATCAGCGCCAGATTGATCTGGATAGCGGACCCTCGCTTGCTATTGCTCGCACCGAGGTTGATATTGATGCCGACCTCAATCTGGGCAACGCGTCAATTTCCATCACCGACGGCGAAATGCTGCCTTTGGTTAATGTCACTCCGCAGTACCCGACCCGCGCTGCTTCAAGAGGTATCCAAGGGTGGTGCCAGGTTAGCTTTACCGTAGACGGCAATGGCAACGTCGTGGAAGACACCATTGTTGTGGTAGACGCGGAACCACCCAACATCTTTGACAGATCATCCATTCGCGCAGCTGCACGTTTTAAGTTTCAACCACGTGTACAGGACGGGGTAGGTGTACCGGTTCCCAATGTGCAATACGTGTTCCGCTATATTCTGGAGGGTGATCAGTAATGAAGAAGTTGTGGTTGAATAATTTACTACTGGTAGCTTTCATAACCGCCAGCGTTACCATGCTGCAGATAGCCCAGGCCGGCGAAGAGCAGCGTGCTCCGCCCCCTAGCCGGCAGTCTGACGTGCTGAGTGAGCCGGTTTTCCGTGCAATTAGCGAAATTCAGGAGTTTATGAGCCCCGAAGATCCAAATCAGGAGCCAGATTACGCGCGCGCCAAGGAAGAACTGGACGATCTTCGCGAACGACGCTTCAACAGAATGAATGATTTCGAAAAATCTACTCTGCTGAATTTTTACACCAACTATTACCTGTCTACCGACGATATTCCCAACGCAATATTAACCTTCCAGGAAATACTGACTATTGAGAACCTCCGAGAGGATGTTCGCTTGAGAGCGCTCAGAGCCCTGGGTCAGTTGACCATGGCAGAAGAGCGTTTCGCAGAGTCGATCGAGTATTACAACACCTGGCGAGAGTTTTCCCTGGAAGAGGATGACACCGTGTTCCTTGGTCTGGCTAACAGTCATTATTCTCTGGAACAGTATGCCGAAGCTGTTCCTCATATGCTGAGTCACATGCAAATGCTGGCTGATGCCGGCGAAGACATCGAGCGCAACAAATGGGGTCTGCTAAACGTACTGTATATCGAACAGGAAGATTATGTCAGTGCACTGGAAACGACCAGGAATATGATTATCTACTTCAACGATCCTGCAGATTGGCGCAATTTGTCGGCAATTTATTCTTTTCTGGAACAGGATAGCAATCGAATCGGATCACTTGCACTCCGCTACTTGCAGAACAATATGGATAGCGACACGGAATATCTCAATTTCGGTCAGTCACTGGCCGGAGAAGAGGCTCCCTATAGCGGTGCTAAGATTATTAAGGCGGGCATGGATGCTGGATTGATTCCTGAAGATGAAGATAACCTCAGAACCTTGGTACAGATGTATCAACTGGCGTTCGAATTTGACGAGGCAGTTGCACCTGCTACCAGACTTGCTGAAGTCAGCGAAAGCGGCGATGGCTTTGACACCCTTGGGTATGTCTACTACATGCTGAAAGATTATGAGGCGTCCGCTCAGGCATTTAGAGATGCGATCGACAAAGGCAATCTGGACAATCCGGCGGACACCAACTTATTTCTGGCGCGTGCATTAGTAGAATTGGATGAGTATGACGAGGCTGAAGCTGCAGCCCGACGCTCGGCTGATCTGGGCGATGAGAGCGATAACAGGGCAGCCAATAACTATCTGAACTTTATTTCTGCCCAGGCTGCTCGTTACAACGCAATCCAGCAACGCAAACAAAACGTTATCGATTTTTACGTGGCTTACGACGACTGAGGAAACGCAGTCAGCGCTTGAATAACGCGCAGTTGCCCCCATCTAAAGCCCAGTTAAAGACTGGGCTTTTCTTTGCCCAGGCTATCCGAATTTAATAGCTATACAGAACGCTGTCTGCACTCCTTCGAAGAATTATTCGTTGAACGCAGATAGGATATTGAAAACGAGGTGACCACATGCCGGCGAAATCAAAAGCAGAAACACGAGGTTTTGAAACGGAAGCCAAGCAGTTGCTGCACTTGATGATCCATTCCCTGTACAGCAATCGCGAGATATTTCTTCGCGAGCTAATTTCAAATGCATCTGATGCGGCCGACAAGCTCCGATTTGAAGCGCTATCAAACCCCGAGCTACTGGAAAACGACCCCGATCTCAAAGTCACCATAGACTACGACAATAAAAATGGCACCATCACTATAAGTGATAACGGTATTGGGATGATTCGGGATGAAGTTATCAGTAATCTCGGGACGATCGCTAAGTCCGGTACTTCACAGTTTCTTGAATCTCTTACTGGGGATCAGAAAAAAGATTCCAGGTTGATCGGCCAATTTGGGGTTGGTTTTTATTCTGCATTCATAGTCTCAGATCAGGTAGAGGTTCTGACACGGAAAGCTGGAGCAAAGGTATCCGAAGCCGTGCATTGGCAATCAAGCGGCGAATCCGAGTACACCATTAATACCATCCGCAAAGAAGATAGGGGAACCAAGGTTATCCTGCATCTCAAGAAAGACGCGAAGGAGTTTGCCGAGTCGTATCGAATACGCAGCATTGTCAAAAAATATGCGGATCACATTTCCATACCGGTGCTCATGGTCAGGGAGCAGGGCCAAATCCAGGAAAGCGGCAAGGACGGTGAGGCCGTCTCTAATTCGGCGTCAAGCTATGAGGTGATCAATCTTGCCGAGGCGCTGTGGACTAGGCCCCGCAAAGAGTTGAAGGAGGAGGACTACAAAGAGTTTTACAAGCACGTCAGTCATGATTTCGATGATCCGGTAATTTGGAGCCACAATCGCGTTGAGGGGAAGTTGGAGTACACCAGCCTGCTTTATGCGCCATCTCGTGCCCCTTTCGATCTATGGAACAGGGACGCGGCGCGCGGCCTAAAACTTTATGTGCAGCGAGTATTCATAATGGATGATGCACAACAGTTTCTGCCTCTGTATTTGCGTTTTATAAAGGGTGTAGTTGACTCCAATGACATTTCACTCAATGTTTCTCGAGAAATACTTCAGAAAGACCCGGTAGTAGATTCGATGCGCAGTGCATTAACGAAACGGGCGTTGGACATGCTGGAGAAGCTGCGTAGTAATGATCGTGAAAAATATGATGCATTTTGGAAGCAGTTTGGTCAGGTACTCAAGGAGGGGCCGGCCGAAGACTTTGGCAACCAGGAAAAAATAGCCGGACTGCTGCAGTTCACCACCACCGTTTCCGATTCCGACGCTCAGGATCAAGGCTTGAAGGATTACGTATCTCGCATGAACGATGCGCAGGAAAAAATTTACTATCTGGTTGCCGATTCACTCAATGCTGCCCGAAACAGTCCTCATCTTGAGATTTTCCGGAAGAAGGGGCTTGAGGTTATCCTGATGCATGAGCGCATTGACGAATGGCTTATGGGGTATCTTCAGGAGTTTGGTGGGAAACAGTTTCAGGATATTACACGAGGCGAACTTGACCTGGGTAAATTGGAAGACGAGCAGGAAAAAGACCGTAAAAAAGAGACAGATAAGCAGCTTGAAGGTCTTCTTGAGCGTGCCAGTAAGGTATTGGGTGACCGTGTGCAGGAAGTCAGGCTGACCCACAGACTGACGGACTCTGCTGCTTGTTTGGCCATGGGTGAGCACGATCTCGGTGAGCAAATGCGCAAGATTATGGAGGCCAGCGGGCAGGCTGTTCCCGAGAGCAAACCTATTTTTGAGCTAAATCCAGATCATCCATTGGTCGAAAAACTGGATCAGGAAGCGGATGAACTGAGATTTGAGGACCTTATCAGCATTCTGCTCGATCAGGCCTGTCTATCTCAGGGACGCCAACTGGATGATCCCGGAGCTTACAGCAAACGTCTAAACAAGTTGTTGCTGGAGTTGTGCAACTGATAGTCCGTCGCTGAGTAAACCGTCAGTCGCTACATTTGTTCCAGGGTATCCAGTCCTAGCAGATTCAAGCCTTCCTGCAACGTTTCAGCGGTCAGTTCGGCGAGAGCCAGGCGGCTCTCTCGAAGGTCAGACGTCGCTTTGAGGATCGGACAGGCTTCATAGAATCGCATGAAAAGGCCTGCCAACTCGAACAGGTATGTGCTCAGATGGCTCGGGAGATAGTCGATCTCAACGGCGCGAAGAGTCTCGGGTAAACGAAGCAATTTTATCGTTAGGGCCCGCTCTTCTTGGGTTTCTATTACGATATTGATCTGTTTTCCTGAAACCGCCTCCCGCTTCCGTAAGATACTCCTGATACGCGTAAATGCGTAAAGGAGGTAAGGGGCGGTATTGCCGTCAAAAGCCAGCATACTGTCCCAATCAAAAACGTAATCGCTGGTTCTATTTTTGGACAGGTCGGCATACTTTACTGCACCGATTCCTACTTTTTCCGCAATATCCCGCCGTGTCTCCTCATCCATTTCCGGACTCTTTTTGGAAACCAGATCGAATGCGCGACGTTCAGCTTCGTCCAGCAATTCGATTAGTTTGATGGTATCGCCACTGCGTGTTTTGAATGGTTTACCATCTTTCCCCATCATAGTCCCGTAAGCCACATGCTCCAGTTGACAGGATGAATCGACAAACTTGGCCGCCCTGGCGACGGCAAAAACTTGCTGGAAATGCAAACTCTGGCGAGCATCAACCACATATAACACCCGGTCAGCGCCAAGCTCCTCGCTCCTGAATCTTATGGCTGCAAGGTCGGTGGTTGCGTACAGGAAGCCCCCATCTGATT
The DNA here is from genome assembly GCA_038134485.1 of Pseudomonadales bacterium. Lineage (GTDB taxonomy): Bacteria > Pseudomonadota > Gammaproteobacteria > Pseudomonadales > Pseudohongiellaceae > NORP240. The sequence continues at coordinate 35,232 of JAYPVG010000021.1, forward strand.
TTTGGATAATGACCGGTAAAGGCTCATTGTCTTTGCCTTTGAATTCAGGCAGAAAAACACAGCGAGCACCCTCGGATATTGTTAGCAATCCCTGTTCATCTAGCTTTTCAACAATCTCTTTGAGGGCATTGTTATAAAAACTTTCTGCTCGTAAATCTGATCTTTTGATCTGGATTCCAAGCTTGTCGTAGATCGCTTCGCAATGACTCAGGGATTCCTCGATAAACTGACGCCAGATAGTCAGACTCTGTTCATCACCACTCTGAAGCTTGACCACGCTGGCACGAGCCGTTTGGGCAAACTGCGGGTCAGCGTCGAATTTTTTCTTGGCGGCGCGGTAGAACGCCTCCAAGTCAGCGAGTTGTGCCGATGCGGTCTCGTGGTCGTCTCTCAGAACCTGCAGATAGGCGATAAGCATGCCGAACTGGGTTCCCCAGTCACCGACATGGTTCTGGCGAATCACCTTGTGTCCGATCCTTGACAGCACACGAACCAGGCAGTCACCGATAATCGTGCCACGGAGATGCCCTACATGCATTTCCTTGGCAAGATTGGGAGAAGAGTAGTCCACGACAATGGTTTGGGGCACGCGTGTCTGTGGAATCAGGCCCTCGCTGCGGCGATGCAACGAACCGACTCGCTCACTTAACCATTCATCCGAAAGAAAAATATTGATAAACCCGGGACCTGCGACCTCAACGTGATCCACCATTTCTCCGGTTTCGAACCGGTCACAAACGGCTTCGGCTAGTTCGCGAGGCTTTTTCTGCAGTTGCTTCGCCACTGCCATACAACCATTGGCCTGGTAATCACCGAACTCAGGCCTGGAAGCCGAATTTACTATTGCTCGACACCCGGGAATTCCCGATACCTCGCTGAGGACTTCGCTGATTAATTGGTCCAAGGTATCTCGGATAGTCGTCATGGCTGCTTTCCAATATGATGCCGTGTCCGGCGGGGTAAGTGGGTTGTCCGCCAATCGAAAAGCCGGGATTGTACACCATAACGCTGCATACTGATTGGCCCTAACGGGTAATCAAGTAAAATAGCTTGTCGGACTTGCATGCTTGGTAATCAGACGGGAGCGCGGGTGGAAGCAGGACAGGTAAAATATTTGGACGTTGGAGAGAGAACAGCGGGACAACGGCTGGACAACTTATTACTCCGCGAGTTAAAAGGCTGCCCGAAGTCTATGATTTATCGAATTATTCGTAAGGGTGAGGTACGGATTAATGGCAAGCGGTCAAAGCCTGAAACCAGACTGCAGCTCGGTGACAAGGTGCGTATCCCGCCATTACGGCTACCGGACAAGGCCCAACAGGCTAATCCTGGAAAACATCTCGCGGCTTTATTGGAGGCAAGCATACTGTCCGAGAATGAGGAATTTCTGGTTTTAAACAAACCGGCTGGACTTGCTGTTCATGGCGGTTCAGGAGTGCGTCTGGGACTGATCGAAGCGCTGAGACAACTGCGTACGGAATGGCAGGATCTGGAGCTGGTGCATCGCCTGGACAGGGACACCTCAGGCTGCCTCGTTCTATCAAAAAATACAATATTTCTTAGAGAGATAAATAAGATACTTAAGAATAATTCTGCAATAAAGATTTATTCTACATTAGTACAAGGGTACTGGCCGGACACCCTTCAGCTAATCGATGCCCCACTGGCAAAAAATCAGCTGGAATCCGGAGAAAGGATGGTCAAGGTTAGCGCTGAAGGTAAAAAGTCTCTCACTCGATTCCGGGTTGTCGAACGCTTTGGTCGCCAGGCAACCTTGCTTGAAGTTCGACTGGAAACCGGGCGGACTCACCAAATTCGAGTTCATTGCCAATTTGCCGGGCACCCCATCGTTGGAGACACCAAATACGGCAATCGCGAACTGGCTGCCGCGCTGCAAGGGATAAAAAAGCTATGTCTGCATGCATCCAGATTGGAATTCAATTACCCTCCTGGAGGCCCCAGGCATGAATTCTTCGCAGCTCTGAATCAAGACTTTGAAGAAGCTCTCAAGCTGTTGAGAAGCAAGACAAAATCAGTAAACAATGGAAGCTAAAAGACGAACAATATTTTGACACATCCTGCTTGTGCCACTATCATTGCGCGCCTATGTCAGATACCCCTCTGCCAGTTTATTTGGATGCCAGGAAAGTCTTCTTAAACGAGACCACCGTGGACGGCAGCATAGAGGTAGAAAAGCTGACTAGGGTAGCGGCCTGTACCGTTGACGGGCGGGGGAAGATACGAGCGCAGTTGTCTTTCTCAATTGATCAGGCGGGCAGACGCAGGATCCGGGGATCGGCTCAATCGCGAGTCTTGCTCACGTGTCAGCGGTGCCTGGAGCCAGTTCCTGCTCAATTGCAGGAGGATTTAGATCTGGTTCTGGTCGATGACGAAGGTTCCGCGCAGCTGCTCGATAAGCAATTTGAGCCCTGGATAGCAAAAGACGGTCGGATAGTGCTTGCTGATCTACTTGACGAGCAGCTCCTGCTGGGAATGCCGATTGTTGCAATTCACGATCAAGGACCATGTAGTGAGAAATCGAACTACCAGACTGCCAATCAGAGCGAAGAAGGGCAGGACCGGGGTGAGATCGGACAAAACAATCCGTTTGCAATACTGGCAAATTATAAAGTAAATGACAGTTAGCGACGCTAATAAATTGAATTTGATAGAAATATACGCTTAGGAGTTAATCATGGCAGTTCAAAAAAGCAAGGTGACCCGATCCAGGCGCAATCAGCGCCGTAGCCACGATGGGCTTACTGGGCCGACGCTATCAACCGATAAAACTACTGGTGAAGTGCATCGTCGCCACCATATTACCGCCGACGGCTTTTACAGGGGCAAGAAGGTAGTCGATCTCGGCGACGAATAAACTGTTTTTTCTGGTCGCCAATCCTATCCATCAGGTAAAAGAAAGGCTCACTCTTGCAAGGGGCAATTAGCGGCATTTCTTGTTAGTGAAACATTTTTTGCGGCAGCAAAAAGTGACGATACGCTCGCTCGTATTTCTATGAAACAAAGCTGTCTCCCTCATGTGCGTGAGCGTTAACCAAGAGCGACGCGGCCACGCAGAGGCTCAAGCAGGTTCGGGTAATTGAGGCTCATCATAGAGCCCCGCGAAAATTCGGTGTTTAAATCGCATATTACGGCTAGCTCGAATATCGAGAAGTAAATATGGCAAATTTTGGTTTTGTATTTCCCGGGCAAGGTTCCCAAAAAATCGGCATGCTCGGGGATTTGGCTGAGCGATACACCACAATCCAGGAAACCTTCGCCGAAGCATCAGAGGCACTTGGAATGGATCTGTGGGAAATATGTCAGCACGATCCTGACGATATCCTTAATCAGACCCACATCACTCAACCTGCGTTATTGACCGCCTCGGTGGCTATCTGGCGGCTCTGGCAAAGTATGGCTTCTTCAAGGCCTTCTATCATTGCAGGTCATAGCCTGGGTGAGTATTCAGCGCTCGTCTGTGCAGAGGTACTCAAATTAAGTGATGCCGTCAGACTGGTAAATAAACGCGGTCAGTATATGCAGCAAGCCGTCCCCACAGGCACAGGAGCGATGGCAGCAATAGTTGGACTGGAGGATGCACAAGTACGTGCTGCCTGCACGGAATCTGCAAACGGACAGGTGGTGTCTGCGGCTAATTTCAACTCGCCGGGGCAAGTAGTAATTGCAGGCCATACGGAGGCGGTGCAGCGAGCCATGGAAGCCTGCAAGGCTGCCGGTGCAAAGCGTGCGCTGCTGCTTAATGTCAGCGTACCTTCCCATTGCGCTCTGATGGAACCGGCTGCGAAACGTCTGGCGACTGATCTAGAGGCTATCGATTTTGGGCCTGCGACGATACCGGTTGTGCAGAACGTCAATGCGAAAATCGCCAGCGACGCTGAAAGTATCAAGCAAAACCTGCTAGCTCAGCTTCACCAACCAGTATTGTGGGTAGACTGCGTAAGAATGATGTATCGGAGTGACATCAGAGTATTGATGGAGTGCGGACCGGGCCGGGTCCTCTGCGGCCTGATCAAGCGCATTGAGCCCGAAATCAGGTGCTTTGGCAGTGACGACAGCCAGAATTTAGAACAGATGTGTGAAGAAATTTCCGATAACGGAGAAAGCTGACATGAACGACTCCGCGAAAGTGGCGCTGGTGACAGGAGCCAGTCGTGGTATTGGCAAGGCCATCGCGCTCGAATTGGGCCAACGGTGCGCGACGATTATAGGCACTGCCACCAGTGAAAGGGGGGCAGAGGAAATCAGTCTGTATCTTGCGGAACAAGGCATCACCGGGCGTGGCCTTGCTCTCGATGTAAGCTCTGATGATTCCGTCAGTCAGTATCTGAGTTTAATAGAGGAATCGTTCGGCTTGCCGCAGATCGTGGTCAATAACGCCGGGATAACCCGTGATAATTTGCTAATGCGCATGAAATCCGAAGAATGGGAGAGCGTCATTAACACCAACCTGAACTCTATGTTTAGGATCTGTAAAGCCTGTTTAAAAGGCATGACGCGTGCACGATGGGGGCGCATCATTAATATCAGCTCGGTTGTAGGGTCCAGTGGCAACCCTGGGCAGGCCAACTACGCCGCTTCAAAGGCTGGTATGGAGGGATTTACAAGGGCTCTGGCAAAGGAAATCGGATCGCGCGGTATAACCGTTAACGTCGTCGCTCCAGGCTTTATCGATACCGACATGACGCGCGAATTACCTGAAAACCAGCGCGACGCCCTCCTGGGTCAGATACCTCTGGCGCGATTGGGCGAAGCACAGGAAATAGCCGCTGTGGTGGCATTTCTTGCCTCTGACAGAGCCGGCTACATCACAGGAGAAACCATCCACGTGAATGGCGGCATGTACATGGCGTAACCTGAATCATTCAGATCCATCATGCTGATATTTAAAGGGAATTCTGCAAAAAACTAAAATATTCGGTGTTAGAGATTACAACTAATCAAAAATCGAGGTAAACTTGCGTCCTGAATTTCCGGGATGGTGGGTAGCCTGACCGCTATGTCAGGGTTTGCACTCGCAGACGACGGCATAAACTTGATAAAACTCAGGAGCTAAAGATAGATATGAGTAGCATTGAAGAGCGCGTTAAGAAAATTGTTTGCGAACAACTTGGCGTTAAAGAGGATGAAGTAAAACCCTCAGCATCCTTTGTAGAAGACCTGGGCGCTGATTCTTTAGATACCGTAGAGCTGGTTATGGCACTCGAGGAAGAATTTGAGACGGAAATTCCCGACGAGGAAGCCGAAAAAATCACCACAGTCCAGCTTGCCATTGATTACATAAACGAACATCTGTAAACAGTCAGGCTGTTACCAACAAAGCTACTCTGGCCCGCCAGGGTAGCTTTTGTTTTATGAGACAATCGGAATACTTTGCCTGACCATGAACCAAGTGTGCGGGAGATAGCTCAGTGAACGGCAGAAGAGTCGTAATTACCGGTCTAGGCCTGCTGACCCCAGTCGGTAACGATGTCGAAACCACCTGGGAAGCGCTGAAGAACGGCAAGAGCGGAATCGACAAAATCGAACACTTTGATACCACTGAGTTTTCCACTCGCTTCGGTGGTTCCATTAAAGGCTTCGATAGCACCCACTATATTGACAAACGCGAAGCGCGACGCCTTGATGCGTTCATTCAATACGGTTTGGTCGCCGGTATCCAGGCGGTACAGGACGCAGGACTCGAGGCAACAGGCCTGAATCCGGAACGCATAGGGGTCGCCATAGGTTCTGGTATCGGAGGAATCAGCTCGATCGAGGAAACTTCCTACCTGGTTCGGACTCAGGGACCAAGAAAAATTTCTCCTTTTTTCGTTCCCGGCTCGATCATAAATATGATCAGCGGGCTCCTGTCGATTCGGTTTGGGTTTCAGGGTCCAAATATTGCGATCACCACCGCATGTTCTACCGGCGCACACAATATAGGTATAGCGGCTAATATGATCGGCCTTAACCAGGCTGACATAATGCTGGCTGGCGGAGCCGAAATGTCTTGCTCGAGGGTGGGGCTGGGCGGTTTTTGTGCAGCCAGAGCCTTATCAACCCGTAATGAAGATCCAAGCGCAGCGAGTCGGCCCTGGGATCGCGACCGGGATGGATTTGTATTGAGTGACGGGGCAGGGGTGCTGGTCTTGGAGGAATACGAGCATGCCCGTCGACGGGGGGCGCATATCTATGCCGAATTGCTGGGTGCTGGCATGAGCGGCGATGCTTTTCACATGACATCGCCTCCGGAAGGTGGAGCCGGAGCTGCTCACTGCATGAGAAATGCCTTAACGAGTGCCGGTATTTCACCGGACCAGGTCAATTACATCAATGCTCACGGCACTTCCACCATCGCGGGTGATATAGCCGAGACGCAAGCGATCAAGTCAGTATTTGGCGATCATGCCCGCTCAATTTGTATAAGCTCGACCAAATCGATGATAGGACATCTGCTTGGAGCTGCTGGAGCAGTGGAAGCAATCATTTCGATCTTGACAATCAGAGATGGCATCGTGTCTCCAACCATAAATCTGGACAATCCAGACGATGGATGCGATCTGGATTACGTGCCACACGAGGCACGAGAAATGCCGGTTACTGTTGCCCTGACCAACTCCTTTGGTTTCGGCGGTACCAACGGTAGCCTGGTGTTCAGCAGAGTTGATTAACGACGCGCATCCACGGTCCCTCCAATACAGTGAGTGAACTCAATTGTGCAGCCGTCCTTATTAACGGAAAAGTCGACGCCACCATCCCTGTCGCAGACCGAGGCTTTCAATACGGTGATGGGGTCTTCGAAACCATCAGGATTGTAAATCGTCAGCCGGTCTTATGGGCATTACACAAACAGCGCCTCACCGCAGGCTGCGAATTTCTTAAAATCCCGCTCGAGCTAAGGCTCCTTGAACAGGAATTGCACGGACTGTTGATGGCCAATGGAGCTTGCGGGATAGTTAAAATAATAATATCGCGGGGGCAGGGAGGAAGAGGCTACGCGCCACCGGCGCGCGCCGAATCATTGCGAGCCTTACAGTTCTTTCCATTGCCTGAGGACCTGCAAAGGCCTAATGAAAACGGCGTGGCCGTTATAACTTGTAATCATCGAATTTCCCGCAATGGGCAGCTGGTTCGACTTAAGCACTTGTGCCGCATTGATCAAGTAATAGCTAGCGCTGAACTTCCCCCGCAGTACGCGGAAGGTATAATGCTCACCGAAGATGACGAGGTCATCGAAGGTACGCGAAGTAATATTTTCGTGGTCCAGGGTGCACAACTGGTTACACCTTGCCTGACAACAGCGGGCATTCAAGGTGTAATGCGGGAATACCTGTTGGATCGATTTGCCTCCGATGGCGTTTCGGTCGCTCAGACTCGTATTACTCTTCATGAATTGCTTGCTGCCGACGGGGTATTTATTTGCAATAGCGTTTTTGGCGTACTACCGGTAGTGAAATTGGCGCATGGTAAAAATGTTAAACAATTCCAGGTTAACCGCTTTGCTAAAACAGCTTGGCAATACAGTAATGAGGTATTCGCCGCCAACTCCTGAGCGCTCTATAACTCTGGTTGTGCGTGCCCTTGTATTGCTTCTGTCGCCAATTTGTATCGCTGTCGCAATATTTTGGAAGCAACTTAACAGCCCCCTGCAAGTTCCCGAAGTAATGATTGTTGAAGTCGCTCCCGGTTCATCGCTATCGGGAATAAGTGATCGACTGGCACTGGAAGGATTGCTTGAAAATCCCCTCGCTTTTATTTTGTGGGCAAGACTGACTGGGAAGGCGCAAAGCCTTCAAGCAGGCGATTATGAGCTAACTCCTGCTACCACTCCAAGGCAACTACTGCAGAAAATTTCCGCTGGGGAGGTAAAGCAGTATCAGCTCACGCTGATTGAAGGATGGACATTTCAGGAAGCCCTGGAGGAGATATGGCGTCACAAGAACATTACGCCAACACTTGAGGGACAATCGAATGAATACATCGCGACCCAGCTGGGTTTACAACACAAAAATCCGGAAGGACTGATTTTCCCTGATACATATTTTTATGAACGCGGGGTATCCGATCTGGAAATTTTGCAACGTGCGGCTAGCCGCTTGCAGTCGATTCTAATGGACAGCTGGAACAAAAGGATTGGAGCGTTACCTTTCGACGGCCCTTACGACGCGCTGATTCTTGCCTCCATTGTTGAAAAAGAAACCGCAGTGGCAACCGAGAGGATTCGCGTCGCCGGGGTTTTTATAAGACGCCTGGAGCAGGGGATGCGGCTGCAATCGGATCCGACCGTCATATACGGTATGGGTGCCAGTTTCGATGGCAATATTGACCGCAATGCGTTGAATGAGGTGACTCCTTACAATACTTATAGGGTCTCCGGATTACCACCAACACCGATCGCGCTGGTCGGAGCAGGATCGATCCATGCGAGCATGAATCCAGAGCTGACTGATTATCTGTATTTTGTTTCCCGCGGTGATGGCAGTCACCATTTTTCTGCGACACTGGAAGAGCATAACGAGGCAGTTCGGCGGTATCAGCTAGATAAGGAAGCAAGCCAGAGCATCAATGTGCGATAGTTAAATGGGAGAGATCCATGGTGAATCTGCCAAACGGAAAGTCAGGAAAATTCATTACAATAGAAGGCATAGAAGGGGTTGGGAAATCGACCAATATTCGGTTCATCAGGGATTACCTCGAAAACGCAAAGATTGAGCATATTCAAACAAGAGAGCCCGGGGGCACCAAGATTGCAGAATGTATTCGTGGTCTCTTGCTGGAAGAGCATCAGGAGGCGATGGACGCTACCGCTGAATTATTACTGGTATTCGCTGCGCGAGCTCAGCATGTCAATACGGTGATCAGGCCAGCACTTGACAGGGGATGCTGGGTAGTTTGTGACAGATTTACCGATGCCACTTACGCCTACCAGGGTGGCGGACGCCTGCTGGGCTCCAGTAAGATTGCGCTCCTCGAATCCATGGTACAGAACTCACTTCGTCCCGATCTCACTCTCATATTGGACCTCGATCCAGTTAGGGGATTGCAGCGGGCCTCCGATCGAGGTGAGCTGGACCGTTTCGAAAAAGAACGCTTGGATTTCTTCCAGCGAGTGCGGAGTTCTTATTTGCAAATCGCCGCAGGCGAACCTGAAAGATGCAAGGTAATTGATGCCAGCCTCTCAATTGATGAAGTCCGTGCCGCGACGCTGGGCGCAGTTACCGCACTTTGTGATCAGGTGGCTGATCCCCAATGATTGCTTCTCCGTATCCATGGCAATCCTCCCAGTGGCTGCGCTTTACAGAGCAGCTGCATCAGCGCCGTCTTGCTCATGCCTATTTGCTGACAGGCGAACCGGGGCTTGGCAAGAAGGATTTCGCCATCGCAGCCGCACAAATTCTGCTTTGCGAAAACCCAGAGACGGAAAACGCTTGTAATAGATGCCGTAGCTGCGAACTCTTCAGTGCGGGCACCAATCCCGATCTTTTAATCATTGAGCCAGAAGATAATCAGGTTATAAAAATTGCTCAGATTCGCGCGCTCAGCAAATTCGCCGATAGAACCAGTCACGGCGGAATTCGCAAGGTCGTTGTAGTCGAACAAGCTGAAGCAATGAATGTGAACGCTGCCAATGGATTACTTAAAACCCTCGAAGAACCAGCCACCAACATGATATTGCTGCTGATTAGTTCGAATTCAGGGAGACTTCTCGCCACCATTGTTAGCAGATGTCAGCGAATTCCTTTTCCGCTGCCGAAGTTAGCGCTGGCAACTGACTGGCTAAGGACCAGGATAGATGGACTGACAGAAGCGAAATCGTTGCTGCGGATTTCGCATGGCAGGCCGCTAGTGGCGCTTGAGCTACATACAAATGACGGCGAAACAGAGCAGAGAAATATTTCTGCAGCCCTGGTGGAAATATTTAATGGCCGCCTTGATCCGGTGGAATTTTCCGGACACGGAAGAACGATTGGTATTGAAAAAATACTCGAACAATTATGGTACCTTACCACTGAATGCATCAAGGGCATATTGCTTGCACAATGGGATTCTGAGGGTGACATTCAACTGCAATCCATTCTGCAGAATCTAGTGAGTAGTTCGCTATCGAGAGATGAGCTTCTTACCCGTCTGCTGTCCGTCAATGCCTCGGTGGACGAAGCCCACAAACAATTGACTGGCAATTCAAATCCCAATGGGCAGCTGATACTTGAAGGAATACTCTGGCGCTGGTCTCGCCTGAATCATTAAAAAACCCGGAGCCTGGGGCAGGCTCCGGTAATATCACACTGCTTGTCTCTGCAGCGGATGGTGTAGGTTGGTCTACACAGTATCAAGTATGGTAGGCATATGGAAAAATACCAAAAAAACCGATAATAGCTTTACTTGTCGCCTTACTTGAGTTCTGGTAGCAATAAATCTCTGATCCATTCTGCTATTGCAAGGCTTGCGGTCAGCCCTGGAGATTCGATACCAATTAGCTGCACCAGGCCGGGCAGTCCATGCGTATTTTCTTGTTGTATCAGGAAGTCAGAAGCTGGATCACCAGGTCCAGAAAGCTTTGGCCGTATACCTGCATAATCTGGTTTAAGATCCCCGGGCTTAATAGTTGGAAAGTATCGCCGTATCGATGCACAGAATCGCTCTACCTTTTCAACATCCACTCGGTAATCAATTTCATCGACAAATTCAGTATCGGGTCCGAAACGCAAATTATTGGCCATATCCATTGTGGCATGGACCCCCAATCCAGCGTTGTTAATCTCCGGGATGGGATAGACGAGGTGCCTGAATGGAGTCTTACCCCGGTATGAGAAATAGTCGCCCTTGCACAACCACAATTTGGGGATTGTGGATTGATTGATACCATTGACGCGCCGGGCCAAGCGGACTGCCTCCAAGCCAGCGCAGTTAATCAGCATCCGGCAGCGGAATGTGTACTTTTCCTGTTGCTGGCCAATCAGCGTCGAGACATTGAATTGCCCGTTCATCGGCTCTACCGTGGACACCTCGGTTCTTGGGGCAAATAGAACTCCATTATTTTCAGCGAGGTGCAAGAGACTTCGCATGAATTCGTGTGCATTGACAATTCCAGATGACGGGGAGAAAAGCGCTGCCGAACCGGTCACACCACCTTCCATACTGGTGAGTTCAATGCGATCGAGTATAGATAAGTCCCTCACCCCATTGGCGTTGCCTAGAGCCTTTAACCTTTCAAGTTCACCGGTTTCTTCCGAACTTGCGATTACCAGCTTTCCGAGCCGACGGTAGGGAATACCATGACGCTGACAATGCTCATAGAGCAGCTCTTTTCCCCGTACGCAAAAATTAGCCTTTAGGCTTCCTGTGGGATAGTAAATACCGGCATGAATAACCTCGCTGTTACGACTGCTTATGTGCTGACCAATACCGCTCTCCTTATCCAATAACAGAATGCTGCGTCGCGCCATTGACTTGGCTGCGGAGAGTCTTTGTGCTACCGCCAAACCGACGACACCGGCGCCAACTATAGCGATGTCGAATTGGTCAGCTACTGGCACTGGAAACTATCTGCCTGAATGTGAGATTGATTCGTGGCTCCCTCAATGCCTTTACCTTGGGTAGTTGATGTAGCCAGTGATTTTGAACAGTTCGGCCCATGACGACCACAGAACCATCATGGAGTGTCAGCCTGGTTTTTAAATCGTTGTGACGATGTTTCAATTCAAATGGACGATCAGCGCCAAAACTGACCGAAGCGACCACCGGATTCAGGCCTAATTCCGGTTCGTCATCTGCATGCCAGGCAACGCTGTCGTTTCCGTCCCGATAGAGATTTATTAACACCGCGTTGAATGATTGGCCAGCCAGATCTTCCACGCGATGACGAATTTCCAGCAGGTTTTTCGACCATTTTTCTGGTGTCATGGTAATTCCCGAGTAGGCGTATGAAAGACCGGGGTCAGCGACCCAGCACTGCAATCGAGGGATAGGGATATGCCGTCCCGCGATGCGAATAGACGCGCTCTGCCATTTTACGTCCGCGAGTAAAGACTCGAAATAACGTTTTGATGCTGTGACACTGAATGCAGCCCGGAACTCAATCAGCTCGGCGTCACCCAGATCAATACGGTACCTTCCGGAATCGACAAATAATTCAGACTGATGACTTGGCGTGGACATTGGTAGGGCTATTTTAACCTTGGCCGGTAAACCAAACGAGTATGGTTTATTTAATTGAATAGCGATGCATAATGCACTAATTAATTTGTTACACAGAATGCTTGATCATCCAGAGGATTAAAGTTTGTCAAATTACGATTACGATCTCTTTGTCATCGGTGGGGGATCCGGTGGCGTTCGGGCCAGCCGAATCGCAGCTAATCTAGGAGCGCGGGTTGCATGTGCAGAAGAACGCTATTTCGGAGGCACGTGCGTCAATGTTGGCTGTGTGCCCAAGAAGCTTTTTAGCTATGCAGCGCACTACAAAGAAGATTTTGAAGACAGCCGCGGTTTTGGTTGGAATGTATTGAATTCGGAATTTGACTGGCCGACTCTTAAAGCCAACAAGGACGAGGAAATAAAGCGACTCGAGGGAATCTACTACTCGATACTACAAAATAACAAAGTTGATGTATTCAAGCATCGGGCAACTATAATTAACCCCCATGAAGTGCTCGTTAACGGTAAACGGATTTCCTCGCGTTACATTTTGATCGCCGTTGGAGGCTGGCCATCAATACCCGAATTCGCAGGGAGCAAATTTGCGATCAGTTCTAATGAAATTTTCGAATTGGAGGAATTGCCCGATTCCATGCTTGTAATCGGCGGTGGCTATATCGCTGTCGAATTCGCCAGTATTTTTTCCCGTTTTGGCACCAGAGTTTCCTTAGTTTATCGAGGGGAATGCCTTCTTAGAGGCTTCGATGGTGAGCTCAGGAAATTTATCACTGAGGAATTGAGTGGCGATATCGACCTGAGACTGAAGCAAAACATTGTTGAAATAAGAGAATCCTCAAATGGATTGGTAACTCTCTTTGAGGATGGAAGTCAACTGAGCACTGATCTTGTCCTGGCTGCCACAGGACGAAGACCGGCCACCGCAAACCTTGGACTGGAAAATGTCAATATACAGCTGGCTCAAAACGGAGCAATTCAGGTGAACGACCGATTTCAGACTAATGAACCAAATATTTATGCTGTGGGCGACGTTATTGATCGGGTTGCATTGACTCCAGTAGCCCTGGCTGAGGGGCAACTTGTTGCAAGGGCATTGTTTTCTGCGAACGTGACGGAATTGGACTACAGGAATATACCTACGGCGGTATTCTGTCATCCGAATCTGGCTTCTGTAGGACTTACCGAAGAACAGGCTCAGGAACAGGGCCTGGATATCGATGTTTACAGCGCCAAGGTTAAGCAGCTGAGAAATACCTTGAGCGACAGGGATCAACTGGCATTGCTTAAGCTTGTTGTTGACAAGAAGAACGATAAAGTCCTTGGAGCACATATGGCCGGCCCAGATGCCGGCGAGCTTATTCAGGGTTTAGCAATCGCTTTAAACTGCGGTGCGACCAAGGCAGATTTTGATAGAACGGTGGGTATTCATCCAACTCTGGCAGAAGAATTTGTCACCATGCGTAATAAACGCAAGAGTCATGGGTAGTAGAATATTAAGTAATACTTTATATAAGTTGCATAGATTATTGAATAATATCGAAATATTACGTTCCAATCCATTTATGAGTTTTCTGGTTATAGTTATCTTGTATCGTTGAGTGAGCGGCCTAACCACTATTTCCGGTAATAAAGATTACCGGAAATAGTGCTGCGCCAAGCGAAACCATTGAGCGTTACGCCTACAAACACCAAATTCTCTTCCCTGAACTACTCTCTTACACGGGCGTTATCGGTAATTTCATATAACCAGGCACCTATTGCCAAAGACAATCCTATTCCGGTTATAGATATAGATACAGATACAGCAACTGCATAATAAATACTGACGGTTAACGCAGAAACCTGCAAAACATGCAGTAACTCCCAGATCAATACGGTGGCCAGCCCCGCTAGTGCGCGTGCCATCATCCTCCCTCTCAAGAAACCATACAGAAAAATTGCTAACTGCCCTGAAAGAACGTCCGCCAGAAAAAAAGCTTCGCTGCTGAGTTGCTGCCGATCAGAGACTGACAACGCACCAAGCTCATTCGCTACGACCATTACAACCATTTGAAACATCGCCCAGAGGATTCCGGTCACGCAACCGCATTTGAGCAAAATCAGTATATGTCTGACCGTCACATCAAGGCGCCCGCACTAAAAGTTACAAATTCGGATTTGTACGCCCGGTCCATCGAGCACTATTGGTCATGGAATCAATAAGTAATTCAAATTGCTCCAGCTCAGCCGGGCCTGCAAAGTAATTCAAAACGGACTTTACTCGTTCTCCGGCTATAATCTTAGTAATTCTTGATGGCAAGTCAGACACGGTTACCACAGTACCGTCAGCCTCCCTCCGCACACGGTATTCCTCTGCCAGATCAAAGAAATTCAATCGATCGGCGAAGTTTGTCAGTTCCGTAAAATTAGCAGGATCCACCCTACCCGTATAATTCCCTGGAAAGTCAACGAATCGCTCGCCATGAAATTCAACCAATCCATCGGCATAAATGGAGACCGTGTACACGGGACAGGCGCCGAAACAGGCAGTTCTCTGTAAGCTTATTTGACTAATAGAGCTATTCGATTGGGCGCAGGTCGACAAGGAAAAGGCAATCAAAACAAGTGCTGTGTACACACGCGCTAATGAATCATTCGTCGTCATGCTCGGGTCCTTAGTCAGATGGCAAATCCTTCTCTGCACGGATAGTTGATGTTAGGGTAAAGCCTACCCCCATTTCATAAGTCAGGAAACTCGAATGATCAAACTTTTCAAATGGATTGCGAACACGATTGTTGTGCTGGTAATTCTCGCGGGCGGACTTCTTGTCATCGCCAGATATTCTGACGGACCACTCGAAATAATTGCGGGAGGACCGTTTAAATCTGGAGAGCTATCCCCTGCTCCTGACGATTGGAGCTTCTTGGCAGATCGCGCAACCATTGAATTTCAGACACTTGAACCGGCACGCTCCAGAACCGTCTGGCTTGCAGTCCATGAGAAGCGACTGTTCATCGTCAGCGGCTATATGACCACTGGTTACGGTGCGATCTGGAAGCAGTGGCCTCATTATCTGCAACAAGATGACAGAATCATTTTAAGAATAGATGGCCAGCTACATGAACAGCGCCTGCAGCGAATTACCAGCGGTCCTGACATTGAACCGGTATTGCAGGAATTCAGCAGAAAGTATGGGGACAGTCTGGACTTGGGGGCCACAGAGGTTACCGAAGGACATACATGGATGTATCAGGTGGTAGCACGTTAAATAAGAATCTTGGCGATAAAAAACGGAGACTGACAGCCTCCGTTTTTGTCTGTTGTATGACAACAAGTCCCGCTATTGCTCAGCTTCGAGTTCTGCCATCACCTCGAGCTGCCGCGCCCCGGCCAGAATGCCTGCGAGAGCGTAGTTGCCCTCATGGCAGGCATACTCGTACATCGTTTCGTCCGCGGGCCTGGCATTGAACACCAGTTCTCCCGTCCAGGGTTTACTGAATACTGTCTCATCGTCCAGTGTGAAGCTGTAAATAATTTCAGATGCCGATACACGCGTAAACCGCTCAGTTATCTTGAGATTTTCAGACGCTCCTCGAAAACTTTGCTGCGGATGAAAGCCAAGTGTTTCCACCACGAGAGTGTCGCCATCCCAATACCCAACTGAATCTCCCATCCACTTCTTCATATCAGACATCGGCTCTTGACCGCCGAGCCGTACTATGCGGGCATCGTGGACCATTTCAGCCAGGATTACCACGTAGTCTTCTGTCTGAATGAATTGATAATTATTGTTGTACATGACTGGCAGCATCGGAGGCCCTGAATGAGAACCGAAAGATAGCAGACAACGCTCTGCTAGTGGCCTACCTTCGGGACCATCGCTCCGACCCGGCGCTCCGGGGTCACGCTGAAACATGGCGCGTGGATCGCCCTTATAAGGAATTTGCCCGTCAGGAGGATCAATAACAATTGAGGCCCGATATTCGCCATTTATGACCTGAATGTGACTGCCCTCATCTTTCCAGAATTCGTTATAGCCGTCTTCCGTATCACCGTCATTGCCCGCCTGG
>JAYPVG010000021.1:51447-61996 GCA_038134485.1 Pseudomonadales bacterium
ATCGTCCCCTGCCTGCGCGCCCGCCCCGGCTACCCGATCAGGATCACTATCTGCGAACTCGGCATCAAGAAATTCCTGACGGCGGGATTCCAGCCGGGCCACCTGATCCAAATTCAGCGCACGGCTTTCTCCGAATTCACGACTCCTGGTTAAAGGCGTCATTGTTTTATTGGTCCATATGCCCTGTAAATCAGGTTTGCCACCAACCGTTCGCGGGATATCCATGGGCTCCTGAGCCAATGCAAGAACTGAGGCCATAGCCAGCAGCAAGCCGATGAATATATTGTTGTACTCTTTGGGAAGAAGCATATTTTAACCTGCCTGAATGAGTGTCCAATTAGCTGAAGCTGGCAAAAGTATATGTGAAAATACTCGGCAATACAGCTTTGGTGAGGCCAGACAGTCCTCCTCGGCGGTGTTTAATGAAGCTGGATTCGGACAAAAAAATTACGGAGGCGTTTCATGCCAAGCAAATTAGAAGGTCAGATATGGCTATCGGCAGAGCAGCCTGGAAAAAGTTTCGCCCTCGACCAAGTCAGACTATTGCAGGCAATCGATCGCTACGGCTCCATCAGCGCTGCTGCGCGGGATCTGGGCATAAGTTACAAAACCGCCTGGGAACGCCTCGAACGCATGAATAACCTGTCAGAACTGCCTCTGGTAAAGCGTTCCGCTGGTGGTAGTCTGGGAGGCGGTAGTCAGCTCACTCCCCACGGGGAAAAGATATTGCAAGGCTTTTCTCGCTTGGCAGATCAGCACAGCGATTTCATTGAAAAACTGGGTTCCGGACTAACTCGAATCGACGATCTCGCCTCTTTTGTTTCCAGCAATCGTATCCTGAGTAGCGCAGGCAATCAGTTCCTTGGCACAGTGACGGCCTTGGAGAAAGGTGCTGTAAACTCCGAAGTTACGCTCAAAGTTAACGATAGAGTATCACTCGTTGCTATTATCACAGAGCAAAGTCGGGCCGAATTGGCTATCGAGACCGGCGCACAATTAATTGCCGTGGTCAAAGCCTCGTCTATTCTCTTGACCACAATTTCCGATTTGACCGTAAGCGCGCGTAATATTATCAGAGGCGTTGTCTTAAGACTGACGTTAGGGACCGTAAATACCGAGGTAACACTGGATATTGGCGAAGGCAAGACCCTCAATGCGGTTATCACCAACACGAGTGCCGAACGTATGGGGCTGCTGGAAGGCGCTGAAATTACTGCCTTATTCAAGGCATCCAGTGTCATATTATTAGCCAACTGATTGACTCAGTTTGATTGCAGCAGTGCTACAGCTTTAACTTGCGCAAATAGATGTAGTCCTGGCTCCACGCGCAACTGCTGGCGTGAAAAATCTGAAATTCTGGCCAGCAGTTTATCGCCGTTCAAATCCAGCTTGACCGTACAATTGCCCAACGAGGATGGGTTTGAGACTTCTTCCACGATCGCCGGCAGAATATTCAAAATACTGGTTTTAATGGGTTTCTCGAGAGTCAGGCTGACATCCCTTGCCTGAACCTTCAGTCGGACCTGATGAACCCCGGCGACCGAACCCTGTGGCACATAAAAGAGGTTGCCCCTGTCGGTACAAACCGCCTCTAGGCCCGGAGATTGTTCTCCCACCCCGGCGCCCCGCAATACGCTGAACGAGTCATCCACGTTCGCAATAGGATTATCAAGATTTGAAAACACCTCCAGCACAGGGCCGGTTGCCGTTACCTTGCCGTTTTCCATAAGAGCAACGTGGTCTGCGAGTCGCACCAATTCATCACTGGAATGAGTGACATATAGAGCAGGGATATCCAGAAGTTGGAGCGCATTTTCAATTAGCGGGATCAGTTTGTATTTACTGTGTGCATCCAACGCGGCCAATGGCTCGTCTAGCAATAGTAACCTCGGATTACTCAGAAGCGCCCGCCCAAGTGCGACTCTTTGCTGCTCTCCACCGGAGAGCTCCGTTACAGGACGATCCATCAAATGATCCAGTTCCAGAGTGTTGATTACGGCACTCTGATCAAGCTGGCCCGCTCCCCGACGTCGCTGCCCGAATAACAGATTACCCAGTACCGACAAGTGGGGAAATAGACCTGGCTGCTGAAAAACAAAACCCGCGCCCCGTTGATGGGCAGGCAGCCATCTGCCGGTCGCATGGTCTTGCCAAATCTGACCATTGATTGTGAGGCGGCCTATTGCCCGAGGTTCAAGTCCCGAGACCGTCCGCAATAGGGAAGTTTTACCGCAGCCAGAAGGGCCGAACACCACAGTGACCCCCTGGCCCGGCAATTCAATGTCTATGTCAAGTTTAAAATCAGAAAGCTGTAACGTACTTCTAATGACTATCATTGCAATCCCACCAGACTGTGGCGGCGGTTCAACAGATTAACCAGTAGCAGAACCAGAAATGAAATTCCCAATAGCAAGCCAGCCATCAGGTGGGCTTCCGCATAGGCGAGAGCTTCGACGTGCTCGTATATCGCTATCGAGACTACCTGGGTTTCTCCCGGGATATTTCCCCCTATCATCAGCACCACGCCGAATTCGCCCAATGTATGGGCAAATCCCAGTACGGCAGCCGACAGAAAACCGAGTCGGGTCATAGGTAGCACAACATAATAAAAGCTGGCCATCTGTCCGGCACCCAGAGTTGCAGACACTTCCAGAGGTCTCCGGCCTAAAGCAGAAAAAGCGTTTCGCAATGGCTGAACGACAAACGGTAGAGAATATATTACCGAACCCAGGACAAGACCGGGAAAAGTAAACGCTAGCCCCGGTAATCCAAGGAACTCAAGTGATTGCCCCAGAAATCCATTTGGAGACAGGGCAATCAACAGATAGAAACCCAGTACCGTGGGCGGAAGTACAAGTGGTAATGCCACCAAGGCTTCCACTACTGGCCTTAATTTGGATTTACTGTTTGCAAGCCACCAAGCCAATGGCGCGCCCAGAATCAAAAGCAAGATCGTACTGTAGGCTGCCAGCTTGAATGTAATAGCTAATGCTTGTAAATCAGTAGGTTGGAACATGACTATTGGAATACAGCTTTTTGTTATGGCAGATCGTAGCCGGACTGCCGGATGATTGAGCGAGCACGGTCTGACGCCAAAAATTGCACCAGATCACGAGTTTCTGCGGTGTCTCGAAGTATCAGAAGTTGCTGGACGATCGGTCGGTACAGGGCTTGCGGGACCACCCAATAGCCATCGTCCCCCGCGCTAAGTACTTGAGAGAGCGCGACGAACCCTATTTCGGCGTTACCAGTGGCCACAAATTGGTAGGCCTGGGCAATGTTTTCGCCTCTTACCAGGCGCCCTCTTTCGCTGTCCAGAATAGTCCAGATGCCCATAGCCTGCAGACTTTCCACGGCCGCCCTGCCATAAGGCGCAAGCCTTGGATTTGCAATCGCGAGGGTCTTAAAACTGTCCGTTTCAAGTTTCCGTTGCGCGTCAATAGCAGAACCATCCTGAGCCCCCCATAACACCAGCTTGCCATGGGCATAGCTGTAGAGTCGATCAGGCGGCAGCTCCAATCTTTGCTGCAAGCGTAAGGGTCGGTCGGAATCTGCCGAAAAGAAAACGTCGTAAGGTGCACCGTTAATAATCTGAGAAAAATGTCGCCCACTCGAACCCCTGACAAGAATTAATTCGTGGGTTGATTGAATTTCGAATTCGGTAGCCAACAACTCGAGGGTTTCAGCAAAATTGGATGCGACCGCTACAGTTAATGTAGCCGCTGTTGCTGCATGGCTAAAAAGTAAGCAACTCACCAAAAACGAGGATATCACCTGGCCTGGTTTTCGATCACGATAGGGTAAGAATATGGGCAAGATCACGGTGGTTTATGCGCTATATATTAGATTACATAACGAAAGTTTAGCGGTTGCTGATAAAGCCTGTAAAGTAGTAGAAAGCCGGAGGACCAAACTGTTCGACACATGTGTCAGCAACGAATTGGTTATTTGTTAATCATGCATTCGATTTAAGAACTGAAAATATAATTTAATTAAATATTTACATATAGTTAAAGAATTTACTTTATGTCATATAAGAACTGTCCAAGTCCACTATTCGACACCCTCGAGGAGATGCCCAATCCATTTAAAGAGAGCATCCGGAATTTAGCCGGAATCACTGAGAAAGAGCTGCCTGCCCGCGCACAGCAGGATTTTCAGCTAGCGAGCGAATTTATATTCAGCTACAGAGGCAGCCCCGACACATTTTCTACCTACCGCCGCGAAATTGAGCACTTCTTGCAATGGCTCTGGTTTGTCGGAAAGAAGGCCCTGATGGAAGTGGGTCGTGAAGACGTCGAGCGATACGTAGAGTTTTCCCGACAGCCTCCCTCTAATTGGATCGGTGACAAGAATGTACCCCGCTTTTTAAATCGCAACGGAATGAGACAAGCAAATCCAGAATGGCGACCTTATGTCAGTAACGCGCCACAGTATGTGCTTTCCCAAAATGCCCTGCAGTCCTTATTTAGTGTATTAAGTAGTTTCTTCAACTTTTTGATACAAGAAAATTACCTTTCATCAAATCCAGTGTCACAGATTCGCCAGAAGAGCAAATTCATTCGAAAACGGCAGAGTCAAACTAAAATTCGTCGGCTTTCCCCGCTTCAATGGAGCTATATCATTGAAACTGCTGAAAAAATGGCAGCCGAGAATCCCGATCGGCATGAGCGCACGCTGTTTGTAATGAATGCTCTCTTTGCCATGTATCTTCGCATCTCCGAATTGGTTGAAACTACACGCTGGTCGCCGCAAATGGGGCACTTTCAGCCTGATCAGGAGGGTAATTGGTGGTTTCTGACCGTGGGCAAGGGTAACAAGGAGCGGGAAATCTCGGTTAGTGACGCCATGTTAGAAGCCTTAAAGCGCTATCGACTTGCTCGCGGACTTCCAGCGCTCCCAATGCCAGGTGAATCGACCCCGCTGGTCCATAAAGAAAGGGGTGCCGGTGGCATTACCAGTACCCGGCAAATCCGCAGTATTGTACAACAGTGCTTTGACTCGGCCGCATCGCGCATGCAATCGGAGGGATTTAGTGAGGAAGCCGAGCGCCTGTCTGCGGCCACTGTTCACTGGCTGCGGCATACGGGAATATCCGAGGACGTTAAACATCGCCCAAGAGAACACGTCAGAGATGACGCCGGACATGGCTCGAGCGCCATCACTGACCGCTATATAGACGTAGAGCGCGCAGAACGACACGCCTCTGCCAGAAAAAAATTAATCAAGCCTTAGAGCTTTCCAGCAGAACTGGACTACAAATGCGGTCATTATCAAAATTTGTAGCCTGAATAACGGTTTTACGGCAGCAAATCATGGATATGGATTTATTCCTGTTGTATAAGTTTGCTGAACTAAATAAGTCCGTGTGTCGTTAACCTTTTTAGAGGTAGAATCGATCAAAAAGAAAGCCGTGGTGACAGGCATCTCAATTGGAAGAACACATGATTAAAATCTGCAAGCGCACCCCCCTGGACAATCGGATCAAATTCGGGTTATCGACCCTCCTGCTCATCATTAGCACGCTGGGCATGGCTCAGGAATCCGAAATCCTGGAGACAGAGCTCGACCTTGATTCTCTATACCAACCAATCAGTAGCGAACTTATATACGGACAAACGGCCACTGATTTGATCAAAGAATTGGAGGAGAAGCATTACGCGCGGGTAAAAATTGATGATGACTTTTCGTCCGAACTTCTGGATACCTATCTGGATGTGCTTGACGGCTCTCGTTTGTATTTCCTTAAAGACGATGTCGAGGGTTTCGAGGAATATCGCTACACACTGGACGACAGCCTGAGAAACAGTAGCGTCGAACCGGGTTTTGAGATGTATAACGTCTATCTGCAGAGATTGCTCGATCGTCTTATTTTCGCGATAAATATTATAGAAAATGACATTCCGTCAATGGACTTTACAGTGGAGGAATCAATCCTCATAGAACGGGACGACGAGCCCTTCCCTGCCGACCGAGCTGCACTGGATGAGCTCTGGCGCAAGCGAATGAAAAACAGCGTACTGAGCTTGAAGTTAACCGGTGATTCCAACGAGGAGATCCGCGACAAGCTGAGCAAGCGCTACCGCAATCAACTTAACCAAATTCTGAAAACCAATGAGCGCGATGTGTTTCAAACCTATCTTGCAACGGTCGCGCGGACGGTTGATCCGCACACCGCGTATTTCTCTCCGCGAGATTCCGAAAATTTCAATATGGGTCTCTCCCTTTCCCTGCAGGGTATTGGAGCTCAATTGAGCACAGAAGACGAATACACCAAAGTGGTAGAGCTGATCAAGGGCGGGCCTGCTGAACGTGGCGGCGACCTGCAAGCCGGCGAGAAAATTATCGGTATTGGACAGGGACCTGATGGGGAGATCAAAGATGTCGTTGGCATGCGTCTCGACGATGTCGTTGATCAAATCCGCGGTGAAAAAGGCACTGTGGTACGACTTAGCGTGATACCTGCCGAATCAGTGAGTGAATCAAGTGCCCGGGTCGTTAGTATCACTCGCGATACCGTCAAGCTGGAGGATCAATCAGCAAAAAAAGAAATCATCGAGCTGAGCTACTCCGGACAGGATTATCGAATCGGTGTGATTAACTTGCCGACATTTTATTTTGATTTTGAAGCGGCATCACGCGGAGAAAGCGATTTCAAGAGCTCAACTCGTGACGTTCGAAATCTGCTTGAAGAACTCAAGCAGGAAAGAGTTGACGGCGTTGTGGTTGATCTGCGCAATAATGGTGGTGGTTCGCTGAGCGAGGTAAATCAACTTGTCGGCCTGTTTATCGATACGGGCGCAACCGTGCAAATCAGATACACCGGATTGCGAGCAGGATTTACCCGGGCATTCGGTGATAACGATCCCGAAGTCGTTTACGACGGGCCTCTTGCGGTACTCGTCAACAGAACCAGCGCCTCGGCATCGGAAATATTCGCCGGTGCAATTCAGGATTATCAGCGTGGCGTGGTGCTTGGAGGCCAGACCTTCGGCAAAGGTACGGTGCAGGAAATAATTCCGATGAACTACGGACAGGTAAAGCTGACGCGCTCGAAATTCTATCGAGTGTCCGGTGAAAGCACTCAGCATCGGGGCGTAATGCCTGACATCGCATTCCCGGACATTCTGCAAACCTACGAGGATCTGGGAGAAAGCAGCCTGGATGGCGCTCTTCCCTGGGACACAGTAAGGCCTGTTGAATATTCTCAGTACTATCCAATTCAGGACCTGCTTCCGGAACTCACCCGCCGCCATGAAGAACGCGCGAACAGCTCTGCGGACTTTATTTACCTGCGAGATCAGATTGAACGATCACTGAAATACCGCGAACGTACGACCATCTCTCTGAATGAGGAAATTGTGAAGGCCGAGCGGGAAGAATCGCGCCGTGAAGAATTCGATGCCGAAAACATGCGTCGACTTCTTAAGGGTCTGCCGCTCAAGGAATGGGTTGATGAAGAGAGTGCAACAGATTCCGACATTGCAGCTACCGCATCCGAAGTCACGGCAGATCTCGCGCAGGTTGATGACGCAAGTGCTCCTGCTATCGACGATGATAACTCGGACGAGACGGCAGAACCGGAGGAGACTGATCCCCTGCTACTGGAAAGCGGGTATATACTCGTAGACTTGCTACGGCTAACGGAAGGCGATGTGATAGCAGCTCAGGATTCCCGATTTTCTCTGACTCAGTAGACCTGAATTACCCATAAAGCGAAAAGGCCCTTAACAATAAGGGCCCGTTGATTACTAGATCCTGCGGAGGCGGATCGCCTTACACTACCGGCTTTGTGCTTTTTAACGTATGCGCACTCCGACGGAAATCGTCGAGACATTTTCTTCTGTATAAAAAACTCCAGGCTGCGCGTACTCCCTGCTTGGTCCCCGCATATTCAAAATCCGCGTGTATTGAATAAAAAACTGAGTATGCTCGTTAAATTCGTAATCCAGACCTAGACGTGCCTGCCAAATTGGGCCCCCTTCCTCTGCTTCGGGAAAGCAGAGACAGCCCTCGTTGAACCCTTTGGATGGCATTTCTGTTTTCCCCCAACCGATTCCCAGTCCTGCGAACGCTTCGAAGTCCTCATCTATTTCGAATAACCGATTTGCATTAAAAGTTATTGCGCGCACATGACCGTCTCTTCGACTTTTCCTTTCGCTTATTCCGTTAACCGAAACTGTGGTGACATTATAATTTAGCTCTTGAAGTTCAATCTCATAGCGTGAATTTTCATACTCGCGGCCAAATAGTAGACCTCCTTGCCATGATGATTCTATTTGTAAATACCCATCGAAACTAATAACGTCCGACAGAGAGACTCTGGCATGCCAATCATCGAGGTTATGAATGCCAAAATGTCCTGCAAAATAATTTTCTGGCTCAACAGTATTTTGTGACTGGGCGTTCAGAAATTCCGGGAATAATCCTAGAAGGATAATTGGTATTAATTTTATTTCTTTTTTCATAAAAACTCCTCCTGGAGTAGAATTCAAATTCCGAAATCTGTTCCGAAAATAGCATTCAAATCCGCTGCGCTCGCATCGGCGTCGCTTCCGTTTGGGATGCCTACTAATATGATTTCATTCAAGTAGAACTGCTCAACTGCTTCAATGAAACCCGAGTCAGAAGTGCTCGTATATTGATCGGCCAGATCAGCTACTAAATTTTGAATCGAAGTATTGTTTTGATTGGCTATGAGAAAGCCCTCGGGATCAAAGATGAATGCGGATTCGGTTGTTGCAGTGAATTTAACTCCGTAATCAATAAATCCTTGAGATAGCAACTGAAGTGAATTAGCTTGCTCCTGAGTCACTAGGTAGGTAACTCCTACTGAATTCAGATAGAGATGGAATCTGTCCTCATCCTGCGAACCTGGTAGGTTTATGAAAAATCCAGGCTTTTCAGCATCCAAGTAGCAAGCGTATGGCATGCTTTCTATATTTTCCGCGAAGTACCAGTCATCTGTGATGTAATTATTGAAAGCTAAAAATTTTACACTTTCCTCGCTATCAAGCATGTTATCGAAAAATGATCCTATAAAAAGATTGTCGGCTCCTTTGGACATTGCCAGTGCATCAGCTGAATCGCCCGTATAATAAAGATCACCATTATCTAATTTGACCACATATACCGGAGCAGGCGCTTTGTAAGCAAGTGCTCCCGGATCGACCAGATAGCCATTAATTAAACCATCCAGGTCACCAGCGCCTCCATCCGTTAAAGTCAGAACAATCCTGTCTATTAACGTGTCTCCATCAGTATCGATTAATGTAGCGCCTTCATCATAGGTCTCTATATTCTGATCATCTAAAAATTCTGACCACTGGCCAGTGATTTCGTCAAACTTTAGGAAGGAGTTAGCATATGCGCCTTCGGGCAATTCGATAACGACGCGCACCTGTAATCCGGGTCTATCTGGGGCGACATCAATCAAGCTTCCTTCTACAGTACTCGTTACGGAAAAACGTATTATGGAACCAGTAAGTTGATAACCCTTGGGTAATGCTGCAGGGTAGTTTATAACCTCAATATCAAAAAGCTGTGCGCCAGAGTCCAAAACCACATACTCTAGCGGGTTTGCATCGTATAGATCACCTACAAGAATTGCACCAAAGCTTGATTCGTCTGCATCGCGTCCTAATAAGAAATCATCTACTGATGTTAATGGTAAATGAGCAGCACCATTCTGAAGATAATCTGGAATACCGTCATCGTTATAATCGCCGTTATTTGCAGCATTCTCAATTGACGGCGCTATTCCATCCAAGTCGGTGACGACAGTGACGGAAACAGGCGATTGTTCTTTGACAGTACCATCAAGACATATCAATCGAACGACATAATTGTAGATCCCATCATCAAGCGTGCCCGGGCTGATCTTAAGAGCCCCGGCCGCTATCTCAGCTTCGTTTACTTCAACAACAGTAACACGCTCGCCGTCACTATTTAAAAGCTCAATTTTGCAACCAGAATCTAATTGGTTTGTAGAAATTATAAAGAAAGGGTTAATTATATTTGTGATCCCATCAAGAATCCCTGAGTCTGAGAGCGGATCTAACAGGGCATAAAAATAAGGCGTGTCATCATCCAGCGGAGTTTGGTTATCTTCTGATGGCTGGTCTGTCCTGGGATCAACAGTGCCCTCATACACCTTACCGTCACCAGCATCCACTATGCTGATGGTAGCAGTATCAGTGATGCTTTCATCGGACACATAACTGGCACTGAGGGTAAAGGTCTCTTCGTCTTCGTACTCGGCATCCTGCTCACTGGTAATGTCCACCCGGACATAGACCTTGCCCGACCCGGTGACCAAAGGCTTGCCATCGGTAGCTGTCGCATCACCATTGGCGTTATCACCGTACACATACCAGGTGACACCGTCGTAACTGTACTCGATCAGGTCAGAACCGGTTAAGCTGGCATCCTTGTCACTACTCGTCGCCGTACTGCCAAGAGACAGAGTGAGCGACTCTCCCTCGTTACCTCCAACACAGAACATCGCCCAGTCAGAGGCTT
Source organism: Pseudomonadales bacterium (assembly GCA_038134485.1). GTDB lineage: Bacteria > Pseudomonadota > Gammaproteobacteria > Pseudomonadales > Pseudohongiellaceae > NORP240. Next base: position 61,969 of record JAYPVG010000021.1, read on the forward strand.
CATTCACCGGACCAAAAGCAATCACCGA
>JAYPVG010000022.1:0-38743 GCA_038134485.1 Pseudomonadales bacterium
CCTGCGGCATCCAGTGGTTGGCGCAGCCGTCTAGGTATTTTTGCCAGGCCCAGTCGTACTTGAATGGCACCAGCTGATTTAGATCAGCGCGACAATTGATCATCCGCTTGTCATCGACTTTAACCCTTGCTGCGCTTCCTTCGAGTTCCTCGATGCCTGCTTGAACGTCGAGATCTTCAAGAGCACTGATGGCCCGGGCCAATGCTTTGTCGTTAGCTGCCGAATCAGCAGCGTCGACTTCTGCGTGTTGTCCGGAATCGTCTGCTGATGACCGTTCCTGATTCGTCGGCGCTGCCGCAGGCTGCGATACTGGAGTGTTGTTGGCCTGGCGGACAGGCGCCGGTGCGTCCAGCACAACTGCTTTGTCGTCGCTATTAAAATCATCCCACGAAAGCATAATTACACCTCTATCTTAATTCTGTCGTCAGATCGCTGTATTGATGGCTGCTTAGTTTTTGCTCTCAATCACTGACAGGCTTCACAATCTGGATCATCGATGGAACAGGCCATGGGAACGGCAGCGGGTGCTGCAGCTACCTTGTTCAAGGACGAGTCGTCGATGGTGGATTTTTCGGTTGTTGTTGCTGCCAGGGCTCGCAGGTAATACGTTGTCTTTAGTCCGCGCAGCCAGGCCATCCGGTAAGTAATGTCCAGTTTTTTGCCGCTGGCACCCGCCACGTATAGATTCAATGACTGCGCCTGATCTATCCATTTCTGTCGTCTGCTGGCAGCGTCGACCAACCAGCGCGGCTCTACTTCAAAAGCAGTAGCATAGAGCTGTTTGATGTGTGCCGGTACTCGATCAATTTTCTGCACACTGCCTTCGTAGTATTTGAGATCATTGACCATGACGTTATCCCATAAATTCAGTTCCTTGAGGTCCTTGACGAGGAACGGGTTCACTACCGTGAATTCACCGGACAAATTGGATTTCACATACAAGTTTTGATAAGTGGGCTCTATTGACTGGGAGATGCCGCTAATATTGGCGATCGTTGCTGTGGGTGCGATCGCCATGACATTCGAATTGCGCATGCCCTTGTCTTTGATGCGTTGGCGCAGGCCTTCCCAATCCAGGCGTTGGTCCATGTTGACATCCAGATAATCTGCGCCTCGCTGCTGCTGCAGCAGTCGCAGCGAGTCAATTGGCAGAATACCCTGGTCCCAGAGGGAGCCACTGTAAGTTTCGTAGCAGCCGCGTTCCTCGGCCAATTCGCTGGACGCTTGCAGCGCGTTGTAACTAATTAACTCCATTGAAACATCGGCGAACTCCACTGCCCGATCTGAGCCGTAAGGGATTTTCTGGATGTACAGAGCATCCTGGAAGCCCATGATGCCCATGCCTATGGGACGATGTTTGAGATTGGAATTCCTGGCTTGATCTACCGAGTAGTAGTTTATATCGATGACGTTATCCAGCATTCTTACCGCAGTGCGCACAGTGCTTTGCAGTTTTTCCTGATTAATTCCGTTTTCGTCGACGTGATTAACGAGGTTGATTGAGCCGAGGTTGCAGACCGCGATCTCATCTTTGCTGGTATTCAGCGTGATTTCGGTGCACAGGTTGGAGGAATGGATGGTTCCCACGTGCTGCTGTGGAGATCTTACGTTGCAACTGTCTTTGAAGGTCATCCATGGATGACCGGTTTCAAATAACATTGACAGCATCTTGCGCCACAGGTCGGCTGCCCTGACAGTCTTGTAGATTTCCATCTCGCCCGCAGCAGCCTTGCGCTCGTATTCCTCATATGCTTCCTCGAACTGCTTGCCATGGAGGTCATGCAGGTCAGGTACATTATTGGGAGAGAAGAGGGTCCAGTCCTGATTATTGAACACGCGTTTCATAAACAGGTCAGGGATCCAATTGGCGGTATTCATGTCATGGGCCCGGCGACGATCATCGCCGGTGTTCTTGCGCAACTCCAGAAACTCCTCGATATCCATGTGCCAGGTCTCGAGATATGCGCACACTGCGCCTTTGCGTTTACCTCCTTGATTGACTGCTACCGCTGTGTCGTTCACTACTTTCAGGAACGGTACGACGCCCTGAGATTTGCCATTGGTGCCTTTAATATAGGCGCCTAGAGCTCGCACCGGTGTCCAGTCGTTGCCCAGGCCGCCTGCCCACTTGGACAGCATGGCATTGTCGCGGATTGCCGAATAAATACCATGCAGGTCATCTGGCACCGTGGTGAGAAAACACGAGGAAAGCTGGGGACGCATAGTTCCCGAGTTAAACAGCTGTGGTGTGGAGACCATATAATCGAAACTGGAAATCAGGTTGTAAAATTCGATAGCACGTTGTTCTCGGTTTTCCTCATTACTAGCCAGCCCCATCGCAACTCGCATAAAAAATACCTGGGGCAATTCGAATCGAATGTTATTGCTATGAATAAAGTAACGGTCGTAAAGGGTTTGCAAACCCAGATAGGTAAACTGCTGGTCTCGCTCCGCTTTCAATGCTTCGCCGAGGATTTCCAGATCGTACTCTAGAAGGTGTGGCGACAGCAGGTCCAGTTCCACACCCTTTTCGACGTAGGGACGAAGAACCGAAGCATAACGGTAATGCATTTCCGACTGGGTCGCTTTATCCGCCAGGCCCAGGAATCCGAGGGCTTCACTACGCAATGTATCCATCAGCAGGCGAGCGGTTACGTACGAATAGTTGGGGTCTTTTTCCACCATAGTCCTGGCGGTCATAACCAGAGAGGTGCGGACGTCTTCCATTTTGACGCCGGGGTAGAGATTTTTGATGGTCTCGTTGTAGATTTGGTCGCTCGACACATCTTCCAGACCTTCGCAGGCTTCCTGAATAATAGTCTGGAGTCGCTCTGTATCCAGAGGTCCTCGGCTACCGTCATCGAGTGTGACCTCCAAAATCGATTGCGCGTCCTTTTCGGTCTGTCGGCGCTGTTCGCGCTGGCGTGCTCTATCAGCTCGATAGAGAACGTAACCGCGGGCTACCTCATGATCGCCACTTCGCATCAGGGCCAGTTCGACCTGGTCCTGAATGTCTTCGATATGCAGAGTGCCTCCCGAGGGCATGCGTCGGCGGAATGTGCCAGTGATTTGTTTGCCAAGTTGTGCCACCAGTTCGTGAATTCGCCCTGAAGCCGCAGCGTTGCCGCCTTCGATAGCCAGGTAGGCTTTCGTTATGGCGACACTAATTTTGGATTCGTCATAAGGTACTACCGCGCCGTTTCGCTTGATAACCCGCAATTGTCCCGGTGCGATGGTGGCCAGTGGTTCAGTATTGCCGGTGTTAGTCGTCGGGGAGGACAGCGTTCTATCCTCACTGGTTGGTACTTCGGTTTGCATCTTGATCTCCGGTGTGTTCTTTTTATTGCGACTCGCTCGCTATGGTCTTTGCTTTCGCGTAATTCTCTTCAATTCTCGTCGGCTTGTTGCCTCGCTACGAGGGAACGCCGGGAACAAACGTGCCCCGGTTCACTGGCTGTTATTGAGATCCTGGATTGAAGTACCGGACCTGGCCAATCGCTCAGCGCTTCGAAGCCATAAACTATATATTGTGTTTTTGCGGCCGGACTTTAGAACTTTTATTTTATTATTTTCGAACTGACTGGTTGCTAGGCGCAGCATTATTGCCCTGCAACCTGAAAATAAACCTTGAGCCGCTAACTCGGCTCGCGTTCAGTGTCTTTGACAACTCGATTCTGCCGTCATTCACCCAGGGCTTCAGGCCTCCGGAATGTTGCCGTCTAACACGTCAGTATTACAAGATATTGACAAGCCGCTATCCGCTGACACAAGATAATGCGGTTGGGTGGTGAATGCAAGTGGTTTTTTTGTGCAGATCTTGTGGGCAAGTTGTTGATAGTTTCGGGAATATACCGAGACAAGCTGGCGCGCCTCATAATGGTGCAGAATCGAGTTAGACCACTTTCTTAAAAGCTCTGATTCAGACCTGGGTAACAGGTCGGGAAGGGCACCAGATCGGAAAAAACCTCTACACTATATATTGTGGTTCGAAATGATACAAGTATTGCCCAGGAGCACGTAAATTCCGCGTTTTACTATCCCTGGCAGAGATACTCCAACAGGGCCTGCTGAGAATGCAGTCGATTTTCAGCCTCGTCCCAAACTACACTGTGCTTGCCATCGATTACGTCGGCGCTGACCTCCTCTCCGCGGTGGGCGGGAAGACAATGCATGAACAGAGCGTCATTATCAGCCAGTGACAACAATTCACTATTGACCTGATACGGTTCGAAAATCTGCAAGCGCGACTTGTGCTCAGACTCCTGGCCCATAGAGGCCCATACGTCCGTAACTACCAGATCGGCGTTTGCCGCTGCGTCCTGGGGAGACTGGCAGATCGTTACCCGATCCGGGTGTTTGGCTAGCAGCTCCCGGTCAGGGAGATACCCTTCCGGTGCAGCAATTTTTAGTTCGAAATCAAAAACTTTTGAGGCATTTATGTAAGATTGGCACATATTGTTGCCGTCACCTATCCAGGCCACTGTTTTGCCGCTGATGGTGCCCCGGTGCTCGATATAGGTCTGCATATCCGCCAGCAATTGACACGGATGAAACGAGTCAGTCAGGGCATTGATCACGGGCACACTTGAGTGTCTGGCAAAACGCTCCAGCAACCCATGATCGAAGGTTCTAACTGCGATGACATCCACCATTCGGGCCAGGACTCTGGCGCTATCCTCCGGAGTTTCACCGCGACCCAGTTGTGAATCCTTGTTCGACAGGAACAGCGAGTTTCCTCCGAGTCGCGTCATGGCCACTTCGAAAGCCACTCGGGTTCTGGTCGAAGATTTGTCGAAGATCAATGCCAGAGTGCGGCCACTGAGCGAATTCGCCACAGAATGGTCCCGCTTTAACTCGATGGCACGCTGTACGATCGAGCGTACCTCGCTGGCAGGCAAGTCATTGAGCGTTAAAAAATGTCGCACGGCCATAGTAATTGGTAGAAATTGCAGCCCACAAAACAAAAAAGGCAGCTGTCGCTACCTGTTAAAAATGGATATTACCGTAACATTGCTGTCTGGGGCAATTGGCACACTCGGGCGTTCAGGTTTATAGTGCGAAGCCCATGAATGCTATCGAGCTCAATCTTTTTTATAACCGAATAACCGCCGTCTGCGATGAGATGGGCACCGTGCTGCGGCGCACAGCTTTTTCTCCGAACATCAAGGATCGGCTCGACTTCTCCTGCGCCGTATTCGACTCCAGCGGGCATCTTTGTGCGCAGGCTGCACATATTCCAGTGCATCTCGGTAGTATGGCATACGCCATGCGGCATATTGTTAATGACCTGACCTGGCAGTCGGGTGACATGCTGGTACTCAATGACCCATTTCTCGGCGGAACCCACTTGCCTGATGTGACAATGATCGCTCCCGTATTTGAACGGGGTAGTAAGCGACTTGTGGGCTTTGTCGCTAACCGTGCCCATCATGCCGATATTGGTTGTGATTCTCCGGGTTCGATGCCCGTATCGCGCAGCCTGCAGGAAGAGGGTCGAATAATACCCCCAACTTTCCTTTATCGCAGTGGCGAGCTTCAGTTGTCGGCTTTATCACTACTCGGGGGTGAGGGAAACGTCGGGCTCGACACCGATTTTGCCGCTCAGTGCAGCGCTAACCGAACCGGCATAAGTCGTCTGACACAGCTGGTCGATCAACTCGGACTGCTTGACTACCTGCGCGGACTGATCGAGATTAATGACTACGCTGACCGACTTGCCGCGTCGGTTTTCACTGAATTGCAGCCAGGAGAATATCGCTACAGCGACCTTTTGGATGACGATGGAACCGGCCATGACGACATTGTCATAACGGTTCTTTTAAAGATTGAAGCTCAGAGTGTAGTGGTGGACTTTTCTGATTCCGCCGACCAGGTGCGTGGTAATCTGAATTGCCCGGAATCGGTAGCGGCAGCAGCAGCGTTCTATGCATTTCGCTGTTTAATGCCAGATCATATGCCGACATGTGATGGTGCTTTTCGCCGCGTGCAATTGTTAACCAGGGAAGGGTCTTTGCTCAACGCTCAGCGCCCCGCTGCAGTCGCAGCTGGTAACGTGGAAACTTCAACCCGCCTGGTTGATGTCATATTCGGCGCGCTTGCACAGGCCTTACCAAATCGTATTCCTGCTGCAAGTCAGGGCAGTATGAATAACGTGGCAATGGGTCATATCGACCGTAATAGCGGCGCGCGCTGGGATTATTATGAAACCCTTGCCGGAGGCACAGGTGCCGGACCTAACTTTCCGGGACTGCACGCTGTCCACAGCCACATGACCAACACCCTCAATACTCCGGTTGAGAGCCTGGAAATGCATTATCCATTGCGGGTGCGACGCTACGCTTTGCGCCCGAGAAGCGGAGGCGCGGGGCTTCGGGATGGGGGAGACGGATTGATAAGGGAGTATGAATTTCTTCAGGCAGCTACTGTAAGCTTGCTGACCGAGCGCCGTCGACATCAACCCTGGGGATTGGCTGGCGGCAGTAGCGGCGCCGCGGGACGCAATCTGCTCAACGGTAGCGAGCTGAGCGCTAAATGTACCTTTCAGGCACGGCCTGGTGATAGATTGGAAATAGCCACCCCCGGCGGCGGGGGCTTCGGTACTGACACGAATCGGTCCTCTGTGTAGAATGGCGACTCTCAGGCTTTCGGCGATATTCTGCACCCAGCAGCGTCATCCAGAGTCGATGAGTAATTTGATCTCCGAGTAGAGTCCCACTGATAGGTAGCAAGCAATGAGTGTTGAAGAAACCATTAAAGACCAGATCAATTCCCACAGCATCCTGCTGTACATGAAGGGCAGTCCTGAGCAACCCCAGTGTGGTTTTTCAGCTCAGGCATCGCAACTCCTGATGGCTTGCGGTAAAAAGTTTGCTTACGTCGATATCTTGAGCAACCCCGACATTCGCTCCACATTGCCCCGGGTGGCCAACTGGCCCACTTTTCCTCAGCTCTGGGTTGATGGCGAACTGGTGGGTGGGAGCGATATCATGATGGAAATGTATGAGAAGGGGGAATTAAAGACTCTGATCGACGCTGCCGGTTCTACCGACGAGGCGGTACCTGACGCCTGACCTCACTGCGGTGTTGTTCTACTGGGGCCAGCCACCGAGCTCCTGCCACCTGTTGACGATGTAACAGAACAATTCGGCTGTTTTCTCCGCATCATAGCGGGCCGAGTGCGCCATTTCGTTGCTGAATTCGATATTTGCCGCCTCGCAGGCGCGGGAAAGCACGGTCTGGCCAAATGCCAGACCGCCCAAGCTGGCCGTGTCAAAACTTGAAAACGGGTGAAACGGATTGCGTTTCAGATTGTGACGTTCGGCCGCCGCGTTAATAAAACCGTGGTCAAAATGAGCGTTGTGCGCAACCAGTATGGCGCGTTTGCACTGATGGGACTTCACGGCCGAGCGAATAAGATTGAACATATCTTTGAACACGTCCTGTTCGGCCCGCGCCACCCGTAAGGGATGATAAGGATCAATGCCAGTGAACTTCAGCGCTGCCTCTTCTATATTGGCACCGGGGAAGGGGATCACGCGGTGGAAAAATGTTTGCTCTATCTGGAGTTTGCCAGACTTGTCCATTTCCAATAGAACCGCAGAAATTTCCAGGATGGCATCAGTGCTTGCGTTAAAACCACCAGTTTCAACATCCACCACTACAGGCAGGTAGGTCCGAAAACGGTTGGCCAGCAAGAAGTCCGAGGTTTCCGGGCTCTGATCTCCAGCCATCAAGAACGCTCCGTGATGCGCCAGCAGATTGTCTGTCCAGCGCGCATCGGTATTACCGAGGTGTTTCCCAGTGCGTAAGTGAGTGGTACCGTCCAAGGGTCGCGCTCTAGAGTAACTGTTCCAGTATTCCGCGGGAGGCGGTAAAAGTCTGGCCCGTTGTGGCTGGCGAAGCTCTCGAATTTGTCCAAGGCGTCGACTGCGTCGAATACCTCCGCATACAGTTCCAGGGCAGCGTGTGCAGTAAAGATACCGGCGCAACCGCAGGAAGATTGCTTGTCCCCGACCGGGTGAGGCGCCGAGTCGGTACCAAGGAAGAATTTCGGATCGCCACTGGTGGCTGCCTCAATCAATGCCTGCTGATGAGAATCCCGTTTGAGAACAGGAAGGCAGTACAAATGAGGTCTGATACCGCCTGCCAACATGTGGTTTCTGTTCAATAAAAGGTGATGCGCAGTGATAGTAGCAGCAACGTTTTCTGACTGGGCTCTCACAAATTGCACCGCACCTCCGGTAGTGATGTGTTCCAATACCATCCTTAATGACGGGAACCGCTGCAACAGAGGTACCAGGATAGAATCGATGAATACCGACTCACGATCAAATATATCAATTGCGGAGTCGGTCACCTCGCCATGAAAGAGCAGAGGCATTCCCAGTTCGGCGAGTGCTTCGATGGCAGGATAAACTTTGTCTATGGCTGTGACGCCAGCATCGGAATTAGTGGTCGCGCCTGATGGGTAGTACTTGACCGCCTGAACGAGGCCGCTGGCATGGGCCTTGCGGATTTCCTCAGGTTTAAGGCTGTCTGTCAGGTACAGGGTCATCAGCGGTTCGAATTCACATCCAGTCGGGACCTCGTTCATTATGCGGCGGTAATAGGCTTGCGCGGCGGCGAGGCTTGTTACCGGCGGAACCAGATTTGGCATTATGATGGCGCGCCTGAATACTCTAGCGCTGTGCGCCACGGTTTCGACAAGCAAGGATTCGTCACGCAAATGAAGATGCCAGTCGTCGGGTTGGGTGATAGTGATGCGATCTGTGCTCATTGCCATTGTTCTTTCTGAGAGGTGCTATTGTAGCCGATTAGTGATAGCCGGCGAAATTGTGCGACTCGTTCTTTTCCTGCATTGAGTGCTACAATACGCGCCCTTTTTGCCGGGTAATCAGAATGCCCGGCGCATTTATTTCATCTCTTTGGGGAGACTGAGCATGGCCAGTATCAACAAGGTCGTTTTGGCGTACTCGGGTGGCCTGGATACCTCCGTAATTGCCAAGTGGTTAAGCGAAACCTATGGCTGTGAGGTAGTTACTTTCACTGCCGACCTGGGGCAGGGCAATGAGGTTGAGCCGGCTCGCGCCAAAGCTGAAGCGTTGGGAATCAAAGAAATATATATTGAGGATCTGCGCGAAGAGTTTGTTCGTGACTTCGTCTACCCGATGTTTCGTGCCAACGCCATTTATGAGGGTGAGTATCTGCTAGGTACTTCCATTGCCAGACCGCTGATTGCCAAGCGGTTGGTGGAAATCGCGGCAGAAACTGGCGCTGATGCGATTTCTCATGGCGCGACTGGTAAAGGCAATGATCAGGTACGATTCGAATTGGGCGCGTATGCATTGAGTCCTGGCATCCGGGTGATTGCTCCCTGGCGGGAGTGGAATCTCACCTCCCGGGATACCCTGCTTGCTTATTGCGAGCAGCACGGAATAAGTGTGGAGAAAAAGCGCGGCAGTAAGTCGCCCTATTCCATGGACGCCAACCTGTTGCATATTTCCTATGAAGGCGACATTCTGGAAGACCCCGGGGCTGAGCCGGAAGAGTCTATGTGGTTATGGACAGTCTCTCCGGAAGCAGCTCCCGACCACCCAACTTACATTGAACTGGAATACAAGCATGGCGACATTGTTGCAATCGATGGTGAACGCCTTTCTCCAGCGGCCATACTGACCAGACTGAATGAAGTGGCTGGCGCTAATGGCATCGGTCGGGTGGATATCGTAGAGAACCGTTACGTCGGAATGAAGTCCAGGGGTTGTTACGAAACCCCTGGGGGTACTGTGATGCTGAAGGCGCACCGCGCTATAGAGTCGCTAACTATGGATAGAGAGCTGGCGCACCTCAAGGATGAACTGATGCCGCGATACGCAGAACTTGTGTACAACGGTTACTGGTGGTCGCCGGAGCGTGAGGCACTGCAGGCACTTATCGATTACTCGCAGCAGTACGTAAACGGCAAGGTGCGTCTCAAGCTGTATAAGGGCAATGCAATCGTGGTCGGTCGGGAGTCCGACGATTCCCTCTTTGACGAGGCGGTAGCAACTTTCGAGGACGATGCGGGTGCCTACGACCAAAAAGATGCCGAGGGATTCATCAAGTTGAATTCATTGCGGCTTCGGATTGCTGCTAAAAGAGGACGCTAAAGGTTTTCCTTCGTCAGGCAAAAGGAGCCGGCACGTTAATATTTTCCTCTCTAGCTCGTAAATATTTTCCCGCTCTGGTCATCACACGCTTTAATCTTTACTGGCTTCGATTTTCTTGTTGCAGCCTGCAAAGAGGGTAGGTGGGGAACGGAAGCGTAATGCATAAAGCAGGTGAGGGTCGGAGGTCGAGATCTTTTTATTGTGGTAGCGGTAAAAATCTGGACCGCAGACCCTGAAACTACAGGAAGTCACTTGCAACGAATAATTCAGAGTTCGCTCAGGCCAGATTTTTACGCCGGTACTCGCACAGGTCGTTAATGATGCACTCTACACACTTCGGACTGCGGGCCGTGCACACGTAGCGACCGTGAAGAATCAGCCAGTGGTGTGCGTCCAGCCGGTAGTCTTCAGGAACCAGGCGCATCAGACGCTTTTCGACTTCCAAAACATTTTTACCCTGTGCGATGCCGGTCCGATTGGAAACCCGAAAGATGTGGGTGTCAACCGCAATGGTTGCTTCCCTGAATGCGGTATTGAGCACGACATTGGCCGTCTTGCGGCCGACTCCGGGTAAAGATTCTAGTTCGGTACGGCTGGAAGGTACTTCCGATTGATGTCGGTCGACCAGTGCCCGGCAGGTCTTGATAACATTTGCAGCCTTGGTATTGAAGAGGCCTATACTTTTAATATGCGTCCTGACCCCATCAATGCCTAATTTGAGCATTTCTTTGGGAGTGCTTGCGGCCTTGAAGAGCGTGGCCGTGGCCTTATTGACGCTGATGTCTGTAGCCTGCGCAGAAAGAATTACGGCAATCAACAACTCAAAGTTGGAGGAATAATTCAGTTCGGTTGTGGGTGCAGGATTGGCCTTTTGCAGTCTTCCGAATATTTCTGTGCGTTTTTGTTTGTTCATTCAGGCTATGTCTATTGGTGAAGGCTAGCGCAATATCCCAAGGTTTCACTCTATTTTATTCCAGATGGCGGTCTCAGCTTTTTTCGCGTGTTGACTTGCGTGCCCTGACGCGAGCTACTGCGCTGGCAATTTCGATCCGTGCCTGCTGACGAGAAAAATCTGCCAGGCTGGAGTCAGATATATCAGGATTCTCGGGCCTTGCCACCGAGCGCCGACGAGAACCACGGCGTTGAACAGTGTCTCTGGCAAGGCGTTCTCTGCGTGATTCGAAACGTTTCTTTCTGTGAGCGTGAAGGTTCTCTTCCCGATAGCGCCCGGCCACAAAAATCGATGGCGCTGAAACCGATGTTCCATGTAAGTCATGTTGTCCCTCCCTCGCGGGTTGGATATCGATACAGTCCACCGGGCAGGGATCGATGCAAAGGTTGCAGCCTGTGCACTCAGTCTGAAATACGGTATGCATCAGTTTAGCAGCGCCAATGATGGCATCAACAGGGCAGGCCTGGATGCACTTGGTGCAGCCTATGCACTCTTTCTCTCGTATGGAGACGACAGTGGGTGGAGAATACTGGCCGTATTCAGGGTCCAGCGGCACCACTGGTCGCTTGAGAAGTTTTGCCAGGCGTTTGATGGTGACATCACCGCCTGGAGAGCATCTGTTGATGGGTTCACCATTAGCAATGCTGGCCGCATAGGGTGAACAGCCTGAATGTCCGCATCGACCGCATTGGGTCTGGGGTAATAGCAACTGGATTGTATCGATCAGGTTGTCGGCTTTCTGAGCGCGTGCCCTGGGCAGGTACTGAATAATTCTCGGGCCCACAATTAGTATTAGCAGAAGTGCCGACACTGGCAGGAACCATAGGCTATTGAACAGCTCGCTCATGGCTCAAAATATCCTTGCCAGTTCTGCTAACCTCGCGGAAAACGATGTGTTTGTGCAAATTTCCGCCACACGAAACCCTTTTTATAATCGCCCCGATCCGTAGCATTCGAACACGGGGAGCCAAGTGTCCGCGGATATTGACGGGTTTACGTGATATGGACGAGCCAAAAATCCATTAGCAGGACTGGGTGCACCCACTGTCTATCAGACCAGCTGAGTAGGCTGCCGGTATGCGATAGCGAGCCAGAATATCTGCCTCACTGGCCAAGGCTTCCTGGTGATTGATTACCATCTGGTAGCCGTTTTGATTGCCGAAGATGACATCCTCATCCTGGATGCCAGACAGCAGCTGCACGAAATGGTGGAAATCGCGGACCTGCTCGCCATTGACATAATCCACTATCCAATTTCGCCAGTCGTGATAACCGAGATTGACGTCGGCGGCCAGCACCTGCAGCGCTACCACAACTTCCATGCGCTCGGGAGAGCTCCATTCATTGCGAGCCTGAAGCAGATTTACCGGGGCCGTGCGGGCCCAGTCGGAGCCCCAGCGCCCTATAAGATTCATATTCAGGGGCACAAAAAGAACACCACCGTAGATGTAATATTCGGGCACCTGGTCGAATTGTTCGCCGGCAACCAAACTGTAGCTTTTCAGCGCCTCGCGGGCCTCCACGGTCGATTTGAGTAATTCACCTTGACGCACGTAGGTAATTGTAAGTTCCTCGCCAACGTGCTTCAGGTCAATGGCATGCTTGTAGTCGGTGCGCATGTCTTCACTGAAGTTAATGCTGCCATCGTCGGCAACATCGAAGCCATTGATGCTCAGAATGACGTCGTCCTGTTGTAATATTCCGTCAACCGGAGAGTCATCAAAGACCTTGATCACTAACACGCCACTATCACCAGATTTCAAGCCGTGGGCGCGTTTGGCGGCCGGACTATCGAGCGTCTGAGTTCTGAATCCCAGATCGGGAAACCCGTTGTTGACACCGTCGCGGCTGTCCTCGAGTACGTGTCTAATGACGCTGGGAGGGACAAAGTAACCGAGATTTTCGGCCCGACCGCCGCTGTTAGCCTGCATTACAACGCCAACGATCTGTCCATCTTTGATCACGGGTCCGCCGCTATTACCGGGGTTGATGGCGGCATCGATCTGACCGGCCAGCAGGTAGGTACCGGCATGGGCATAGCGCTGGTGCTCTACCCGTGACAACACGCCTTCCGTAACGCTGAGAGTCTTGCCACCAATCGGGTAGCCAAACACGGACACTGCTTCTCTAATGTGCGGCAGACCGCCAATCGGGAGAGCCTGCAGGTCGCTAAAGAAACCCGGATCTTCCACGGTAACAAGTGCCAGGTCAGCCTCATGAGATACGAAAACTACCTCCGCTTGAAAGCGATCAGGGTCGTTGTGTTTCTGGGCCTGGATAAAACTAGCATTTGCTATGACATGCGCATTAGTGAGTATAAGGTTTCCTTCAATTACGGTTCCGGAGCCGCTTGACTGGCGCGGAGTCAGCAGTCTCCAGGGCGTGAAATAATCGGGCTCGGCTGCTGTGGTGTAAATTTTTACCACAGAGTCTTCAATGTCACGGAGTTCGGTGTCCTGGGCGCCGGCAGACAGAGACAGCACCAGCAATACAAGCCAGCCAGTCGACATCCAAGCGGGTTTGCGTCTTATAGAGTTGGGCATCAACATTTCCTGTAGTATTCACGGCGAATGTACTCTGGCGGGTCCCGCCTTAGCGCAAGCACAAAGCATTGAACGGAACGCACTAGGCTTGCTAGCTTATTACGTTACCTGACGGCTGACCAGTTCAAGTTACCCGCATTCCCGGCTGCGCACCAGAATCGGGTTCAAGCAGCCAGATATCCTTGCCTCCGGGGCCAGCCGCCAGCACCATTCCCTCCGAAAGACCGAATTTCATCTTGCGAGGCTTGAGATTGGCGACCATTATGGTCAGTCGTCCGATCAGTTCGTCTGGAGCGTAGGCAGACTTGATACCGGAAAACACAGTGCGCGTTATGGGGGCGCCTCCCGTTTTCCGTCCCAATTCAAGTTCGAGCTTCAGCAGTTTGTCTGCCCCTTCAACATGCTCGGCATTGATAATTCGTGCTACTCGCAGATCGATTTTGAAAAAATCATCAATCTCTATTTCGTTCTCCAGGTCCAATGTTTCCTTCGAAGCAGGTGCATTTGCCGGAGGCTGTGCGCCCAACTCTTCCCGGGTGGCCTCAACTACCGCCATGACCTTATCGGCCTCCACCCGATGCATGAGCGGTGAGAATGTGCCGATGATGTTGCCAGTCATTACCGATCCACTGTCCTCCCAGGTCAGGCTCTCGACATTAAGAAAGTCTTCGGCTTTCTCTGCCATTACCGGTAAGACTGGCTTGAGGTAGATCACCAGCAGGCGAAACAGGTTCAGGCCAGTGCTGCAAATTGCCTGTACCTCGGGATCTTCTGCACACTGTTTGGCGAGGACCCAGGGCTGTTTGTCGTTTATATACTGATTGGCACGGTCGGCCAGCGCCATGATTTCTCTGATGGCTTTGCTGTATTCCCGACGCTCGTAAAGCAGGGCAATAGACTCGCTGGCAGCCTGGAAATCGCCAACGAGCGCCGGCTCACTGAGTTCAGCAGATAGATGTCCCGCAAATCCTTTGTTGATAAATCCAGCGCAGCGGCTCGCTATATTCACTACTTTACCAACCAGATCAGAGTTAACTCTTTGGACAAAGTCTTCGAGGTTGAGATCCAGATCGTCTACGCCATCCGACATCTTGGCGGCGAGGTAATAGCGCAGATACTCAGGGTCAAGATGCTGCAAGTAGGTGCGAGCGTTAATAAAAGTACCCCGCGACTTTGACATCTTCTTACCGTCTACCGTAAGGAAGCCATGCACATGCACTGCGGTTGGAGTCCTGAATCCTGCGCTTTCCAACATGGAAGGCCAGAACAATGTATGAAAATTTACAATGTCCTTCCCAATGAAGTGATAAAGCTCTGCTTCACTGCCGCGCTTCCAGTAGCTATCGAAGTCGTATCCGGCTCGCGAGCAGAAATCCTTGAAGCTCGCCATGTACCCTATGGGCGCATCGACCCAGACATAGAAATACTTACCGGGGTGGTTCGGAATTTCGAATCCGAAGTATGGCGCATCGCGGCTTATGTCCCATTCCTGCAAGCCGTTGTCCAGCCATTCGGATAGTTTATTCGCAACTTGCGCCTGCAGGGTTCCACTGCGCGTCCATGTTTTAAGGAATTCGCCAAACGCGGGCAGGGTAAAAAATAGATGCTCCGACTCTTTTTCCACCGGGGTGGCACCCGAAATGGTTGAGCGCGCATCGATCAATTCTGTGGGACTGTAAGTGGAGCCACAGACTTCGCAATTGTCCCCATACTGATCCTCGGATTTGCATTTTGGGCAGCTGCCCTTGATAAACCGATCGGCCAGAAACATCTGCTTTTCAGGATCAAACAGCTGCGAAATTTTTCTTCGACTGATATGACCGTTGGCATCAAGGCGTGCAAATATCAGTTCGGAAAATTCCCGATTTTCATCGGAGTGAGTCGTATAATAATTGTCGAAGCCGATATGAAAACCGGCGAAATCCTGTTGATGGGATGCGTTGATCAGATCGATATGCTGCTCGGGAGTAATACCCTGCGCTTCGGCGCTCAGCATGATCGCGGTGCCGTGGGCATCGTCGGCGCAAACATAAATACAGTCGTGGCCGCGCATTTTCTGGAGTCTGACCCAGATGTCGGTCTGTATGACCTCCATCAGGTGACCGAGATGAATAGCGGCATTGGCGTACGGTAATGCGCTGGTAACTAGAATTTTTCGCTTTGCCACGTTAATGAATTCCTTACCGAAGTCTGACCTGGCTTACGGCAGCCGCGAGGGCGCAACGGCTGGCGATGATACTGCAGATAGCAGGGGAATTCAGCTATCATTCGCGTTTTTGAATTTTCGAGAGTAGCGACAAGCATGACGATCAAATCAGACAGATGGATAAGACAGATGGCTCATGAGGAAGGCATGATAGAGCCATTTGCGGAGCGGCAGGTCAGGGAGATCAAGGGTAATCGAGTGATTTCCTTCGGGACGTCCAGTTATGGCTATGATGTGCGTTGTGCCAGCGAGTTCAAAATATTTACCAATGTGCACACAACCAATGTGGTCGATCCGAAAAATTTTGATGAAACGAGTTTCGTTTCAATTGACGAAGACTATTGCATTATCCCACCCAACTCCTTTGCCCTGGCAAGGACGGTTGAGTACTTCAGGATTCCTCGCGATGTGCTCACCGTTTGTCTGGGTAAATCGACTTATGCCCGCTGCGGCATAATTGTTAATGTGACGCCCCTTGAACCGGAATGGGAAGGTCACGTCACGCTGGAATTTTCCAATACAACGCCGTTGCCAGCCAAAATTTATGCTGAAGAAGGCGTGGCCCAAATGCTGTTCTTCCAGTCGGATGAGCAATGTGAAACCACCTACAAGCAGCGAGGTGGCAAGTACATGGGACAGACGGGCGTGACGCCGCCGAAGGCGTGATGGGTATTGAGATTCATCCACAAAACGCTGAAAAAATGACGCATTTAGAGGACGAGAGTCAATAATCCGTCAATTTTTGGCTGCTCACAGCTCTGACTCGGTCGCTGCCGGTGCGCTCTATCGGGCTGAAAGGCCCTATTCATGGGAGTTACGGCATAATCTGCCAGCGATTCTGCTAATTGGAATAAAACTTGCAGCATAGACTGACGTTGCGATTGCCGACTAGCGGTTACTTGTTTTGTCGACAGAAGAGCGGGCAAGTTTAGGGAAGATTCTAACAACAACGATCCAAGATAAAGGCAGGCAACGCAGCGAGCATGGAGCTGCGGAGTGGCCGTGTAATGGTCGGACGCTCCAACGCTCATGTAGTCATATCGAATTCGAATAAAAACAGGAACATTTACAATGGCGGCGGTAAGAGAGTCTGTTCAAATCAAGATCGAGGCCCCGAGCAGCGACAAAGGCAGGCACGAAGATCTCGAAGAGGTAGTAGAACGCTATGCGCCGCTGGTTAAGCGCATTGCACATCATCTGCTGTTGCGCATGCCTGCGAGTGTGCAGCTTGACGATTTGATTCAGTCCGGAATGATTGGGCTGATTGAAGCGGCGCGCAAGTACGATGTGTCCAAGGGCGCAAGCTTCGAAACTTATGCTGGTATTCGTATTCGAGGATCAATGCTGGATGAAGTCCGTAAAGGCGACTGGGCCCCTCGCTCGGTACACCGCAAATCTCGCAAGGTGGCAGAAGCAATCAAGCTTATCGAGGCTCGCACTGGGCATGACGCGAAGGACAAGGAGATAGCTGCCGAACTGGAGATAACCCTTGATGAATACTATGCGATTCTCCAGGACGCGACCGGTAGCCGATTATTCAGCTTTGACGACATAATGGAGGGCGATGATTCCGCCATCGAAACTGCGGCAGGGGAACTGCCAGGACCCTGTGACGGATTACAGCGATCTACCTTTCAGGAGCATCTCGCAGCGGCCATTAATAACCTTCCAGAGCGGGAAAAGCTGGTTCTATCGCTTTACTACGATGAAGAATTAAACCTCAAGGAAATAGGCGAAGTAATCGGTGTAAGCGAGTCCCGCGTTAGTCAGATTCACAGTCAGGCTGCACTGCGCTTGCGTGCGCGACTTGTCGACTGGAGATAGTCCTCCCGCACGAGTCGATGGAACGTTACTGAAATTGCCGATACCCACGCAGCCCCAGGGTCGCATCAGGGGCGCGAGCCACACTGGCTTTTCTTGGTTATAATCGCTTCCATAAATCCATCTGTTGGTCTCGATCGATGCGTCCTGAATCCGTCCCTGCATCAGTTCCAATGCTAAGCGCTCGCAATCTCTATTGCGAACGCGATGACAGGCTGCTATTTCAATCTCTCGATTTTGACCTCGGTGAAGGGCAGGTGCTGCAAGTAAAGGGCAGTAATGGTAGCGGTAAGACGACCTTGCTGCGCATACTCTGCGGATTACATGACAATTATCAGGGTGCAATAAACTGGTTTGGCATGCCAATCCAACGGCAGCGTGACGATTTCCATGGATCCCTGCTGTATCTGGGTCACAGGGTCGGAGTGAACAGGGTTCTGAGTCCCATGGAAAATCTCCGCTGGGCCTGCCAGTTGCAAGCCCCCACTACTGACGGACAGATCAGCGAGGCGCTGGAGCGGCTGGAATTGCGGGGATTTGAGGATTCACCGTGTCATAGTCTGTCAGCGGGCCAAAAGCAGCGGGTCTCCCTGGCTAGGTTGTTAATCAATCCGGCGCAACTGTGGGTGCTTGATGAACCATTCACTACACTGGATGTGCATGGGGTGGCTGTCCTCGAGGACCTGTTGGTCCAACACGTGAATCGGGGAGGATCAGTGGTGGTGACGACACATCACTCCCTGGCGGTCAATTCTGAGATTCAGTATTTGAATCTTGATACTCAATAATTCTGCGGATGACCAGCTTGTATAGAAAAGATTCCAGATCGAGTGGATTAAGTGCATTCAGCGTGACTCTGAAGAGAGATCTGCTCGTCGCCTTTAAACGCAGGAACGATCTACTCAATCCACTGATGTTCTTCTTCATCGTGGTGTCCCTTTTTCCTATAGGTATTACGCCAGAGCGGGGCGATCTGGCAGAGATCGCGGTTGGCGTGTTGTGGGTTTGCGCGCTCTTGGCTTCTCTGTTGTCGCTGGACAATTTGTATCGCTCCGATTTTGAAGACGGATCTCTGGAATTGTTAGTACTTAGCCCCCACTCTCTGTACTTCATGGTGCTGGCGAAAATTCTCAGTCACTGGCTGGTAAGTGGTGTACCGCTGGTTCTGTTATCGCCAATCTTGGGCTACATGCTGGCATTGCCAATCGAGGCCTATCCAACCATGATTGTTACACTGATCCTCGGCACTCCGATTCTCAGTCTGCTGGGATCCATAGGGGTAGCACTGACCGTATCTCTCGGTAGTCGCGGGCTTATTCTGGCAATGATCATATTACCGATGAGTGTACCGGTGCTGATAGCCGGGACTCTGGCGGTGGAGCAGGCAGTAGACGGTAACCCGGTGGGCGGCCACCTGGCGATAATGGGGGCCATGCTGGCAATGGCAATCACCCTGGCCCCTCTGGCATCCGTTGCCGCCTTGCGAATCAGTATTGACTAAAATCGGTTACAATTCGTATCCAGGCCGTAAAAGGCGTTATGCTATGTCGCAGTTAAATCAAGTAAATTTTTGAAAGCATAGAATATTTTTATGTGGCAATGGTTTCATAAGTGGGGTTCTCCCAAATGGTTTTACGAGCTCTCAGGGCGCTGGCTGCCCTGGCTGACCGCAGCCATGATCCTATTTTTGGCGGTCGGAGTCGTCTGGGCTCTGCTATACGTCCCACCCGACTATCAGCAAAGTCATACCACCCGGATTCTTGTGGTGCATGTGGCCGTGGCGGGGACCTCACTGGCATTTTTTCCGATCATGGCAGTGGCAGGCACGATTACCCTGGTCTGGAAGATGAAGATGGCCGATATGGTAGCCAAGGCGGTTGCTCCGCTGGGAGCCTGGTTCTCGGCTCTTACTCTTGCTTCAGGTTCGATATGGGGTAGTGTCATGTGGGGAACCTGGTGGGAATGGAGTGACAGTCGTCTGACCGCGATGCTATTCCAGTTCTTTCTGCTAGTGAGCGTGGTATCCCTGCGATCTGCGCTGAACGACTCCGAAACCGCGGCAAAAGCCTGTGCGGTGCTGTCCATCGTAGGATGCGTCAACGTAGTAGTTATAAAATATTCAGTGGAATGGTGGAATACTCTGCATCAGCCAGCCAGTGCCCTGTCCATGGATTCGGGCAGCGTGAATGGACCGGAATTCTGGGTACCGACTGTAATCATGGTGGTGGCGATGTATCTGTTTATGGCAGTTCACGTAATGATGACTACGCGCAACGAAATACTGCGACGGGAAAGCCGATCACAGTGGGTGCAGGAATTGGTGGAGGCCGGGTAGAAGACGCACATGTTTGAAGGAATTCAGTTTTCCAGTTTCGGTGAGTTCCTCCACATGGGAGGCTATGCGTTCAACGTGTGGACAGTTTACCTTTTGTTCGCCATTTTCCTCGCGGTGAATCTAGCAGGTCCAATGATCAGCCGCAGGCGGCTAATAAAGGGTTTGCAGCGTCGGACAAGGCTTGCAAAAGATCAACAAGCTTTGTCTATGGCCGAGGATGACGAATCGAGCTACTCTGATTGACGTGGACCTACCCGAATTGATTTTAATTCGGAGGAATCGAAGTGGTATTGAAACTAAAGAAAGTGGAGAAAATCAGTGAAGCCCCATAGACAGAAGAAACTGGCCGTCATACTTTTTATTGCAGCCGGTTTGAGTGTCGGAATAGGACTGACCCTCTACGCACTGCGGCAGAACCTCAACATGTTTTTCACGCCTACCGAGGTGGCGGCTGGAGGAATTCCGCCGGACCGGGAAATTCGCGTCGGTGGAATGGTAAAGGAAGGATCGGTGGTTCATGCTGACGACTCTCTTGAAGTGCGGTTTATCGCCACCGATTACGCCAAGGATGTATCGATTCACTATGAGGGAATTCTACCCGACCTGTTCCGTGAGGGGCAGGGGATTGTTGTGGAAGGGCTGGTCGATCAGAACGGCATCTTGCAGGCTTCCCGGGTGTTAGCCAAACACGATGAGAACTACATGTCGCCGGAAGTGAAAGCTGCGCTGGACGCTGCGCAGGTGTCTCCGCGAGGTAACGAGCGCTCAACACAAGGATTGCCTGATGGTCCCTGAACTCGGTCATTTTTCACTGATACTGGCATTTTGCCTGAGTGTATTGCTGGCCGTTCTTCCGATTGCCGGCGCAGCGCGCGGAAACGTGCTGTGGATGAGCTTTGCACGGCCATTGACTGCCGGCATTTTTGTATTTCTGGCACTTTGCATGATTGTCCTGGGTTACGCCTTTGTAACCAATGACTTCTCAGTACGGTTTGTGGCCAATCATTCCAATACCTTATTGCCATTACAGTACAAGATCACAGCAATCTGGGGAGGACACGAGGGCTCATTTCTGTTTTGGACCTTCATGATGAGCTTCTGGATGTTAATGGTGAGCGTGTTCAGCAAGAGCTTGCCACTGGATTTTGTCGCTCGGGTGCTCGGAGTGCTAGGGTTCCTTTGCGCCGGGTATGTGCTTTTTATGGTGGCGACGTCCAACCCGTTTGACAGGGTAATTCCGTTACCCCCGCCCGATGGCGCTGACCTCAATTCTGCGTTACAGGACTTTGCATTCATAATTCATCCGCCAACTCTCTATATGGGCTACGTCGGCTTTTCAGTCGTGTTTGCGTTTGCAATTGCTGCGTTGCTCAGTGGACGACTGGATGCAGCCTGGGCGCGCTGGTCCAGACCCTGGGCCAACCTTGCCTGGGTATGGTTGACCGGAGGTCTGGCTTTGGGTAGCTGGTGGGCCTATTACGAACTTGGTTGGGGCGGCTGGTGGGCGTGGGATCCGGTGGAAAACCCACCCCTGATCACCTGGCTGCTTGGTACAGCGCTTATGCATTCGTTAGCGGTGACCGAAAAGCGCGGCGTCTTCAAGAGCTGGACCGTTTTGCTCGCTATACTGGCGTTTGCGGGTAGTCTTTTGGGCACTTTTATCACCCGTTCCGGACTCCTGACCTCAGTGCATGCATTTGCCAGTGATCCTACTCGCGGAGTGTTCATCCTGGCATTCATAGCGTTGACTGTCGGTGGCTCGCTGGTCCTTTACGCAATCCGTGCTCCACGCATAAAGAATGAATCGAGTTTTTCCGCCGTTTCGCGCGAAGTTTTTCTGTTAATCAATAACATATTACTGGTAGTGGCCAGCGCCTCGGTTTTGCTCGGCACCTTGTGGCCCATGATTTATCAGGCGCTGACAGGAGGAATGATTTCGATTGGTCCGCCTTACTTCAACGCTATTTTTGTGCCGTTAATGGCTGTTCTTGCAGTTGCGCTAGGTATCGGTCCAGTCAGCCGCTGGAAGAGTACATCGGTTTCTTATCTCGGCAGGCAGTTAAGCCTGGTGGCGATCGCCAGCATTGTGCTGGGTATCTTGGTACCGCTTATTGTGACTATGGAGTTTTCGCTTTCGGTAACCATCGGTATTTCACTTGCGATCTGGTTAGTTCTGTCAATGTTCCGGGACTTGCTTGACAAGGTGCGACATAAAGACAGCCCGTGGAGGGCAGCGATCGCACTACCCGCTAGCTATTTGGGTATGCAACTCGCCCACTTTGGGGTTGCGATAATGATAGTAGGTGTCTGCCTGACTTCGCATTACAGCATGGAAAAAAGCGTCCTGCTGTCAGCAGGCCAATCGATAGATCTCGGTATTTATGATTTTGAGTTTGAGGGAACGAGACCTATCACGGGGCCCAATTACGTCGGGGATGAGGCGACCATCATAGTGAGTCGCAATGGAGAGTTTCTGCGTGAATTGCATCCAGAAAAGCGCATTTACGTTGCCAGTAGTTCGCCGTCCACTGAAATGGCAATCGACGCGGGAATATTCCGTGATCTGTTCGTTACCCTTGGAGAAGGGCGTAACAATGGATCCAGTTGGTCGATGACCCTTTACGTCAAGCCTTTTGTGCGCTGGGTCTGGCTGGGCGCAATCTTCATGGGCATGGGCGGAATCGTTGCAGCGTCGGATAGACGTTACAGAAAACTGCGCGCGCGAGACCGCGCGAATCGGGAAGCGCAAGACTCGGCGACGACTGCGCCGCAGACTGTGTGAGGAGCAGCGTTCATGTTACGAGTCAAATTCTTCTTACCTGCCATTGGCTTTGTGATGGTGGCGGGATTCATGTGGCGTGGTCTGTATCTGGATACAACCGAATTGCCATCGGTGCTAATAAACAAGCCTTTACCTGAATTCGAGCTGGAAAACGTTTACGGAAATCAGCTGGTGGGCAAACAAAATCTTCCAGAGGGTCCATTCCTGCTGAATGTCTGGGGAAGTTACTGCTTGCCATGTCTGGTTGAACATCCAACCTTTATGCGTCTGTCTGAGAATGATGTTATCCCTATAGTTGGAATCAACTATAAGGATGAGCAGAATGCGGCACTTGATTGGTTGGAGACTAACGGCGATCCATTCGATTTTAGTGTTATGGACCCGCAAGGCCGGCTGGGAATTGACCTCGGAGTCTATGGGGCGCCGGAGACGTTTTTGATTGATCGAAACGGGGTTATTCGCTATCGCCATGTGAGCGTGCTCGACGAGAGGGCCTGGCGGGAAGTTTTTATACCCGCAATTCAGGAACTGGAATACGAGGGCTCCTGATTGATTCGGCTCGCTCCAACCCTTTTGCTTGCTTTTTTGGCGCTAAATCTGGCTGGCACTGCGCGGGCTCAGGTCGACACCTTTGAATTTGCAACTCAGGAACAACAGCAGCGTTTCAGAAAATTGTCTAACGAACTGCGTTGTCCCATGTGTCAAAATACCAATCTCACTGGATCTACGGGTGGTGTGGCAGAGGATTTACGACGCGAGATTCATCGCATGATCGTAGAAGGCATGACTGATCCGGAGATAGAGCAATTCATGTTCGAACGTTATGGTGATTTTATTTTTTACCGCCCGAGGTTGAGAGTCGAAACAGTTTTTCTTTGGTTTGGTCCTGTGATATTTCTGATAATCGGAGGCCTTGTGATCGCAAGTATCATCCGCAGGTCCAAATCCGCTGCCGGGGAAGCTCTGAGCGACGACGAGCAGCGTCAGCTGGATAAATTGCTGAACCGATAGTTAATCTCATACTAACTGATTGGTATATAAAAATTGTTCTGGATAGCTAGCATAATTCTTTTGGGTGTCGCAGCTCTCTTTGTACTTTTTCCGCTCTGGAGGCATCATCGACCGGCTGCCAGCGAACAGGAAGTCAGGGTAGATGCCAATCTGGGTATTTTCGAAGAACGGCAGCGGGAACTGCAAAATGAATTGGCGCAGGGTAACCTGGAAGTCGATCAATTCGAGGCGCTCTTGCTCGAGTTGAAAAAATCGCTTCTCAGCGATACGGAAAAAGACGTAGGTAAAAAGAGATCAGGCTCGCAGAAGCAAAAGCAACATGGCAGTGCGGGAAAGGATTGGCTGAGCAAAGCGATTCCCGCGGCGATGATTTTACTTATCCCGATCGTCGCCTTCACCATGTATGACCGCTGGGGATATCTCAGCGATGTGCAGCTTATGGGACTCTATGAGCAGACTATTGACCCGAATATAGATCAACAGCAATCCCGCGATCTGGTAATTGCTCTGGGCAGAGTCGTGCAGGAGGACCCATCCAATCAGTGGGCCTGGTATTTCTTGGGGCGTAATTTTTCCAATCTTGGCATGTTTAATGAGGCGGGGATCGCTTTCGAGAGATCGAGCGATTTGATGATCGAGGGCCCGGATAAGGCGGCGGCGCTCGGTTTGTTGGCGCAAATCAGGTACCTCCTCGCCGAGGGTGAGCTAACTGCTGAAGTGTTGGAAGTGATAGAGCTAGCCAGGTCTATCAATCCCTCTGAAAACGCATCGCTGCAATTGCTGTCGGTCGATGCCGAGATCAAAGGTGATTATCAGGCAGCAATTGGTTACTGGCGCCTGATGATCCAGGCGAACCCAAATTCAGTTCAGGCACAGCAACTCAGAGAAAGAATCACTGAGGCGCAGCGGCTTATCGCGCAGGAAGGCGGTGCTGATATGAATCAGGAACAGGGTCCAGTGATAGATGTAAATATATCTCTGGCTGACGGACTTGTTTTGCCGGCAGGATTGAGACTCTTTGTGGCGGCACGAAATGCGGACCAGGAAGGAATGCCTCCTCTTGCTGCTACCGATTTACGCGCGGATGACCTGCCGATGACAGTGACGCTGGACGAGAGCATGGCTATTACGCCGATGTTTAGTCTGACTGCAGCAGAAACCATTTACGTCTCCGCTACCGTGTCTCTGAGCGGGACGGCCAACGTGCAGTCTGGCGATTATCGCGCAGTATCCGAGAATTTTGCGCACAACAATCAGCATGCGGTCATTGATCTGGTGATCCGGGATATTGTGCCTTGAAAGAAATCTGGCATGGGCAGGCTGCGCCATGCCTGTAGCAGGCGACATCTACGTTGCCGAGTTTCTCACCATCGCGGTTGCCCACCTTTTTGCTGTGGCATCTCCCGGTCCTGATTTCGCCATTGTCCTGCGACAGAGTGTGAGTAATGGGCGCGTCGCCGGATTGTGGACCAGCTGTGGCATCGCACTAGGTATTCTATTGCACGTATCCTATTGCGTGCTTGGTGTCGGCCTTTTGCTTTCCAGTTCACCAAATCTGTTCATGATGGTTAAAGTTGTAGCCGCGGTGTATCTCGTGCTGCTTGGCTATCGTGCATTGAAAGTTTCAGTGCGGGTGACGAAGACACGGTCGGAAGAGTGCGCGGATCAGTCCGGAAGCGCGCGACAATGGTTAATTACCGGCTTTCTCACAAATGGGCTAAACCCCAAGGCAACCTTATTTTTTTTAGCTCTATTCACCGTTGTTATCGACATCCAAACACCCATTCTGGTGCAGTCGCTCTATGGTCTGTACTTGTCCATTGCAACCTTCTGCTGGTTTGCGCTTCTTTCACTGATTCTGGGACTGAAATCTGTAAGGGCCCGGATTTTGAAGGCCGGAGTCTTGTTCGAGCGAGTCATGGGATTGGTTCTAATTTTCCTGGGTCTGCAACTTGCCCTGAGCTTACCTCCTAACTTTTTATAGGTCTTTAAACGAGCGTGCTATGGTCTTTTTTTGTCGGTCCGATGCCAATCTTCAGTACAAAGTTTGCTACACTAGCGATCTTTTCGGGAATGCAGTGACTTACGGTGGGAGCAATGACCGGGCAGCTGATCGATAAATTTGGTCGTCGGGTGGACTATGTCCGCCTGTCGGTCACTGATCGTTGTGACTTCCGCTGTGTCTACTGCATGACTGAAGACATGAAATTCCTGCCTCGCAAGCAGGTCCTTTCGCTTGAAGAACTCCATGAAATTGCTCGCGCCTTTACCGAGCTGGGTGTAGAAAAGATTCGCATAACTGGTGGTGAGCCTATGGTGCGAAACAACATAATGACCTTGCTGCGGAAACTGGGTGGTCTGCCGGGCTTACGAGAATTGTTATTAACCACTAATGGGGCGCAGCTTGCCCGCTATGCCGGGCCTCTGAGAGAGGCAGGCGTAAATCGAGTAAACATAAGTATCGACAGTTTGCGGGCGGATCGCTTTAAGCGCATTTCACGGGTAGGGAAGCTGGATCGTGTGATAGCTGGCATCGAGAGCGCTGTTGCGGCCGGCTTTGAGCGGGTACGTCTGAATGCTGTGATAATGAAAGGTTACAACGAGGATGAGGTGCTTGATCTTGTTGAATTTGCCATGAGAATGGGTGCCGACATCGCTTTCATTGAAGAGATGCCACTTGGCCAGCCATCAGATCATGAGAGAGAACAAACCCTGTGCACGAATGACTGGGTCAGGCAAGTTATCTCGCAGCGCTACCATTTGCTACCGACCGCCAGTCGCACCGCGGGCCCTTCCAAATACTGGCAGGTGAGCGGTGAGGGAAATCGTATCGGGTTTATTTCGCCCGTGAGTCATAACTTTTGTGCCGATTGCAATCGAGTGCGAGTGACGGTTGAAGGCCGACTTCTCTTATGCCTGGGGAACGAACATTCTGTGGATTTACGGGCAGTCCTCAGGGATCCTGCGCTGAATTTTGATGATCTCAAGCAAGCCATCGTTGAAGCAATGGATATCAAACCTGAACGCCACTATTTCTATGACAGCGACCATGTCCAGCCAGTGCGGCTGATGAACATGACCGGTGGATAATAGCTCCAGAGTTATTCTGCTATGGTTAAAGACCCGCTCAATATCAGAGTTATTACCGTTTCTGATACCCGAACCGAGGAAACTGACAAATCCGGTGCCGTCCTCGTCGAACTATTGCAGATCGCAGGCCATCGATTGCTGGATAAGGTCATTATTGCGGATGATGTATACCAGCTGCGGGCGGCAGTTTCTGGAGGAATAGCCGACCCGCAGACCCAGGTCATTATTATGACCGGTGGTACGGGTTTTACTGCGCGGGACAACACGCAGCGGGCGATTGAGCCGCTGCTGGAGCTACGTATCGAAGGATTTGGCGAGTTGTTCCGACAACTTTCTTATGAAGAAATAGGAACCTCAACGATACAATCCAGGGCATTTGCTGGCATCACCAATGGAACCATTGTGTTCTGCGTTCCTGGCTCACCCGGGGCTTGCCGCACCGCCTGGGGTAGGATAATTGGTGAACAGTTAGACAGCGCTCACAAGCCCTGCAATTTTGTGGACAAGCTAAAGCGGCCGATCTGAAGCTGCGATGTTAGCTTAGTTTTTCCCGGGTGAAATCGCCGGTCGCCGAGAAGTCTCGCAATGATGCGCGTGTTCAGTGCCAGCTCCGAGGATTACTACCGCTAAATAACCAGCCAGTGGAACTTTTGAGAGTTCGTCAGTGCGAGCTAGCGCACGCTGGCTGGTTCGGGTATAGCGAAGGAATGTAAAACATGATGCTTTCCTCCCAGCATCCTGACGCTACCTAAACGGCGGCGTACATGATTAGGGCAGGGATAGCGACTGCGCTGACTACTACGGCAGTGCTTACCACCAGGGCCTGGATAGTCGGCCACACATTAATCAATACTCTACTCACCTTTAACTCCTTTTGAGATTTAAATTACCGATTTGTACTGCTCTTGCAGGGTCACCGCTCAAGCGGGACGCAGTTTAGCATGTATATGGGAGAAAAGGTAACAAAACTGAGAATAAAAGTAACAAAAGTGTGCTGAGGTTAACATTTAATCCAACCTTGCTGGATGGAATGAGCCATTTTCTGTCAAATTTGGAGTTTTGCTACTAACCGGGCGGCTGGGTAAACTGGCCGCTGTGTAGAATCGAATTCAAACTGAACAGCCGGAAGTCGGTGGAGGCGGCACTTGTGCGAGTGATGACTTTCAACTGCAACGGAATTAGAGCCGCTGCGCGCAAGGGATTTTTCGACTGGCTGTCAACGGTAGATGTTGACGTGGTCTGTCTGCAGGAAACCAAAGCTCAGAAACATCAGCTTGATGACGATATCTTTCATCCCGCCGCCTACAATTGTTATTACTTTGATGCTGTTAAAAAAGGCTATTCCGGAACCGCTCTGTTCTGCGCCAAAAAACCTGGCATCGTATCAACGGGACTGGGTTGGGAAACGGCAGATATTGAAGGACGATTTATCCAGGCTGACTTTGGCAATCTCAGTATCGGTTCGCTGTATCTGCCGTCAGGCTCGGCTGGTCCCGAGCGACAGACGAGAAAGTTTGCGTTCATGGATAAGTTCATGGTCCACATGCGTCGATTGCGCAGCGACGGGCGAAATTACATCATCTGTGGTGACTGGAATATCTGCCACAAGGAAATTGATCTCAAGAACTGGCGATCTAACCAGAAGAATTCTGGCTTTCTCCCCGAGGAGCGGCAGTGGCTGGATCAGTTGTATGACGAAGTAGGCTTTGTTGATGCGTTTCGGCTGGTCAATCAGGAGCCTGATCAGTATAGCTGGTGGTCAAATCGAGGCAATGCGCGGGCTAACAACGTGGGGTGGCGCCTGGACTATCAGGTCATAACGCCGGATTTGACCGATAAGGTGAAGTCAGCGGAGATTTACACGGCGGAAAATTTTTCCGATCATGCTCCGGTGATTGTTGATTATGATACGCAGCTATGAAACGACTCGATTTTTTCTCTCTAACACTGTTCTTACTGATTGCCAGCATGCCGGCAAAATTGGCAGCTCAGCAATTGACCGCGATCATTGATACCAGCAAAGGTGTCATCGAGATTGAGCTCAATGCGAGGGCAGCACCTACATCGGTAGCAAACTTTGTAAATTTGGCCACGCGTGGATTTTACGATGGATTGACGTTCCACCGGGTGGTACGAAACTTCATGATCCAGGGGGGGGATCCTGATGGTGACGGTACCGGAGGCCCGGGCTATAGGTTCAGCGGAGAAACCATCCTGCATCATAATCGGCCGGGCGTAATTTCCATGGCCAACTCGGGACCCGGGACTGATGGTAGCCAGTTTTTCATCACACATCTGGCAACTCCTCACCTTGACGGATTGCACTCGGTGTTTGGGAGGGTCACTTCGGGTTTGAATCTGGTTTATGAGATTCGACGTGGCGATGTGATTAACAGTGTAACCATTGTCGGCGAATCAGCGGCGGTGTTGGAGCGCAGGCGCGCCCAGGTGGAAGAGTGGAATAGTATTCTCGATGAGGGATTTCCAGCTCTCAGACCGTCATTTCTTGTAAATCAGTGACGGCGTTCTTCCTACGGTAAAACCTTCTTGAAAGGTTTAACTATAACCTTTTTGTAGACTCCGGCAGACACGTAGGGATCCGCATCTGCCCACGCTTTGGCTGTTTCCAGACTGTCGAATTCGGCAATGATCAGACTCCCGGTGAAACCCGCCTCACCGGATTCTTCGCTATCGATAACCGGATGAGGACCAGCGATGATTATGCGGCCCTGAGCATCCATTTGTTGCAGGCGCTCGATATGAGCCGGTCTGGCCTGCTGACGCTTGGCAAGGCTGTTATCCACGTCTTCGCTAATGATGGCGTATAACATAATGATTTTCCCGTTGCAGGCCCTTTGGGCTTAATTTGAGGGACAAAGTCAGGACAGTGACCAATCAGGGTTGCTGAGACTCCGAACTCTCCTGCTCCGGACCCTCCATATACCGAGAAAGATAGGGCATTTGAGCGAATACGAACAGGAAAGTAATGATCAGATTGCCCCAGACTTTGAAATTTATCCACATGGATTCCGAAAGGAGGAATGCCACCGCGAGATTGATGGCCCCGAGTACAGCAAAAAAGACGATCCAAAGAGAGTTCAGCGTATTCCAGACTTCTCTTGGCGCTTCTACCGTATGACCTAGCATATGCTCTATAGCCGGTTTGTCGCTGATAAAGCGAGAGCCAAAAAATACCATTGCGAAGACCCAATTAGCTATCGGAGCTTTCCATTTGAGGAAATCGGTGTTGCGAAAATAAATGGTTGGGATGCAGGCCAGGACGACCACCACCAGAGTGATAAACTGGAATTTATCAAGTCGCCGTTGGGCAAGGTAGATTCCACCGTAGACGAGGATTGAGGTGACGAGCAGGAACTCTGCTGCGCTGAATATGCCGCCCAGGGTATAGTCGTATCCGGCGATTGTTAGGACGCGTTCGTCCAGGCCCCAAACGATGAAGAAAACTACCAGGGGGATGTAATCGAGGAACTGTTTCATTGCAATAAATCGACTCTGTGTTGGTGGATGAGAATCGGGTGTGACTTCGTTGCTTTCATTATACGCGGGCAGAGCGGTTTACCAAAAACAGTCTGATTTTAGCCGGGCATGTAATAGAATTCGCTGTTTTCTTTGATAGCAATACCGACTAGACGCATTTTCCTATAAATTTTCGCCCCGCCGGAAGCGTGCGAGATCATCAATGGTTGAATATTTGCAGGTGCATCCTGACAATCCAGAGCCGCGTCGGATACGACAGGCCGTCCAGGTGGTTATGAGTGGCGGGGTAATTGTGTATCCGACTGACTCAACCTATGCACTTGGTTGTCACCTCGGTAATAAAGCCGCTTTGAATCGTATTCGGCAACTCAGGAAGCTGGACGACCGACATAATTTTACTTTGGTATGCGAGGATTTATCCTCTCTCGCCAGTTACGCTAGAGTAAATAACAGCGCGTATCGCATCTTGAAGGCCTACACGCCGGGGCCCTATACGTTCATTCTAAAGGCAACTCCGGAAGTTCCCCGCCGCCTGATGCATCCCAGACGCAAGACCATAGGCTTGCGGGTGCCGGAGAATACTGTCGCCAAGATTCTGCTGAATGCCATCGGTGAGCCTATCATGAGCACCAGTCTGATACTGCCGGATGAGGAAGAACAAATCACGGATCCCTATGAAATTCGCCTGAAGTTGGGCAAGATAGTTGATCTGATAATCGATTCTGGGCCATGTGGCCGTGAACCGACTACTATGATCGATCTGGTCGATGGAGCACCCGTGGTAATGCGGCAAGGAAAGGGTGATGCTGAGCCATTCATGTAGAATTGTCATATTTGGATTTACTCCGAATTAGCCGGAAAGGGAGAAGAAGTTGTCTACCGTTGATTCACAACAGCGCGTATTGTCGGGAATGCGACCTACTGGTCGATTGCACCTGGGTCACTTGCACGGTGTGCTCAAAAACTGGATCAAGTTACAGCATGAGTTCGAGTGCCTATTTTTTGTCGCTGATTGGCATGCACTTACTACCCACTACAGCGATCCGCTCGTTGTCGAGCAAAATGCTCTGGATATGGTCATTGACTGGTTAGCGGTGGGGGTTAATCCTGGTTCGGCTTCGATTTTTATCCAGTCGAAAATTGCCGAACATGCTGAGCTGCACTTGCTGCTGTCTATGATGACTCCCCTGGGCTGGCTCGAAAGGGTACCCAGCTACAAGGATCAGCAGGAAAAGCTCAAGGAAAAGGACCTCGAAACCTATGGATTTCTTGGTTATCCGTTACTGCAAGCGGCGGATATTCTGATTTATCGCGCCGGCCTCGTGCCGGTTGGTGCCGACCAGGTAGCACATGTTGAGCTGACGCGAGAAGTTGCCCGTCGATTCAACCACCTGTACGGCCGGGAACCGGGATTCGAAAAACTGGCGGAAGCCGCCGTGACCAAGATGGGTAAACGAGCAGCTCGGATGTTTGCCGAGTTACGAGTCGCTTATCAGGAGCAGGGAAACCAAGAGGCTCTGGAGAAGGCGCAGGCACTTCTTCGAGAACAACAGAATATTTCGCTGGGGGATCGCGAGAGGCTCTATGGATACCTTGAGGGGTCCGGCAAGATGATTCTCGCTGAGCCGCAGGCTTTGCTGACGCCGGCATCAAAAATGCCAGGCCTCGATGGGCAGAAAATGTCCAAGTCATACGATAATGTCATTGCACTTCGCGAGCCATTGGACCAGGTTGAAAAGAAAATCAGCACAATGCCCACCGATCCGGCAAGGGTGAGACTGACTGACCCGGGGGAGCCGGAAAAATGCCCGGTTTGGCAGCTGCACGAGACCTACTCCGACGAGCAAACAAAGGAGTGGGTTTGCGACGGCTGCCGTCATGCGAAAATTGGATGTCTCGAATGCAAGAAACCCGTGATTGATGCGGTTGTTGCGGAATTGGAGCCAATCCAGAAAGAGGCCGAGCAATACGAAAAAGACCCTGATTTGGTCAAGAGTATAGTCGCGGAGGGTTGTGAAGTGGCCCGGGACAAAGCCAAGGAGACTTTGCATGAGGTGCGATCAGCGATGGGACTCAGTTACTGGTAACGAGTTCAGTTGAGATTTTTTAGCGCGCTTTTACAGGGTCATAAGTGCTAAAATCTGAGTGTTACTCGGGTAAGCAGACGGGGATTCCCTTGACATCATCGGACACCGAGAAAGACAGCACGGCAGAGCTGGAGAATCAGCCCGGTCAAGAGGAGTTGCCTTTTGCAT
This sequence comes from Pseudomonadales bacterium, assembly GCA_038134485.1. Lineage (GTDB taxonomy): Bacteria > Pseudomonadota > Gammaproteobacteria > Pseudomonadales > Pseudohongiellaceae > NORP240. The sequence continues at coordinate 32,642 of JAYPVG010000022.1, forward strand.
ATGTTGCCGGCAAGGCAATTACAGAGCTCCCCAGAGATTTATACATTCCTCCTGATGCGTTGGAAATTTTCCTTGAATCCTTTGAGGGGCCCCTGGATCTGCTGCTGTATCTCATCAAGCGCCAGAACATTGATATCCTGGAAATCAACGTTTCCGACATTACCGTTCAGTATATGGCCTATGTCGACCTGATGGAGGCCGCTCAATTCGAGTTGGCGGCTGAATACCTGGTAATGGCGGCTACGCTGGCGGAAATCAAATCGCGCATATTGTTGCCGCGTCAGCCGGTCGAGGAAGGTGAGGAAGAAGATCCCAGAAACCTGTTGATCCGCCGTCTGCAGGAATATGAGCGGTACAAGAAGGCAGCTGAGGACATTAACGCGCTGCCGCGCATGGAAAGAGAATTGTATTCTGTGAGTGCTGCCTTGCCAGAAATTGAGAGAGTCAAGCCGGATCCGGAGGTGGCGCTACAGTCAGTTTTGCAGGCTCTGGCCACGGCTCTGCGACGGGTCGCGATGTTTGAACATCATCATATCCAGCGAGAGACTCTCTCAACCAGAGAGAAAATGTCTGAAGTGCTGGCCAGATTATCCGCCGACAGGTTCGTGCCGCTGGTTTCTCTTCTGCTCCGAGAAGAGGGGCGACTGGGTGTCGTGGTAACCTTCCTCGCCGTAATGGAGTTGTTGAAGGATTCCATGATTGAAATCGTCCAGGGCGATCCTTTTGGGCCAATTCACCTGAAGGCGCGCAGTTGAGCGCTGTGCTGCCCGCAAACCTGAGTTGAAATTCAATAGTTATGGCTGATATAGATAACAAAATTAAAATGATCGTGGAGGGGCTGTTGCTCGCGGCTGGCAAACCCCTCAGCCTTGGCGTGATTGCGGGTGTATTCAGCGAAGATGAACGTCCCGATAATGCGGAGTTGAAAGAAGTGCTGGCGGCTATTGCCGATGATTGCAATGATCGTGGCTTCGAGCTCAAGCAAGTTGCCTCCGGTTACCGTTTTCAGGTCAAGCAGGACATCAGTGAATGGATAGCCAGATTGTGGGAAGAAAGGCCGCCACGCTATAGTCGTGCACTGCTGGAAACCCTTGCCTTGATCGCTTATCGGCAGCCAATCACCCGCGGAGATGTTGAGGAGATTCGGGGTGTGGCGGTTAGTTCGAATATAATTCGTACCCTCGTAGACCGGGAGTGGGTGCGCATAGTGGGGCATAAGGACGTACCCGGCAAGCCGGCATTATACGCCACCACCAGACAGTTCCTAGATTACTTCAATCTTAACAGTATCCAGGAGCTACCGCCCTTATCGGAAATCAGGGAACTTGCTCAAACTACCGAAGAATTCAATGTGGAAGACGATCTTGCCCAGCGCACAGTATTGGAGCTTCCAGAAGAAGAGGCCGACGCACTCGCGGGGGACACTGGGGGCGTGTTTGGTGAGGGAGGAGAAGTTGAGGCTTTCGAGCTCGACGAGCTTCCTAATGAGGACGAGGCAGTGGCGCTCTCCAAAAAGCCTCTTGATGAAATTTTGGGGCTACCAATTCAGGACGACGAAGCAGATGCAGAGGAGTACAACAGCCCCGATTTCGGGGATGTTACTGATGATCCCGCTGAGGACGAGGCGCAGCATCTGGAGTCTGCTTCAAAGCTCTCAAGACAATAGTGGTCTCAAATCGCAAGCGCTCAGAAACGGATAATTCTGCTTTTCTCCATATGGAAAATTTAAACGACGAAAAGATCCAGAAGGTATTGGCTCGTGCCGGATTTGGTTCGCGTCGTGAAATGGAGCGGTGGATCTCTGCTGGAAGGGTTAAGGTCAACGGTCGCGTGGCAATTCTGGGTGATCGGGTCGATAACACTGACCGCATTCTGGTCGATGGCAAGAAACTGGCACCCCGCGGGAAGGAGCAGAGTCGTTGCCGAGTGCTGCTCTACAATAAGCCGGAAGGAGAGATTTGTACCCGTCATGATCCGGAAGGGCGTCCTACTGTGTTTGATCGTTTGCCCCGATTGAAACACGGCAGATGGATTGCCGTAGGTCGGCTAGATTACAACACGGGAGGTCTGCTTCTATTTACTAATGACGGAGAGCTGGCAAATGCGTTAATGCATCCGAGTTCACAGATTGACAGGGAATATGCTGTCCGTGTGATGGGGGAGGTCACTCCGCAGTTGGTTCAGCAAATGCATCAGGGGGTGGAACTGGATGGCCACCTTTGCCGTTTCACCGATGTCCAGCATTATGGTGGTGAGGGGGTTAATCAGTGGTATCACGTAGTAATCATGGAGGGGCGTAATCGCGAGGTCCGGCGCCTTTGGGAATCACAGGGACTCCAGATCAGTCGGCTCAAGCGGGTTCGATTCGGCCCTATCTTTATCCCCAGTAATGTTACCCGGGGAAAATTTCAGGAGCTCTCGTCGGCTGAAATCGAGAAGCTACGCAAGGCAGTGGGTGACCCCAAGCTCTGAAGCGAATCAGGGATTGAAGGATCGGGCGTCGAAGGCCTGTCCATGGAACGAGTCGCCAAGCGGCCCCATCAGATAAAGGTAAACGGGCAATAGCGACTCTGGGCTCGGAACGCTGCCGGGATTTTCTGCTGGATAGGCGGCGGCGCGCATTCGGGTTCGCGTGCCACCGGGATTGAGGCTATTGACTCTTATGGTGGTGGTGTTCGCCAACTCATCGGCGAGAACCTGCATCAACCCTTCTACTGCGAACTTGGTTATGCTGTAGGCGCCCCAATAGGCACGGCCCTGACGACCAACGCTGGAGGCGGTAAACAGTATACGCCCGGATGGGGAACGACCAAGCGCTGGCAGCAGAGCTCGCGTCAGCAGGAATGCGGCGCTCACATTGACCTGAACAAGTTGCTGCCAATCTTTGTAAGGGTAGTGTTCAATAGGGCTGCGTGGCCCTAATTGCGCGGCGTTGTGGATAAGACCATCCAGGCAGGGAAATTGCTCGTCTACCGATTCGGACAGAAGTTTGAATGCATCCTCGTCTCCGGTCATGAGATCTAGGGGATGTATGATGGCGGAACCCGGACTGTTTGCTTCGATTTCATCATATACTGCTTCGAGTTTGGAAAGCGTCTTGCCTGTGAGAATTACTGTGGCCCCATGGCGCGCGAAGCCAATCGCGACCGCCCGGCCGATGCCGTCGCCAGCTCCCGTAATCAGTATGGTTTTTTGTGCAAGCAGGTTGTCCGCGGGGGAGTATTCAAACACTTAACTTCTCTACGAAAATTTAAGAATGGTTAGCAGATTTTCAAGTTCGTTTACCGAGCTGATCGCAAAATCAGCTGGCCATTCCGCAACTGTTGAATTGGGATTCAGGTAGCCGTAAGTCGCCGCGATAGCGATGATATCGGCATTCTTTGCTGCCTGCATGTCTCGAATGTGATCACCAACATACACCGTACGTTCCGGCGCTCGATCAAGTTGCTGGCAGGCGAGGAGCAGAGACTCCGGATCTGGTTTACGCAAGGTGACATGCTCTGGACAGACCAGGCTGCGACAGCGGTCCAGCAACTTTAAATTCTCCAGCAGCCGAAGGCTGTACTTTTCAGGTTTGTTGGTAACGATCCCCCAGGGGATTGTGGAATTTTCCAGCTTGTTCAGTAGTGATAAAACTCCTGGATACGGCCTTGCAGCAGTTCGATCCAGCTGCAGGTAGTAAAGATCCAGCAATTGCTCAAGTCTGAGATCAAATTGGGAATCTGTCTTCTCCAGGTTAAAGGCCAGCGTAACGAGGGCGCGGGCGCCGTCGGAAACTGTTTGATGAATTCGTTCGCTCGCAATTTTGGGCAGGTTTTGCTGCTCCAGCATCGTGTCCAATACCTGCTTGAAGTCCGCAGCGGTGTCGATCAAGGTGCCGTCCAGGTCGAATAGAACACATTCGATTCCTGTGTCAATCAGAGTAGGGGCAATCATTGATTTTGCCGATGCGGATCGGTCTTGCGATAGTAAGCGAGGTAATTTACGTCAAGGCTTTTCTGCAGGAAATAATTCCGCGTGAGCGGATTGTATCCCATGCCTACCTGGTCATGGAGGTCGAGTCCCGCGTCACGACACCAAAGGGCAAGTTCTGACGGCTTGATAAATTTCTTGTACTCGTGAGTCCCCCTCGGTAATAGATTCAGCACGTATTCCGCGCCGACGATTGCAAACAGGTAGGATTTTGGGTTGCGATTGATTGTAGAAAAGAAAACCAGGCCACCGGGTTTAAGTAATTGCTCACAGGCTCGTACTATAGCCGCTGGCGACGGGACGTGCTCCAGCATTTCCAGACAGGTTATTACGTCGAACGATTCTGGAGTTTCAGCCGCAAAGTCCTCCGTCGGGATTTTGCGGTAATCGATTTCGAGGCCGCTCTCAAGTTGGTGTAGCTTGGCTACTGCAAGGGGTGCATCAGCCATGTCGATGGCAGTAACGTGGGCACCGTGATGAGCCATCGACTCAGACAAGAGACCGCCTCCGCAGCCAACATCCAACACTTTCTTGCCGGCCAGGTTGGTAACCTGGCTAATGTAATTCATGCGCAGAGGATTTATGTCATGCAGAGGCTTAAATTCGCTGTTGGGGTCCCACCAACGAGACGCAAGAGCCTCGAATTTTCTAATTTCCAATTCGTCAATGTTATTCATTGTCTGCGCCACCAATTCTCTGTTGCCATAAAGCCGCGGTGTCCTGCAGTGCCCGGTATTCCATAGTAGTCAATTGTCCTTGCTTCAGAACGGATTTTCCGCCAATCCAGACATCCGAAACCTGCGATGCCTGAGTATTGTAAACGAGGTGCGAAACCGGATTGTATTGGGGGAAAGAATGTAGCGCGTCAAGCCTGACCGCGGTCAGATCAGCGAATTTACCCGGCTCGATGCTGCCTATACTATCCTCCAGCCCAAGTGCCCGCGCGCCGTTAATGGTTGCCAGTTCGAGGGCCTGGTGCGCCGGCAGAGTGCTGGCATCTTCGGATACGCCCTTGGCCAGCAGCGCTGCTGTTTTCATTTCTGAAATCATGTCCAGGTCATTGTTGCTGGCGCAGCCGTCCGTCCCCAGCGCCACGTTGATCCCGGATTGCAGAAGCCTGCCTACTGGGCAGAAACCGCTTGCGAGCTTGAGATTAGACTCCGGACAATGTACTACGTGCGCGCCCATTTTGCGGATCAGGTCCAGTTCCTCTGCCAGCAGCTGGGTGGCGTGGACGCACACCATTCGAGGGCTCAGCAAGCCAAGATCGGCCAGTCTTTGTAATGGCCGCTTGCCGGTTTTTTGCAACGCTTCTTCAACTTCTGCAAGAGTTTCATGGACGTGCATGTGAATCGGGATATCCAGTTCGTCTGCCAGAGTCAATATCTTTCTCAGTGGAGCATCCGAAATCGTATAAGGAGCGTGAGGACCGAAAGCAGTATAGACAAGTTCGCTATTTCGGTAGGTGTCATGCAGTTCAGTTGCTTTGAAAATATATTCATCAGGGTTTTGTGCCCAGATGGTTGGAAAGTCCAGCACCGGACTGCTTAGCTGAACGCGCATATTTGCACTGGTGGCAACTCGGGCAACAGCATCGGGAAAGAAATACATGTCGGCAAAACAGGTGGTGCCTCCGCGAAGCATTTCAGCGACTGCCAGTTCCGTACCCTGATAGACGAACTCTTCACTGACAAACCTGCTTTCCAAAGGCCAGATATGCTCTTCAAGCCAGTTTTGCAGCGGCATGTCATCAGCTATACCCCGAAATAGACTCATTGCCGCATGGCCGTGAGAATTGATCAGGCCTGGTATGAGCACGTGGTGCGAAAGATCCACCCTGTTGGCTTCGGGGAAGCGCCGCTGGGCTTCGTCTGTGGGCATGATTGCCTGAATCCGCTTGTTGCCAACAAGCACCGTATGATCGGCCAGCATGACACCTTCCGGTACCACCGGTATCACCCAGCGGGCACTTATCAGCAACTCTATTTCGGGCTCTAAAACAGGATTCATTTTTAGTGACTCAGACCGGACTCTGAGGAGGACACGATTATACCTTCTGACGGTAAAAATAGCTTGGTCAAATTGCGCTCCTTCCGATTCCAAAAACTAATTGATTAGAATAGAAAATTT
>JAYPVG010000022.1:38753-48281 GCA_038134485.1 Pseudomonadales bacterium
TGGTGATTGATGCTATTTTGGCTGTAAAACAAGGCCTATTTGTGTTACCATTTCGACCTTGTTTAAGGGCGGAATAATATCTTGCTGACACCACGATTTTGTAGCTCATCCAAACCCGTATCGACGTCCAAAAAACACTACGCTACAGCCCAAAATCAATTAACTCGCTGCTACCTTAACACATGAGGATGACGGAGGTTTATGTCTGAATTTGCCAAACAGGTTTCTCCAGTAGCACTGGAAAGCGAGATGCGGGAGTCGTACCTTGCGTACGCTATGAGCGTTATCGTCGGTCGCGCACTGCCCGACGTGCGAGACGGATTAAAACCTGTACATCGGCGAGTGCTGTTCGCAATGAACGTACTTTCCAATGACTACAACAAGCCCTATAAAAAGTCAGCTCGAGTCGTTGGCGATGTGATCGGTAAGTACCATCCACACGGCGACAACGCTGCCTATGACACCATCGTTCGAATGGCCCAGAATTTTTCCCTGCGCTATCCGCTAATTGACGGGCAGGGCAACTTCGGTTCGGTAGATGGTGATGCGGCAGCCGCCATGCGATACACGGAAATACGCATGGCCAAGATCGCCCACGATCTCTTGGCGGATCTGGACAAGGAAACGGTCGACTTCTCCGATAACTACGATGGTACCGAGCAGATTCCTGACGTCCTGCCCACGCAAATTCCCAATCTGCTAGTAAACGGGTCTTCTGGTATCGCTGTGGGCATGGCTACTAATGTGCCACCCCATAACCTGACCGAGGTGGTAAATGCCTGTATTGCCTTGCTCGACGATCCTGAAATCGAGCTCGAGGCCATCATGGAACATATCCAGGGGCCAGATTTTCCTACCGGCGCCATTATTAATGGCCGTGCCGGGATCGTGCAGGCCTATCGTACCGGACGCGGGCGCATATACGTTCGTGCCAAAGCGCAGATCATTGAAGATGAGAAGACCGGTAAGGCCTCGATAATTGTGACTGAAATTCCGTACCAGCTGAATAAAGCCAGGTTAATCGAGCGAATAGCAGAACTGGTGAAAGAGAAAAAACTGGAGGGAATTACTGAGCTGCGAGATGAATCCGACAAGGATGGCATGCGCATTGTTATCGAGCTGCGTAAGGGGGAGGTGCCAGACGTCATTCTCAACAACCTGTACGCTCATACTCAGATGCAGTCGGTATTCGGTATCAACATGGTGGCACTGGTAGATGGCCAGCCGCGCGTGTTAAACCTCAAGGAAAGTCTGGATGCTTTCGTTCGCCACCGCCGGGAGGTGGTCACCCGTCGAACCCGTTACCTGCTGCGTAAGGCGCGTGAGCGAGGCCATGTCCTGGAAGGGCTCGCCGTGGCGCTGGCCAACATTGATGCAGTGATCGAGTTGATTAAAAGCTCTCCCAGTTCGGCCGAGGCGAAACAGAAACTATTGCAACGGGCCTGGCATTCGGAAAGCGTACTTAAAATGCTTGGCGAAGCTGGTGCCGACGCGTGTCGACCAGAAGAATTGGATTCGCAGTATGGCATTCGCGATGACGAGTACTACCTGTCTCCGGAACAGGCCCAGGCAATACTGGAATTGAGGCTGCATCGTCTCACCGGTCTGGAGCATGAAAAGCTTATTAACGACTACCAGGAGTTGCTGGTACAAATTGCGGACTACATCGATATTCTCGCTAATGAGCCGCGTCTGCTGGCAGTGGTAAGAGCAGAACTGGAAGACGTTCGTCAGAGTTATGGTGATGAGCGACGCACAGAAATCGTCGAATCCCAGCAAGACCTGACAGTAGAAGACCTGATAACAGAAGAAGATCGTGTTGTAACCATTTCACAGACCGGATACGCAAAATCACAGCCGCTGACGGACTATCGTGCTCAGCGCCGCGGTGGAATGGGTAAGGCGGCGGCCTCGGTAAAGGAAGAGGATTTCGTCGAGCAATTACTGGTCGCGAATACCCATGACACACTGCTGTGCTTCAGCAGTGCCGGTAAGGTCTACTGGCTGAAAGTGTTTCAGATTCCGCTGGCGTCACGGACTTCGCGGGGCAAGCCGATAATCAATATATTGCCTCTCGATGAGGGCGAGCAGATTACCAGCCTGCTGCCAATCAAAGAATTTTCTGAAGATCGTTTCGTGTTCATGGCAACGGCCAGTGGCACTGTCAAGAAAACCGAACTGATAAATTTTTCACGACCTCGCAGTGTTGGCTTAAAAGCGCTCGAGCTGGAAGAGGGCGACGTTCTTGTTGGCACTGCTATTACTGATGGCGAACAGGACGTCATGTTGGTGAGCAGTAGCGGCAAGACCATTCGTTTTAACGAAGGTGATGTTCGACCTATGGGCCGCACTGCACGCGGTGTACGAGGTATCCGCTTGACAGCGGAACATCGAATGATTTCGCTCATCATCCCCGAAGCTGATAAACAGATTTTGTTGGTCAGTGAAAATGGGTATGGGAAACGTACCCGAGTAGAAGAATTTCCTGTGTACGGTCGTGGTGGGCAGGGAGTGATCGGTATTCAGGCAAGTACTCGTAATGGGGCTGTCGTGGGCGCGTCCCAGGTTTCCGATAGTGATGAAATCATGTTGATCTCGGATAAAGGCACACTGGTAAGAACCCGTGTCGACGAGGTGTCTGTTCAGGGGCGCAACACTCAGGGCGTACGATTGATCAAATTGAAAACCGAGGAACGTCTGGTAGGACTGGAACGGGTCGATGAACCGACAGATTCGGACCACGACAACGAAATTGCCGAGAGCAATGGCGACTGAGCTGACAGTCAATGATGGTGCGATAGCCTTCCTCGGGCCAGCTGGCACATTTTCCCATGCTGCAGTGCTCGCCGTATTTGGGTCAGACGTTGAACTACTCGACTGCACCACCATTGACGACGTGTTCGGCGCAGTGCAGGAAGACCGCGCTCGCTACGGCGTGGTCCCGGTAGAGAATTCCACTGAGGGTGCCGTCAACAATACCCTCGATTGCCTGGTAGAAACAGCGCTCAAAATAGTCGCCGAAGTAGTGGTGCCTATCGAGCATCATTTCATGGTCAGGTCAGGCACGGACTGTGCCAACCTGCAAAAAGTGGTTTCACACAAACAGTCGTTGGCACAATGCCGTAAATGGCTGATGGCTAACTGGCCGCAACTGCGACAGGAAGAAGCAAGCAGCAACGCCGAGGCTGCCAGAATAGTTTCTCAACAGGACGGAGTGGCGGCAATCGCCGGCAGAATGGCGGCAGATACCTACGGGTTGGAAATCGTGTCCTCTGCCATTCAGGATCAATGCAATAACAGCACACGATTTCTCGTAATGGGAAAACACGACCGACTCCCCAGCGGTCGAGACAAGACCAGTACGCTGATCTATACGGAGAACAGGCCCGGAGCCCTGTTTCGAGTGCTCGAACCATTCGAAAAGCATCAGGTAAGCCTGACGCGCATTGAAACGAGACCCTCCCGGAAAGAAATATGGGATTACGTGTTTTTTGTTGATTTCGAGGGGCATGAGAGCGATGCCGCAGTGCAACAGGTGTTATCGCAGTTAGGCGGGCGCACGGTCGAAGTCAAATTATTGGGATCCTACCCGGTGGCTGAAGCGTCGACAGCAAGACAAGCTTGATGACGCAGTCCCGGTAGTACGCGGAGTGAACAGATTGGCTCGATTGGAACACAAAACCATTCTTATTATTGGCCTTGGATTGATCGGAGGATCACTGGCCCGTGGGCTTCGTAAAAGGCTCGCAAATATACGTCTGCTGGCGCTTGATCGAGATCAGTCACAGCTTGAGCTGGCGTGCGCCGAGGGAGTTATTGAGCAAGGTAGCTGCGACGCTGCAGATGTAGTGCCCCAGGCTGATCTGATTGTAATCGCAGTTCCTCCACTGTCTATGGAGGCAGTATTCAAGCAGATTTTTATGCATCTTAGGCCAGATGCGATCCTGACAGATGTGGCAAGCGTTAAGGGTACGGTCATCGGTGCTGCATTAGAAAATCTGGGACATCTGGCACGACAATTTGTACCTGGACATCCAATAGCGGGTTCGGAGAAAAGCGGATTTGCTGCTGCAGATGGCGATCTGTTCGAGAACCGCAAGATTATACTGACGCCAGTGACCGATACCGATACAGGGGCAATTAACCTTGTGCACAACCTGTGGCGTGCAGTCGGGGGTAATGTGTTGGGTATGTCAGTTGAACGCCACGATCAGGTGTTGGCTGCGACGAGCCATCTTCCGCATCTGCTTTCCTATGCGCTGGTTGATGTACTGATCAAAAGTCAGCAAAGCGAAGACATATTTCGATATGCCGCCGGCGGGTTTGCCGATTTTAGTAGATTGGCTTCAAGTGATCCCACGATGTGGTCGGATATATTCACCGCTAACTCCAGCGCAACAATAGCTGTTTTAGATGAGTATATTGTGCATTTGAATTGGATGAGGGACGCACTGGCTCGTCATGATCGCGAGTTATTGCGGGAATCGTTTGCTACGGCCAAATCTATCCGCGACAAATTTATAAGGGAATTAACCAGTAATATGCAGTCAGAAACGAGTAACGACAAACAACAGGTCGATTATCATGTCGATCCTGGCGGGCGACTCGATGGGCAGTTTCGCGTGCCCGGTGATAAATCCATTTCCCATCGCGCGATTATATTCGGTTCGCTGGCCGATGGGGTGACTGAGGTGACCGGGTTTCTGGAGGGTGAGGATGCTCTCAACACCCTGGCAGCTTTTCGTGAGATGGGCGTGACGGCTATCGGGCCAGAGCAGGGAAATCTCAGAATTTATGGGGTGGGAATGCACGGCTTGCAGGCCCCTCGCGATGCGCTTTACATGGGTAATTCTGGGACCGCCATGCGCTTGCTCACTGGCTTGCTGGCAGCTCAGTCATTCAGGAGTAAACTCACTGGCGACGAGTCACTGTCTGCAAGGCCGATGAAGCGGATTGCAGATCCACTGGCACTTATGGGAGCCATCATCACAACATCGGAGGGCGATACCCCACCAATTCAAATCGAGGGAGCGTCGCTGACCGGGATCGATTATCAGCTTCCCATGGCAAGCGCTCAGGTCAAGTCCTGCTTATTGCTTGCCGCTATGTGGGCAGAAGGTGAAACTGTTATCCGACAGCCGGCAATTTGTCGTGATCATACAGAACGCATGATGCAGGGTTTTGGTTATCCGATTACAGAGGACCAGCAATCCGGTGAAATCAGGATAACAGGCGGCTCAAAATTGAATGCGACCGCCATAGATATTCCTGGAGATATCTCATCTGCCGCCTTCTTTCTAGTGGGAGCTACCATAGCGCCAGGTTCGCAAATTCGCCTTGAACATGTCGGCATCAATCCAACTCGAACCGGAATTATCGAGCTGCTGCGTCTCATGGGAGCCGACATTCAATTACATAATGTTAGAGATTCCGGGGGGGAGCCCGTCGCTGACTTGCTCGTAAGCTACGCCCGGCTGAGGGGGATTGATATACCCGAACATTTGATACCTCTCGCAATTGACGAATTTCCTGCCCTTTTTATTGCTGCTGCCTGCGCAGACGGTGTGACCCGACTCCGTGGTGCTGAGGAGCTTCGGGTCAAGGAAAGCGATCGGCTGCAAGCGATGGCAGAGGGACTCCAGACTCTTGGCGTGCAAGTCAAGCTTTACCCCGATGGAATCGACATCACTGGCGGGCCTTTGCGAGGCGGTGAAATTAACAGCCAGGGAGACCATCGCGTTGCCATGTCTTTTGCCATGGCTGGATTGAGGAGCGATGGACCAATCATAATTCATGATTGCGCCAATGTGGCCACTTCATTCCCGGGTTTTGTGGAATTGGCGCGAAGTGCCGGGTTGGCACTTGCGAGCAAACTGAGTTCCGCCGACGTGGGTCCATGAAGATAGTTCCCGTTATCACCATAGACGGGCCCAGCGGTTCCGGGAAGGGGACGATTTCCCAGCGGGTCGCAGAACAGCTTGGCTATCACTTGCTGGATAGTGGATCACTCTATCGAGTGCTGGGTTGTGTAGCGCTGGAGCGCAATCTGGACCTTTCTGACCATGAATTGCTGGCTCGTACAGTCCGGAGCTTGGATATCCGGTTTGGTGACCGAGAACCTGGCTCCGTTTGTGTGGACGGCGAGGACTATTCTCAGCTTATCCGGCGGGAAATAGCCGGCAAGATGGCATCTCGAGTAGGTGCAATGCCAGAGGTAAGAGAAGCGCTTATGGACCGCCAGCTGGCATTTCGACAGCCACCCGGACTGGTGGCAGACGGTCGGGATATGGGTACTGTGGTATTCCCTGACGCAAACGTCAAAATCTATTTAACCGCCAGCATCGAAGAGCGCGCTGAAAGGCGATATAACCAGTTGATTGGTAAGGGTATTAATGCTATTCTGCGCGACCTTTTGCGGGAGCTACAAGAACGGGATGCTCGCGATAGTGAGCGTGAGGTGTCGCCGCTTAAACCTGCCGAAGATGCGTATACACTGGACACTACGGCATTGACTATCGATGAAGTAGTGGAAAAAGTGATGAGGCTGATCGCGGAATCTACTCTGTGAATACCCGATCCTGAGCGTCACAGTAGCGCCGTTTTCTTGCTGTGTGACCAGCATAGACAGTTTGAAAACATTTATTAACTGGCCCGTGCCTGCTGGGGTGCGGCGAGGCCATGTGGTCTGTTTAAAAAGCCCCATAGCCTCTGGTGATTTAGGAAATATATGAGCGAGAATTTTGCAGAATTATTCGAAGAAAGCCTGAACGAAATCAACATGACCCCCGGTGCCATTGTGTCAGGCACTATTGTCGACATAGACACAGATTGGGTCACTGTCAATGCCGGGCTAAAGTCCGAAGGTGTCATCCCGCGTTCCCAATTTTTGAATGAATTGGGCGAGTTTAATCTGGTCATAGGTGATCAGGTTAAAGTCGCGCTGGAAACCGTTGAGGATGGATTCGGGGAAACCCGACTGTCTCGAGAAAAAGCAAAGCGTGCCGAGTCCTGGCTGCAGCTGGAAGATGCCTTTGACCGTAACGATGTGGTCAAGGGCGTAATTAACGGTAAGGTTAAAGGCGGGTTCACAGTAGATTTAAATAATATTCGGGCATTTCTTCCAGGCTCGCTGGTCGACGTCAGGCCGATGCGCGACACTGCGCACCTGGAAGGTCAGGAGCTGGAGTTCAAACTGATCAAACTGGATCAGAAACGGAACAACGTAGTCGTATCGCGTCGCGCGGTGCTGGAATCGGTCAGTACTGAAGAGCGTGATGCACTGCTGGAACAACTTCAGGAAGGTATGTCTGTTAAGGGCATTGTAAAGAATCTTACCGACTACGGCGCCTTTGTTGACCTCGGCGGCGTTGACGGCTTATTACACATTACTGACATGTCCTGGAAACGGATCAAGCATCCCAGTGAAATCGTCAATGTCGGTGACGAGATAGATGTCAAGGTGCTCAAATACGATCGTGAACGCAACCGTGTGTCCCTGGGACTCAAGCAACTCGGCGAGGATCCCTGGGTGTCTATCAAGGCTCGCTACCCCGAAAATACCATCGTCAAGGCAGTGGTTACCAACTTGACCGACTACGGTTGTTTTGCGGAGCTGGAAGAAGGGGTTGAGGGACTCGTGCATGTGTCTGAAATGGACTGGACCAACAAGAACATTCATCCTTCGAAGATTGTTCAGCTGGGGGATGAGGTGGACGTAATGGTGCTCGATATCGACGAAGAGCGCCGTCGTATTTCACTGGGCATCAAACAGTGTTTTCAGAATCCCTGGGATCACTTCGCAGATTCCTTTAGTAAGGGAGATCACATTAAGGGAACGATCAAGTCCATCACTGATTTCGGTATATTTATCGGTCTCGACGGGAATATCGACGGATTGGTTCATTTGTCAGATATTTCCTGGGACGAACCTGGTGAGGAAGCGGTCAGGGGTTACTCGAAAGGCGATGAAATTGAAACAGTCATTTTGTCCATTGACCCTGAGCGTGAACGAATTTCGCTCGGAATCAAACAGCTGGAGGACGACCCGTTTATGAACTACGTCGGTGACTTCGAAAAAGGCAGTATCGTAAAGGGTAGCGTTACCGCGGTTGATGCAAAAGCCGCGACGATTAGCCTGGCGGAAGGCGTGGAAGGAGTTCTGCGTGCTTCTGAAATCAGTCGCGACAAAGTGGAAGATGCCCGCAATGTGCTAAACGAAGGTGACGAGGTTGAGGTTAAAGTCGTTAGCGTTGATCGTAAAAATCGCGTACTCAGCCTGTCCATTAAGGCGATTGAGATCGACGATGAGAAGACTGCAATCCAGGAACACAAGAACCAGGAGCCGGGCGACGCAGCTCCCGCTACAATCGGGGATCTGATAAAGGCTCAAATGGACAAGTCGTAATCCGTGGACTTTCAGTTTAAACTGCCAGTGCAAGCGAAGAGGTAACGCCATGACCAAATCGGAACTGATCGATCGTATCGCACAGAAGCAATCGCAGCTGTCTGCGAAGGATGTGGAGCTGGCCGTCAAGGCGATTCTTGAGTATATGTCGCAAACGCTGGAAAGTGGCGGCAGAATTGAAATCAGGGGTTTTGGCAGTTTTTCGTTGCACTATCGCGTACCGCGTATTGGGCGTAATCCTAAAACAGGTACGCCGGTTGATCTGGCCGGCAAGCATGTGCCTCATTTCAAGCCTGGCAAGGAGCTTAGAGATCGGGTCAATCAAAGCATGCTAGAGGAACAGGTTACTGTCGGCTACTGATTTCATTCGCGCATTTGCAGAAAAGGCGATCCGGTTCTTTGCCGGATCGCCTTTTTAATTTACGCATGCATCATGCCGCGAAACTGACTGTTATAATAACTCAGTTCTCGCTATGACGGAGCCTTTAGCTGGTTATGTATAACCTAATTCGGCTTGTAGTATGGGTTTTTCTGCTACTGGTATTTGTTGCCAGCATCGGATTTTCTTTTCTTAATCCAACGCCCGTGTCCCTGTCGTTTGGCGTTTTGACTTTATCTCCACAACCTGTGGCATTATGGGTAGTGTCTGCCTTCTCAATCGGTGGACTGTTAGGCCTGATGATTGGGGCAGGACTGGGTGGATCGTCGAAAAGCAAAAATCAAAATCGGCGATTGCGCGAGCAACTTGATAGGGTTAATAGACAGTTGATGGAAAACTCCAGGCAGGTTTCCGGGGATTTAGAATAACCGTGTCCGGAATTGCATTGTATATATTGCTTTTGATTGCCGTAATCATCGGCTGGTTGATCGCGAGAGTGTCCAGTACAAGGGGGAAAGGCACGCGGCGGTCAACCAGCGATATTTATCACGACTATTTCGTAGGCCTGAACTACTTGTTACGTGACGAACCGGATGAAGCGATCGATACCTTCATCAATGGACTTGAAATCAATGGTGAGACCATAGAAACGCATCTCGCTCTCGGCACATTGCTGCGACGTCGCGGAAAAGTCGACAGGGCGATAAAAGTACATCAGGAATTGATGGAACGCTCGGGATTAAGT
>JAYPVG010000022.1:48291-58921 GCA_038134485.1 Pseudomonadales bacterium
TAGCGAGTATGCTGACTCGGTTCGACTTGAACTTTCAAACGACTATATTGCCGCGGGCTTGCTGGATAGAGCAGAGAGACTGCTCAAAGAAATGTTGAGTGATGGCAATCCAATGAGGTGGGAGGCGCTAGCGCAGCTTGTGCAAGTTTATCAGATAGAGCGCGAATGGGATCAGGCCATCGACATAGTTCATCAGCTGTTCAAAAATCCCAGATACCGAAAAGATCAGGCGCTAAGGAGCATCGCCGCACATTATTGCTGTGAACTGGCGGAACTGGCATTACAGGCGCAAGAGCTTCCCGATGCGAGAGAGCATATACGCAAGGCTTTTCATTTTAATCGAGCCAGCGGAAGAGCGGGATTGTTGCTGGCAATCATTGAACAGAAATCGGGTAATCTGGAAAAGTCGGTAAAGGAATTGGTGCGGGTTGCGACCAATAATCCGCTGCTTATCAGTGAGGTACTTTCTCCTCTGACTGAATGCTTTAAGCCAGAAGGCGACGTCGAAGTCGCCGGCAATCTGAAAACTTTGTTATTCGGGTTATTGGAGAAGAATCCTCGCGCAAGTGTCCTGCTTGAGGCGGTCAAGCTGGTCCGGAAGGAAGAAGGCGATGAGGCAGCGATTCAAGCTTTGGCAGAGGGGGTCAGTAAAAACCCTTCTCTGAAAGCAAGTCAGGCGTTGTTGGAGAGTCTGTTGCAGGATTTCCAGGAAGACTCACGGGATTATCTTCAACTAGCTGTTAAAACGCTGCAGTGCCATTTGGACACAAAGCCGGCCTATCGCTGTGATCACTGCGGGTTCGAAACGCGAAAATTATATTGGCAATGTCCCAGTTGTCAGAACTGGGATCAGTTACAACCGATTCTTGGCACCGAGGGTGATTGATCTCGTCGGGAAGCGGCGTACCGGATTGGTATGTAGTGCGCGTTCAGGAAGTGATAGAGAGAATTGAGCAGAGAGGAATTGATGACTGACGGTAAGAGAATTATTGTCGCGCTTGATGTATCAACTGCGGATCAAGCCTATCAACTGCTTGACCAACTTGATAGCGACCTGTGTAGGGTGAAGGTTGGTAAACAGCTTTTTACCAGCTGTGGTCCCGAGCTTGTCAGAAAAATCGTGGAACTCGGATTCGACGTATTTCTTGATCTTAAATACCACGATATCCCTAATACGGTCGCCGGTGCTGCGAAGGCGGCAGCCGATCTGGGAGTGTGGATGCTTAACGTGCATGCGTCTGGCGGGCGAGCGATGATGGAAGCTGCAGCTAATGCCTTGTCAGAGCGCGGCGGACAGCGTCCTCTATTGATTGGCGTAACGGTTTTAACCAGTATGGCCGGAGAAGACCTCGCTGAGATCGGAATAAACGCAACGCCCGAGCAACAAGTCAAGCGTTTAGCTCTATTGAGTGCTGATTGTGGTCTTGACGGGGTGGTATGTTCGGCGGCGGAGACTCCAATGCTGGCAAGTCTTCTTGATACTAATTTCTGCCTGGTTACACCAGGGATACGTCGAGCAGAGGACGCGGTTGGGGACCAGAAGCGCGTTGTTGGTCCTGCTCAGGCGATAGCAAACGGAAGCACGTATCTGGTGGTAGGACGACCTATCAATAAAGCCGCATCGCCCTTGCAAAGTCTTAAAATTTTCAACGCCGAGATTTCTACGGCACTTTCTGGTGTTCTGTAAGTGCTTTGCTAGACTTTGGTTAGCAGCAGTTTAGCTGCCTGCCCGGATGGCATCAGTTTTACAACCTGTCCGGATAGCAAACATCCGAAGTTCGATTTTTTAGCAATGTGAGGGAACACTATGAAACTGACAAAGATCACGCTAGATATGTTGCAGACCCTGCTCTTTTGTACCATGGTCGCCTGCGCGCCAATTGTTACTGCAGCTGACAATCCGACGGGGAACGGCGTCGAACATCAACTTGTCGATATTAATTCGGCTGATGCATCAACTCTTGCTGAGGTCATGGACGGAGTGGGTGTCGTCAAGGCGGAGGCGATTGTGGCGCACCGGGAACTGGTGGGAAAATTCCAGTCCCTGGATCAGCTTCTGGAAGTCAGCGGGATAGGTCCTGCGATATTGGAAATGAATCTCCACAAACTCACTGTTGTTTCTGAGTGATGTGAGGGAAAACGAATCTCCTTGACGGAATACCGGCCGGGCGGTTGGTGAATTCACGCCCGGTCACTCCGCATCCACTGCGAAGCTTGCGGCTTGAGGTGGATTTAATCAAAGTGTTCCAATCAGTTGATATTGAAGCTGTTATTGGAGCTACCTGCGTCTTAGAATAAGAGTTTTATGCTGCGAGATCGTTATCGATGTTCGATTGGGCATTGCAAACAGTAGCACTCCTGAGCTCCGCCATACTAACCTTTGGAGTTCTCCGTTTATTTCAGAGCAAGCACTGGCTGGACGAGCCTGATGCGCGCAGTGCGCACAAACGACCTATGCCTACGTCTGGCGGTATCGCAATGGCCATGGTATTTGCAGTTGGCGTAATTTATTACTTCTTCAGCGGGCAATTCACGTCCCTGGAAAGTATGATCTTTCTCGGTTGCGTGCCAATAGTAATTGTTGGCTTTATTGATGATCTTCGTAATCTCGATTTTCGCTGGAGGCTTTTCTTTCAATTTGCCAGCGCGATCTTGGTGGTTATTTGCGCCGGACCTATGCCAACGATATTAATTGGTCCATTCAGTCTGGAATCGTCGGTAATTGTTCAGATTTTGGCTGTACTGGCATTTGTATGGTTACTAAATCTCTTCAATTTTATGGATGGTATAGATGGTCTGGCCGCTTGCGAGGCAATATTTGTCACACTAGTGACATCTTTTTTCCTTATAAACGCAGAAGACGTTGCTAGCGTCGCAGTGTCTCTGCTGATCGCCAGTGTCGCGCTGGGTTTTCTGATTTGGAACTGGCCGCCGGCGAAAATTTTTATGGGTGATGTCGGCAGCAATTTTCTTGCCTACACTCTCGGCGCTTTGGCGCTCATAAGTATCGCGAATGGGAGTATGAATCCATGGTCTTGGCTATTATTACTGGGTGTTTTTGTAGTCGATGCAACTTATACTCTCTGTTATCGGATTTTACACGGCCAGCAGTGGCACCAGGCTCACAATGATCACGCCTACCAGCACTGGGCACGGCAACTTGGCAGTCATAGCCGCGTGACTCTGGCGATACTGTTGCTTAACTGCACTTGGCTGGCCCCTCTCGCGTGGTTGGCAGATCAAAACCCTTATCAGGGGTTTTACCTCACTGTCGTGGGCTATCTGCCATTAACACTGATTGCCTGGAAGTTGCGGGCAGGACAGTCGGTAAAAAGTGCAGCTGAATAATCTAATGTGCGCCCTAATATGTCGAGCGCGCTACCGATAAATAGATTAGTAGAGATATAGAAAATTAATAATTACGTTCGCTCAGGCAAAACAGTCCCATAACGAGGCAGGAGCCGCCAAATGAACCCTTATTCGATACCTATCTCCAGGTCGGTGAAACAGATCTTGCTAATGATCTCGGACAGCGTCCTTCTGGTGGTCACACTGGGGCTTTCAATGGCGCTGATTGGTCAGGACTTTTTTGCCCATAATCAGTCGTTTTATTTCTATCTTGTTCTGGCAATAATCAGCAGCATACTGCTGTTCGGGAAATTGGGATTGTATCGGGCCCTGCTGCTCTACATGGGCCTGCAGGCGGTGCTGATTTTGCTGAAGGGTGTGTCGCTGGCAGTGGCTTTGGTGGCAGGCGCGCTGATTATTAGCGGCAATCAACCGGACTCATCGTATTCCCTGTTCGGCATTTACTGGATGATGGCCTTGTTGTGCATAGGCGGCAGCAGGTTCGCTGCCAAGATTGCCCTGCAGGCATTGATTCAGAACTTCAGGCCTAAAGAGCCAGTGATAATTTACGGAGCAGGCAGTTCAGGAATGCAACTGGTGGCAGCACTGTTAAGCGGTGATCAGTATCTGCCAGTAGCATTCGTCGACGACGGTCCGGAAATAATCGGAAGTACGGTGCACGGTATTCGGGTATATAGCCCTAATTCGCTGTATGAGTTGATAGAGTCCTTTGCTGTTAGGAAAATACTTCTGGCTATCCCATCGGCTACCCATGCTGAACGTAAAGAGATTCTCAATCGGCTGGAGCATCTTCCGGTGCACGTCAAGACAGTGCCGGATCTGTTCGATATGGTCGCGGGCAAGGTTGGGGTTGATCAAATCCGTGACGTCGACATTGAAGATCTTCTGGGGCGAGATACAGTGCCGCCTAATCCAAAACTGCTAGGTGCCTGCATCACTGGACAATCGGTTATGGTCACTGGTGCGGCGGGTTCAATTGGCGCGGAATTATGCCGTCAGATTATTCGCATGCGCCCATCGCGTATGGTGTTACTGGATAACTTCGAGTACGGACTATACGAAATAGAGCGCGAACTACGGGATAGTCAGATAGATGTCGAGCAGGCTTCAAAGGTGGAGTTGATTGCATTGCTTGGTTCGGTGTGCAACAACCAGCTCATGGAAAATGCGATGGCTGGCTTCCGAGTAGACACGGTTTACCACGCTGCGGCCTATAAACAGGTACCAATGGTAGAGAAGAATATCGTCGAGGGAGTTCAGAACAACATTTTTGGAACCCTGGTCTCTGCGCGTGCTGCGGTCGGGCATAACATTAAGAATTTTGTCTTCATTTCTACCGATAAGGCAGTTAGACCTACTAACGTAATGGGCGCGACCAAGCGTTTCGCGGAGCAAGTCTTGCAGGCAATGGCGCAGCGAGGCGGGGACACTAAATTCAGTATGGTCAGATTTGGCAATGTACTGGGGTCTTCCGGCTCAGTGGTTCCCTTATTTCGTGGGCAGATTACGCAGGGAGGACCAGTTACCGTAACTCATCCCGAGGTGACCCGCTATTTCATGACGGTACAAGAAGCTGCGCAGTTAGTGATCCAGGCTGGCTCCATGGCCCGAGGGGGGGACGTGTTTGTTCTTGATATGCATGAACCGATCAAGATCGTGGATCTGGCCAAGAAGATGATTCACCTGATGGGCTACGATGTTAAGGATGAGAACTCCTACCGCGGTGATATTGCTATCGAATACACTGGCCTGAGACCCGGCGAAAAACTTTATGAAGAATTATTGATAGGCGAGTCGGTTACTGGAACCGATCATCCCAAGATATTGCGTGCTGAGGAAGAATTCCTACCCTGGGAAAGTCTTCAGAGTTTGATCGAGCGGATGCAGACCGCCAGTCAGGAGTTGGATCTGAAAGCGGTACGCGATATTCTGATCGAAGCGGTAAATGGATTTGAGCCCGGAGAGCAGGTCAGTGACCCGCTATGGAAAATGGCTGAACAAACCTTAGATCAAACAACAGCGCCCGCGCCTGGTAAGGTAACAAAACTTTTTAAACAGTAGTTTTGCTACCTTAAAACAACCGTTGCAGGGGTAAGACCTCGGAAAGTCGCCGTGATTACTGCTGGCGTCTTATCGAGTTAATCACGACCGCTTCATTAGGAACGTCTGCGTATCCCCTCACTGTACCGGTCGCAACTTTTGCTATGGCGTCGACTACATCCATACCCTCAATCACCCGACCGAATACTGCATAGCCGAACCCCCGGGGTGTTTCGTCGACGTGATTCAGAAAATCATTATCCACCAGATTGATAAAAAACTGGGAGGTAGCGCTATCCACCACGCTGGTTCGGGCCATGGCAAGGGTGCCCCGAGCATTGACCAGATCCGAGCTTGCCTCGTTCTTGATAGCATCGTAGGTTGATTTTTGAACCATGCCCTGATCGAAGCCACCGCCCTGTATCATAAATCCATCGATTACCCGATGAAAAATCAACCCGTCATAGTAGCTATTGTCCGTATAGCGGAGAAAATTCTCTACTGTGATGGGAGCCTGATCTGCGAACAGTTCGATAGTGACCTGGCCCTTATTGGTATCCATGACTACCACCGGATTGTCCTGGGCGAGTGTCGATTCAGCGAATAACAGGGCTAGTGAAAGTATTAGTGCGCGCATCTTCAGTGAATTCTCCTTGCAACGTGTCCGGGCTACAAAACCCGATCTTCTCATGGGGTAACGGAGTCTAACTATACCTCAATTAATTCAGGCATAACTACCCATGGCTGTTTCTATGTTCGTCGCTTGTCGCTTATCTGATGACCCGACGGATCAAATACTCCCCATCCGTCTTTGACAAGTCCGTAATGCTGGCTAAAGCCAGAGTAGTGGCTGTTTTATCCCTGAGAATGCTGTGACTGAAGAAATCTGTTAAGACCGAAAAACGCCAGGCCGCTGCCAATGAGTGCCAGGCTTAGCAGCCCCTCGATTGGTCGGTTTAAAAGGGTGAATACCAGGGTCCATCCTATAAGCAGCAGGTAGACCAACATTGGAATCGGGTATAAAGTGATTTTAAACGGGCGATCCAGTTCCGGTTCGCGATATCTGAGAATAAACACACCCAGAACGGTGACAAACGTGTTCAGTGCCAGGGTAAAACCTGAGAAGACCAGAACAGATTCAAACGTGGAAGAAAAAATGAATACCAGAGCGACAGCAGACTGGGCGAAGATAGCTCTGGCGGGAACATCATTGGAGTTGGTTCTGCCAAATGCTCGAAAAACGGGAAAGTCTTCGCCGATAACCTGTATTACCCGCGGGCCGGCTATAGTCATGGCGCTGACTGTGGAAATCAGCAACAGAGCGAGGATAATCCCGGTAAATCGCCCGGCCACTGCGCCAAATGCCACCTGTGCCGCAATGGCGCCTACCTCTACCTGGCCTGCCATACTCTCCATGGGTGCCGCATAGAGAAACGAGAAATTCAATCCCAGGTAGAGGACGGTTACGACGCAGGTGCCGACTACCAGGATCCAGGGCAACGTGCGTTGTGGGTCTTCCAGTTCGCCACTCAGATAGGTCGCCGCGTTCCAGCCGCTGAATGCGAAACTGACGTAGATCAGTGACACGGCAAAGGTCGCACTGAGCATCAGTTCACCGTCACCAGCGATGGGTAGAAAATTCACCGGTTGGGGAGCATCCACTACCAGCAGGGTAGCGAAAATGAACAGCAGTATGATGACGACTTTCAAGGCGGTAAAGAGCATCTGGGTGTTGCCGCTGGTTCGGTGGCTGGTGCTATGAACAACCGTGAGGCCGATCAGCAGGGTCGCGGCCAGCAGTTTTTCCGCCCACGGGCCGATTCCGCCGGAGAAGATGGATCCGGCGTAAGCTGCGAAAGTCATGGAAGCCAGCGCCATCGGACCGGCGAATCCAACTGTGCAGGAAACCCAGCCCGATACGAAGCCCGCGCAGGGGTGAATTATCCGGCTCAGGAAATTGTACTCTCCACCCGATCGCGGCAGGGTCGACCCCAGCTCTGCGTAGCACAGCGCGCCACAGAGCGCGGCAATACCGCCGACGGCCCACAGCATGAGGATGACAAATCCTGAGCGGATATCCAGCAGCTGAAACCCGAGGCTGGTAAAAACCCCGGTGCCGATCATGTTGGCAATAACCACTGCGGTCAGGGTGGGGTAACGAAACTTGTCAGATGCCATGGGCTGATAGCCTGACCTGGTTAATTCCGAGTCATTGTCCCCTGATCTTTCCTGGCAGCGCAATTCTAAGATTGTAAGCATGGCTATCGATTGCAGCTGTGCTTAAATAGGCCTGAAAGCAATTGGCAACAGACTTGGGGGATATGGCATTGACCATTCGTTACGGCATCATTGGCACCGGCATGATGGGTTGTGAACATATTCGCAATCTTGCCGCCATGGACGACGTTGAAATCACAGCCGTTGCAGATCCCAACGAAGAGCCTCGTAGTTGGGCTGTTAATGCCTGTGGCGACCGTTTTTCTCCGCGGGTCCACGAGGACTACAACGACTTGCTGGACGCCGACGATGTCGATGCGCTGGTCGTTGCCTCGCCAAACTTCACCCATATCGACGTCATGCGGGATATTTTCCGAACCGACAAGCATGTGATGCTCGAAAAACCCATGAGTACAACCCTGGCCGATGCCATCGAAATCGACCGTGCTGCGGAAAAACACCAGGGAATCGTCTGGATCGGGTTGGAGTATCGCTATATCGCGACGATCGCTGCGTTGATACAGCACCTGCCTGAAGTGGGTGACGTAAAAATGTGCGCTATCCGTGAGCATCGCTTCCCGTTTCTGAAAAAAGTAGGCGACTGGAACAGGTTCAACAGAAACACTGGGGGTACGCTGGTTGAAAAATGCTGCCACTTCTTCGACCTGATGAACCAGGTGGTTCCCGGCAGGCCGGTACGGGCGCTGGCATCGGGTGCCCAGTCGGTCAATCACCTCGACGAGGTTTACAACGGTGAGGTTCCTGACATACTCGACAACGCCTATGTCATCGTGGAGTATGACAGCGGGGCCCGCGCACTGCTGGATCTTTGCATGTTCGCTGAAGGCTCCAGGCATGAGCAGAATATTGCCGTGACCGGCGATATCGGCAAGCTTGAAACCACCGTGCCGGGTGACGAGCTGTATATCAGCAAACGGGAAGGCAGATCAGGTCGATCAATAGCGGTGGCAACAGATGCGCAGGTCAGACACACCGGTTTCCATCATGGCTCGAGCTTTCTCGAACATCGCGGTTTTATCGATGCGATAAGGGAAGGAAAACCGCCGGCGGTCACCACCAGGGACGGCCTGATGTCGGTGCTTGTCGGCCTGGCGGCGCAGCAGTCAATCGAGTCGGGGCAGGCCGTGGAGATCGATTCACTTTTGAAGCAGAGTAATTAGTTCAGTACGACATCATGACATTCCAATCAGTCAAGGACATACCAGCGATCGGTTTTGGTCTCTGGAAAATAGACCCGGGTGTTTGCGCGGACGCCGTGTTCGAAGCACTAAGCTGTGGGTATCGACACCTGGACGGTGCCTGTGATTATGGCAACGAGGTTGAAGTAGGCGAGGGGATACAGCGAGCGATTGCCGCAGGCCTCTGTACACGGGACGAGCTCTGGATTACTTCCAAGCTATGGAACACCTATCACCGCCCCGAACATGTCCCCGCGGCGCTAGATCGCACCCTGAACGACCTGCAACTCGATTACCTGGACCTGTACCTCGTTCATTTTCCTATTGCACTGGAATTTGTGCCGTTCGAGATCCGCTACCCACCGGAATGGTTTCACGATCCGGCATCTGCCAGTCCGGTCATGCAGCCGGCTAAAGTGCCGCTTGCAGAAACCTGGCACGCGATGGAAAAAGTGAAGCAGGCCGGCAAGGTCCGGCACATCGGCGTGTGCAATTACTCGACTTCGTTGCTACACGATCTGATGAACTACTGCACAACTCCCCCTGAACTGCTGCAGATCGAATCTCATCCCTACCTTACCCAGGAAAAGCTGATCCGACTGGCGAAACGCTATGGTCTTGAAGTGACCGCCTTCTCCCCACTGGGCTCTTTATCCTATGTAGAACTGGATATGGCCAAGCGAGACGAATCAATTCTGGACCAGCCAGTGGTGCAGAAAATTGCCGCCAGGCTGGGCTGTACTACCGCCCAGGTTGTGCTTGGCTGGGGCATCCAAAGGGGGACTTCCGTGGTGCCGAAAAGTACCAATCCTGGTCGTATGCGCGAAAACCTTGCTGCCATGGGTGTGCAGCTGACTCAAGACGACATGGCGGCAATATCCGCGCTGAACAGGAATCGCCGTTACAATGATCCCGGTGTTTTCTGTGAGGCTGCTTTCAATACGTTTTATCCGATTTATGACTGACGCCACTTTCCCACTTGTTATAAACAACCAGGCCGGTTTGACGGATATTGCCGAAGCCCTGGACTGGCTGAGCGAAGAGGCCGATGCCCTGAGGGCGCAGCTCGCTAAATCCGGCGCGGTGCTGTTTCGCGGATTCCCGGTTGCAACGGCGGAAGATTTCGATGCCTTCAGCGCGGCCTTTGGTTACCAGGACTTCACCTACAAGGAGTCGCTGTCGAATGCGGTGCGCATTAATTTCACACCCAGGGTGTTCACTGCCAATGAAGCACCCCCGGATGTCGAAATTTTTCTGCATCACGAGATGGCGCAAACGCCGATCTCGCCTGAAAAACTGTTCTTCTGCTGTCTGAGTGCGGCCGAGCAGGGAGGTGCTACACCGCTGTGCCGGTCTGACTGGCTGTACGCGGCCTTCAAAGAACGGCATCCGCAATGGGCAGATCAATTCAAATCACTCGGCCTCAAGTACAAGATTCAGATGCCAGCAACGGAAGATTCCTCATCCGGCCAAGGACGCAGCTGGCGCAGCACGCTGAGTGTTGAAACCACCGAGGAAGCGGAGCAAAAGCTAAGGTCTTTGGGGTACACCTGGGAATGGCAGGATGACGGCTCGCTGATTACAACAACTCCGGTGTTGCCAGCCGTGAAGCTGCTGCCTGATGGCAGCGAATCGTTTTACAACCAGGTGCTGGCCGCACATTTAGGCTGGAAACCGGTCGGTCCTGAACAGGAATCTCCGCTGACCTTTGGCAACGGTGATCCCATACCAGAGGAGTGCCTCGACGCGCTGGTTGAGATCGCCAATGAACTTGCCTTACCCCTGGACTGGCAGGACGGTGATGT
>JAYPVG010000023.1:0-9986 GCA_038134485.1 Pseudomonadales bacterium
AGAACATCGCCCAGTCAGAGGCTTCATTCACCGGACCAAAAGCAATCACCGAAATAGGTGATAGCACACAGATAGGAGTCACATCATTGTCAAAAGCGTTTTCCTGGTCAAGACTGAAAACGGTCAGGTAATCAGTCCCAGAAAAGCCAACAAAAGATGTGTAAGTCAGGGACTCAAGCGCAGCATTGATTTGTGCAAGTGTTCCGCTTAGTGTCAGGGATCCGCTTCCTGACGCACCATTTATAATCGCCGCACCCCCGGCAGTTGATACCGATAAAGTGCCATTTTCTACGGAAATAGATACGGACGCTATATTGTCATCGATATCACTTACACTGACGAACCCGTCACCAGGAATAGATAGGCTTTCACCAGAAATCGCCGTTATCTTGATCGGCATGGAATTTACTGGAACATCATTAGTTCCGTAAATTGCTACCGTCAAATTTGCAGTATCGACCGCCCCTTCAGAATCGGTTATCTCATAGGTAAAAATATCTTCGAGCGGAGCATCCGCTATGTCGAGCGCTTGTACCTGAGGATCACCGTTATTGACCGAGTACGAATAACTGCCATCCGAGCCTATGATCAGCGTTCCATAAGAACCAGTTATTACCAAACCGTTCGCCGATGACGAACCCACTGGCACATCATCTATTGCACCAGCCGAAAAAATTGTCGACAAACCGGCCTGAGCCTGGGTCACGGTTCGAGAGTCTGCATTATCAACATCGGTATCGTTAACCAATACCCCACCCGTTGGGTCAAGCAGATCTTCTTGAGCCACCGCCGAATCATCAATCGCTACAGGAGCATCATTTGCTCCCTGGATTGAAACGGTAAGAGAGGCAATGGAAAAACCCTCAGAACCAGCCTGCGTATTATCAATGCGGTAATAAAAAACATCCCCCAGTGACTGTGCGCTGTTGAGGGCATCAACCTCCTCGTTAGCATCATCAGGGGCATAGTTCCAGGTCCCGTCGCTGTTTAGTATTAGGGAACCATATCGACCCTCCACGACACTCCCTACAGCAGATTCGACACTGTCATCTGCCGCTCGAAAAGCCACTACCTCAAGAAAATCTTGGGTAACGGGATCTCCAGCCACATCATCGTCGTTAAGTAAAACATTGCCACTTGCGTCAGCACCTGCTGCTACGCCTTCTTCTAGCGCAGAATTTATACCGTCAGCAATATCGTCTGCAGCAACAGGATCATTGACAGATGATCCGTATACGATGAGATTTAATGTAGCAACGCTTGTCTCACCCTCAAGATCTATAATGCAGTATTCAAAGACGTCGTATCCGACTTGACCTACATCAAGAGGGCCGTCTTCGAAAGGGGTGTATACATAATCTCCTGTGGACTCGAGTACCAGTGTCCCGTACAAACCCGTGACAGTAGCGCCCGCAGCTGAGGTAAAAGTCAATTGGCCTACAACAACATCCGCCTCGATAATTTTGTCGATCGTGATAGATATTGGATTTCCAGAACCGTCAAAATCTACGGCAACTATTTTTGAACCACTGGGAATACCAATACCGCTAACGTCCATGCCAATAGCTACCGATCCAGAAGCGCTCCCCAATGCAAACGCGAGAGTAGTCTCACCTTGTAGTTCACTATTCTGAACCGTCGCGTCTTTCACGGAGGCGTCCGCCGTTGTCTCCTTTTCTGTCGTGGTTTTAAAACCGACATAGGGAAACAACGTAAAAAACTCGCTAACAGACTGAGTTATTTCGATGTAGGCCCCGTCCGAAACCGACCAATAAGTCGCTGGCTCGGCGGATAGCTGCACCAACCAGGTTGGACCTACTACCTCTACGGGGTCAACCGCAATTAAGACGTTGTCCCCCGCTGAATCTAGGACAGCGCACCACGTGCCGTTAATATTTATAAAGAGAGAACGCCCGGCTGAAACAGCGTTAAAGTTATTGCTATTTCCATCAAAATACAGAGTGGGGTTGTCTGGAGTGCTTGTGAAGGATTCTGCTGTCGCCGAACCAGTTAGCCCCTTGACTGAGAGTATTTCGCCATTGGCGTCAACATCAGAATCATTATCCAGTACAGATCCAACAGCGATTATTTCTCCGGGATCTACCCCTGTTCCTCCTGCAGCGCTGAGCGCTTCCTTGGCAAAGTTATAATCGTCGGAAGCGACAGGAGCATCATTGGCACCCAAGATAATTACAGTCAGTGTTGATGTAGATGTTGCTCCCCCGTTATCAACGATTTGATAGGTAAACACATCAGTCAAGGTATCATCGGCAAGTCGCAATGCCTGGACTTCTGAATTGGCGTCGTCAGGACTGTACTGGTAGCTTCCATCCGAACCCAAGGTGAGTTCGCCAAATTCCCCTTGAACGACAGTGCCCGTCGCAGCAGATGTTGCGGGAGAGACTGCTGTGTCGGCACCAGCAGAGCCCACTCTTATTACATTGAGAACATCGCCGGTATCCGGATCCACATCGTTATCAAGAACGTTACCCGTTGCGTCTTCACCAGGAGCGAGAGCTCCCTCCTCAAGCGCAGGCCCACCGGATTGGCCCGCTTGAATAAGAAGATTACTTTGATCTGGATTCGCGGTAGGACCTTGATTGGTCGGCAATAGAGAATTTAACCCTGTGTCGACGCGGTCAGATGACGAGCCAATTTCAGCAAGGGTTCCACTTGGCAAGCTATTCCATGCTGCCTCGAACCCAATCGGATCAACAACTAAAATGAAGCCCCGGTTGTCGCCCGGGTTCGAATCTCCGTCTGTATTACCATCTAATATTGCTTGATCCAGAGTGGAAAAATCCGCATCAGTCCACATGTAGAAAGCAACGATATTTCCTTTGTCTTTGATCGGGCGACTTATCCACCCATAAATTGTTTCGCCACCTATATCGATTGCAATAGCCGAGACATCATTGCCGCTAAACAGACGACTGGATCCGTTGTCAGTAACCGTCGCACTTCCAAGTGGCGCGGCAGTATCGAACACATGAAGATTAGTCTCTTTATCTGCGACGTTGGTTACTTCATATGATTGAACAAAATCAAAGACAGCCAATTGATGAGCCCAGTTATCGGCAATTCGCTTTGGAAATGGGAGCGGTTCTGAATATCTGGGACCGAGGTCCCAGATGCTGTGTTGATCAACGCAACCGAGCGCAGAGTCAGTTGCAACGACTTCTGCACCTGTATGAGCCTCAAGAAATTTGACAACTTCTGAATTCGCACCAACGAAACAACTCCATAGAACAATTCTTTCGATTGACCAATCGTTTAATGCGCTTACATATTTGGTTAGTGACTCGATGCCAATCTTCTTGTTAGCGAAGTGGAGATGGCCCGGAGAGCCATGAGCGACAATGTGCAGATCACGAATATGCGAACCTTTCAGAATGTTTGATATTTCTGATACCGGATCCGCTCCAAGAATTGCCCTGCTGTCTATATGGCTTGAGGCAGCCAGTTCGCAAATTTCGGAGACAGCGGCGTCATAAACTAGAAGTGATTTGAATTTGGTTTTTTCGGTTTGCATCGGCGATATCTCTGATGATCATGTTCGAATATACAACCACGGTTCCGTCAGCACAAACCTAACTTGAATTCATACATCAGACTTCAAAAATGGCGGAGGGGGAGAGATTCGAACTCTCGGAGGATTTTCACCCTCGCTGGTTTTCAAGACCAGTGCATTCAACCACTCTGCCACCCCTCCTTCAGCTTCGTGAGTTTACACGATATTTCTATGCTTTAAATCAAAAACTGGATAGTTATCTTGCATTATTGGTTTTGTGATAGAGATCACATTATTTTGTTACGACCAGAGCGTCACAGTCATAATTCTCGCGCCTCCGGACAGACATTTTTCAAATCAGGGCGAAGTCTCACTCACAGTGGTATTACTTCTGTCCGAAATAAGCAAAATGCGTTGATTTTGGGATAGCAAACAGTATCATTTATGGGACAAGTACCTTAATTTAATGGTCAAAGGGGTCATACAAGCATAAATAGCGAACGTATTCAGTTATTTAACTGCTGAATTGTCATCTCAAGACCTTGAACTTAGTTACCTTACGAGGGGAGACGGAGGAAGATATGAATGACACAGAATTTCAAACGCTAGCTAGTGGTCACGATTCGGCTATCGCGGTCAATAAAGTCTTGCGAAACACCTACTCGCTTCTCTCCATGACCCTGTTTTTCAGCGCAATTTGCGCTGTGATTACCATGATGGGGCAGGTTTCCCAGGGTGTGGGGCTAATCCTGCTGATCGGCGGATTTATAAGCAGTTTTGTTGTTCAGGCCACAGCACGCAGCGCGAAAGGCCTGGTATGGGTATTCATATTTGCCGGACTGATGGGCGGAGCCATTGGACCCGTAATTTCAGCCTACCTCGCGGCATACGGGAACGGTTCCCTGATAGTGGCCCAAGCCCTGGGAGGTACCGCGCTGATATTCTTATGCCTGTCAGGATACGTATTGGCGACCGGCAAGAATTTCAGTTACCTGGGTGGATTCTTAACTACCGGACTAATCGTTGCACTAGTAGCCATCATCGCCAATATCTTTCTGCAAATCCCAGCTCTCAGCCTCGCTATCTCAGCTGCTGTCATCATGATCATGTCCGGGTATATTCTTTACGAAACCAGCAGCATAATTAATGGCGGCCAGCGCAATTACATACTTGCTACAATCTCCCTGTACCTGAGTATTTTCAACATTTTTATTCATCTGTTGAACCTGCTCGGAGCATTGACCGGGCGCGAGTAACATTTTGCGGCTTTACTAGCTAATCAGAAAAAAGCCCCGAAAATCGGGGCTTTTTGTTTGCAGGATAGATAAGAACGTGAAGTTTTCCATTGTGGTACATTCGGCGCCCTACACAAGCGAAGGTTCGCTTTCGGCATTTCGCTTCTGCCAAACCTTGCTGGCAGAGGGGCATGAAATCTATCGGATTTTTTTTCTTCGCGAAGGCGTGCATAACCTGACCCGACTCGCAGTGGTTGGGCAGGACGAACTGAACTTGCAAGATTCCTGGGAGACACTGATCAAAGAGCAAAAGCTTGACGCCGTCGCATGCGTAACGTCGGCCCTCAAACGCGGCATTATCGACCTGCAGGAAGCCGAGCGTTACGATAAGCACGCGCACAACCTTTCAGATTCGGCGAGCATCTCAGGTCTGGGACAGCTTGTTGATGCAGTTCTCAATTCAGATCGAGTTCTAAACTTCGGGTAACCAGATGACTGAAACTAAGATCAAGACGGTGACGTTTATCAGTCGTAGCGTGCCCTATGGATCTGAAAGCAGTCAGATTTGCCTGGAGCTAGTGCTCGCTTTCTCGGTTTACGACCAGGAGATCAATTACATCTTTCTGGAAGACGGTGTATATCAGCTATTGAAGTCACAGCATTCTGCAGGTATCGACAGCAAGAATCTCGGAGCATCTCTTACTGCTCTTGAGATATACGGTGTTGAAAGGGTATTTGTGGATTCTGAATCAATGGCGCGTCGTAATCTGCATGAGGAAGAGTTGATTGTACCTGCCCAACCTCTAAACGCAGATCAGATTCGGTCTCTGATTCGCTCCTCAGACGCGGTATTTAACCTATGACGCATCTGCACACTGTTAACAAGCCAGTCTTGCTGGATCTATGCCTGCGTTCGATCGAGGATGGAGACGCCCTTTTACTGATTGAAGATGGCGTTTATGGGGCACAACAGTTTTGCGTCGAACAAATACCGGTTGGCATTTCGATCTATGTATTGCGCCAAGATCTCGAGGCCAGAGGGCTTGCCACCAGAATCGACGAGCGGGTCGTGATGGCAGAAACCAAAGATTTCGTTAGCCTCTGTTGCCATCATGGCAAAATAATCAACTGGTTTTAGATCGATATTTATTCGCATGCTCATGGCTAATTTCCTTCGCTGTAATGACAAGAAAATCGCCATCGATAAAGATGGCTACCTGAAAGACCTGGGTAACTGGAATGAGAATGTCGCTGAAGCGCTGGCAGCGGATTGCCAAATTAATTTAAAAGATGCGCACTGGGAAATTATCTGGCTGGTAAGGGAATTTTACCAGCAACACCAACTTTCACCTCCAATGCGTCCCCTGATAAAACTCGTCAAAACAAAATTAGGCGACGATAAGGGACGCAGCATTTATTTGATGAAGCTTTTCGGTGGCAGTGCGGCGAAGACCTTAAACAGAATCGCCGGTCTTCCTCGTCCCGCAAACTGTCTCTGAAAATAATGCGTTAATAGTTAGCTTTTTTCCGGCATAAACCAGCAGAGTCGTTCTCCCAACTTTACTACTTCACCGACAATAAGTAATGTGGGAGAGCTGATCCCAGCGTTTTCAACCCGAGTAGCGAGAGACTCCAGATCGCCAGAAATAACTCGCTGTTCCGGCATGGTGCCTTTCTGAATGAGAGCGGCTGGCTTGGTCGGTGGCAGGCCGTGTTCGATCAGGCGAGAACAGATCGTGTCAAGATTCATCAGCCCCATGTAGAAAACCAGCGTCTGCCCTTCTCTCGCCAATGCTTGCCACTCAGGCTCCTCATCCCTGGAGCTGAAATGCCCGGTCAAGAATTGCACCGTATGTGCAAAATCGCGGTGGGTAAGCGGAATTCCCGCGTAGCTTGCACAACCCAAGGCGGCAGTGATTCCTGGCACGATCTGAAACGGAATGTCCCGATCAATTAAAGACTCAATTTCCTCACCGCCTCTCGCAAAAATAAGAGGATCGCCACCCTTGAGGCGGAGAACCCGTTTACCCTTCAGGGCCTGTTCAATAAGCAGTTCATTGATTTCATCCTGCGAAATCTGATGGGTAGAACGCTCTTTGCCAACATAAATTCTTTCCGCATCTGGTCTGACCCTTTCCAGAACAGCTGAAGACACGAGGCGGTCATACAACACCACATCCGCCTTCAGCATGAGGCGCAGCGCTTTCAACGTGAGCAGATCCGGATCCCCTGGCCCTGCTCCAACCAGATAGACCTCGCCGCGCGGCAAACTTGCCGAGGACTCTTCCATCAACGACGCAATTCTGATTCGGGCCTGATCCAGTCGGCCGCCATACACCAGTTCCGGGACATCACTTTCGAGGATCATTTCCCAGAATCTAACCCGCATATCAAAATTATTAATCTGCTCTTTGGCAGCTTGTCTGTACTCTCGCAGCAAAGAGGCTAGTTGACCTGTTGCGCCAGGTAGCTGCACTTCCAGCTGTTCCTTAATCTGGCGAGCCAGAACCGGCGAACTGCCGCTACTCGATATCGCCACGACCAGAGGGCTCCGATCTACCACCGCCGGAAATATCATTGTGCACAGCGCTGGCTGATCTACCACGTTGACAGGAATATTGCGTGATTGGGCGCATCTGAAAACCTCGCGATTGGTTTCTTCGCTATCAGTCGCGGCTATTGCCAGCACCGACTCTCCAAAGTCGGTTGAATTGAATTGCCCGATTCTTGATGTGTGTTGACCTGAAGTCAGCAGTTCCTGCAATGACTCATCGATAGAGTCCGCAACAACCATCAGTCTGGCGCCCGCTCGCAACAGCAACCTGGCTTTACGTAGAGCAACCTCCCCACCGCCAACCAGCAGGCATTGCTTGTCTTTAACATCGAGGAATGCTGGCAGATATTCCATTTTTACTCGAGCACAGTCTGCCCGCCCAAATAGGGCCGCAGTGTCTCCGGTATCAGAACCTTGCCCTCCTCTGTTTGAAAATTTTCTAAAATCGCGACCAGTGTTCTTCCTACCGCCAACCCGGATCCGTTCAAAGTGTGCACCAGCTCTGGCTTACCTGTTTCCGGATTTCGGTACCTGGCGTGCATTCGACGCGCTTGAAAATCCGTGAAACTGCTGCAGGAGGATATTTCCCGATAACAGTTTTGTGAGGGTAACCATACCTCGAGATCATAGGTCTTGTGGGAACCAAAACCGAGATCACCTCCGCAAAGAACCACCTTTCGATAAGGCAAATTCAGCGCCTGCAAAATAGCCTCTGCGTGTCCGGTGAGTTCTTCAAGCGCTTGTTCGGAGTTATCCGGATGTACAATATGGACTAACTCCACTTTTTCAAACTGATGTTGTCGAATCATCCCTCGGGTGTCTTTGCCATAGGAGCCGGCCTCGCTTCGAAAGCAGGGAGTGTGAGCAGCGTAACGCAGAGGCAAAAGTTCCGCATCGAAGATCTGATCTCTCGCCAAATTCGTAACCGGCACCTCCGACGTAGGAATCAGATAAAACGAGTGAGCTCCAGCAATCTTGAAAAGATCCTCTTCAAATTTGGGTAATTGCGCAGTCCCAAACAAAGAGTCTGAGTTGACCATATAGGGAACGTAAACTTCGGTATAGCCGTGGTCAGTAGTATGCATATCAAGCATAAACTGGATAAGAGCCCGGTGTAATCGCGCGAGCGATCCCCTAAGAACAACGAATCGGGATCCGGCAATCTTTGTAGCAGCTGCAAAATCCATGCGCTGGAGTGCCGAGTTTTCGCCACTCAGATTCTCCCCCAGCATCACGTGATCTTTTACTTCAAAATCGAATTCCCTAGGCTCTCCCCACCTGGCTACTTCCAAATTTGCCTCTTCGTTTGCACCTTCAGGAACGGAGTCGTGGGGAATATTGGGAATTGTGGCAAAAATAGCAGTCAGTTCTTCCTGGGACTCTGAGAGTGACACTTTGAGCGCCTCAAGTTGCTGATTAATTTCAGCCACTGCCTGCATCGACTCGCTGGCGTCTTCTCCGGCCGCTCTGAGTTTCCCAATCATCTTGGATCGATTGTTGCGCTCACCTTGAAGCCTTTCCGTTTCCAGCTGCAGGTCCCTGCGCCTGGAATCCAAACTCTGGATATGATCGAGCTCGAGGTTGAAGTGTTTTTTCCTCAGCAGAGCTGCTAATTTTTCAGGTTGGGCGCGTAACCATTTAGGATCTAACATGCAAAACTTTCCTTGACGCGTGGAGATTAAAGCAACAGCCGTACCAGCGACATTCCGGCCCATGCTGCAGATATGCAGGAGACCACACTGACCAGGATATAAGCCGTCGCTGTTGCCAGATATCCTTGCTGGACGAGCAATAACGCGTCCAGCGAGAATGTAGAAAAAGTCGTGAGTGCTCCCAGAAAACCAATCATCAGAAAAGGCCGCAAATAGGCTGCCAGTTGAATTTTTTCCGTTACAACAATAAACAGCACGCCGATTAATAAAGAGCCAATCAGGTTGACCACAAATGTCCCCATCGGAAACATTGACGTGTTATGTTGTTCTGCCAGGCCGGTGAGCCAGTATCGGCATAGAGCGCCGGCTGCCCCGCCAATTGCAATTGCAAAGTAATAAGTCATATCCAGCTTCTTGTTAATCCTTGTAGCGTCTATTTGCACTGGCCCTGTCGAGTTTTTTCAGATGCTCCAGCTTTTCCTTTATTCTGGATTCCAGTCCAGCTTCCCTGGGGAAATAGAATTCGGCATCTTTTAATTGTTCAGGGAGATAATTCTCACCAGCTACGTAAGCCCCCGCCTCGTCATGAGCGTAGCGATATTCTTCGCCATGCCCGAGTTCCCTGGCCAGATCAGTCACGGCATTGCGAAGATGCAAAGGGACCTCAAGGCTACCCGTTTGCTGAATGGATTTTCTGGCATTCCCAGTTGCTTCGTAAACTGCGTTGCTTTTTGGTGCACAAGCCAAGTAGATAACAACCTGAGCCAGTGCCAGATCGCCCTCGGGGCTACCCAGACGCCGATACGTCTCCCAGCCTGCCAGAGCTAATTGCAGCGCCCGGGGATCAGCATTACCGATATCCTCGCTAGCCATACGCAGTGTGCGGCGCGCAATATATAACGGATCACAACCAGCGTCCAACATGCGAACAAACCAGTACAGGGCCGCGTCCGGTGACGAACCCCGGACTGACTTATGTAAGGCGGAAATTTGTTCGTAAAACAAACCTCCGCCCTGGTCGAATCCTTGCAGCC
>JAYPVG010000023.1:9996-49828 GCA_038134485.1 Pseudomonadales bacterium
ACGATGTCGAGGTCTATAACCGTCGCGCCATTCTGAGTTTCCCTTGCAAGATCGGTAGCGAGCTCAAGAAGATTGAGCAGGCGGCGGGCGTCGCCGTCGGCGGCGCGGGCGAGAGCCTCGGCGGCTCGAGGACCGAATAGCATGTTTTTACTACCCAGTCCTCGCTCCGCGTCATTGAGCACCTTATTCAATAGCTCGATCAAGTGCTCATCGCCAAGACTTTTTAATACGTAGACTCGGCAGCGTGAAAGCAGTGCATTATTTAATTCGAAAGCCGGGTTCTCCGTTGTCGCACCGATTAAAATAATCGTACCGTTTTCAATGTGAGGTAGAAATGCATCTTGTTGTGACTTGTTAAAACGGTGTACTTCGTCTACGAACAGGATCGTCTGTTGGCTGCGACCCTGGCGATAGTGCTCAGCTCTGGAAACCGCTTCACGAATATCTTTGACGCCGGAGAGAACTGCAGAGAGGCTCTCGAAACGACAGCCAGTTGAATCGGCGACAATTGACGCCAAAGTGGTTTTGCCAACTCCGGGTGGACCCCAGAAGATCATTGAGTGCGCCGGTCCATTCGTTATTGCCTGGTAGAGTGGCTGTCCAGGTGCGAGGATGTGATCCTGACCGACAAATTCTTGCAGGTTTAGCGGACGCATGCGCGATGCGAGAGGTTCATACAGCTCGCTTAATTGTTCGGTTGGCAGTGATTCGACCATGGAATTTATTAAAACACGTGTCGACTGTCAGCTATTGCACGTATATGTTATCGATAATCTCAATATCACCAGTCGCCTCGAAGACAAATTCGCGCTCCGCCAGTGGAATGTTGAGTATGATATTGCTGAACTGCCAGACCGTTTTCTGACCGTTGTCATTATCGACATAAATCATGTCCAGCTGCCGACCGTTAAATGTGAGAACGATTTGTCGATAGACATTGTCCCCGTCTCTTGGTTCCAATACAAATTCCGTGAACTCGGATTCGCCGCTATCGCGCAGAGTCAGCAGGTATTCCTGGCTCAAGTTTTCAGTATCACCGCTTAGCAATTGAGCTGCCAGTTCCGATCGACTGACATCCCAGCTTTCAATCACAACCTGTTCGAGATCGGGCTGATAGTTCCACAGGTACGTGCCATTAGTGACTATTAATTCGGGAAACGGATCGACGGTTTCCCAGTAGAAGCCTTCCGGGCGTTTCAATTTCATCCTGATAATGCTTTCCTCAAGAACTCCGCCATCGGACTCGACGATCAATTGTTTGACATCGGCAGTCATGGTTTCAATGCCACCCAGAAAATTCTCGAGCTGATTCAGCACCTCGGTCCCGGTCTGGGCAAGTCCCTGAGCACAAATAAATGAAAACAAACAAACTGATGCGAGTTTTTCCAATCTAATGCCCTTTGCCTTTACTAAACTGGTCTCCTGCCACCCGTGAATGCTATACGCCTGTGGGGGCTTGCCTGGGATTTTCTCCCCCGCTACCCCTCTCACTAAAGTAGGTAGCTTTGGCAGTATATTTCAGCCCCTTGGCAGCAGAATCGTTCGCGGAAGCGCCGCCAGTGTTCGTTGGCTTCTAGTGTATAACGTAGTGAGTAATAGCAGAACCTTGATCACGGTCGACAGGAACGCTCTGCAGGACGAATGTGGCAAATCAACGAGCCAGACTGGGCTGTTAACTGCGCGGCGGGGGTGGTGCAATCACTTCCCTGCTGCCGTTGCTACCCATTTCCGAAACTACCCCGGCAGCTTCCATGGTTTCTATCATTCGGGCGGCGCGGTTATAACCAACTCTCAGTTTGCGCTGGACAGCTGAAATAGAAGCTTTACGAGATTCGGTAACAAATCGGACCGCTTCATCATAGAGATCATCGTCTTCTTCACCCTCATTGCCGCCGGCTCCGCCCCCCATACCCAGATCCATGTCGTCGGCTCCCTGGGTAATTTCGTTGACATATACGGGCTCGCCGCGCTTCTTCCAGTCTGCCACTACACGATGCACTTCCTCGTCACTGACGAAAGCCCCATGCACACGAGTCGCGACACCGCCGCCGGGGGGCAACAACAGCATGTCACCGTGACCGAGGAGTTGCTCCGCCCCACCCTCCCCAAGGATGGTCCGCGAATCTACTTTTGACTGCACCATGAATGACAGCCTTGTGGGTATGTTGGCTTTGATTAATCCAGTCAACACATCTACAGAGGGTCTCTGGGTCGCAAGAATCAGATGAATTCCTGCAGCCCGCGCCTTTTGCGCTATGCGAGCAATCAACTCCTCAACTTTTTTGCCCACCACCATCATCATATCCGCCAATTCATCGACTACCACAACAATGCAGGGCAATGTCTCGAGTTCGGGTGGATTTTGCTCCTCATCGAGTAGCAGGGGGTCCGGTTGCCATAAGGGATCCATAATCGGCTTGCCGACTTTCCTGGCCTCCAGTACCTTCTTGTTGAAGCCAGCCAAATTTCTCACACCGAGCGCTGACATCAGTTTGTAGCGCCGCTCCATTTCTGCTACCGACCAACGCAGTCCGTTAGCGGCATCTTTCATGTCAGTTATAACAGGAGTCAGGAGATGAGGTATCCCATCGTAGACCGACAGCTCGAGCATTTTGGGATCGATCATTATCATACGGACTTGGTCAGGCGTTGACTTGAAGAGCATGCTCAAAATCATCGCGTTGATACCGACCGACTTACCCGATCCCGTCGTTCCCGCTACCAGCATGTGGGGCATCCTGGCAAGATCAACAATTACCGGCTTGCCGACGATGTCGTGACCCAAGGCCAGACTGAGGGCTGAACTGGCCTGGTCGAATTCATTCGAAGCGAGTACCTGGCTGAACTGAATTATTTCGCGATTTTCATTAGGTATTTCGATGCCAATCACGG
The DNA here is from genome assembly GCA_038134485.1 of Pseudomonadales bacterium. Classification (GTDB taxonomy): domain Bacteria; phylum Pseudomonadota; class Gammaproteobacteria; order Pseudomonadales; family Pseudohongiellaceae; genus NORP240. The sequence goes on from JAYPVG010000023.1 coordinate 12,889, forward strand.
TCTTCCCCGGAATTACTTCAACCACTCGTACGCTTACCACAGCAAGCGAACGAGCCAAATCTTTCACCAGATTCGTGATACGACTCACCTTGACTCCGGGTGCCGGCTGTACTTCGAATCGGGTAATTACCGGGCCTGGATTTACCGCGGTTACTTCGATTTCAATACCAAAATCCTTGAGTTTGATTTCCAGAAGCTTAGACATCGCCTCCAGGGATTCTTTCGAAAAACCACCTTCAGCTGCCTCCTGCCAGGGATCCAGCAAATTCAGCGCAGGCAATTCCTTAATAGAGATGGGGCCAAAAAGTCGCCCCTGTTTTTCTTTTTCGACTCGCCTGCTGCTGGCCGTTGGCTTTGCCGTGGGAGCCTTGATGGTGGGCGGTACTCGCTTTTTCTCCCTGGCGATATGCTTGTTCAACTGACGCTTGCGGGATTCGATGATCCCACGGGTTACCGATCGCTGTTTGCGCTGATCCCTCCAGCGACGAAATGCCGTACCCAGAGAAGCGACCAATCCCAGCGTCAGCGCTCCGAGACTGTCTACGACCTGGAGCCATGAAATTTCGGCGGTGATTGTTAAGCCAAAAAGAAACACGGCAATCAGAAACAGCGAGCTTCCCAGGACGGCAAATACCGGCACTGTCAGGTCAGCCACCAGTGAGCCAATAATACCTCCAGCGAGGAATGCATCCGGGATAGGTGCCGCAATGTGCAATGTTGCGAGACCGCAGGTTGCCAGAATCACCAGGGCAAAACCCGCAACCTTCAGGCTAAACATGGACCAGGAAAATCCGCGCGCCAGCTCAGATTCGCGAAATGAACGGTATACCTGTACAGCAAGAAACGTCGGAAAGAGGTACGCAAGATATCCAAACAGATAAAGTAAAAAATCGGACAGCCAGGCTCCGTAACTACCTACCGCGTTATATACCTCTTCACCGCTACCGGTAGTAGTAAAACCGGGATCCTCTGGGGAATAGGTCAGCAACGCGATAAGCAGAAACAGCGCGCCCAGGAAATATACTATCAATAATCCCTCGCGCATCAGGCGTTGCACCGAGCTACTGGCGCCATCCTGTTGTTTTGCGGCTTTTACTCTCATAACTGCAGACGATTCAAGGGGTTTTAATTCGGCGAGTCATTGTCTGGACAGGCAAGGCGACTACCAAGTACATAGCGGCTGACAGCGCTTATTCTTGACCAAATACTGAGCTTTTCGAGCGACCCTATTCGCCCATTAAATCGATAAAAAAGGTAGAATATCGATCCCCAATGACGCCCGGGGCGCGGGGCATTAAAAAGGCCGCAGCCGACAGTGCGAGCAAACGAGCATTTGTCCGCGCCAGACATGCTAAAAAACGTATCTTATCTAACTCTCGGGGCTCGAAGCCCCGCGTTACAGGAAATTTTGATGAACGAAGTAAATATTCCTCAACATCATCGCTTGATAATTCTTGGCTCCGGCCCTGCCGGGTACACGGCTGCCATTTACGCGGCGAGAGCCAATCTCGACCCGGTAGTTATCACGGGAATGATTCAGGGTGGGCAGCTAACAACCACTACCGATGTCGATAATTGGCCGGGTGATGTTGAAGGGCTTCAGGGCCCTGACCTTATGGAGCGCATGAAGAAACACTCAGAACGCTTTGATACAAATATAATTTTTGACCATATCAACAAGGCATCTCTGGGCCAACGACCCTTTCTGCTAGAGGGCGACAATGGCAGCTATAGCTGTGATTCGCTAATCATAGCCACGGGCGCCTCCGCCCAGTACCTCGGACTGGAATCGGAACAAGCGTTCATGGGCAAAGGGGTCAGTGCCTGCGCGACCTGCGACGGTTTTTTTTATCGCAACAAGCCGGTAGCCGTAATCGGAGGCGGCAATACTGCTGTTGAGGAAGCACTCTATCTTGCAAATATCGCCTCCCACGTGACCCTTGTGCATCGCAGAGACAGCTTGAGAGCAGAAAAAATCTTGCAGACCAAATTATTTGAAAAAGCTGAGGCCGGGCTCGTGAGCATCAAATGGGATCACGTTCTCGATGAAGTCGTTGGCGACGATATGGGAGTTACGGGCATACGAATCAAACACACCGATAGCGGCGTTATTTCGCAGATTAATGTCGACGGTGTCTTTATTGCTATTGGTCATGTTCCCAATTCCGAAATATTTCAGGATCAACTTGAAATGGAAAACGGTTACGTCAAAATTCACAGCGGTATTGAGGGGAACGCCACACAGACCAGTGTGGAAGGCGTTTTTGCAGCCGGAGACATTGCCGATCATGTTTACCGTCAGGCAGTGACGAGCGCGGGCTTTGGCTGTATGGCCGCACTGGACGCGGAAAAATTCCTGGACAGAAGCTGATTCAGCAGGGCTCGGTAACTATGAATCTGCCCTGGCTCGACACCGACTATCCGGATTTTCCGGACGTCGGCCAGGCATTTACCAGCCCGAATGGTTTGCTCGCCGCAGGCGGCGGATTGAGTCCGCGATGGCTCATCAACGCCTATCAGAGAGGTATTTTCCCCTGGTACGAGGCCGATCAGCCCATCTTGTGGTGGTGTCCCGACCCGCGAATGGTACTCTTCCCCAACGAACTACATATCTCTCGCAGTTTGTCCAAGCTAATACGTAATCACTCATTTCAAGTGTCGACCGATAAGGATTTTGATGCGGTGATCACGGCGTGCGCTGCCCCTAGGCTGCAGTCCGGCGGCACATGGATAACAACAGAGCTGAAGAGTGCTTATAAACGGCTCCATACTCTTGGCATAGCACACTCCATCGAGGTCAGAGATCGGGAAAAGCTGATAGGAGGCCTCTACGGAGTCGCGTTAGGCAAAGTTTTTTTTGGTGAATCGATGTTCAGCCACAGTTCAAATTCATCAAAAATCGCACTGGTGCTCCTCGTGCAACACTTGCGACAATGGGGATACAAGTTGATTGACTGCCAGGTCGCGACAGGGCATCTCTCCAGCATGGGAGCTCGGGAGATTTCACGGCAGGAATTTCTGGTAAGGCTGAAGGAATTGGTCGGGACTCAGACAACCCCTGTTTACTGGCCTGCCCCAAATAAAGAGATAGCCTGGCAGCTAGCAGAGCATAGTGGATTATGAATTCTGAATCGAAAGCAATTAGATCAGTCCGCCTGTTTCGCACAGCACCGCACGATTGCAGCTATCTCCCATCACAAGAGGCGTCCACCTTGTTCCTGGATCCAGATGTCAGCATATCCGCATCCATAAATACGCAACTTTCAGACCGGGGATTCAGACGCAGCGGGTCGCATATCTATCGGCCAGATTGTGCGACTTGCAGTTCCTGCCTGTCGAGTCGTGTGCTCGTTAATGACTTCGTCTTTAAGCGTCAACATCGCAAGATTCTTAATCGCAATCAGGACTTGCTCATCCAGGAAACAGAATCACTGGATAGTGATACCGCCTATTCCCTGTATTGTGAATACATACATAATCGACACGCCGATGGCGATATGCATCCGCCCAATCCCGAACAATACGCAGCATTCATAGCAATGAAGCCGGAGGGCACCAGATTTTTCGAGTTTTCCCTGCAAGAACGCCTACTGGCGGTTTCTGTTATCGATCAGCTGAAACATGGTTTATCCGCCGTATATACCTTCTATGACGCCGAGCAAAGCAGACGCTCCCTGGGACATTACGTAATCCTCTGGCAAATCCTGAAAGCTAAGGAGCTGCGATTGCCCTATCTCTATCTGGGTTACTGGATCAAGGACTGCCCAAAGATGAATTACAAAATTAATTACCGACCGTTGGAAATGTTCGTGCGGGGCAACTGGGTACGACTAAATTAATAACTTATGTCGCTTTGCCAATTACACGAAAATCAGGCACAATTCGGCCCTCGTTGCGAGGACCGGTATTCTTAATGGCCAAAGAAGATCAAATTGAGATGGAAGGCGAAGTAGTCGAAACCCTTCCCAACACCATGTTTAGAGTGAAGCTGGAAAACGGTCATATTGTGACCGCACATATTTCCGGCAAAATGCGCAAAAACTACATACGAATACTTACCGGCGATCAGGTCAGAGTGGAACTTACCCCTTACGATCTTACCAAAGGCCGCATCACCTACCGCGCTCGCTGACCGAGTAGCGTCCCTTAGCCGCTTCCAGTCAATTCCTCCTGCGGAATGTGTTTTTCCTTGGAGGTGCAGGAGATCACAATATCGTTCTCCTTCGCGGTCACATAGATGTCTCCGCCATTTTCGGCCAACGATCCGAATAAAATTTCTTCTGCCAACGGTTTCTTGAGTTTTTCCTGAACCAGGCGTGCCATCGGACGGGCTCCCATGGACTCGCTGTAGCCGTGCATTACAAACCAGTCCATTGCCAGCTCGTCAACATGCAGTTGGACCTTCTTTTCATCTAGCTGAACTTGCAGATTGACCAGGAACTTGTCGACCACGGTTCGAATGGTGTCAGGGCTGAGGGCTCCGAATTGAATAATTGCATCAAGACGATTTCTGAACTCCGGCGTGAACATTTTTTTGATGATCTCCATTCCGTCAGAGCTGTGATCCTGCTCAGTAAAACCGATGGAAGGTCGCGACATTTCCTGCGCACCAGCGTTGGTGGTCATGATCAAAATTACATTCCTGAAGTCTGCCTTGCGTCCGTTATTGTCGGTCAGGGTTCCATGGTCCATTACTTGCAATAACAGGTTGAACACGTCGGGATGCGCCTTTTCTATCTCATCAAGCAGAAGCACGCAGTGGGGATTCTTGGTAATCGCCTCGGTCATAAGCCCGCCCTGATCGAACCCCACATAACCAGGCGGCGCACCAATCAAGCGGGACACGGTGTGCCGCTCCATGTATTCCGACATATCAAAGCGCAGCAGTTCAATACCAAGAACATTGGCCAATTGGCGGCTCACTTCGGTCTTACCTACGCCCGTAGGGCCAGCAAAAAGATAGGAGCCTATCGGTTTTTCTCCTTCTCTAAGTCCGGCCCGTGCCAGTTTGATAGCCGATGCCAAAGCATTGATTGCCTCATCCTGTCCGAAAACTACGAGTTTCAGATTGGTCTCCAGGCTCTTGAGTGCATCGATGTCCGAACTGGAAACATGTTTGGGAGGAATTCTGGCAATCGAAGCTACGATTTTTTCGATGTCTGCAACCTGAAGCAATTTCTTACGTTTACTCGGCGGTTGCAGACGCTGATAGGCACCAGCCTCATCGATAACATCAATCGCCTTGTCGGGCATATGACGATCATTGATATAACGGCCCGCCAACTCCGAAGCCGCTTTCAATGACTTGTCGGAATAGCGCAGATCATGGTGTTCCTCGAAGCGAGACTTGAGTCCTTTGAGTATCCTGTACGTGGTTTCGACGTCAGGCTCGTCGACATCGATCTTCTGGAAGCGCCTGGAAAGCGCTCGATCCTTGTCAAAGATACCGCGATATTCCTGATACGTAGTGGAACCAAGACACCTGAGTGTACCGGAAGTCAGCGCGGGTTTGAGCAGGTTCGATGCATCCATGACGCCGCCCGAGGCAGCACCAGCACCGATTATAGTGTGTATTTCATCGATGAAGAGAATGGCATGTTCGTTCTTTTTCAACTCTGTGAGCAAGGCCTTGAAACGCTTTTCAAAATCTCCGCGATACTTGGTTCCTGCCAGCAATGTTCCCAGATCAAGCGAATAGATAACGCTGTCCTTGAGCACCTCCGGAATTTCTCCCTCTACTATTTTACGCGCCAGGCCCTCTGCTACTGCTGTTTTACCAACCCCGGATTCGCCGACTAGCAAGGGATTGTTCTTCCGACGACGACTGAGCACCTGGATGACCCGGGTTACTTCATCTTCGCGTCCGATGAGAGGGTCGATCTTGCCCTCCTCTGCAAGAGCATTCAGGTTGGTCGCATAATTTTCAAGCGCACTGCCAGCTGAATCGTCTGCCGAGTTGTCCGTTTCCTGCCGCTCAGGTATCCCTTCGCGCTCATCATCCTCGCGTCCCTGAGATTCCTTCGAAATTCCATGGGTTATGTAGTTCACGACATCAATGCGAGCAATATCTTGCTGTTTCAACAAGTAAACGGCCTGGCTTTCCTGCTCACTAAAAATTGCGACCAGTACATTGGCGCCTGTTACTTCGGCCCGGCCAGATGACTGCACGTGGAAGACTGCTCGCTGCAATACCCGCTGAAATCCGAGAGTAGGCTGCGTTTCACGACCCGGTTCCCCTTCAGGTATCAGCGGGGTAGTCGCATCAATAAAATCGGCCAATTCGCCTTTTAGTCGTGGAATGTCAGCTCTACAGGCCAGCAACACCTCAGACGCCGTTTCATTATCCAGCAACGCAAGTAGCAAGTGCTCTACCGTCATAAATTCATGACGTTTTCTCCTCGCCGCCTTGAATGCCAGATTTAACGTTGTCTCCAGGTCCTTGCTTAACATAACGATACCCTCACCTATCCACTTCGACACTGCAGAGCAGCGGATGTTCGCACTCTCGAGCATAGTCGTTAACAAGAGAGGCCTTGGATTCAGCGACGTCTTTACTGTAGACGCCACACACTCCTTTGCCCTCGGTGTGAACTTTCAACATGATCTGGGTCGCTTTTTCGACCCCCATATTAAAAAATACCCGTAGTACATCGACCACGAACTCCATGGGAGTGTAGTCGTCATTGATCAGTACGACCTTGTATAACGGTGGTTGCGCCAGCTTGGGTTTATCGGTTGCTGTCGCCAGTCCGCTATCTTGTCCGTTTCCGGTATTGGAATCTCGCTCTGCCACCTGAAATGCTCTCGCTGTGATCGGTCTGTGTTTTACCCTGGCCGAGGATTACCTTCGCGGGTTATTACACTACATTTTTTGCCCGTATAGAGAGCTCTGCTTACGGTATATCCGCAGCCAGAGCCTTGCTATCTATCTTACCTTAATACCCCCGAGGATTTCAGGTTGCGCGTACTCGTCTTCCTCGATTCCTAACATGGCTCCCTCGATACTATTTTTCAATGACTCAATGAAGAAGTCCATCCTTTGACAAGCTCCAGTTGATGTTGTATACCAAAAGAGGTTAGTAACAATAATTACAGATAATAAGAAGAATCCTCGAGGTTTCACCATGAACACGGGTCATGTGAAGTGGTTTAATAACGCAAAAGGTTTCGGTTTCATTCTTCCAGACGACGGCGGCGATGATCTTTTCGCCCATTACTCAGCCATAGGTATGGAGGGTTACAAAACCTTGAAAGCCGGGCAGTTGGTCTCTTTTGAAACTGTTGAAGGCCCCAAGGGTCTGCATGCAGCGAATATTATACCCTTGGCTGAGGATGGTGATTCTCAGCAGGTAAGTTCCGAATCTCAGGAAACCGAAGCCTAGCATCACGCGAGGGCCAACGGCTTACTGCTGCGAAGGGCCATTAATAACGCACAGATTTTAGTTGTGTGACGGTGTTATTTTAACCCCTCGAAATCCTTGCGTGGTATCTGAACCTTGCACCTTAATCTGCTCAAATAATGTCGTTCTTATGCGGGCTTGATAATCCTTCCTTACTAAATCATTAGACAGATATATCGGGCTTGCAGATGGCCTCACTCATATTGTTCAACAAGCCCTATGGCGTGCATTCGCAATTTAGCGGCGAACCAGAGACTCTATTTCTGCGGCACTTTATCGATGTCAAATCGGTATACCCGGCTGGCAGACTGGATAGAGATTCTGAAGGATTACTTCTGCTGACCGACAATGGAAAATTACAGCACCAAATCAGTCATCCATCACAGAAAATGTCGAAATCCTACGCGGCACAGGTTGACGGGCTTATAAGCGATCACGCTCTTGATTGCCTGCGTAATGGCCTTGTGCTTAGAGACGGCATTACCCTGCCCGCTCTGGCCAGAAGAATCGATGCGCCTGAATTTTGGCCTCGAGATCCACCGATTCGATATCGGGCAAAAATCCCCACCAGCTGGCTGGAGTTGACCATCAGCGAAGGCCGCAACAGGCAGGTCCGGCGCATGACTTCTGCGGCCGGCTATCCGACCTTGCGGCTAATCCGCACTCGGGTAGGACCTTGGCGCCTAGGGAATCTCAATCCAGGGGAATGGATTCGGCTAGAAGTTGAGCCTAATTTATCAAAAAATCGATGACAGCCTGCATATCAGCTCTGCCAGCGCTTGGCAGCCTGATCGTCACTTTCACGATGTTCAACCCATTCTGTCCCCTCGCTGCCAGTCTGGCGTTTCCAAAAAGGCGCGCGGGTTTTCAGGAAATCCATAATGAACTCGGCAGATTCAAATGCCTCATGCCTATGTTCACTTGCAGTTCCAACGAACACGATTTGATCGCCAGGAGTCAGTGCACCCACCCTGTGGATTACCCGACATCCCAGCAACCGCCATCGATCGGTGGCCTGATCGACGATCTCTTGCAGACTTTTTTCAGTCATGCCGGGGTAATATTCGAGAAACAGCTCCTCAACCGATTTATCGGAGGATTCCCGCTGAAACTCCCGCACCAATCCGCAAAATGTACAAATGGCGCCAACATTACTACCAATATCCCGCAGGAGACGTGACTCAGCGCCAATGTCGAAATCATTCTGCTGCACCGCAACATAGCGCATGATTTACTAGCCGCCAGTCATTGGGGGAAAGAAAGCAATTTCCTCATCGCCCCGCAATTGATGATCACGCTTGACAACTGTCTGATCGACAGCAACCAGCACCCTGTCGCTCTCGGTGAGCAGCGACAGCTCCTTAGGATAACGATGTGCAAGGAGATTAATGAGCCCTTGCACATCGGTTACTGATTCTGGGAGTTCGAGTACTTCGGAATTTCGTCCGGCGGCCTCTCGGATTCCCGCAAAGTAATATATTGACAGCATATCAGCTCCTGGTGAAATGGCCGCTCCTGCCGCCAGATTTCTCCTGCAGGCATATATCGCTGATCGTCATGTGTTTGTCCACCGCTTTGCACATATCGTAGACCGTTAGCAAAGCCACCGACACCGCCGTCAAGGCCTCCATCTCGACGCCCGTCTGGCTGTTAACCTTGCACACTGCTGTGATATTGACCGCGGATTGATCGCTATCAAGATCAAGATCAACCTTGATGGAAGAAAGCATTAGAGGGTGACAAAGCGGAATCAGCTCCGAACATCGCTTTGCGGCCTGTATCCCTGCAATGCGAGCCGTTGCCAATACGTCTCCCTTTTTGTTTTCACCCGCTGCTATCAACTCCATAGTTGTAGCTTGCATTAGGATTCTACCGCTAGCCACTGCCACTCTGTCGGTGTTCGGTTTCTCTGACACATCAACCATGTTGGCACGGCCCTGACTGTCTAGGTGTGAAAGTTTAGCCATCAATATACCCTTCGAATGCTGGCAAAGTCCTATTATCCATATTTCCGCTGCTCAGCTGAAGCTCGATGAGAGTTATACAGGACCGATCTTACGATTGAATACGGAAGCATTCAGGGTTGTTTTGAGTTAGGATTACATCGGTCGGCCCAATCACGTCCATCAGTGGCAAGGTCGAATTTTCATAGCACTAAAACAGCATCTTGTCGGTACTTCCATGACCTGGTATCCGCATGCAACGGTCGCTACCGTGGTTGAAAAAAACGGACGCTTTCTAATGGTCGAGGAGCAAGCCGACGGTGGAGTTGTTTTCAATCAGCCGGCAGGGCATCTCGAAGCCGGCGAGTCATTAATTGAGGCTGCCGAGAGGGAAACTCTCGAGGAAACCGGATGGGAAGTCCGGGTGGTGGATTTTCTGGGGCTCTACCATTACACCTCACCTGCCAATCAGGTTTGTTACATTCGCAGCTGTTTTATTGCAGCTGCTGTGCGACGGCATGAATCTTGGCAGTTAGACGCTGAAATAGTGCAAGCGCACTGGCTGACTTTCGAGGAAATTAGAAGGCTTGGCGTACGTTTACGAAGCCCGGTCGTATTGCAGGTGGTAAAAGACTACCTCAAGGGGACCACCTACCCTATTTCGCTTATAACAACCATTTAAGCTAATCTGTCTGGAATTTTAGATCATGCCATCCGCTCCCGTCCCAGCAAGAATCCGGGTAATTGTGGGTATGTCCGGAGGAGTAGATTCCTCGGTTGCCGCCTACCTGCTGATTCAACAGGGCTACCATGTCGAGGGCCTGTTCATGAAGAATTGGGACGAGGACGATGATACCGAGTATTGCACAGCCCGAGAGGATCTGGCGGATGCGCAGTCAGTTTGTGACAGGCTCGGAATCACCCTGCATAGCGCTAATTTTGCCGCCGAATACTGGGATAATGTTTTTGAGCACTTTCTGTTTGAGTATCGAGCCGGGCGCACTCCAAATCCTGACGTGCTATGCAATCGTGAAATCAAATTCAAAGCTTTTCTTGATTATGCGCTTGAGCTCGGTGCCGATATGATCGCCACGGGCCATTATGTTCGAAAAGCAATACACAATGACGGCACCCAACTTCTGAAAGGCAAAGATCCGAATAAGGATCAGAGTTACTTCCTTTGCGAAGTGAGCGAAGAATGCTTGCAGAAGTCATTATTTCCAGTAGGAGAGCTGCACAAAGAACAGGTTCGTGACGTCGCCCGAACTCAGGATTTTGGCACGCACGATAAAAAGGACAGCACTGGCATCTGTTTTATCGGCGAACGAAAGTTCAATGACTTTCTGACTCGCTATCTGCCGGCTCAGCCTGGCCCGATTCACACCAGTGACGGCGAAGAAATCGGACAACATGCCGGATTGATGTATCACACCATCGGGCAGCGGCAAGGACTCGGAATCGGTGGACTGCGTGACCACAAAGAGGCTCCGTGGTATGTGGTTGACAAAGATCTTGAAAATAACGTGCTTCTGGTGGCTCAGGGAAATCAAAACCCGCTGCTGTACTGCTCGGAAATATTGGCCGGAAAGCCACACTGGATAAACTGTGCCCAACCTGTGCTGCCAATGCGATGCGCAGCCAAGGTTCGCTATCGACAGAACGATCAGCCATGCGCTGTGGAGCAATTCCCCGATAATCAACTCAAGATTACATTTGATAAGCCGCAAAGAGCGGTAACGCCTGGCCAATACGTAGTATTCTATGATGGCGATGTCTGCCTTGGTGGCGCCGTTATCGAACAGCGATTGGAATAAGTAAAAAACAGGATTTGAGACAAATGCATTACAGCAAGTGGGAATATCAGAATCTGGCGCTGGCGGGAATTGCCCAGTGTGCAGCGCTTGTTGAAAGCCTCGCTGTCCGCGGCTCCTGTGATTCCAACGCGATGTCTGCTTGCATTGGCCCACTACTCAGCTTCAATCCTGCATCGGTATCAGCACTCATTCCGAATCCAATCCAGCTAAGTCCTGGATTGAGAACCTTGCAAAGTATCTTTAGTACCGACAGGGAAGAAAGAAACCCGGAAATTATCCGCTACCTTCTGGGTATTCTCGCCTTGCGGCAGAAACTGATGTCAGACCGCTCTATGCAAGGCAGCCTTCAGCAAGCCCTGAGTGGCCTTCGGAGCCCGGCAAACCCGGGCGAATCTGCGGAGGACGGAGACGCGCAGCAATTCTTCAAGGCAATTGCCGACGTCTATCAGGAAACTATCAGTACCTATTCATTCCGTATTCACGTCAAAGGCAACCTCGAATTTCTGCAAAACGACCATATTGCCAATCAGGTGAGAACACTGTTGCTTGCCGGAATTAGATGGGCAGTATTGTGGTACCAGATCGGTGGCAGACGCTGGCATCTAGTGCTTTACCGTAAAAAGATTTACCAGACCGCCGAAGATATAAGACGCACATTACTCAATTCAGTTTAGGGACACAGGAATGACTGACTTTCCACTATCGGAACTCACCGCCATTTCAGCAGTTGATGGACGCTACCGCAGCAAAGTCCTGCCGCTGATATTTTATTTTAGTGAGTACGCGCTCATCAGGTATCGTACCGAGGTTGAAATACGATGGCTGCAGCTTCTGGCAAGTGACTCGCAGCTGGAGGAGACCGGCACTTTGACTGCCAGTGCGTCTGAATACCTCAATCAGCTGGTCTCCGACTTCAGTATTGACGACGCTCGACGAGTGAAAGAGATTGAAAGTACGACCAATCACGATGTCAAAGCCGTCGAGTACTTTATCAAGGAAAAGATGGCTGCCCGGGAAGACCTGCAATCACAGATTGAATTTGTGCATTTTGCCTGCACCTCGGAAGACATAAACAATTTGGCCTACGCATTGATGCTCAAATACGCACGCGAACAAGTTCTCGTTCCTGCAATGCAAAGCATCATCACTCTACTCTCCGAACTGGCACAACAGTACTCCGAACAACCAATGCTTTCGAGGACCCATGGGCAGACAGCTTCACCAACAACCGTTGGAAAGGAATTAGCCAATGTCGCCTATAGACTCAGGCGCCAGCTCTCACAGTTTTCGAATAATGAAATTCTTGGCAAGATCAATGGCGCGGTAGGAAATTTCAATGCCCATCTATCAGCATATCCGGATGTGGATTGGAGCCGCCATTCGAGCCAACTCGTCGAATCCCTAGGTTTAACCTGGAACCCATTTACCACTCAAATTGAACCCCATGATTATATTGCCGAGTTATTTGCCGCACTCAGCCGGTTCAATACGGTTCTGATTGATTTTGATAGGGACATTTGGGGCTATATTTCGCTGGGTTATTTCAAGCAGCGAACAATTGTAGGAGAAGTTGGTTCTTCTACTATGCCGCACAAAGTGAACCCGATTGATTTTGAAAATTCGGAAGGCAATCTGGGTATGGCAAACGCCATTCTCCAACACCTGGCAGAAAAGCTGCCAGTTTCACGCTGGCAACGAGATCTCACCGATTCGACGGTTCTCAGGAATATGGGCAGCGGCCTCGCCCACTCCCTTATTGGTTATCAGGCACTGCTCAAGGGTCTCGGAAAATTGGAGCTCAATCCGGAAGCGCTGCTCGCGGATCTAGAACAAAGCTGGGAAGTACTGGCTGAGCCCATTCAGACTGTTATGCGTCGCTACGGCATTCAGCAGCCTTATGAAAAACTCAAAGAACTGACCCGTGGTCAAGACATTACTCGCGAAACATTGCATCGATTCATCGATTCATTGGAACTTCCAGAGGACGCAAAAACCCGATTGAAGACTCTAAGCCCGTCCACTTATCTGGGTAACGCGAAATATCAGGTCGACCAGCTCTAAATCTGACTCCCCGTTCGGGGCTCAACCCACGGAAATCGCCATGATTCTCACGGAATTCGACCATAACGAATTTCTTCGTACATATTGGCAACGTGAACCGCTTTTGATCAAGCATAACGGTGAAGCGTTCGTCGACCCAATTGATGCAGACGAACTTGCCGGATTGGCCTGCGAGCATTCCATCGAGTCGCGTATCGTTACTCACATTCCGGATAACGATTGGCAGGTAAGGCATGGCCCATTTAATGCCGCTGTCTTTGAAAAACTAGGAGAGCATAACTGGACCTTGCTGGTTCAGGCAGTTGATCTGGCTGACCCCGACGTAGCAGATCTGAAAAACTATTTTAAGTTTCTGCCTAGCTGGCGAATTGATGATGTCATGGTGAGCTTTGCATCTACTGGCGGCGGAGTTGGTCCGCATTATGATCAGTACGATGTGTTTCTTATCCAGGGTAAAGGATCTCGCCGCTGGCAAATTGGTGAGCGTTGTGACAGCACAACTCCTCTCCGTAACAACACAGAAATGCGACTGTTAGAAAATTTTGTCAGCCGGCGGGAAGTTGTTCTTGAACCTGGCGACATCCTGTATCTACCACCTCGAATCGCCCACCACGGAATTGCATTACAAGATAGCCTGTGCTATTCGGTCGGATTTCGGGCCCCCTCTTTTGCCGAGTTGCTGCAAGGATTTTGCGACGAGATGACGACGACAATGAGCGAGGATCTTCGTTTCGAGGATTCCGACTCTTTTGGCCAAGTCGGAGGTGGAGCATTAGATAAATATTCGATTCAAAACGTATTCGATAAATTGCGAAATATAACTGATCAGAGTTCTCTGTTACTGGACTTTTTTGGCAAGTCAGTAACCGAACCTCGTTATCCTGAAAGGATTCAGGCCGAAATAAATTCACCTGACACGGCCGCATTACAGGCGCTAGATCAGAACAGTGAGATATTGATGGTCTTTCACAAAAACCCGAATTCTAGATTTGCCTATCTCACGAACAAGGAAGGCCATGTGCTGTTTGTCGATGGCGAGAAATATTTATGTCAAACAGACCAAATGCCATTGCTTAAATTACTATGCAACGGTTTCTGGCCGGAGCAACCAGAATTGAAGGGGCTACTGAGAAGTGAGCGTGATTACGCGCTGATTGCAAGCCTAATCGCACAGGGATCACTTTCGATTGAGTCGAATTGACCGGGTAACCATGGGCGATCAGCGGATGATTTCGGTACTTCCCTACGTGGAAGATAGCTCTCAATTTATGGCTAGATTACTCGACCTGCCCTTTCCTATTCTGCTGGACAGTTGCAATCACAATCCGGAAGGTGGCCGATACGACATACTCTCTGCAGCGCCGATTGCCACTCTTGAGGTAGAAAATGGCAAGCTGATCAGTTCTGAGTCGTTGCCTGTCGACAGAGGTTCGGACCTGTTTCTCGCTGCAGAAGAGTTGCTGCAACGCTACAAACCAAATGACGAAATCAGCATCCCCTCACAATTGCCTTTTGACGGCGGTTTAATGGGCTTTCTGGGATATCCAACATTAAAACCCGGAGGCTCAATAAAAATTGACCAGGCATTTCTGGGAATCTACGCCTGGGTGTTAGTAGTTGATCATTTGCAACGGGAATCCCGTTTGTTATTCCGTTCCAATTGTCCGACAGTGATCCGTCGCATGGTAGCAGACCGACTGCGAGCAGACGTGACACAGCATGCAGAATTTAAACTCACCCAGAAATTTTCTAATAACCTGAGCAAGCGTGACTATCGCAAGTCCTTTCAGCAGGTGAACAGTTACATCGAGGCCGGCGATTGTTACCAGGTCAATTTGACCCAGCGTTTCTCTGGTCGGTTTTCGGGGCATCCTTTTTCAGCCTACAAGCGATTGAGAGCATTAACAGGCAAACCTTTTTCAGCTTTTTTGGGTTGGCACAACAAGTTCCTGTTGTGCCTCTCACCGGAACGGTTCCTGCGCGTCGAGGAACAAGAAGTAATGACACAACCGATCAAGGGCACGCGTCCTCGAAGTTGCGATCCGATAAAAGATGCTCATCTCGCCGAGGATTTGCTCAATAGTGAAAAGGAGCGAGCTGAAAATTTGATGATAGTCGATCTGCTGAGAAATGATCTCGGAACTTCCTGTGAAACTGGCTCTATCCACGTGCCAAAGCTGTTTGATCTACAGTCATATGACAATGTTCACCACCTTGTCAGTACCGTATCTGGGAGACTGCCACTGACTACTTCGCCTCTCGAGCTATTCAGAAAATGTTACCCGGGAGGATCTGTCACCGGTGCGCCCAAACTGCGCGCAATGGAGATCATTGAAGAGATCGAAAATACAAAACGCGAGGTGTACTGCGGCAATGTGCTGTACCTTGGTTTCAATGGCCGCATGGACAGCAACATTACGATTCGTTCACTTTACTGCCTGAATAATGAAATCTGCTGCTGGGCTGGCGGCGGCATCGTGGCGGATTCCGAGTGTGACCAGGAGTACCACGAATGTTTTGATAAAATATTAACTATTATCAATATATTACAGGGTTAACCTACAATTATTTGTAGATCTTAGTTGATACTAATATTGCGAAGGCTGGCATTTCGGAATTCGGCTTTGAGTTCGTCGTACTCGATAACCGAGGTAAATTGCGGGAATTCCTCGATAACATTGTCGGGAGCCTTAAAAAGAATACCAACATCAGCTTCTGCCAGCATTGTAGTGTCATTATAGGAATCGCCGGCAGCGATAACGCGGTAATTCAGATTGTGAAAAGCGATAACGGACTGTCTCTTATGGTCTCCAAGGCGGATATTGTAATCAACAATACGGCCCTTCGAATCAGCCTCCAGTCGATGACAAAAAAGGGTCGGGTAGCCAAGCTGAGCCATCAAGGGCAACGAAAATTCGTAGAAGGTATCGGACAGAATTACCACCTGGAAGTGCCTCCGCAGCCAGTCCAGGAAATGTCTCGCTCCAGGCAATGGAGACATTGATGAGATCACCTCCTGGATATCATCGAGGCCTAGCTTATGATCATCCAAAATTTGCAAGCGCTGCCTCATTAACACTTCGTAATCCGGTATATCACGGGTGGTGGCGCGCAACTCATCGATACCCGTTTTCTCAGCAAATCCAATCCAAATTTCCGGTACCAGAACGCCTTCAAGATCAAGACATGCGATTTCCAAATTCACCTTCTCCACGTGACGACGCAGCAAAAGCGACAATTTAGCAGAACGATTGAACTTTACAACATTCCACTGGCTGTCCAAGTAAAATTAAAGTTTTACTACATATGGTCGGCGGCATACTAGCTTGCCCCAACATTTAGTGCTATGCAGCACAATATACTGTCTAACTCATTAATATTATTGAATTTATTCCACGTGGAACATGGTAAATGGAACAGTGTTCCACACCCCATCTTTACCTGTTGCGCCAAATCAAAGAGAATTAAAGGCCCCTTTGGGCTCGCCTGTCCGGCAATGCCGCGTGCGCGAAAGTCAGAAATGATCTGCATTCAACGGTTATAAAGCCATGCTAAATAGTGAAAAAATTGCGCAACTCAATCATGAAACGCAAAGCATGACACCCGCGGAAGTACTCACTCGCGCATTCGACCTGATACCTGACATTGCCGTTGGATTCAGCGGCGCAGAAGACGTCCTGCTGGTAGCTCTGGCGGTGAGAATCCGCCCTGACGTGCAGGTTTTCACCCTCGACACCGGCCGACTGCATCCGCAAACCTATCGCTTCATCGATCAGGTACGCGAAAAGTTCAATCTGAATCTGGAATTTCTTTCCCCGCACAATGAGCGGGTAGAACAGCTGGTTCGTGAGAAAGGGCTTTTCAGCTTCTACACAGATGGGCACGAGGAATGCTGCGAAGTGCGAAAAATCGCCCCTCTGCGACAAAAACTATTGAACTTGGATGGCTGGATTACCGGACAAAGAAGAGACCAGAGCCCTACCCGGGTGCTGATTCCAATGTTCCAAGAGGATCTGGCGTTCAGGGGTAGATCGGGACCGCTGACCAAGGTGAATCCGCTTGCCAACTTATCCTTGCAAGAGGTCTGGAATCACATTCGGATGCTTGAATTGCCCTACAATCCGCTTCACGATCAGGGTTTCGTAAGTATAGGCTGCGAACCCTGCACCCGCGCAATTGGACCTGGACAGCATGAGCGCGAGGGTCGCTGGTGGTGGGAAGAGGCAACCATCAAGGAGTGCGGGCTTCACCGGGATAATCTAAAACGTTCAGACGAATGATACAAAGGCTGTATCCTATGTACGGAATTTATTGCCCATACTCCGCAATCATTTTATTGCATAAATTAGTTCAATTATATCTCTTATCTATTTGTATATAATATTTTTAATAAATTATAACTCTGGGATATCCACAGCACCGAACAATCCTGTCAGATCACTCGCCGATCGACATCTCAAGGCCTCATTCACAACCTCGCGAGTAAGATGGGGTGCCCACATTTCTATAAAATCGTGCATAAACCCTCGCATGAATGCGTCACGACGCAATCCAATCCGCGTTACACTCGGCTCGAACAGATGACTGGCATCAAGCGCGACCAGATCCCTGTCCGCTTTTTTATCCCAGGCCATACGAGCGACAATACCGATTCCGAGGCCCAGCCGCACATAGGTTTTAATGACGTCCGCATCCGCCGCAGTGAACACCACTCGCGGTGTCAGTTTCCGCGAAGAGAACGCCTCATCAAGCTTTGAACGGCCAGTGAAACCGAATGTGTAGGTCACAATGGGGTATTCGGCAATGTTTTCATGGGTTAAAGCACCACTTCCCAGGGCTTCCAGCGGGTGACCTCTCGGCACCAGAATAGCCCTGTTCCAGCGGTAACAGGGCATCATCACCAGATCCGTGAACGATCCGAGCGCCTCAGTGGCTATTGCAAAATCTGCGGTCCCCTCAGCCGCAAGTTTGGTGATCTGCATTGGGCTGCCCTGATGCATATGCAGCGCCACTTCGGGATAGCGTTCAATAAATCGATTAATGACTGGTGGCAAGACGTAACGGCACTGTGTATGGGTTGTGGCGATTGCCAGACTACCCTTATTCAAATTAGAGAATTCACTTGCGATAGCTTTTATATCATCAAGTTTTTTAACAACTTCTTTGGCAATAAGAAGTACATCTTCTCCTGCCGGGGTAACGCGGGTAAGGTGCTTTCCGCTGCGAGCGAACAATTCGACGCCGAGCTCGTCCTCCAACTGACGAATCTGCTTGCTAACCCCTGGCTGAGAGGTATGCAACCGCTCAGCTGCCCGAGAAATATTCAGATCGTTTTGAAGTACGGCGACGGCATAACGTAGCTGCTGAAACTTCATTCTGGCTCCTGCAAACGTTTTTGTTATTCTATTTTGATATTTGAATATAAATATATATTCTTATTTAGAATATTTGAAGTGAGTTATAGTCACTGTAACCCAAGGTTAATTCGACAAGCTGTTGTCCGATGCCAAACGCGTTGTACTCGATATCTGAATCATGCAAGAGATAGCCCTCTATATCGCGGCTGGTGCAAGCGTTGGATTTGCGATAGGTCTCACTGGAGTCGGGGGCGGCTCTCTGATGACCCCGCTGTTGCTGCTGTTTGGATTTCCCGCACCGATAGCAATTGGAACCGATTTACTCTACGCCTCCTTGACTAAAGCCAGCGGCGTTTTCTCCCATCACCGTCGCGGCAATGTCGAATGGCGCATTGCAGGCTGGCTAGCCATCGGTAGCTTGCCGATATCGATACTACTTCACGTGCTGATGCGCCAATCGGGCTTTCTCGAGCAGGAAGGCTTTGCTGAACTGCTCACAAAAAGCCTGGGTATCATGTTAATTGTGACTGCTGCAGTATTGCTGACGGGCGCTAGAATGCCCGGCGCAACAGTGCAACCGAGGCCGAATGTGCTTTCGGAACTCATTCGCTGCAATCAGGCCCTGAGCACTATTGCGATGGGTATTGTGCTGGGTGTCTGCGTGACTTTGTCTTCTGTGGGCGCTGGAGCCTTTGGCGCAGCAGCGCTGCTGGTAATCTTTGCCGACACCCCGGCAATAAAAATAATAGCGACCGACGTGGCCCACGCAGTGCCGCTCACCTTGATTGCAGGCCTGGGCTACCTGGCAGCCGGCTATGTAGATGGTCTGTTACTTGCGAGCTTACTGGCAGGGTCGGTGCCAGCTATACAATTAGGCACCCGTTTGAGCAGCAAAGTACCGGAACAGGTCTTGCGACGAATTCTCACGGTGCTTTTATTCATTCTTGGGCTCAACTATGCCTTCTCGTGAAACCTTCGGCGCAAGGCCTTATTCGTTGGCGACGCCGTGGGGTACGTGGCCAGTCGCCACGTGGCTTCGCGCCGACTCACAGTGACCCTGCTGGTCATCGAAAAACACATCTGCGTGGAATGCACTCAGAAATTCGCCTTTATCAAGCCCCCCCAGAAACAGGGATTCATCGATACGAATATTCCAGGCCCGCAGGGTTTTAACCACACGTTCGTGAGCCGGCGCAGAACGCGCCGTGACGAGGCAGGTTCGAATGGGGGCTTCACCAGAAGGAAATTCCATCTGAATCTGTTGCAGGGCAGCCAGAAACGGCTTGAAAGGCCCACCTGTCAACGGATCGTTAGCGGCATCTTTCTCGCTGGCGGTAAAGGCCGCCAGGCCTGAGCTTTTGTAAACGCGTTCCGCCTCATCGGAAAACAGAACGGCATCCCCGTCAAATGCGATTTTAAGGATTTCTTTATCCGCGCTGCTGGTTTGGGATGGCAATATGGTGGCAGCCGCAACTCCCAGTTCCAGAGCCTGACGGACATCGGCGCCATCAGTTGATAAAAACAGGTGGCTACCGAAAGCCTCGATATACCGATAGGGACTGTCTCCTCCGCAAAAGGCTGCACGGGTAATATCAAGACCATAGTGCTGTATCGAATTAAAGACGCGCAGTCCTGTATCCGCGCTGTTGCGCGACAGCAGGATCACTTCTACGCGCGACTTGTCCAGCAGCACATTCAGATGCAACAGTTTTTTGACCAGGGAAAAGGCATCTCCTGGCTCCAATGGTTGCTCTTCCCTCTCTATCTGATAGTTCTGATAGGCAATCAATCCATCGTCTTCGTACACGCGATGACTATCTTCCAAATTAAACAGCGCTCTTGAGGAAATAGCGATAACGAGCTTATCGATTGCTTGGGTCCGCATGGCTCTATATGGAGTGCTGTACCCGGGGCATACAGACACCAGTCCCCCCGATTCCGCAGTATCCGTCAGGGTTTTTAGCCAGATACTGCTGATGATAATCCTCGGCATAATAAAAACGCTGTAGCTGGGCTATTTCAGTGGTGATATTGCCGTATCCAGCCCCGCAGAGCGCTTCTTGATAAGCCGACCGGCTTTGGGTGGCGAGGATAGTCTGCGCGTCATCGATGCAGTATATGGCAGAGCGGTACTGGGTTCCGCGGTCATTCCCCTGACGCATTCCCTGAGTCGGGTCATGGGCTTCCCAAAATGCCTGTAGCAGTTGCTGGTAATCGATCGCATCCGGATCGTAATAAACCAGGACTACCTCAGTATGACCAGTTCGGCCGCTGCAAACATCCTCATAACTTGGATTGGCAGTAATCCCGCCCGCGTACCCAACCGCAGTGCTAAATACCCCGGGTAATTGCCAGAATTTGCGTTCCGCCCCCCAAAAACAACCTAGCCCGAATACCGCCCGCGCAAGATGGCCGGGCACTGGAGGGACGATTGGGTTGCCGCTCACGTAGTGGTTCGGATTTACTTCTACAGGAGCGTGTCGGTCCGGCAAGGCGGACTTTCTATCTGGCAGGTTATCGGACTTGTAAAATTGACTCAGCATCATGCGTTGAATGATACACCTTTATACGGCATCATGCCGCCTCTCTAATCTCCCCTTGTAACCGGGATTACGTTACGCTGACTCATTATGAATTCTGCATTAATGAAAAACTACGGCACGCCAGAACTCGAATTCGAGCGTGGCGAAGGGTCCTACCTGTACACCAGCAGCGGAGAACGCTACCTGGATTTCGCCATGGGAATAGCGGTCAATTGCCTTGGTCACTGCCATCCTGCACTGATCAGCGCTCTAACCGAGCAGGCCGGAAAACTTTGGCATACCTCGAATCTGTACCGCATTCGACAAGCCGAACTTCTGGCAGCAAGGCTGGTAGAGCTGACTTTTGCAGACCGGGTATTTTTCTGTAATTCTGGTACTGAAGCCGTTGAAGCGGGCTTCAAAATTATGCGGCGCTATCACCATCATGCTGGTCATCCGCAACGCAAACGAATTATCTCCGTCTCGGAATCATTCCATGGACGCACGCTGGCGCCGCTGGCAGCATCCGCCAATCCACTGCATACGGAAGGCTTTCTTGCGGGTGATGCTGGCTTTGATCTGGTGCCCTTTGGCGACCTGCAGAAAATGGCCGATGCCATAGATCAAAGCACCGCTGGCATTATTATCGAGCCCATTCAAGGTGAGGGAGGAATTCGGTCGGCACCAAGGGAGTACCTGCAAGCATTGCGTGCTCTTTGCGATGAGCGAGGCGTGCTGCTAATGTTCGACGAAGTGCAGTGTGGCGTAGCGCGTTCGGGAACTCTTTACGCTTACCAGCAAACCGGCATTACTCCGGACGTTCTTGCCTCTGCCAAAGGACTCGGCGGTGGGTTTCCCATTGGCGCCTGTCTCACCACTGAGAATGTTGCCGCACCGATGGTTGCCGGTACCCATGGCAGCACATTTGGCGGCAATCCTCTTGCCGCCGCCGTTGCCAATGCTGTACTGGAAGAAGTTACCCGCGAGGATTTTTTGCAGCAACTAAACGAAAGCGCCGAGTATCTGCGGAAGTGCCTGGACGGTCTGGTAGCAACCTACCCCGACTTGCTTGCGAGCGTCTCCGGTGCAGGATTGATGATAGGCATCAAGTGCCATCTGGACAGCGGAAAATTTATTGCCGATCTGACTAATCGAAAACTGCTGACGGTTAAAGCGGGAGGCAACAGTATCAGGTTATTGCCCTCTCTGAACGTAACACGGAAAGAAGTGGACGAGGCCATTGAAATCCTGCGGGTGGCATTAGCTAGCTGGTCCGACTGAAACCAAAAAGGAGCACGATATGAAAGCACAAAAAATTGCCCTTTTTTTTATTTTTTCTCTATTAGCGAGTTCCACCTGGGGGCAGCTGGCAATCGATACTGCGAGCAATTCTCCGGTTCCGAATTCGGCAGCGGAAGGAGTGCCAGTACGAATGGCTGAGAATGATATCAGGGAATTCACTATCTCGGTTTCTGATCAAGCGATTGAGGATCTGCGTCAGCGACTCGCGCTGACTCGACTTCCCGACCAAATCAATAACACCAGTTGGGAGTACGGCACTGACCGCGCGTTCCTCAGGGGTTTGATCGATTACTGGCAAACAGACTTCGACTGGCGCGCGCAGGAACAAATGCTAAATGAATTCGACCAGTTTAAAACCTCAATTGAGGGACTGGATATACACTTCATTCACCAGCGTTCGCCCCATCCCGAAGCAATTCCGCTTCTAATCGTCCATGGGTGGCCGGGTTCCATTGCCGAGTTCCACAAGATCATCGGCCCTCTCACCAATCCAACGGAACATGGCGGCGATGCAGCGAATGCGTTTCATGTTATCGCACCGTCCCTGCCCGGATTCGGATTCTCGGATAAACCGGATGAACCGGGCTACAGTCCCGAAAAAATAGCTCATCTCCTGGCTGCGCTCATGGAGCGTCTCGGATATCAACGTTATGGATTGCAGGGTGGAGACTGGGGCGCAATTATCAATCGCTATCATGCCTTCCATTACTCCGATAGAGTGATTGGATTACATTCCAATTTTGTACTGGCGGATGACGCCGGAGGGCAGGCAACAGCCACCCCCGAAGAACTGGAACAGCGAACTCGACGTGCAGAATATATGCTCAATGAAGTCGGTTATCAGCAGATTCAAGGCACCAAGCCACAGACCATTGGGTATGCATTAAATGATTCGCCGGCCGGACTGGCGGCGTGGATCACAGAAAAATTTCATGGCTGGACCGATATTCCCCAGGATGAACGTGGCAACGTCTACGATAAGTTCACCATGGACGAACTACTGACTAATGTATCTATCTACTGGTTCACCGAATCAATAACCTCCTCGGCTCGTATTTATTATGAAAATCGTAATGCTCCGCGTATCGGTGGACCTCTCGGATTCGTCAGCGTACCTACGGCTGGAGCGGTGTTCCCCGCTGAAATTTATGTCACACCCAGGGGCTGGGCAGAGCGAAGCTACAACATAGTTCGCTGGACCGTAATGCCCAGGGGCGGTCACTTCGCTGCAATGGAAGAACCCGAACTTCTGATCGATGACATCCGAGCATTTTATGCCGGGCTTCGTTGATCAAATCCGTCTCGCGAGGCGGCTACTGCTAACTGAACACTCGTAAAGCATCCAAGGCAAGCGTAAATCAGGTTAAACTCGTCCGTACCTGATCGCTTGTGTACGCTCGATCTGGGGTCATTCCAAGAAGCCTGGGGTATCGATTATGGAACCGCAAAATGATATGAATCACGAGCGATCGCACGGAATTCTGGGCTGGATAGAGCGCTCCGGAAACAGGCTTCCCGATCCGGTCTTCATATTTCTCTGGTGCATAGGTGCGTTAATCCTCATTAGCGTGATCGCGGCACTTATGGGTGTATCAGCTATTCATCCCACCCAGCTCGATGCTTCCGGAAGCCCTCTTGTGATTCAGGCCGAGAGTCTTTTATCAGCTGACAATGTGCGGCGCCTGCTGGTCGAAATGCCAGCCACTTTTGCCGGATTCTATCCCCTCGGCTTTGTTCTGGTTGTCATGCTTGGCGCCGGCGTCGCGGAACGCTCCGGCTTATTTGCCGCTGCCATGAATGCTGCCGTTAGCCGGGCACCGCTAGGCATCCTAACTCCAACCGTGGCGCTGGTAGCAATGCTGGGCAATCTTGCCACCGATGCTGCCTATGTGGTTCTCATACCGCTGGCGGGCGTTGTATTCGCGGCCGCAGGTCGACATCCGATAGCCGGTATAGCAGCGGCGTTTGCCGGAGTCTCGGGCGGGTTTTCGGCAAATTTGGTGGTGGGGCCCCTCGATGCCTTGCTTTTCGGTATTACCGAGGCCAGCGCTGAAACCCTCGATCCGACCTGGGACGCCAATATCGCCGGCAACTGGTATTTTATAGTAGCAATGACCCTGCTTTTTCTGCCGGTTATCTGGTACGTCACAGACCGCATGATAGAACCTCGATTAAAGACGCCTGACAGCGGCTCTGAGTTCATGGAAAGCAGCACGGCCGGAGTGGTGAGGACTGTTGGTACGCCACTGAATGGTAATGAGGAGGTCGGTCTAAAACGGGCAGGCCTGGCCACGCTGGTCGTTATTTTTATATGGGCCTTCCTTTGCCTCGGACCTGGAACACCGCTAATCGACGAGAGTGCAGCGCCTGAATCGCGAATGAACCCACTCTACCAATCACTGGTAGCAGGTTTTTTCATTCTTTTTCTGGCAGCAGGCTGGGCTTACGGGACCGCTTCTGGCAGCGTAAAGAACCACCGGGACGTCGTCAGAATGATGAGCGAGGCGATGGCAGACCTGGGTTATTACCTGGTCCTGGCATTTACGGCAGCCCATTTTGTGGCCATGTTTAATTGGTCAAATCTGGGCCTGATCTTCGCCATTGGAGGCGCGTCAATCTTGCAAGCTTCTGACCTTCCTATGTCCCTGTTATTGACCCTTATCATCCTTTTTACCGGACTTATAAACCTATTTGTGGGGTCAGCAAGCGCCAAGTGGGCGCTGCTGGGTCCTGTCATCGTCCCCATGCTTATGCTTGTTGGTATCAGTCCCGAAATGAGCACAGCCGCTTATCGTGTAGGGGATAGCGCGACCAACATTATCACGCCTTTGATGCCCTACTTTCCTCTAATCCTGATATTCTGCCAGCGCTGGCAGCGGGACTTTGGAATTGGCAGCCTGGCCGCAACCATGCTTCCTTACTCCTTATGGTTACTTCTTACCGGTCTGCTCATGACCATTGCCTGGGTTGTTCTGGGCCTACCGCTTGGCCCGGGAGCAACGGTCGAATTCACCCTGACCTGATTAACATGCCAATTAGCTCGCAACTGATAGAATGACCCGCGCAGTGCAATGGCGAATCCCTAACTTTTTCACCTGAAAGACTCAAATCCCATGGATCAATTGCCTTCAAAAGTAGCGTCAAATATCAGGAAATTGCTGTCAGTTAAATTAGTTGCCGATGGTGATAACGATCAAAACTGCATGAATTGGCCTGACAGGACAGCGTTAGGGCGCTCGGCTACTGGTACCCGCGGCTGTCTGACCTCTGTTGTGATCATGTTAACTGCCTTTAACGTGCATTCCGCAGAATCAATTGCCACTGCAGATACACTGACTCCAGGGTTCTGGGAATTAATAATTGCCCTGTTTGTTACAGCCCTCGCCGCCAGCGTTGCCTACCTGTGGGATGGAGCTATAAGACTATGGCTGGGTTACTGGCGATTATTAGCAATTGCTCCCCTGGCGATTCTCGCCTTTTGGCTTCTGATCACGACTGCCGGCATGTCCAATAATGCCCTGTGGACCTTTGAGCTCCTTGCATGGGCTATGGCTACTACAGTCTACCTTGTTGTTTTATTCACAGCGCGCAGAACATTTGAGAAGGCCGCCAGTGAGAACAAAACCGTCGATTCTGACCCATAGCCAATTTTAGTTGGATCAGCAGGCTCTTTGCCCGCATATATCGCCGGTTTATGTCCTAACCAATGTGCCTGATTGGGAGGGTCTCTTCTCCTTTTCCTTTTCCTTTTCCTTCTCCTTCGCCCCGTCCCTCGTCTTCTATTTTTAGGGTAACGATCCATTTATTTTTTTCCGTGTGCCATTTTGCCGAGACTGTCCTGGACACCGAAGATGGGCTGGAAAGCGCTATTTTACTGCTTCGTAATACTATTTATACTGCATAAATATACTGTATAAATAATCCTTGCATTAATTATACTGCCTATTTATACTTCTTTCCCTGTTTTGAACATAGGGTGAATAACATGTTGAGCAGCAAAGATTTGATGGAGCAAAGTGGGATATCCAGGGCTACCCTGAATAATTATGTCGCGCTGGGAATATTGCCGAGCCCCGTTGTTAAGTCTCCCGTAGATGGCGAAGAAGGCAGAGCCACAAGGATCGGTTACTTCCCTAACGAAGCGCTGGACAGAGTACAAAAAGTTCAGGAATTAAAAAAAGAAGGCATGTCAATCGCCGACATAGCGAGCAAACTTTCCAATAACGCCCCCTATAAATACCCTCTCGAAGAACCGGAAACACGGAACGCCCCGGGAGAGAACTCAGGTGTCACCCGTGGGATTTATGCCAATCGACCATCCAATAGTCTGTCCATGGAACTCACGATAGACAGTTTTCCCGGTCCCGCCTACATGGTGGACAACAATTTCGAATTGATGTGGTGGAACGAAAACGCAGAGCGACAGGTCTTCGGCAATCGAGTTACATCTATTGGAGATCTGCAAACCAGAAACTTGCTTGAAATATTGGTGGAAACTTTTGCCGAGGGCGATCCCGATGAGCTAATGGAAAACCTGAGACCTTATCTGGCAGCTGCTAAAAAAAGAATGTCGAAGAGCACTCTGAGTAAACTTTATGCCCCTCTGGGCGGAGAAATGCTCGCCCTGATCGAGTCGCTTTATGACGGAGCAGCCAAATTGGAAAAGCAGCCGATAGTTCGCTTCAGCTCCAATTTAAAGGATGAATCGGGTACAGAGATACCTTGCGACCTGTACGCCAGCTTTTTCCGTGAAGGTATCCTCTTCACCTACAACCCCGTCTCCAAAAATGATGATTTTCTGCTTCAGTTCCTTGCCCAACGTAACCAGGTAATTCGGGAGTTACTGCGCAAACGAAAGCCCTATCTGAGCCATGTCGCCGTCATGGTGGCTGATTTACAGAACTCCGTGCGTCTTTGTTCTGAACTTCCAGCCGAAGAGTACTTTCAACTCATTAACGATATTTGGCAAGAAAGTGAACCCATTTTCAGAAAGTACCATGGCACCCACGGGAAGCATGCCGGGGACGGCATGGTTTACTACTTCTTTCCCCAGCCAGATTGCAATTATGTGCTCAACGCCGTGCAGTGTGCGATTGAATTGCAGGACATGATGAAACGGATAACCCAGCGCTGGCAGGTCCGTAAGGGCTGGTTTAATAAACTCATGTTGAATACGGGTCTGCACGAAGGCCAGGAATGGTTTGGAACCTATCACGCAGGATCGCATATCGAATTTACTGTGCTGGGAGAGACCGTCAATTATGCTTCGCGCATCAGCGATTTTGCTCGTGACGGCAGTACCTGGATCACCAAGAGTATGCTGACGCAGGTGCCATCAGGCTATCGCAATGCCATTAATTACGGTATTCCGCGCAATTTTGATGAAGATCATATGTTCGTCAAAAATACCTACGCCAACGTAGGGTCCATATTGGAGCTCGAAAATCCGATAAATTCAAAGTTTCGTGACATTGCGATGATTCCGGTAACACAGATCAGAGGAATTAGCACCGAGGATATTACGAATTGACGGGTTACTTGCTAACTTGTAGAGAAGCTGGCTTCTAGTTTTATCGCAAGTTGGCGATCCATTCACTGGAAATTAGGGACACAAAAAAGCCGGGAACACCCGGCTTTTTCTGTAACAGGACAGATTTATTCTCGCCGCCACTACGCCTGATGCAACTGCCTGTTAAAAAAGTATCTCTGGAAAGGATTCAGAAGCCGGGACCAACCGGATGTGAACAATAATGGATTGTCCAGAACCGAGTAACATAGACAACCCTCATCACTCCGGGGAGTGTGAGTTTGAGAGCTATGTCGTAGTATAAAATCTCCCGGCTTGTAAGCTCCCAGCTCATCCTCGAAAGTGCCATCAAGGACCAGAGTAACTTCAACGCCGCGGTGTGTGTGGCTGGGGGCCTGGCTACCTGGAGTCATGTACATGAAGTCGCACTGCGCATCACGATCCAGCCCGAGTTTCGCAGTGTTAATCCCTCCAGCAAGCTTCCGCCAAACCACCCCTTTTTCTGCTGCCTTGGCGAGGATTCTTGGCAATCTGACACTCCGCTCGTGCATGTGCAGTTCTGCCTGAGCGCCAATGGCAGAATCTGAACTGATCGATGATTTAATTTGCGGACGACTGGTGATGTTTACCAGCATTGCTTCCGTGTCTGTCGATTCAAATGCCTTGCCACCGGCAGTTTTGCTGCTCTGCAATACTGGGTCGGACGCCAGCCATTCACTGGCCAGCTCGGCGTTAATGCGCCCGGAAGCACTTCTGCAGTCGCCGCAGTACTCCAGATGAGCCGAAATCGCCACACTCATGCCGGTGGACAACTGCCCCTGGCAAAAAGTTCTGAGCAAATCCTCTGCAGGATGATAATTGTTCTGAGTAGTCATTCCTCAACCCCGATATAGTCTCTCAATTTATTTAGCGCCAGCCTGAGCCTCGACTTTAAGGTCCCCAGAGGGATGTCGAGCTGCTGAGCGGCTTCCTGATGTGTTAAATCTCTCATAAATACGTATTCGATCACCTCTCGCTGCGCTGCCGGCAACAACTCGAAGTACTGGCTGATCTGGTCCATCTGAATCAGAGTTGACTGCTCCTGTTCCGGGTCGACAGAAAGCTCGTATTCTGTCTCTGCGTATATATCGTCAGCGCTAATACCCTCCGGCTGACGCTTCATTTTCCTCAGAATGTCGAAGCAGCGATTTCGCACAAGCGTGAATATCCAGGTCTGTGCAGAACCTTTGTCCAGGTCATAAAGGGGAGCCTTTTGCCAGATTATGAGCATTGCTTCCTGCACGAGATCATTAGCCAGCTGGTCATTTCGGGTAATCTTCATGCCCAGGGCGAAGATTTTCCCGGAAAATCGATGAAACAGCGCGTTGAATGCTTCCCTGTCCTGAGAATTCCCCACCGCAATAAGCAGTGCCTCATCTTCCCGTGATTCCTGATCCTTTTGCACCGACACAGTCTCGCCTGCCCGCTTTCGAATCAGCGTCCGGGGTTGGACGCTTTCACGGGCCTTCATCCTAAACTGATCGTTGTTGGCTGACAATTGATACATGCTCTTATTACGGTCTGATCGCCCTGCTGGTTCACTCCGGGCCGATTTCTCTAACCTGTGATCCATAAATGGGTTTATCCCGTAACCTTCGCCATACGCTTCTAGAGGAAATGCCATGCAACTCGCCGATACGATGGATTCTGCTCAGGTGACCTCCGCGCGTCTGGCAGGCAAGCTGCGCGAGTTCTACGAAACCCTTGATCTGCAAAGTCTCGCTACGATTCAGTCGCTATATGCTGGCGATATCTGTTTCGAGGATCCCATTCGCGGGCTTCAGGGATTGCGCGCCCTGGAAGACCACTTTAAGCACTTGCTTCAAAACTCGGATCAGTGCCGATTTAAGTTTCACCGCAGTGTGGTTAATGACGAAGGCATGTTTTTCAGCTGGACAATGCTCTTAAGGCACAAGGCGATCAAGCATGGACAGCTGATTCGCGTGGAAGGTTCAAGTTATTTGAAGCACCGCAACGGCAAAGTTTACTATCATCGAGATTACTTTGATCTTGGCGCGTTAGTGTATGAAAATGTGCCGCTCCTCGGGCCATTGATCAAGCTCATTAAAAACCGTATGTCGCAATGAAAACTTCATGTGCCCGAGCTAAACGTTAACCTAGATCGGATGCATGGATAAGAAGTCCCCCCAAAAGATAGCAGTCGTCGGCAGCGGGATATCGGGTCTCACCGCTGCGTTCCTGCTTAGCCAAAAGCACAACGTTACCGTATTTGAATCCAATGATTACATCGGAGGTCACACGCACACTGTGCGCGTGTGTGTGGATCAGGGTCGTGGTGGGCAGACATACGAGGTCGATACCGGCTTTATAGTCTGTAATGATCGCAATTATCCAAATTTTTTAAAACTTCTGGAGCACCTTGAGGTAGCGTTGAAGCCCACTGAGATGAGCTTCAGCGTCAACAATCCGCAGCAAAATCTCGAATACAATGGACACAACCTGGATACGCTATTCGCGCAGCGCAGCAATATCCTGAGCCCTCGATTCATCAGATTTGTCCGGGACATCCTGCGATTCAACAAAGCCGCAAAGGCCAGGTTTGCAGCATCGGATTCCCAAGAAATCACACTGAATTCTTTCTTGACTGAACTCAAGTTGAGCCCGATGCTTCGCGATAACTATCTGCTACCTATGGTTGCAGCAATCTGGTCCTGCAGCGTTCGACAGGCTGGCGAGTTCCCTCTGGATTTTTTTCTGCGCTTCTTCCTGAACCATGGGCTGCTGGATGTAAAGAATCGACCACAGTGGTACGTGCTGGAGGGAGGTTCGCACAGCTATATCGAGCCTCTTACGGCCCCCTACTCCGATTCTCTGAATCTTAAAACCCGAGTGACCGGGGTCGAACGTGTCCAAAACGGTATACAGGTATTTCTGGAGGATGGCCCCCGGCAATTCGACCACGTAGTCATGGCGTGCCATAGCGATGAGGCACTTGCCCTTCTGCGGAACCCGAGTAAGCCCGAGCAGTCGATACTCTCCAACCTGCAATATCAGGAAAATGCTGTGACCCTGCACTGGGACGACAGCTTGATGCCCATTCGCAAGAAAGCCTGGGCAAGCTGGAACTTTCTCACCGCACCTTCCGATTCTAATAGCCTTCCAATTGTTACCTACTGCATGAATGTATTGCAGGGCATCGGGAGTATCCACGATCCCCGACCATTACTTGTGAGTCTCAATGCTGACCATCTGATTAGCCCGGATAAAGTCATTGATAGATTCCGTTATGCACACCCAATTTATTCTTTATCCAGCTCAGCTGCGCAGCGTCGCAGGGCAGAAATTTGCGGTATAGATCGTATTCACTACTGCGGTGCCTACTGGTATAACGGATTTCACGAGGATGGCGTAAGAAGTGCGCTTGATGTGTGTAATCGCTTCGGGATAAAACTGCAATGATTGCCAATTCAGAAAATCAGCCAACGGCCAGCGCGCTCTACCAGGGCTTCGTCCGTCATAGGCGATTTGCGCCCAAAAAGCATGAATTTCGTTATCCGTTGTTCATGGCATTCATCAAATTAAGTGAATTGACGGCTCTCTCTGAAAAACTCTTTTTATTTGGCACCCGCGCCTGGCACTGGGCCCGCTTCCGCCGTGCGGATTATCTGGGTGATCCTGCTATTCCACTGGCCGAATCTGTTAAACAGCAGATTGCATTGCTAAGCGGAATAAAGACTTCCGATTTGGACGGCGAAATATATTTTTACGGACATCTGCGATATCTGGGGTTCTACTTCAGTCCTTTAAACCTTTACTTCGCTGAACAACAGGGCAAGCTTCGCTACATGCTGGCCGAGGTTAGCAATACACCCTGGAACGAACGGCATTACTACGTCGTCGACCTGGCTAAAATTGAGCCACACGCAAAGCGATTTCATGTTTCTCCTTTTAATCCGATGAGTCAAATCTACGCCTGGACCGTGCGGCCACCGGGAACAACGGCATCTAAATCGATGATCCATCTTCAAGTGACACCTGAAACCGAAGCCAATCCAATATTTGACGCCACCATGGTGTTGAAGAGGCGCCCCTTGAACCAAACAAATTTACTTCGCGTACTCATATCAACTCCGATGCAAACGCTTCGCATGGTCATCGGGATTTACTGGCAGGCCCTTAAAATATTTATGAAAGGCAACCCTCTGTACCGCCACCCGTCCAGACAAAATGAAGAGCTCAAGGTCCCCAGGTAGAGCAACGCACAGAACAAACAATTAATAACAACCCAAGAGCAACAAAGAGATTAAAACAATGAATCAGAAGTCCCTGACTATTCATCCAGAGCACAAGCAAAAAAACGAGGCACTGCACGCCGAGCCTGCGTCACTGTGGATCAGAGACGGCTTGTTGAAGATACTGAGCAGGGCAACCTCGGGATATCTGGTTATTCGAGAACAGGGTGAGGTTATAGGCAGGTTCGGCGACAGCAGCGATACTCTGAGAGCGGAAATCGATGTCGTCGATACCCGTACCTATCGACGCGCGTTACTCGGAGGTAATGCTGCCGCCGGCGAAGCCTATGTGGATGGTTGGTGGACTTCTCCAGACATCAGCAAGGTAACTCGTTTTTTTTCCCGCAACCTTCATATGATGGATGCCTGGGGTGATCGCTTTGGCTGGGTTCTCAAGCCCTGGTCCTGGCTGCGGGCGGTAAAGCGCGCCAATTCGAAATCCCAGGCGAAGCGCAATATCCTCGCCCATTATGATCTGGGAAACAGCCTCTACCAAACTTTTCTGGATCCGAACATGCAGTACTCCTCCGCTATTTACCGGTCCGAAGAGGATTCTCTGGAACAGGCTCAGATCAACAAAATGCAGCGCATTTGCGAGAAACTGCAACTTTCGGAACAAGACCACCTGGTTGAGATTGGCAGTGGGTGGGGAGGACTGGCCATTTATGCCGCACAAAACTTTGGATGCCGGGTCACCACTACCACGATTTCTGACGAGCAATACCAGCATTGCCAGGCGCGCATCAGAGCAGCAGGTCTCGAAAACAAAATAGCCTTACTGGCCGATGATTACCGCGAACTCGAGGGCCAATTCGACAAGCTGGTCTCGGTGGAAATGATTGAGGCGGTTGGCAGGCAATACCTGCCTGGCTATTTTGCCAAGATCGATGAATTACTTAAACCCGGGGGTTTAGCGATGATCCAGGCTATCACCATTGCCGATCAGCGCTTCGATATCTATAGCCGTACTGAGGATTTTATCCAAAAGCACATCTTTCCGGGCGGGTTCCTTCCCTCACTGCACTTGATGAGTGAGTTATTAGCAAACAAAACTGAACTTATAATTCGGGACGTACATGATATGGGCCTGGATTACGCGAAGACTCTGAGAGATTGGCGTGAAAACTTCATGGCCAGTATCGCAGATTTGGAGAAAATGGGTTACGGAAACCAATTTCAGCGCCTCTGGGAATACTACCTTGGTTATTGCGAAGGTGGTTTCCTCGAAAGACGCATTAGTGCAGTGCAACTGCTAACAAGCAAAATGCCTCATTACACGTAGCCAGACCATTAATGAACGTAACGAAAATAGTCACCTCTTCGCCGGTAAATCTGGCCCTGAACAACGTATTCTGGGCAGGTTGTGTCGTGGGTCGTTACGATCTGCTCTGGATAGTCGCGCCGGCGATTCTGTGCTACGCGGCACTGCTGATTTATGCAGGTACGGTACGTTTCAATCAGTTGATACTGCCTATACTGCTTGGCATTGCGATTGATTCCGTATTCACCGCGTTAGGAGTGTTCCAGTTTGCAAATCACGGAGCCATGCTACCCCTCTGGATGTGCGCCCTGTGGATCGCATTCGCTACCACATTGCCGCTTTCATTGAGGCTGCTTGGAAGAAACGCCTACCTTGCTGCATTGACCGGAGCCCTCGGCTTTCCCTTTAGCTACTATCTCGGCTATAAGCTTGGAGCGGTCTCCTTCGGCATCGCCCTCCCCTGGGTTATTGCGCTCGTGGCGCTGACCTGGGCATTTTTCTTGCCGATCATGTTCTGGTGGAGCGACAACAAGCAGGTGCGCTTAAGTGAAGCGTATTAAGTCTCCAAGATTAGCCTGCCTTCTCGCTGCGGTATTGCTAATCGCGTTGAGTGGAAGACTATACGGCTCCCCTACAGAAATCCTACAGCCAATAGGATCAACCACACTAAAGGTTTTTTTCTGGACTATCTACGAAAGCACGCTGTATAGCGATGATGGAAGATACCGGGGAATCGAACCAGGCCTGGCCCTAAAAATTGATTACCGGCGAAGCGTCAGGCGTGACCAGCTAATCGAAACCACTCGAGAACAGTGGCGGGAACTCAACCTGTATGATAGTGGAGAAAGCGAAGCCTGGCTGAACATCCTCGCTGAGCTTTGGCCTGACATCAAACGCGGAGACTCTATCACCCTTTATGTCGAATCGGATTTGTCAGCGTCCTTTTTTTATAACGATAAAGCGATGGGCCAGATAACAGACCCACGCTTCACCCAGAGCTTCCTTGCCATCTGGCTATCAGAAAACTCTAAGTTCCCCAGGCTCCGTAGTGAACTTATTGGATTAAACTGACACCGCCCGATCACAGTAACTCGACCCCAAAGGGCCGCAGCACCAGGATAGTGATCCCAAAACACAGCATTGTGATAACCGAAGAAGCTCCCAGAGCCCACCAAAATCCAAAACGCGTGATAAGCCATGGAAAGAGAAGGAACATCGGCAAGGTAGGCAGAACATACCAGAACGTATACCACGCGTGATTGGCAATTTTCGACTGGCTCTGGTTCTCGAGATACAACCACAGCAAGGTTAAAACGGTAACCATCGGCAGCGCCGCAATAAACGCACCCAACCTGTCACTCCGTTTAGCGAACTCTGATACCAGAACAACTATACCTGAGGTGATGAGATACTTGGTTATTATCCATTGAGCAGAGGTCAGCATATAATTTCCCTGTCTATTTTAGGCTGGTGATTGATACGGCGCAGACTAGCAGATATCCCGCATCTAACTCCAGAACCACGTCCAGATTGAATTTCAGAATTTTCACCCATCTGAGGTAATATCCTCCTTTGAAACTGCGCGGTATAACCGGCTGAATAAATACTCTAGAACACCACTCCACGGGAGAGTGACAAATGACGTTAACGAGGAAAATCCACAAGTATATATTGCTAGCCCTGACGCTTATCTTGGTGGCCTCAAGCGCTGAGGCCGCTGAATTAAGACTGTTAAGGTTTGGTCCTGCCGGTGAGGAACGCCCCGGACTTTTGGATGCCGAGGGCCAAATTAGAGATCTGAGCGGCCATATCGACGACATCACGCCGGAGCTTCTCTCTGACGAGGGCCTCGACAGCATCGCCGCGATCGAACTCGATGACCTCCCCGTGGTAACGGGGAACCCACGACTGGGTGTGCCGCTAACTGGCATCAATAAAATAATGGCTGTAGGCTTCAATTACGTGAACCACGCCGAAGAAATGGCAGTAGAACTGCCCACTGAGCCACTGATTTTTTCCAAGGCAATATCCTCTCTCAGCGGCCCGTTCGATGACGTTATTCAACCCAGAAGCGGCTTTAAGCTTGATTATGAAAGTGAACTTGTAATTGTTATCGGACGTCGGACTCAGTACGTTGACGAAGCCGATGTCTTTGACTACATAGCCGGATATACTGTAGGTCATGATGTTTCTGAACGTTCTTTCCAGAGAGAACGAGGCGGTCAGTTTGTTAAGGGGAAGAGTGCCGATACTTTTGGCCCGGTCGGGCCCTATCTTGTTACCCGCGACCTGGTTAAAGACGTGCAGAATCTTGCTGTCTGGTCAGAAATAAACGGCGAGATGAGGCAGCAGGGTAACACTACAGATATGGTATTCGGCGTGGCCCAGATCGTCAGTCATCTTAGCCAGTTTATGACCCTTCACCCCGGTGACCTGATATTTACCGGAACTCCTGCAGGAGTTGGGGATGGCATGGCGCCGCCGCAATATCTAAAGCCCGGAGACATAGTTCGAATTGGCGTCGGCGATCTGGGCGAGCAACGTCAAACTATCGTCGCGCCAGAATAGTCATTCACGCCCTTGACTGCGACTGCCCCGGCGGCTTAAGTGCTGAAACTGGTAACTGTCGGGGAATACAACATTCTCTGTTGGTCGCTCCGCTGTCCAACGAAATTTTTTGTTTCTTAAAAGATCATAGACCGAATAATGTCAAACCATACAATGAGATTGAATCTCTTCCGCCTCTTTCTAGGCGTCTCCCTTGTGCTGTCTATTCCGCTATTCGCAATGCAGCTTACCGAGCAGGTTAACTGGACCGTAATGGATTTCATTGTGATGGGCGCGCTTCTGAGCTTTACCGGCAGTGCGCTGTGGCTAATTCAGAGCAAAGCCAGAGCAATGACCAGATGGTCACTTTCTTTATTTACCTTATTTATATTTCTCTATATTTGGGCTGAGCTTGCCGTTGGAGTGTTTACCAATCTGGGCAGTTAATCAACTCTACCTGTGCAACCACGCTGATCACTATCAATTCTATTGTTGTTTGATCTACGCGCGAGTAATTCAATCATCTCCGTTCGTGCCAGGTAGGTGGATTTCGATGAGATTGGTGCCCGGGACCGGAATCGAACCGGTACGGAGTTTCCTCCGAGGGATTTTAAGTCCCTTGATAATCTTGATGAATCTGCCTAACTCTCTGATATACCAATATATATGCGCCTTTCAAGACTATTAAACTCTACTCGATCAACAAATACCAGGTAGTCCATAGGTAGTCCAATGAATAAAGCACCCCCTTAAGCCAATCGTCGATGGGGGGTACGGGGGGAGACTTCGCGACATGTCTATATAGCGCCCGCCCGGATTCGTAGCGAGGGAAATTCGGATCGAGTAGCGCTCTGTTTTGATCCTGTTGTCGGCACTAATAACCATTGAAAATCAGGCGTATCTCAAGCGTTGAC
>JAYPVG010000024.1:0-46422 GCA_038134485.1 Pseudomonadales bacterium
TGGCAGAACTCAGAAAGCTCGAATCGTGGGAACAGCGCCTGCTCCTGTCTTCTGTCGAACGTATCGCTTCTATGATGGACGCTGAAAAAATTGACGCCTCGCCGATTCTCACCAGTGGTGCTATCGGCATCGACGACAGATAGTGAGAAAATCACTAATTAGGGCTACACAAGATCTCGGCGGTGGAGCAGTCTAGTTAAGCACTACCCAGCCGAGCCAACCATGTGACGCCCCAATGCTCAAATTTAATTGGCCTCTCAAGGCCTGAAAACCGACTCCCCTCGAGAGAAAGTCTCGATAATTCCTATGTTGGCCAGGTCGGCTGGATTTGCAGTTAGTGGGTTGCGCTCGAGGATTACCAGGTCGGCCCGCTTGCCCGGGGTTATGCTACCCTTATCGTCTTCTTCAAAATACTGGTATGCCGCACCAAGGGTCACTGCATGCAGCGCTTCCATGACTGTCGCTCGCTGGTCTGGCCCAAGGATGAGGCCGCTGCGGGTTTCCCGGTTTACGGTTATGGCAACCAGGCGCATGATGTCGGGAGGCACGATAGGCGAATCGTTGTGCACGGTGAATGGAATCCCCCGGTCAATAGTTGCTCTCACCGGGCTGATAAAGCTCGCTCGGGCATCACCAAAGCTGAGGCGATGCCAGTCGCCCCAGAAAAACGGGTGTACCGAGTAGTAAGAAGGGACAATGCCCAGATCCTTTACCCTGTCCAGCTGATCCGGTCTGATCAGCTGGGCATGAATAATGACTGACCGGTGATCCGGAATGGGCCGCCCGGTAAGCGCCTGATCAATGCCATCGATCATCAACTCGATCGCCTCGTCTCCGTTGGCGTGGGCCAGCACCGGAACTCCGCGCTCCAGCAGTCCGCCAATTCTGGCGCGGTAGGCATCGGGGTTATAGCTGGGGTAGGCAACGTAATCGGCACCCTGGCCCGGCGGACCTTCATCATAGGGTTGACTCATCCAGGCTGTGCGACCCTGCGGAGAACCGTCCAGGGTAAACTTGATGCCGCCGATTCTGACACCCCCGGTGTAATCCAGCTCTGCTTCAATCTCACCCAACTCTTCATCACTAATTGGATTGGCCATAATGTAGGCAACGATATCGACAGCAAACGGGTCTGCGGTTCCAAGGCTCTTGAGCCTGTCCACATAGGCTGCGGATACGTTACTGTCCTGAATGGTAGTAATACCGTAACCCGCGTAGATATCGACAGCCTCTCTCAATAATTGGGCCTGTCGTTCGGGCGACTGATCACTCCCCGCGCCAGGGAAAGCCCCCATGGCAGTTTCTTCCATCACACCATCGGGTTCCAGACTGCCGGACCTGCGTCGGATTATTCCGCCTTCAGGGTTAGGGGTCGTGGCGTTTACCCCGGCATTGTTCAACGCCATCGTGTTGGCGACCAGCAGATGTCCGGAAACATGGCGAATGATGATCGGGTGCTGAGTGGAGGCTCGGTCCAGGTCGTCCCGCGTGGGGTGCCGCTGCTCGGCGAGCAGTGAATCATCATAACCGAACCCGTAAACAAGCTGACCCGGCGGAACCTGCTGGTTTTCTATACGCTGTCGCAGCAGGCGCACGAGATCGTCAATGTTTGTCACCTGTCCCACCGGCGGCGATGACAGGTCAAGCAGGTCGAGGTATCTCGCTACCGCAGAAAAATGTCCGTGGGCATCGATAAAGCCCGGCAGAAGTGCCTGGTCTCCCAGTTCAATTACGCGGGTGGAAGCGCCTCGAAGATTCAATACCTGTTCTCGGGAGCCAGTCGCCGCGATCCGGTCACCACTGACCGCGACACCCGTTACAGAAGAGCCATCCATGGTCACTATGTTGTCGCCGACAATAATCAGGTCAGCCGTCTGGGCCAGCGTCACTGGGGTGGAAAGAGTCGCTACACCACCAATCAGTAAACGCCGAAGAAATGCTCCTAATGCTTGCTTCATTTTCTGCCTATATCACCCGTCGATAAATTAATTAACGTAATGCCTGTTTCGCCGATTTGTTGATGTTAAGCAAACTTAACCGTCATCGATGTCGGCAAATTCCCCGATTGCCATCTCCCAGATTGTGAGAAAAAAGGCAGCGATTATAGGCCCGATAACAACACCAGCCAGTCCAAATGCCGTCAGCCCGCCAAGCGTAGACAGCAGGATCAGGTAATCGGGCATTCGGGTATCACGACCAACCAGTATAGGACGCAGCAAGTTATCCACCAGGCTGATCACCACTGCGCCAATGAGAAACAGCACAATGCCGGCGGCAATGCGACCGCTGATTAAGAGGATAAGCACCGCGGGCGCCCAGACAAATACCGGTCCTACAGCGGGAACGACGCTTAGCAGGGCCATTACCACCCCCCATAGCGCCGGGGCGCCGATGCCAAGGATGGCAAAGGCGATGCCGCCGATGGCGCCCTGCACAATCCCGATGGCCAGTGAGCCCTTGATTGTTGCCCGGGAAACTTTCTCAAAACGCGCCAGCAAAGCCCTTTCGCGAGCGTCGCCCATAGGCAAAGCATGCACGGCACTATCCAGGATTTTGTGCCCGTCCTTGAGGAAGAAAAACAGCAGGTACAGCATCAGAAAGAAAAATACACTGGTTCTGAGCGTGTCCTGTCCAAATTCCAGCGCCCGGTTGGCAAGAAAACTCGAAACCGTTCCGGCGACTGAAGTGAGTTGTTCGGTTATCCTGTCTGGCTCGACACCGATTCTCTGCAGTGCGCTCTCAACCTGCGGCAGGCGTTCCGCCAGATTGGTGAACATCTCGGTTAACCCGTAATTACCGGCCTGGATTCTTTGAAACAGAGTCGCCGCCTCCGCGGTGATCGCGACCCCTATGCCGATCATTGGCAGCACCACGGCGCACAACACGCCTGCGACACTGATAGCGGCAGCAGTGTTGGGTCGACCCGGCAGTTTCTTTTCCAGCAGCTGATGTGCCGGGAAGAAAACAATGGCAAGTGCTACCGCCCAGAAAATCGGCTGCATGAAACCCCTGATCAGCCACAAAAAGGAGATGGTTACCAGGACCAGAAGGACCAGGAAGAAGGTGCGTTGGATGTTCTCGTTGTTCACCATAGGCGGCGAATTTAACTGAAAAATATGCTGCTAGTCCCTGCCTTCAAGAGGGCGGGCATTAAACAAACGCGTTTGGCCTCTGAAATCAAGCCGCACCCTTGCAACAGGGGCAGTTTGCAGCGCCACTGACCATAACAATCTCCGCTGCCTTGAAATTTTCTTCGGCGGTGCGGCGCCTTGCTGCCATGCCCGTCGCGCTGGCGACACCGACGGGATCGGGCTTGCTCATCGCTAATTCCTGACCGTAGTAACCAGTGAAAATCTCATAGCGATGATCACCAATCTCTGTCGGTACGCGGATAGTATTCTGGTCGACGACCTGAACATTCGTCATTCGTGTGCCGTCACGAATCACTATCGCCTCACCGGCATTAGGCAAGTTGACGATACGCCACTCTGTCGGCTGACCATTACGATTCCGATCGGCAACGTAGGTACCGACATGCAGAACGCCGTTTGCCTTGTCATTCCAGGCGGTGTCCACGCCGAGACTCGGATAATCGATGCCTTCCAGTGTCGGCGCCGAATACCGATCCGGATCCTGGACCTTGAACGCATCAATCCAGTTTCCTTCCGCAACCTCATTGATCATCTGCTGGGCGCAGCCCTGACCCCGGGGCCAGGGTTCGCCGTTGTTGAACCACCAGCCAAAACGGT
The DNA here is from genome assembly GCA_038134485.1 of Pseudomonadales bacterium. Classification (GTDB taxonomy): domain Bacteria; phylum Pseudomonadota; class Gammaproteobacteria; order Pseudomonadales; family Pseudohongiellaceae; genus NORP240. The sequence continues at coordinate 3,750 of JAYPVG010000024.1, forward strand.
CATTGTCTGCGCCAAAAAAGCGCGGTTCTGAATACCGTTCCGCCGCCGCCTGCAGGCGCTCGGCAGCGGTGTAATCGCCGAGTGCCCTCGCCATCACCTGCCCCAGGGCATTCGGTCGAATTTCCCGTGCTGGATCATGCCAGCCACTGGAGGTGGCCAGGGCCTCATAAATCTGGGTTGCCAGTTCAGGCGATTGCGGTAACAGGTAAAATGCTGTTCCCGCACCGGCCCCTCCGGCGCCCGGAATATTAACCTTAAAATCAGCCAACGGATCGTAATACAGAGTCATCCATTCAATCTGGTTCCGGTCGTTGATGCCCATGTAATTGTCTTTCATGAACTCGATCCAGTTTTCGAAAACACCGTGGGCGTTGGTCACACCGAGTTGATCTGAAAGATAAATTCCGAGGCCGGCAGCTGAATTGCAGAATGGCCATATCTTCGTGTTTTCGCAGTTCGGCCCTTCAGGGCGCTCGGCATACTGTTGAGCAAGGTGTTCAACAATTCGCGGTTGCGTCCACTCGAAATGTTCATTCTCGTATCCGGCAATCTCCCAGGGCTGCTCCCACTTGTCGTTGCCGGAAACATATTTGTAAATCGACAGTAAAAGATTCAGCCAGCCCCGGAAAAACAGGTTGCCATCGGCTCCGATCGGGTCAGGCTGCAATCCCCATGGTTCGACGCCATTAGCGGTCCAACCGGGCCTGTCATAGTTACCGCGCACCCGCTCCGGCCAGGCCTGGTATCCGGGTGCGTTGAGGGCGGTGTAATTTGCCCTGTTGGGGCTGGGGCCGATAAAGGTATTCCAGTCGATCGCCGCCCAATATGAAGTGTGGCGAATCGCCAGCTCATCCATGATGCGGGTATAAACCTCACGCCAGGCTGGCGTCTGATTGGCCATCATCATGACCACGTAGCTGGAATCTGCCAGATCGAATCGGGGGTAACTGAGCATGGGCGCACCGGTATACTGATCCCACCAAGGGTGTGGTCCAATTCCGTCGTCAGTCCAGTTTATTTCTCCGAGCGGCATGTTTATGCCCCAGGGCTGCTCGATTTCCGCTCGATAACTCCAATCATCCGGAGTGGTGGCCTTATCCCAGATAAACCGCATCCATCCCTTTGTGCGCTCGTTGTGACGAGGATACAGGCTGGCACTATTTTGTTGTGTCACCACCGCAGCAGAACCGGCGTTCTGTGCTGCAGTGCATGCCCCAAGTGATGCGGCACCTCCAAGGACAGCGGCGTTTTTTAAAAACTCGCGTCGGGAACTTGATTTTCCGGCAGTCATGTACCGATCCCCTGGTTTTCTGTGGCTAAGTGTTTTATCCCTCAGTTTGGTTTTCGAAGGTTAGCATAGTCAACCGGAAATCACGATTAGACAGGGCGGCAGTTCTTTCTTTGGGCTGCCATTCATGTGGTCACTCCATCGCGAAGGTTTTCAGTGGACCAGAGCCCTGTTGATGCTCGAATCCGCCAGGAGCAAATTAACGACCGACCGCTAATCCGTACAGCAGAGTATTCACGTATACCTTGGCGAAAAAACAGACGATACCAGATACAAGACGGTCATATCGCTTAGGTTTGAAGCAAATCAACACCGCGATCTGGATCGATAAATAGGCAAAATGCCACTATTCGAAGAAATCGAGAAGGGATTGTCAGTTTTCAGGAAGAATTTACTTGCTACAATTGGTTAAATACCGCTTCAAATGTTAATCTTCGGACGGACTAAAGGACTTGCGGGCACTAGGCAAGTTCATCAACAGATGTTGAAGTATCGAAGTAGAAGATACAGGTTACAGATAAAGGAGTTTCAGATGCGAATTTTATCCCGGTTAGGTAAAGCCTCAGTGCTTGCGTTCACAGGTCTGGTATTTTCACCGATCACAGCAGCTCAGGATGTGACTTTCCATAAGGATATCGAGCCGATCCTGCAACGCAGCTGCCAGACCTGTCACCGCGAGGGCGGCGTGGCACCGATGCCACTGGTGACCTACGAGCAGGTCGCTCCGTTCGCGGGACTCATTGAGTACAAGGTGGGGCTGCGCGACCGGGCCGGTGCCATGCCTCCGTGGTACGTCGAGAAAAATGTTGGGATTCAGCAATTCAAAAACGACCCATCACTCAGCGATGCGGAGATCGCATCGATCTCGAATTGGGCCCGTAGCGGCGCACCCAAGGGCAATGAAGCTGATGCGCCGGAGCCGCTGGTATTTAATGATGCCATCAAGTGGAAGCTGGGCGAGCCTGACCTGGTCGTAAGCACCGAAGACTTTTTCATGGAAGGCGGGCGACCCGATTGGTGGGGTGAACTGCCTAGCGTCCCGACTGGAATGGTTGAAGATCGCTACATCAAGTCGGTAGAAATTGTCGAGGTGAATGACGTTGACGTCGGAGGTGCGAATGCGGCCGGCACTGTTGGTGGTCGTTATATCTTTCACCATATGATCTGGCGCACCGAGGTGGTTGACGAAGACGGACAGATTGTCCGCGGTGAAGCGGTCTCCTGGCCGGTGCACGAAGTGGGTCGAAATGGCGACATCTTCGACCCCGACGCAGGTCCCTTATTGAAAGCAAATTCTGCGTTCTTCACGGATTCTGTGCACATGCACTCCAATGGCCTGGACACTAACGGACACCTGGAGATTGGCTTTACGTTCCATCCGCGAGACTACGAGCCCAAGTATGAGAGCAACATCAGTATTCTGGGTAATGGCTCCGACATCAGTGTAGAAGGCGATGCCAAAAATCAGGAGCTGCACGCTTACACCGTGCTTCAGGAACACACCAAGGTCATTACGTTCGAGCCTCACCTGCATGCGCCGGGCGAGCGTATGTGCCTGGAAGCGATCTGGGGTTACTCTGTCGAGACCATCTCATGTGTTGGCTACGACCATAACTGGGTAAGAGGCTACCCGTTCGATGACGATCACACGCCACTACTGCCAAAGGGCACCATCATGCATATCACCGGTTACTTCAACAACACGTTGGAGAATCCTAATGTGCCTGATCCCCGCAATTGGCAGGGTTCTGGAAACCGATCGGTAACCAATATGTTCATTGACCTCGGTATTCGGGTCACCATGACCGATGAACAATTTGTCGAGGAAATGGAAAAGCGACGCCAAACCTTGAACCTTGGTCCCAACGACCACGTGATTGGCTGCCCTCTTTGCCTTGCGCCACTGGTATGGCCCATCGAAGAGACCAGTAGCGCCAACGACGAGCTGGAGGACGACGTAGCCGCTAACTAGCGGAGTTACGTCAGTTTTCGGACACCACTATATGGCGGGATTCGCTTCTGAATCTCGCCATTTTTGACAAACACTGTCGAAAAAGGAGACTTCCTGAGAAGGTAAGTAAGTAACTAGCTATGAACTTAAAGTCCAAAGGTTTGTTTACTCCCCTTTCAGTGCTTCTCACCGCCAGCCTGGCTGTATTATCCAGTCTGGTTGCTGCGCAGGAGACACTGTACGAGTACACCAAGCAGACCTATAGAAGCGGTCAGCACACCGAGGTGGCATACGAAGGTTGGCGTCCAAATGATGATGGCACCATCACCCTGACCTTCGGCTACTTCAATCACAACTGGGAAGAAGAACTGGATATTCCTGTCGGCGAAAACAATTTCTTCTCCCCGGGCGAAGCTGACCGAGGTCAACCTACGCACTTCTTGCCGCGACGCAACCGCTTCACGTTCGACGTGATTGTGCCGGGTGATTTTGGTGATGATGACGAATTGATCTGGGAAGTCACTTCTCCTAACGGCGTCTCTCGCAAGGCTTACGGCACTCTGCGCGATGATTACAAGATCGACAACATCATCATTATGTCGGAAACCGGCGCCCTGGGTGCAGGCACTTCGGATGAGGAAACCCGCGCGAATATTCCGCCCACGGTAGAACTTATCGGCGATAACATCCGGACGGTCAGCGTTGGAGAACCCCTCACTATTCAGACCCGGATCGCAGATGATGGCGTACCCCTGCCGCATGATCCTATGCGCATGCTCAGGCTGCTCGGCGGGGCAGCAGCTGCATTCGCCACACCTGAGATGGTGCGTAACCGAATGATGATGATGCCGCCCCCCAGACCGACGGTTACGAAGAACAACGGGCTTTTCCTTTCATGGAACGTGTACCGCGCGCCTGATGCGGTTGCCAATGTTCAGGAAAAGGTCCATTTCAATCCGCCCCAGGTGAAGCCGTGGGAAGACACTCGCCCGTCGGCAAACTCCCCCTGGAGCTGGCTATGGATTCCCCCCAAATTGCCGGAAGATGGTGTGGTCGATGTGGAAGTGACTTTTGACGAGCCTGGCTCTTACTTGCTGTGGGGCCGTGCCGACGACGGGGGTCTTTATTCCGATCAGTACATCACTGTCAACGTGACTCGCTGATCGACGACGCTCTGCAGAGCGTCGAAACCTCAAGAAATACCGGGGACGGGTAACGCCTTCCCCGGTATTTTTTTGTATTTCGTTTGATCAGCCGTTCGGAATACTATCAGAACCGCACTTCCAGGTAAGTTACTGAACCTTCCACAGCGGTGTACTGATGGGGTGTGCCTTCCGGGACCAGAACCGCATCGCCAGCGCTGACCCGCTGCGCTTTTCCACCCTCGATGTTTCCCGGCCCGCCCCCCTGGGGTCGAACGATCACACCACCGGTAACCAGAGTACCGGCCCCATCGGTAATGTAATGCAGCTCCGTTCCTACCTCGTGAATAATTGCGCCGGCTGCCTGAGTTCGGTGGATCATGTTAATGCGATAGTCATCAGTATTGGTCATTCTTCCGACCGCCATACCGGGTCGGTCTGCGGCCGACTGCGCGATAGCTCCGGCAAACTCCCCGGCGCTCATGTATTGTCCGGGAGGCATGGATGACTGGGCAAAAATTGCCGCTCCCAGTGAGCCTGCCAATGCGATTGCTATAATTTTGAATCTCATACCTCTTTCCCCTCTAGTTATCGGTATTGCATGAATTAAACCGTTACCCGGTGCATCGGATCCAGTCACCCATTGTCTTGCGCTCGCCGATAATTGCGCAGCGCTCGACACTGCTCTGTAATACGAGCTTCAATCTAGGCGCTTGCGCTTGTCAGCTCAGGACGTCTTTGCAGATGCCGGGTTATCTGTTCGTATGCCAGTCCAAATTCGAGCACTCGTTTGTCGTCGCCGTAGCGGCCCATAATCTGCATGCCCATGGGCCTGCCGCTGGCATCAAATCCGACCGGAACATTGAGGATCGGCAAACCTCCAAGGCTGCCGGGAATTACCACTTCCATCCAGCGATGATAGGTGTCCATGTCGCGCGTGCCGATAGATCGTGGCCAGGATAGATGTTTGGAGTAGGGGAAAACTTGAGCGCTAGGGAGCACCAGAAAATCGAACTGACCAAATAGGCGTTCCAGTTCCTGATACCAGTCTTCACGTATCTTGTTGGCCGCCTCTACATCCGCTTCTGTAAGCAGCATCGACTGCTCAATCTCCCAGATCAACTCTTCCTTGAGAGCTTTGCGGGACTCGGGATCATCGTAATAGCGCCGGTAGCTGCTCCGCCCGGAGTGACGCAAGGTGGTCCAGCACTGCCATAAATCTGTCATTGAAAATCGTGACATCAATGGATTCACCATTGCTCCGGCTTCTTCCAGGGTACGCAGGCTGGAATCGCAAAGCTCCAGGATGCCGGTTTCCATAGCCAGGTAACCCTCCAAATTTCCGAGCCAGCCGATTCGGAGCCCCCGCAAGGGAAGCGCGCTGAACGTACCGTCTATCTGGCGCGGGACCATGGTTTGAAGCAACTGGATCGTATCGGCAGTAGTGCGTCCCATCGGTCCGCTAGTCGACAACGGCAGCCCCGTCGAACCTGAGTCTCGCATCAGGTCCGCACTGGGGCGAAATCCGATGACGTTATTGAAAGCCCCGGGATTGCGCAGTGAGCCCATCATATCGCTCCCGTCGGCGACCGGCAGCATCCGGGTACCCAGCCCGGAACCTGCGCCACCGCTGCTGCCGCCGGCAGTAAGCTCAGGATTACAGGCACTCGCTGTAGGACCAAACACCGGGTTGTAAGTCTGGGACCCGAGACCAAACTCCGGCGAGTTAGTCTTACCTATAAAAATGGCTCCGGCATTCCGCAGTCGCGGCACAAAGCTCCCGTCACTGTCCGCAATACGATTCGCAAATAGCGGCGACCCGCTGGTGTAGCGAAGGCCGGCAACCGGAGTCAGGTCTTTCACTGCGTGCGGAATTCCATGCATCCAGCCGCGGTATTCACCTCGCGCCAGCGCCTGATCGGCCTCGCGTGCCTGATTCATCAGCAGGTCGTCTTCAACCAGCCCTACAATAGCATTGTAAACTGGGTTATAGCGATGTATACGCTGCAGGTAAGCCTGCATCACTTCGGCACAACTGACCTGTTTCTGGACAATTGCCCGAGATAGATCAATCGCTCCCAGATCGGTCAATTCGGCAGGCGCCGCTGCAGCGAAAAGTTGTCTGGCTGCTGTAGTTGGCAGCGCAGTCACGGCTGCCAGCATCGCTGCTTTTGCCAGGAACTGTCTTCTGTGCATGTTGATTCCTCTTCTTATGATTCTGGACTGCTGAGTCAATCTTGTGGCCCTTCAGACAATTTTCCCGGAACAAATGCTAGCCTGAGCTGACCACACTTGGCTATCTAACTAGTCAGACGGCTTCAGTTCAACGGGCTTGCCATGGTGTGTGCTTTTATAGGCATCGGCCCATTCGTGCTTGACGCGAGTTAGCTGTGCCGGCTGAGTTATGTGCTTGGTATTGAGAAGCTGTTCGAGAGCCGCCACCCAGTGGTGATAATAATGGGAGCCATCCTCAGCAAGACCCTCGCCAGCAGTACTATGCAATTGCTCCCCCAATGCGGCGGCCCACTCCTGCCAGCTAAATTGACCGGCATCCACCAGTTCGACAACCAGAGCGAACGCGTGCGCCTGCCAGGGCGCCTGAAAAACCGGGCCGTCTTCATCTGTCGGGAATGCCGGCAAACTCTGCAAACCCTCATTACCGCACGGATCCGGACTAGGGGTGCTCAAGATAGCCCTCCCAAAGGTCCACATGGATCACGTCTTTTGCATGGCCACGATCGCCCCACAGCTCTATGGCGTCAAACTTTACCGTGTAAACATGCTGAGGGGTGTTGCCAAGCCGCACACCCCATTCGTCAGTATCCTGCAGCGCGTAGACGCCGTTATCGCTGACAATCTCGCCGATCTTGTCGCGCACATAGCGCGGCAGACGTATATGACCGACCGAATTGAGCTGACGGGTACGAACCAGATCGCCTTGCTTGAATCCTGCGTCCAGATCGATATCGAGTTTTCGAGATCCCAGCGAAGGCGGCGAATAGGATGACAGTGAAGGCTCTGAGGCCCCCGCGTCGGCATGACCCGATGCCAGTTCACTGCGAGTCACAATACCAGTTTCGAGGGCCTTGTTTTCGTGGGCCACAAACCATTTTTCATAATAGGACCAGCTCAGATAGTCAGCAGGGTCGATCTGCTCCAGGGCATAGCGAAAACTGCCCCATTCCCGCCACTGACCCCAGGATCCCCAGCTCATGAGCAGTCCATAGACCCTGCCTTCCCAGGGCTCATGAAATACCGGTTCATTCTGCTCAACATCGAGGGACCCCATGTTTTCCATGCCTCCCATATCGTGGATGCCGTTCATGGCCTGTCTCCCGCTGACAGCCTCGCTACGCCGACCATGGCGTCACGGCTAACGAGATTCTCCAGCTCCGATTCGCTCATTTCCTCGGTTCCAACCGGCCTTTCCGGCAAAACCAGGTAACGCATTTCAGCAGTGCTGTCCCACACCCTGACCTCGATATTATCGTCCAGCTCCACTCCAAACTCCCGGAGCAGACCCCGCGGATCAATGACCGCCCGCGATCGGTATGCGGCAGATTTGTACCAGCGGGGTGGCAGTCCCAGGACTGGCCAGGGGTAGCAGGAACACAAGGTGCAGACCACCAGGTTATGAACCCGGGGAGTGTTTTCCACTACCACCATATGATGCCCTTCCGGACCAAGAAAACCCATCTCGCCGATAGCCCCGGTGGCGTCCAACAGCAGTCTGTCCTTGAATTTCGGATCAGACCAGGCGCGGGCTACCACCTTGGCGCCGTTTTTAGGGCCCACCTGATTCTGGTATTTGTCCACCACCTCGTCGATGGCTGCCGGATCGACAAGTCCTTTCGCGGTCAGGACTGTTTCCAGCGCCTTCACGCGCAGCGCGATATCCGAGGGAATGTCCTGATGCTGATGTTCGCTGTCATTATCTGTCGCCATATCCAAGCTACCTGTTTATCGGGGCGCACCGCCATATCGCCAACCGTCTGTCCTAACCCTGATTGCGCGAAGCGAGTATTATCTCGATATCTCTTCTTATGCCGGCTTACTCAGCTACCGGAGTGAGGTGCTCCAGAGTCAAACCGACTGCCGGACCCGCGTCAAATCCCAGCCAACCCTGCTCCGATTCTATCGGAAGATCCAGGTAGGCCGCACGCTCCTCGATACCTTTAAGGTGCAGGTCGAGAAACGCGGTAATGAAATGATCCATGATGTTATTCATCCGCAGGTTGTCCCAAACAGGATCGATGTAATGGCTGATACCGGTACTGTCACCGCTGGCGAGCAGCTCCACCGGCACCGGGATGGGCGCTCCCGCATTATGTCCGGAGTTTTCAAATGTCAGCAGGTAGCGATCGCTGTTGCGGGCACCCTCAAAAATTGCCCGGGTTCCGTTCTCATAGCCCGCGGTGCTGTCTATGTTTCCGGATACATAAAAAGTCGGCGGTCCGATTTTCTGTAAATCCTCCTGGCGCCACATACCGTTGTTCATTCCCCAGGGCGCGATAGCGACTCCCGCCCGAATTCGCGCATCGAGATTGTCCCGGTAAGCGTCATTCAATTCCGTATGTTCTGCCAGCATCCCGTTTGGCGGAGCAACAGGCAAGGCGACTACCGCCGGATTGTAACCCGCACCCAGATTGTTCAGCAGACCGTATCCACCCATCGAATAACCCACCACCGCGGTCAGGTTGGCATCCACCAAACCATCAAGAAAACTTGTAGAGTCTCTGGACAGTGCATCAATCTGACCCAAGACAAACCGCTGGTCCAGCGCCCTGTGGTAGAGGGTGCTGGAAAATGCCTGCTGATCGGTATAGGTGCTCTCGAGATGATCAATCGATACCACCACGTAGCCTTTGGTCGCCAGGTTTTCGCCGAGGTGACTGAGCAAATAGCGATTACCCGGGTAACCGTGAGAAATAATAACCAGCGGAAACGCTTCTGCCGGTGTCAAGCGCTGGGCGTCGCGCACCGCGGACCCACTCAGGGTGGCTGTAATTGCAGTGTTCCGGGTTGAAGTCACATACTGCCCGCCCGGCTGCTGGCCATCCGGCAGAGTCGCCGGGTACCAGACCTCGACAGTTAGCGTTCGATTATAGCGGGCAGTTTCTCCGCCGTTCTCAGTGTTCAGCACGTCGGCCCGATCCACATCGGTCAATTCAATGGTCCTGACACCAATCGTATAGTCGCCCAGTGCGGCGAGCTCCGGCGCATCGGACCTTACCAGGTCGATCCGGTTGACCTGTGCTGAACCAGACTGATTGGCCAGCACTACGACAAGCAACAAGAATATCCCTCGCATTTGCATCACTTCACTCTCTCATTACTTCATTCTGTTCATCTGACGGGTAAAGGAAATCCTGTTTCATCGGCTGTTTCTGTTCGGAATACTTCTGTTCAGGGTCCTGACATGCTCGGCAACGGACCTGATCTGTTCGGCGCTGTAGGTCGTGGCGAAGGACGGCATATTGTTCTGACCCGCGGTGATAATGTCTGCCACATATCCGGTACTGAAGGCAGCCAGACCCTCGAGCGGCATGCCGTTGTGTCCGCCTTCGCCGCGCAGGCCATGGCAGAACTGGCAGGCTTCGGCAAATACCCGTTGCCCCTCAAAATTAGGCATGGGCGTAGTGACCTGATCCACCACGACACTGCTCTCAACCCCTTCATCCTGCAGAGTAAAAAGCCAGACACTGTCACCGCGATCGGCATTTGCCAACAAATTGCCCGCCGACAGTACCGCAACGTATTGCTTGCCGTTATGCTCAAATACGGCAGGCGGCGCATTGACGCCGGCATCGGTCATGAACTCCCACAGTTTGGTGCCGTCGCGGGCATCCATGGCGGTAAAGCGACCGTCATTTCTGCCAGTGAATAGCAAGTCGCCCGCGGTCGCGACAAGCCCGCTGTAGCAACGGCTGGGCCAGCGCTGCGTCCATATTCGACGATTGGTGCGCAGGTCCATGGCGGTGACAGTTCCAGTGACGGCAATCGGCGCAAAGCGCATACTGCCGCCGGTGTAACGGTCGCCGGGCTCAACTTCGCTGAGGTCGCCGCGCACCGTGTAGGCTGCCTGCCGCTCCCCGGCGCAAACATACATTACACCGTTGGTCGGATCGACCGTGCTCGGCGGCCAGTTGGCCTCGCTACGGCGGAGCAACACCGGCTCATCCCAGAACGGGGTGAAAATTGCGCCGTTGTTGATGAGTTGGAATCCTTCAGGAGGGATATCGAGGGTCTGAGATACAAATGCGTCACCCACTGGATAGGGCTGAGTTGCTGCCGTAGCCTGGCGAGGTTCCTGAGGCACTGGTCTCTCTTCGATGCCAACCAGCGGTTCGCCGTTGACTCGATCAAGCAGGTAAACCCAACCGGTTTTACCGGCCTGGGCCAGGCCCTTTCGGGGGATTCCATTATAATCCAGGTCGAACAACACCACAGGATTCGGCGCGTCGTAATCCCAGATATCATGATGAACCTGCTGAAAGTGCCAGCGATATTCCCCAGTATAGGCATCAAGCGCAACGATAGAAGCAGTGAACAGGTTATCACCGGCGCGCACCGCCCCATTGTAGTCCGGACCGGGATTACCGGTGGAAAAATAGATCATACCGAGTTCCGCATCGACAGCTGGAGTGTGCCACACGGTCCCTCCCCCGGTTAGCCAGGCATCACTGCCGGCTGGCCAACTGTCGAAACCAAATTCCCCAGGACCGGGCACAGTGTAAAAAGTCCATAACAGTCGGCCGTCGGCCGCACTATAGGCCTTTACCCGTCCCCTGGCCGCGAACTCGGCGCCAGCGAAACCGGTTATCACCATGCCATCAAAATAAAGCGGCGCGCTGGTGATCGTATACCCCTCTTCCCAGGCCTCTGCTTGAATAGACCAGATTTCTTCGCCGCTGTCCTTATCAAGCGCCTTCAGAACGCCATCCAGCTGACCTACAAATATCTTGTCCTCACCGAAACCCACCCCTCGACTGGTCCAACCGCAGCAGATAGTGGAAATTTCATCCGTCAGGTTAGCCTGATAACTCCACAGGATCTCCCCGGTTTCCACGCTCAATGCGAAGACATCATCAGCCCCGGTAATAATATACATGACCCCTTCATAAACGATGGGCTGCGCCTCACCGGAATACTTCGCGCCCAGGCCAGACCCCTGCAGATTGGTTCGCCATACCGGTCCCAGCTGATCCACATTTTCAGTATTGATCTCCATAAGCGGCGAGTAGTTTCTGTTAAACAGGTCCCCGCCATTGGTTAGCCAGTCCGTAGTCGGTAGCTTGGAGAGTGTGTCTGCATCCGGTCTTGTCTGGGAAAACTCCGCAGCTTCTGCGGCAGAAACGAAGCCAACCGTCAGTAGTCCTCCAAGCACTATCAAGGTGAATTTTTTCATTGCATCATTCCGAAGGTGGTAATCCTTGTGAGTCGATTATGAAAATTAGGTAAATCGGTCCAGTCTTTCAAGGAGCGTAATCTTTATTGGAAAGAAAGCACCCGATTGTTCCATTAATTCGAAGCGCTTCCTATAGCCTCGGCTCCTGCGATGGAGACTTCTTCATCCTGCAACGCCCTCACTCCACTGGTAGCGATCGCGCCGATTCTTTGTCCATTGACAAATACTGGCACGCCACCGGCAAAAGTGACGCCACCCTCAATCTCGTCAATGGTCCCGGCCTCCCGGCGCGCGCCGTACTCGCCTGAGGACAACCCTGTTCGATTGACAACCAGCGCCTTGGCGGTGGCGAAATCCCAGGTGCGAGCGCCAGCGCCATCGATTCGGCGCACCATTACCACATTGTTAACCTGATCGGTCACCAGAATGGTGACATTCCAGCCCTGCGCGCGGGCATAGGATTCAGCAGCGTCTATAGCACGTGTCGCCAGGTCATAGGTCATTAAACTTTCCTCCTCCTGGGCAAAGCCAGAAGTCGATGGCAACAGCAGCAGAGTTGTCACCAGAATTCTCGTAAGCGTGCTCTTCATAAATTCACCTCATCTATTGAATTGTTGGCCGGTTAAATTCACATGACCAAGTTAACTATTCCGAAGAAAAGTTTCCACTACCACCTTCAATAATTTGCGCTCGCCGGTGCTGTGGTCAGCAGAGCAAAGCATTTTTTCATCAAGTTGTTGAACTGCAAGCCGTCAACCCGTCTCAGTTAAAGGCTGCCTGGCTATATGGGTATGACCTAAGGCAAGGACACGCCCATAATTCCATATAGCCGGCTTCATTATCATGGACAGTTGCGACCAAAGAATCTGCCGATCACGGTGGTCGTAAAACCCCTTGTCGTTTAAGATACCAAATCAAAAAGGCGCGAGACATTCTCGATGACACTGGCGTCTCGCTTCAGATTTTCCTTTTCGCAAGAGCAGAAAATTAGCATGGAAAAATTCGGCATCGGCCAGCCCGCAACCCGGGTTGAAGATCATCGTCTATTGACAGGTCGCGGTTCTTATCTGGACGACATTACATTAGACAATCAGGCCTTTGCGTATTACGTACGCTCTCCCTATGCCCACGCAGAAATCATCGAAGTGAACGTCAGCGAGGCTCGATCCGCGCCCGGCGTACTGGCAATCTATTCGGTAGAAGACTTGAAGAAGGAGGGCATAGGTGACCTGCCCTGCCTGGCTGCCCAGATAGCCAACAGGGACGGCTCGAATATCGATGTACCTCCGCGCCCGGCGCTGGCAGATGGAAGAGTGCGCTTCGTGGGCGATCCTGTGCTGCTGATTGTTGCCGAAACTCCCGAGCAGGCGCGGGACGCTGCAGAACTTGTCTTCATCGACTATCAAGCACTTGATGCAGTAGTCGACACTGGCTCGGCCATGTCAGAACGCGCTCCGCAGCTCTGGCAGCACGCGGACAGCAACCTGTGTCTTGAGTGGGAATCCGGCGACCGCGCCGCAACCGATCAGGCATTCCATGCCGCCGATCGGGTCGTAAGCCTGGACCTTGTCAATAATCGAGTGGTGCCAAACTCCATGGAAACCCGGGGAGTTATTGCCGACTTTAATGACGGTCGTCTGGTGCTTCATGTTTCCTGTCAGGGCGTCCACGTGGTCAGGCGTATCCTGGCAAATCAGATCTTTCATTGCGATGAAGGAGATATTCATGTGCTCTGCCATGATGTGGGTGGTGGCTTCGGAATGAAAATTTTTCTGTATCCGGAGTACGTTACTACCTTGCTGGCAGCCCGGAATCTGCAGCGCCCCGTTAAATGGGTTAGCGAACGACAGGAAGCCTTTCTCAGCGACTGCCACGGCCGCGACCACCTCACCACCATTCAGCTTGCTCTTGATGACAGCGCCAGGATTCTGGGCCTTAAAGCCAGTACAACAGCAAACCTCGGTGCCTATCTTTCTAACTTCAGCCCGTTCGTGGCCACCGCTGCCGGCGTACCGATGTTGGTGGGCTGCTACGACATTCCTGCTGCCCATGTTGAAGTCAGGGGCGTCTTTACCAATACCGCACCGGTCGATGCCTATCGAGGAGCCGGACGCCCCGAAGCCATTTATGCTATTGAAAGGATTCTGGATGTTGCCGCTGCGGAAATCGGCATGACTCCGCTGGAAATTCGTGCCCGAAATTTTATACGCCCCGAATCCATGCCCTTTAAGACGGTACTTGGCTCAACCTACGATTCCGGCGATTTTGGAAAAAATCTGCAGGACGCAGCCTGTCTGGCAGATTGGGACGGATTTCTGCAACGTAGAAATGAAGCGGCACAGCAGGGCAAATTGCGTGGTATTGGCGTCGCCAGCTACATCGAACGCTGCGCCGGTGGCGCACCGGAACAGGCCAGGATGCAGGTAGATGAGTACGGCAAGGTAACCCTTTTCATCGGCACTCAGTCAAATGGCCAGGGTCATGAAACAGCTTTTCGCCAGATTATCAATGAGCATCTCGGGGTTGCGTTTAGTGATATTGTCATGGTGCAGGGTGATTCAGATCTGGTTGAGTCTGGCGGTGGCACGATGGGATCCCGGTCCGTTCCCGTCGGTGGGGCTGCCGTCGCAGCCTGCAGCGCGAAAATACTCGAGGCGGCACGCGAGTCTGCCGCAGATCTGATGGAAGCCGCGGCGGTCGATCTGGAATTTACCGGGGGTGAATTTCGGGTGGTGGGAACAGACCGCAGCTGCAGTTTTAAAGAGGTGGCTGCGTTTGCGGCGCCCGGCGATGATAGTCCAAGCTTCAACGAGCAGGAAGGCTTCACCCCGCAAGAAGCGACTTATCCAAACGGCAGCCACGTGTGCGAACTGGAAATCGACAAAGACACAGGTGCAGTGGAGATAGTGAAATACACAGTCGTTGACGACTTTGGTAAAGTCATCAATCCGCTACTATTGGCAGGTCAGGTTCACGGTGGGATTGCCCAGGGCGTTGGTCAGGCTCTTCTGGAAAGATGCGTTTATGAATCGGAGTCCGGACAATTACTGTCAGCCACTTATCAAGACTACACCATGCCCCGCGCGGACGATCTAACGCATATTGAGTTTGTTCTGAACGAAGTGCCATGTGTAACTAATCCACTGGGTATCAAGGGTGCAGGAGAAGCCGGCGCCATCGGCGCGCCACCCGCAGTGATCAATGCGCTGGTCAACGCCCTATCGGATTATGGAGTTAGTCATGTTGACATGCCCGCCACGCCTCACAGTTTGTGGCAGATAATCAATAACAACCATCTTTCGTCATAAAAAAACGGCTTCGTATTACTGAAGCCGTTTTTGAAAAATATCTTTGACTGACAGAAAGCACTCTCGGCAGCTTTTCTAGTCGCTTGCTGTTCTCATTTCAAAGTCATCACCGAGAGCAGGGTTGAGGTAGTCGTCCGGAAGAACCCGATCGGGATCAGGTCGCACACTGAGATAGTCGACGTGAACGGGTACTTCCAACCAGCCGTGAGGTGTACCGGCGGGGATGATAATTATGTCGCCTTCCTTCACGTGCTTGGCAATCCAGTCACCGACAATCATGCCGCTGCAGGAAGGGCCGTTCAATGTGGTGGTAACGTTGCTGTCCGGCGCCGATTCGCTGCCGTACAAAATCGTCCCACCTGTCACCAGCGTTCCCGAGCCAGATGCAACATAGTAAGTCTCGGTCTGGTGATAGTGCATGATGCCTCTGGCACCACTTATACGGTTGCTGCTGGTGACGCCGCAGGGCCTCTCCGCCGCGGGTGCCGTAGGTACCTGAGCGCTGCCACGCTCAACTGCTCCGCGATGGATGATGCCAACCGACAGATTAAGTTTGCCGATGTCGCGACTGACAATCTGGCGATCCACTCCCGGCAGCTCGTTGACCATCTGCCATTGCTCTTCGGTAATGTAGGTCGCCCACGTCTGATCGCTGTCCTGAGCGCCAACTAGCGCTGGTAGCGCCAATAGCGGGGTAGCGAGCATAGTCATTATCTGCTTCTTCATGGTTTTCTCCTTCCTTTTCTTGTTGCTGCTATTTTCACTAAATAAAAATCCGGTTGGGGGAACAACTGTAACTGGATTCGGCCCACATTGCCAAAGTTAGATTTTCAGCAGGTTCGGTATGCGCGTAATTGGCCCACCGACATGTGCGTTGACTCGCCTGCGGATACTGATTATTCTGCGGTCACCATAGTACAGGCCATCTGTTTCCGGCAACAGGAGAATATTATGATCATACGCCGATTAACCACCCTGGTTACAATCGGGATCTCCCTGGCATTCACCCTGATGATGGGTTCCACGCTGGCTCACCACGCCAGTTCCCCGTTTTACGATCCCGACAGACGTGTTGAAATTGAGGGGACTGTCACTCGTTTCGTATTTCGCAATCCTCACGCATTTCTTTATGTTGACGTCACCGAAAGCGGCGGCGCAACCACCGAGTGGCAGGTTGAATTGGGCGCTCCGGTGAGTCTGCGGCGAACCGGCTGGACTCCCGATACCCTCTCTGTGGGAACCATGGTGAGAGTGGCCGGCCAGCCCTCGAGGGCGGAAGGATCCTTTGGTATTGGTGGACCTGTGCGTATGACCAGACCTGATGGCAGCCCTGTTCTGCAAGGGGGTCGGGTGCAGGAAGAGAACCCACCGCCCCAGTAAGGTCGGTCTATATTGCGAAAAAAAGGTTCAAGACAGGAGTAGCTATGAAACTGGTAAATAACGCTGGCAGATTCACTTTGTCGAAAGCCGCCCTGATGACAGTATTCAGTGTGTCTGTGATCTACACAATCCCGCAAATCAGCGCTCAATCATCCGACGAGGATATACCCGACCTTGAAGGGGTCTGGGACGGAGGAGGACGCGCGAGGCCGGTAAACGGTGTCAATATGCCGTGGACCTCAGAGAACTTCCCGGTTCTGAACGAACGCGCCCTCGCTTACCAGGCTGCTTTCGAGGAAATTATAGCTCCCAAGTACGATTGTCAGCCGGCTTCATCACCGGCAATTCAATATGACCCCTACCACTTCCAGATCACTCAGTGGCCGGATAAAGTGCTGCTGCGCTACGAGAAGGACGACCAGTTACGTACAGTTTGGCTCGATGGTCGCCAGCCAACAGCGGTAGATTACGGGGTTCAGGGCTTTTCAACCGGATACTACGAGGACGGTGCGCTCTACGTCACGACCACGCACTTTGTCTTCGACGTTACCGGATTCGATGATTACAACGGCATTCCCTCGTCCTCGCAAAAAACAGTCACCGAGCGCTACTGGCGTGATGGCGACGACCTGCGCCTGACCCTAACGCTGGAAGACCCGATGTTCCTGCGCGAGCCCGCCTCATACACTACCCGCTGGATTCCGGCTCGCGAAGGATACAAGCTGGCGCCCTACGATTGCGACCCGGAAGCCGCCCGTGCTTCAGTTCGCTTCTTCCCGTCCAAGTACGACTAGCATTCGCCGCGGCTGCCCGGGACAGGGTAAATTGCTATCGGGAATCCGGGCCAGATGAGCCAGGGAAGCTCACTCAAGGACCAGCCGGACTCGTTCGGCTGGATTTCCATCGGCTTGCACTGGCTGGCGGCCATCATCCTTGTCGTGCTGTGGGTTCTTGGCCGCAGTATCGAATTCCAGCCACCCGATGCCATCGATACCCGACGTTCCCTGCATGTCACCCTGGGACTGTTGGCCTGGCTGTTACTTGCAGGTCGTATCGGCTGGCGCATCAAGCATGTCCATCCCCGGGCAGTTGGACAAAGCGACCGCACCCATGCGATAGCCCGCACTACCCATTACCTGATGCTCGCATTGCTGGCAATTATGCTACTTAGCGGACCATTGCTGGCCTTAACGCTGGCCGGACAGCCTAATATAGCCAGCTTGACTCACGTTGCCCACGGATTTACCGCCAACTTGCTGGCAATTTTAGTATTGCTGCATGTGGGAGGCGCGCTAAAACACTTGATGTTCAACGAAGACGAGACTATCGCCCGCATTTTCGTGCCACGTGCACGGCAACAGGACGAACCCGATCCCCGACCGGGTAAAGATTCTTAACCGGTCCCTACGTAAGGAATCAAGCGACCGCACAATAAGACACCGGTCCAGACGACGAGCGAGGTGTAAGCCACACCTCTGGCAATCCCGGGAAGCGAAGTATCGGAGTCCCATCCTATCAGCAGCGGCTTGACTTTCCAGTAATACAGCAGCGCGTTCAAGCCGGCGATGATCACCAGGATCATCTTGATCTGAAATCCGATATTAATCGAATAGCGCATCGGATCTCCGTAGAAGAACAAAACCCCGGTTACCAGGTTAAGGCCAAACCCCAGAAAAACGAGCGGCAATAGCTTATGGGTTGCCTGCAGATCGAGACCATGAAAATGTCCTGCCATGCGCAGATCGATAACGATCAATCCGCCCAATAACAGGGAAAGGCCAACGAAGTGGATGATTTCCAGAACGGGCCATAGCCAGTAGGCCGCCTGAATCGCCTGATTAAGCGAGCTATCGATTGCTACCCGGGCAAGAAAATCCAGCAAAGTTTCACCTATAAATATGCAATAAGACGACCGGCAATAATGGCGGTCAGCCAGCAAACCAGCGACGCCATCGCAATGCTGCGAGTCGAGTCGCTTATTTCCGCGTAACCACCTGCTAGCGCGAGCTCATTTCGCAGGCGAGTCTGGATAACACCGGCCAACGCCATTCCA
The DNA here is from genome assembly GCA_038134485.1 of Pseudomonadales bacterium. Taxonomy (GTDB): domain Bacteria; phylum Pseudomonadota; class Gammaproteobacteria; order Pseudomonadales; family Pseudohongiellaceae; genus NORP240. Next base: position 22,280 of record JAYPVG010000024.1, read on the forward strand.
CTCAGGATAGCAACTATCTTGATGAGGAAAGGTGTATTGTTGACAAAAGTGACCGCCTGAGAGGTGAAAAGCAGGATTCCGGAAATAGCGTTGATGATAAAGCCTACCCATGCCAGCCTGCTGAGAGGCAGAAACGCAGCGGGCTGCAAGCCGGAGAACATACCGAGCAGGCGCAAATCACGCATCGAAAAAATGCCGACCACTATAGCCAGACCCACGATATGCACTGCCAGCAACATCGGGTATGCCCACAGGGAGAGTCCGACCCACATGGCAATTGGAGTGCTTTCTAACCAGAGGAACATAAGTAGGGATAGTTACAGATAAGGAGACTCAACAGGTGTATACAACATGACTCGGTAGTCTACATGCAATTCAGCATCACTGATAATTCGTTTTCTCCAAGCACCGCAAGTCGCCAAAGATCAGCCACAATTGAAGGCGTAAGAGTCTAATCGAATACTTCCTAGACAGCTGAAGAGTGGGTTAGCCTACCCCTATTGGCAAGAAAGTAAAAGAGTTTTCCCGGGGACAACAGAGCAGGGATTGCAATCTGCCATGATTTACGGACGGCTACCGGACTCATCCCGGTAGCGGCGGATTGCCTGTCGGAACTGCGCTATGGATTGCATCCCGGGCAGGACCGAAATGTTGGTCAAGATACGACCGTTTTCCAATCGACCCAGCAGAAAAGTCGGCGTCCCTTCTATGCCCAGCCCGAGTGCTGTTGCGCGCTGTGAATCCAGGAATTCCCCATTGCGCTGCCTCTCGAGACAATTCTCAAAGGCACCTGCATCAAGCCCCAGTTCATTAACAATTCTGTACAGTTCTGCCGCCCCTCCTAATGTCGGATTTTCAAAAAGGGCGTCGTGCAACCGCCAGTAAGACTGCTGTTCGGCGGCGCAGGCAGCGGCAAGTGAAGCCAGCTCGGAATTTTCATTCCCCGCCGAAGGGTAATCGAAAACGTAATAGTTAAGGAGCCCGCCATCAATGAATTCCTGCTTCAACATTGGCAGAACTCGGCGGTAATGGGCCTGACAATAAGGACACTCGTAGTCAGTCACCTCTATCAGCCCCAATGCCGCATTCGAGTTGCCCATATCGGGTAGATCCATCACCCTGACGACTTTTTTCGCAAGGGATGCAGGTAACGGAAGATGCGATCCGGTAGGCTGCTCCAAGCTGGGCGGAGACTGAATTACACAGCCAGAATGCAGTGCCATGATTGTTACAATCAATAGCTTCAGCGATAGGTTCCCATAGTTTCCGGAATGAATAATTCCAGCAGGGTTTTCTAAAATCATGGTTTTTTGACTCTTTCTTCCAGATATTGAAAAAATTGTAACTGCAGAGTGCCGAATACCAGCATACGATAGAGCTCGTGCGAGTTCTGATGAAGAATTCCCGCCGTGACCAGTCGATTGTTGACATGCCGTGCGGGCATCACAGAGGTAATCAGCTCGCCACTGACTGCAGACCTGAACTGCGTGTACAACAGGGTGTATACCCCGTATCGAATACTTGCCAGCAACCTGATGTCGTCAAATTCGCTGTAGAACTGATGGTCGGATGCAAGATCAACCTCGTTTTTCGACACTGCCTCAGCGAGCAGCAGGTAGGTTTCCGGATCCAGTAACTGCTGATATTGTTCAACTTTGTCGGCTTCCTTGAAGAGCCTGAATTTCTCCAGCACGAATACTTCCTGTTCGCCGGTCAAGACATTGCTACCTCCTTGCACCAGCCACTGCGCTGCATGAAGTTTCGCGTCAAATCGCAGTATCCCCTCAAGCTCCTGAATGTCGTCGCCAGGATAAGGGTTGGGAGGGAGCACCCTTACCTCCAGGATACCGGACTGCGAGTTGTTTTCGTCATCGACATGCTGGACCGTGAATTCGAATTGATAATTGGGTTCGCGCATCTGCGCGGCCAGAGAATTCATGAATACGCAACAGGCTGCAGCAATGACAGATAGCGATAGAGCATGGGGCCAGCTGTCTCTCATCTTCACAGACACAACATGGTCCCCTCTGCCCACTCTCTGGGCACAATTTCGGTTTTAACCTCGGAACCGAGAAATCTTACCCAGCCTGTGATCTCTGCCGGTCCGACACAGCCTTGCAAGGTGAGGTTGTACACGTCGGGTCCCCGGGCGCTGACGCTAAAACTGTCACTGAGACGCACCCCGGCACCGATGATCCTGGTACTGATGCCGCCAACTCCTACCTCTCCTCCGAAGCTGCCGCTGATGGTGCCGCTAAGGGTTATTTCCGGCATTTTCACGCCACACATACCACCATCCATCCCTGAGTAAGCCAGGGACGCAGCGGCAGCAGCCCCTATTGAGCCCTCCAATACAATGCCATAGGTCGGAACCAGTATGCGTCTCAGGCTGCAACTCAGGGCTGGCACGGAAAAGTTTGCCTTGCCCGTTGCCCGGGTTACTGCGTCGTGGCTATCTGTTTCCTCGCAGCACTGAGTAACCTGCTCCAGATCAAGACTTCCAGAGAAAGTAGGTTGTCCTTCAATTGTGCACGCATCCAGTTTATCCAACGCCTCAAAACCTGAATGAATAGCTGAAACCAGATAACTGTGAATATTGCTGGTCAATGTGGTCGAACCAGTGATCCGAGGCTCCTCGGTAACACAATAAGGAGGGGTTTCTACTCTCATTGCGCCAAAACACATGCTGATATCCAGAATACCCCAGTAGTAATCCGCACTACCGGATTCCGACTGTCCATAGCCTTGCCAGAAATAATCTCCTGATGGCATATTCAGAAAGAAATGCCAGGAGTTAAGGGTGTTATAAAATGCCGAATACAGACTCGGCGAAACCGGACCCCTGACATGCGTTTCCATCCAGGTTGCTACGAAAGGATACGACAACTCTAACAGATCCAAACTGGCCCGATGGTAGAAGCCATCATGTTCAGGACCGGAACCGCATTGACTGATCAACGCTTCGGAACTAGTGCTCACCAGCAGGAATCCGAACAACGAAATAGCTAACATAATTTTCTTCATAATCTGATTCATCCTTGAACAGCCGATTTCATCGGTGGGGTTGAAAATATTGCAGCGCACCCCTGGCATTGTCAGTCTCCAGCTGATCCCGCAAGGTCCGGTTATCCGTTGCAACGGAAGCTAACACCCGCTCGGCGTTGGCACAGCTGTCCTGGAGAAACGCCAACACAAAATCTGGCTGGGAAAAGCCGAGCGTATAAAGATCGAGCTCCACATACAAAAGACTGTCCTGCTCCTTAAGTCGTTCATACTCGGACGCGACAAGCTGCCGTCCTGTTTCTGTCAATCGGCCGATAGCGATCCGATAATGACGATCCAGCATGTCTGAGACTTTTCCCCGGGCCAGCCCGATGCCTGCCAGCGCTCTATCCACCGCACCAGGTGTCGCTGGATTTGTGCGCTCAATGATCTTGCAGGCAGTGGCCATGGCTTCGCGAGCGATGGTGACAAAACGGCGGTCGTCATGGCTTGGTAACCCGGCTATTAATTCCAGGTCCTGGGCCGGTAGACTCGCTGACCGCGATGGATTCATCAGCAGGTCCAGAAATAGTCCGTGGTAGAGCTGGTGATCGGGAATGGATGAAGCATCGTCACCGCTGCTTGCGCGGTGCACGCTGCGGTTTATGTCAGTCTGGAGCGAGCGACGTTGATCCTGGGCCAGACCAGACAGGTAGCTCTTGGTCTGACGGTCAGACCGAACTGGATCTGCAGACTGCGTGGCCGAGACATCCGGTACACACACCAGCGATACCAGCACCGCTGTAATGATACTGACTGAGCTGATTTTCTGCGGAGCATAAGAACTAACAAGGTCTTTCCTCATAATCAATCCCTGAATAAATATTGGAAGAGCAGCGCATCGCGCTACTAGATAGACTAGTACGCATTCGGAAGGCACGCCTTTTCAGGCGCAAAAAATTTCCTGGGGGGACGGGCGAGAAACGGCTTACCGGATATTGCTCTTGTCAGCTATAGGATCGATGCTATCGCTTTCCCAGTTCAGTGCCGGCATGAGATGGAAGGCATCCTTGAGCCGCTGGTCCCAGGCACGACTGATTTCTCGGAGGAAACTGCTGTCGGCATTAAACTTTCGATGTCCGGTCAGAACCAGGCTGTTGGTGCGATACACCAGCAGTTCGACCGGCGGCCCAACAGTCAGATTACTGCGGATAGTAGAATCCATGGACACCAGCGAGCACAGAGCGCAGGTATCAAGGCTGGTATTTGGCGCAAGAATACGATCCAGGATGGGCTTGCCGTATTTACTCTCGCCAATCTGCAGGAACAGGGTGTCCGAAGAGGTGGTGATATGATTGCCCTGGGGATACACCAGCGCCACTTCGTGTTCGCTGCCGGCGATCTGTCCACCGATGATGAAACTTGCTTCCATACCGTCGGATTCGCCATGGCGCTGTTGCTCGGTCAGGCTCAGGTCGCCAAGATAATCAGCTGCCTCTTGCACCGTTGCCACCCGCATGAGGTTCCGGGCGGCATTATCCTGAATATCCAGTTTTACACGGGCGATTGTAGCCTGGGCGGTTGCCAGGTTGCCTGACGCAAGTATGACAAATTGTCTTTGTCCGTCGCTACCAAATTGGAACATCTTGCCATAGGTACTGACCCGGTCCACACCCTCAATGGTGCGCGAATCCGAGCAGAAAACCATGCCGTCGTCTACGGCTACGGCCAGACAGTAACTCATCGGGTACTCCTGATACCAAAGCAAGAGATCGAGCATACCCTGACACTTGCTAATTGAACAACTTTTTCAGCGCCAAACGGTTTCGTTCCTACCGCCTTTAGTAGTAATCTGCTGGCAAGAGTAACGAGTGCGGGTGGCTTAGTCGCAATCCGAAACAGGGATTAATCCTACCGGCGCCAAAAAATAAAGGAGACTGACCCTTGTCTGCCATCAATAACGCTTTAGTCCGCTTTCTATGCTTTATTGCTGCGCTATCCGTCGCCGGAATCGCGAACGCGCAGCAAAACCATACCATTGCCAGTCAGGAAGACTTCGATCGCGCCATGGAGGAACTTTCCAACTGGGGACGCTGGGGAGACGACGATGAAATGGGTGCTTCCAACCTGATTACACCGGCCAAGCGTATCGCCGCCGCGGAATTGGTGCGCGAAGGAATCACAGTATCTCTATCCCATGACGTCAATCAGGAGCAGGCGATAGACGCTTCAACGGTGCTAACCCGGGAGGTACTGAGAGTCAGCCCAACCGGCGCGTCAGACCGCTATCAATACGACGGCAGCTACCATGGCACGATTCACAGCCACCTGGACTCAGTTGACTGTCATATCATGCACGAAGGCTTTGGCTACAACGGCCTCAGCTACCAGGAAGTGGAGGAAGCTGGCGGGTGCCCTCGGGGCAGTATCCTCGCACAGCGTAACGGTATTATTACTCGCGGAATCCTGTTTGATGCCACCCTGCTACCGGGTAAAGCAACACCGGAAGGCTGGCTCGAGCCCGGCACTGCCATTCATTACGAGGACCTGGAGGAACTGGAACGCATTCAGGGTGTGACCGTACAACCCGGCGACGTAATCCTGCTTTACACCGGTCGCTGGAAACGCCGCGCCGCGTTGGGTCCCTGGCCAACTTCTGAGGGCGTGGCGGGATATCATGCTGATGTGGCCTATTTCCTCAAAGAACGGGGTGTCGCATTTATCGGCCATGATATGTGGAACGACGCCTCACCCAGCGGGGTTCCCAATATACGGCTGCCACTGCATATCCTGGCACTGGTATCTCTTGGCGTTGGCATCTTCGATAATCTGGATTTCGAAGAGGTCGCGGAGACTGCCAGAGAACTGGGGCGCTACGAATTTCTGTTTATGGCGTCACCACTTCGCATCCCCGGCGGCATGGGCTCTCCTCTGAATCCCATCGCCACATTCTGAATTTCTGACTTGACTTGGACACATGACACATAAAAAGGTAGAAAAATGAAAGCCACATCCCTGTTACGATTTTTTCTGACTACAACGTTGGCACTGTTGCTCCCCCTCTCTGCTTTCAATGCACAGGCTCAGAGCGAGGGCTGGATAACCCCCTACCCGGCTTTCCGAGTAATCGACAATCTTTATGGCGTGGGCACTTACGACCTCAGCGTATTTTTAATCACCTCAGATGAAGGCCACATACTGATCAACACTGGCCTGGAGGATTCTACCGCGTTGATTCGAGACAATATCGAATCTCTGGGCTTTAGAATGGAAGACGTGAAAATTCTATTACAGATGCAGGCCCATTGGGATCACACCGCGGCGCTGGCGGAAATCAAAGAAATAACCGGCGCCGAGATGTGGGCTACCCCAAAAGACGCCCGCGTGCTGGAAGACGGCGGATTCAGTGACCCGCACTTCGGCGGCAGACAGTCCTTCAAGCCGGTCAGCGTCGACAAGATTATTCGTGATGGGGATACGGTTGAGCTGGGCGATACCAGGCTGCTGGTATACGAACATCCGGGCCACACCGAAGGCAGCTCCAGCTATTCAATGGTGGTCAATGAGAATGGTCGCAACTACAACGTAGTCATCGCGAACATGGGAACCATCAATGCCGGCAAGCAGCTGGAAGTCGAGCCCACCTATCCCGGCGTATCCGAAGATTTTGCGTCAACCTACCAGCGCCAGAAAGCCATGGACGTCGATGTCTGGGTAGCCGCCCACGGCGGCCAGTACGGGTTGCATGACAAGTATCAGCCGGGACAGGCCTATGACCCCAACACCTTCGTCGATCCGGAGGGTTTTGTCGCGGCAGTGGAACGACTGGAACAAATCTACCAGCAGCAGCTGGCCCAGGAGCGCGGCCGCTAGCAAAAGCTAGCGCCTCGTTCCGGGTCACCAAACTTCACTGGAGCGCTTAATTAACTCTTGCGTCTGCCTGCCGAATCGCCCGTAAGGCAACCCGGCTTTCAGTGTAAAACAGCGCCGCCGGGTCAATGTCCTGCTGCTGCATCACTTCGACCTGTCTGCCGATTAGCGGTACCTGTTGTGTTGCCACGACGATACTCTGCCGCAATAGCACCAGAGCACAAAGAAACAGGGGAACGGTTAGAAGGGCACGACGACTAAAGTGCATCGGTAATTCCCGGAAACACCTTGTAGAACATTATCCAGGCCATCAGCAGTGTCAGGCACAGATTGAGGCTCTGACCGCAGGCATACAGGATAAGGGGTTTACCGCCCGAAAACTGGGATCGCAGTTCCTTGAAGTTCGTTGACAGACCTATGCTGCCGAAGGCCAGGGCAAAGAACCAGCCGCGCATATCGGAGGTAAATTCTATTGCAGCTCCTTCGACTAGAATCACCGCCAGCGTGTCGCCCAGGATCTCGTAAAGCAACGAGAAGACCAGACTGGCTCCGAGAAAACCCAGAACAAACTTGGGAAAGCGGGTCCAGATCTCAGCAGCAGTGACCTCACTGTCTGCTGTCTTGTCCACTTTTGCTGTCCAGTAAACTGCAACGCCGAAAGCCAGCACGCCAATCAATATATTCTGAATCATCTTGATTGTTGCAGCGACGTTTAGCGCCGTGTCTCCCAGAAAGGCTCCCGCAGCTACCACTGCGCCGGTCGCATCCACTGTCCCGCCAATCCAGGCCCCGCCGAGAACCTCTGGCATTCCCACAGCAGTAATGAATGCCGGCAGAGCTATCATCATTACTGAGGTAAATACCATGGACAAACCCACTGCGGTGGTCAGTTCTTCCTTGCTGGCTTTACAGGCTGCGGCGGTAGCTATGGCTGCGGATACACCACAGACTGACATGTCGGCACTGATCGTGATGTTGAGAGTCTTGGAGCCTATTTTGAGTACTTTCTGGCCAAACCAGAATGTCGTTATCAATACAACAGGTGTAACGATCCAGGCGACGAAGATTCCGGGCAGGCCAATAGCAAGTATTTTGCCAAACAATACCTCGGCGCCAAGCATGATGAGTCCGGTTTTAATGTAGAGCTCGTGTTTCAGCGCCGGACGCAGGAAATCCGGTATACCGATGGTATTGCTTACCAGCAGCCCAAGGATTATCGCCCACAACTGGTAACCCAGCCCCAGATCACGAAATTCCTGCTGATTACCCAGTAAAAACGCTGCCAGGGCGACCCCGTAAACCAGCAGGAATCCCTTAATAAAAGGACCGGTTTTTTCTTTCATCAACACCGTGCCGGCGCCGAACAGGGCGATAAAAAATACCAGCATTCCAATACCGAAAGTAAGCGTATTCAGGGAAAAGGCGCCAAAGGGATTCGTCGACCACCTGCCTGGCCGGGACGAATTGGCCAGGGAATTGAGTAATTCGCCCGTACCGCTTATAAACTCGTTATCCGCCATCCAGTTGTCGGCACTGAACCCAGTCATCAGACTGGCCTGCTCCACAGACTCGGAAACATCTCCCAGCGGTGCCAACAGAAAAACCAGTAGTGCAATTGCGAGGATCACCGTACCCAGCAGGATAGCGACCAGGTCCTCAGTCCAGTTTTTATTCATGTTATTTTCTCCAGACATCTTGCTCGGGGACAGCAACATCTCGTCCCGAAGACAGGCTAGAAATTTAGCAGACTTCGACGTCCAATTTCTACAGTACTATCATTCGGTCAGATCCCGCCAGCCGTCGCTTCTATTCTACGTTGCGTAATCAACCAGGAGTTTATGGCCCGAGAATTCGGAGTAAATTCCATTTAGTCAGAACCATTTGAAAAATCTGAAAACCACCACCTGGCCAAGCGCAACAAGAACCAGAAGGATACAAAAAATGAGAAAGGCACCCTCGAAATCGGCGCCAGGAATACCTGCGACATTGATGCCGAGTAATCCGGTGAGAAATCCAAGCGGGAGGAAGATAGCGGCAATTACGGAAAGTATGTAAAGGTTCTTGTTCATTCGATCCGATAACGCATTGACCAGTTCATCCCTGATGATCTGTCCGCGCTCTCTAACTGCGTCCAGATGTTCCAGGTAGCGGATCACCCGGTCCTGCGTCTCCCTCAACAGCCTTTTATCCCTGCCGGACAGGAATGAGTTTTTGAGATTGAGCAGTCCGCCGATGACGTCACGTTGCGGACTAATATAACGCTTGTAGACAATCGCCTGTTTACGGACATTCGCGATCAGCATTCGTTCTCTCGCTTCCGGTTCCTCGATGACAAGATCTTCAAGTTCGTCGAGACGTTCATCGAGGCTTAGCAGGGTCGGTTCCATTCTTTCGAAAAGTCGTGAAGTCAATTGAGCAACAAAGTCGCCCGCCGTTTTTGGACCCTTCCCGGTATTCAATCGATCGGAGATATCCTGAACAGTCTTGAGATAACGAAAACCCAGACTGATGACGTTTTTACCAAACACCCATAAGCGCACGGATATCATATCTTCCGGATCAGCTCCGCTATTGAGGTTAACACCGCGCAGAATAATCAACGTTCCGGTTTCCAGCTCTTCGAGCCTCGGCCGTGTGTCCTCTGCGACTAATGCGCTAACAACCAGTTCGTCCGGAAAACTAATCGCAGACGTTAGCCAGTCATGGATCAAGGGATCACCGCAATCCAGATGAATCCAGTAAGCTTCGTCACCGGACAAAGAATTAGAAAGCCGCTCATAGGGGACAGCCGTGCACCCCCCCTGCCCGTCGAGTGCTAATGCCCTGATGCTATCTGGAATATTTGTCACAGGAATATTTCAACTCTCATTGATGCGCGTCTTTTTCGGATTGCCAGGCTACGTTGATGGGGCCTTTAACATCCAGATGCACGTCCCGCTGTGGAAAAGCAATCACAATTCCCGCATCGCTAAACGCCTTATAAATACGCGTCCTCAGATCGGTTGTAATCTCCCAGCGATCTTCTAGCGTTTCAAGAAAAACCCTCGCTGTCAATTCCAGCGCGTTGTCCCCGAAATGCTCAAAAACAATTAATGGTTTCGGTTCCTTCAAGATTTTCGGATGGTCTTCAACCACTTTGTACAGCAGCCTGATGGCCTCCTCCACATCGCTTCCATAGGCAATGCCTACCGGGATAACCAGCCGGTTTTGAGAATCGGACAAAGTCCAGTTTAGCAGTCTGCCGGTGATGAACTCCTTATTCGGGACGAGAAGTTCCCTGCCGTCCCAGTCGCGAATGGTAGTGGCACGTATTCGAATTTTAGTGACAACTCCGTCCTTATCTCCAATGGTAACCACATCACCAACGCGAATAGGATGCTCAAACAGAATAATCAGACCGCTGATAAAGTTTGCGACGATTTCCTGCAGTCCGAAGCCTATACCTACTCCCAGGGCTGCAACGAGCCACTGTAACTGAACCCATTTGAGACCCAAAGCTCCCAGACCCAGAATTATGCCGCCGGCGATAATGAGGTAATTTAACAGCGCACTCGTGGTATATCTGGCGCCAGCTGAAACGTGAGTACGACTGCGCAGAACTATCTCCACGACAGCTGGAATTCGCCTGGCAGCGAATAAGGTCAGGCCCGCCAGTAATCCGACGGTGATCAATGTCGCCAAGGTAATGCGGTTGACTATTAGCTCACCATTGAGCTCTGTAGTTGTGGACCAGAGCTGGACCCGCTCAAAAATATCAAGCGCCGGCAGCAAAGGCCCCCAGATAAATATCACCGCGGCAATAGCTATAGCAATTGCGCTGACATTGAGCAGCTGTTGCGTGTCAGCACTGATCTCACCTAGTTGCGAAAGATTTTCTTCCGCGGCGGCACCAGATTCATCAGACACCCCCGGGGCACGTGGAGTAAGCAACTGCTGGAACCGTAGTCGCCTCTTAGCCACCCAAAGCCAGCGCAGCAGCAAAGCATGCGAGATGACTAACAGGGTGCCAGAGAAAAAGGTGTTAATCAGGCTGTTTGTCATGGCGAAAATCCAGAAAACCTGACCGAACAAAATGGTAGTCATCATCACGACCAGTGCCAGCAAAGAGGCCCACCGCAGTTGAATCAACCATGATGATACAGGTTTCGAGTTCCGGTTTTTTACGTCGACTAACTGAACGCGGGCAAAATGCACAAGTGCTACCAACAGCGCCACCAGCAGCACGAATCTCCCGATAGCAACGTCGACGTTATCCGGAGTCAGTGCAATGATGATGCTTGCCGCCACGGCAAGGGGCATCCAGTAGAACATCGCGAACCCGATATCGCTAAAAATACGCTCCTGGGTGGCGTCTCTCCAATTGAAATGCTCCCTGCCGATTCCCTCACCTTCAGAGATGAAGCGGATTATCGAAAGCACAAAAAACACCGCTGACGTAACAAACAGGTGGTTCTGCACGCTCTGACTTGGTGAGGAAATTGACGAATCGATCAGTATTGCCAGCGAGAAAATAACTAATGACAATGGCAATGACCTCAGTATCAAGATCCCGAGGCTTACCAGAGTGTGCCGAATAGAATCGTCGCGCGGACGTTGTATTTTCGCATTTTGGGAAATCTGGGACGTCTTCAATTGCTTGCGGGACAGGAACAGATAGCACGCCATCAGGAATGTGATAAAAAACCAGGGATTAAATGCCGGCCGAATTTCCTCCAATGCGCCAGCGATGGCTTCCGCCTCGTCTATTATTGCCGTCTGTGTTGTTAGCCATAATGACGGATAGTTGGGAATCCACAATAAAAGTCCCTGCAGGAAATCTCGATAATCATCAATCCGGCTTTCCAGCTGAAAATAACCCCGGTCAAGTTCGCTAGTTTCATCAATAAAAAGTGACATCTCGGTTCTTATCGTTCGCAGTCTTTCCCGGTAGCTGCGCGCCAGCTGCAGTAGCTTTTCCCTCGAGTCTCCAGCGACTTCCTCCGGGTCAATACCGGCGTTTCGCAATTGCGCACTGACATAAACGGTAGCACTCACCAACGAGGCAAGCGTGTTCTCATAATTGATTCGATCTATCACAGCACTGCTGATTTGCCTGGATAACTCCTCAATCGGGTCGGCGACACGAAAATTTTCAACCTCCCGCCAGTATGTGATCAGAACCCTTCCGAGTGATTCACTATCCCCGCCAAATTCGACAATGCGTCTGGCAGTGCTATAACGCTCCTCGAGCGACATCGTCCGCTGCTGAATATCCTGGTTTTGCTCACGAATTGCTGCCAGGCGATTGCTCAGAACACGCTGCTGCCTGCTTAATTGCTGATCCATTTCTACCAGCGCAGCGGCTACTGCGAAGACTGGATCGCTGTTTGCTATGCCAAGCTCTGCGAGGCTGACCGTTTCCTCAATGCTGCCTGAGTCGCTCGCCTCCAGTGCCCGTATGAGGACTCCGAGTCTGATAAGTTTCAGATCGAGTTCGGAGCGTTCCGCATTCATGGCGGTAAAGCGAACAGGCTGACTCTCTATCTGCGCCTGACGGGCCAGGTACTCCGCATTCAGTGCCCTTAACTCGGCCAGAGTTAGCCACTGGTTCGCCTCGGTCTCTGAAGGCGGTGCGGCGGGATCCACGATCGGCACGTCAGTTTCGATTGTAATTAAACGCGCTTCGATTTCGGCAATTCGACCACGAGTCGTATCCGCAATACTTTCGCGGGTAGCCAATCGGCGGTCCAATGTCTCGATCTGGTTTTGCAGATCCCGTGAGTCGATGCGCGCCTGAGACAAACTCGCGCTTCTCTCCTCAACGGACATTGCCTGAATTTCTGCCAGTGGATTGTATTCTGCATCAAGTGCATCGAGGCGCTGCTGAATAGCGGCTTCCCGCTCGGGTTCAGAGGTGAGGGATTCCTCAAAGGACTCCGCCTCACGCAGAAAAGCTTCCTCCTGCGTCAACAGAGTATGAGCACTTTCGTAGATAGTCAGCGGTTCGCTGTCATCGGCAGCTCCTCCGTCTCGAAGAGTGCTCAATCGCTGCTCGATCAGCTGCAGGGTCAATTCCGAACCCTGCTGGGCAATCGCCAAGCCCTGGGTAAGTAGCAGGACGGACGACGCAACTAAACAGGCCAATCGGTTCATCAAGGTACTTGAAACCTCTAACTTTGCCGCATCGCCGCATACCCGTTAGCTACTGATTGAGATGCGAGGGGACGCTCTCTACCAGAAGGTCCGATACGCTGCGTGAGTACATCTCCCGCTCCCACATCAGCGGGTGGCGCACTTTACCTGCTTTCGAATCCGATTACCAGATGCGTACCCGATCTTCTGGAGCCAGATACAGCGAATCATCAGGCTGCACGTCGAACGCCTCATACCAGGCGTCTTGATTGCGCACAACTCCGTTGACGCGATACACCGCCGGCGAGTGCGGGTCGGATTTCAATTGCGAAACCAGTGCATCTTCACGAATCTTGGATTGCCATACCTGGGCCCAGGACAGAAAAAAGCGCTGGTCACCGGTCAGTCCGTCGATTATCGGAGCCTCCTGCCCGCCGAGGGCAATGCGATAGGCACGGTATGCCATGGACAGACCCCCGACATCACCGATATTCTCCCCGAGGGTGAAACTGCCATCGACGAAATTTCCAGGCACCGGTTCATATCGATTGTATTGATCGGCAAGCATTGCAGTGCGAGCATCGAACGCTGCGCGCACCTCGTCTGTCCACCAGTCGCGCTGGATACCCTGGTAATCGGACTTGGAGCCCTGGTCATCGAAACCATGGCCCATCTCATGGCCGATCACTGCCCCAATACCGCCATAATTGACTGCCGGATCAGCTTCAGGATCAAAAAATGGAGGTTGCAGAATTCCGGCCGGGAACACTATCTCATTGAATGACGAATTGTAGTAGGCATTAACCGTATGGGGAGTCATTCCCCACTCCTCCCGATTGGTTGGTTGTCCTAGCCGGGTGATGTTATCCCAGTAAAAAAATTCGCGCACATTGCGGGCATTGGCAAACAGATCATTGCGTGTAATCTGGATTGCGCTGAGATCTTCCCATTCATCGGGATAGGCAATCTTGGGACGAAAAGCTTCCAACTTGAGCAGCGCTTCGCGCCTGGTACCCTCATCCATCCAGTCGTTTTCATTGATGCTCTGAGCGAGCGCAGTGCGTAAATTTTCTACCAACTGTTCCATTTGCTGCTTGGCGGACTCAGGAAAATAACGCTCGACGTATACCTGACCAAGCGCTTCTCCCAGGCTGTTAAGACTACCGACTCGGGCGACCGCCCTCTCCCACCGCTCCTCTTGTTCCGGCACACCCCGCAGCACAGTGGAATAGAAACGGAAACTTTCATTTTCGATTTCTTCCGAGAGAATACTGGCATGATTGTTAATCAGGTGATAAGTCAGATAGTCTTTCCAACTCTGCAGTGGCTCCTGATTGATCATCGCGAAAATTGGCGGCATGGCGCTGGGATAATTGACATTGAGTTCACCAATAGCCGCCAGATCGATCCCTGCCGACTGGAAGAATCGATCCCAGTCGAGGCCATTGAAGTCAGCCTTTAGCTGATCGAAACTCATCGGGTTATATGTCAGATCACGATTTCTTCTCTGTGCCCGGGGCCACATGTGCCCCGCAATCTGCGACTCAATCGAAAGTACCGAGTCTGCCCGGGCCTCGCTGTCCTCTGCACCGGCAAATTCAAACATCCGTATCACGTGCTGCCGAAACTCTGCCCGTACTTCCCGAAATCGATCGGTATCAAGCAGATAGTAATCTCGATCCGGCAGGCTGATTCCACCGAGAGAAATACCTAATTGGTTTCTATCTGGATCCACTCGATCTGGCCCCACGCCAAATCCGATCGGAGTAGAGGCGCCGGTCAGTCTTGCGCTACCCAGGGCGTCGACGAGATCCTCGCGCGATGCTATGGCTGCGACATCCGTCAGGGCCGGGCGCAGGGGCTCTATCCCCAGCGCGTTTAGCCGCTCGGTATCCATGATGCTGAGATAATAATCGGCGATCTTCTGTTCCAGCGTATTACTGGCGGGTTCTGAATCAACCAGGTCTTCGACAATGTCGCGAATACGCTCGTCGGAAAGATCGCGCAGGGTGTCGAAAGCGCCATAGCGGCTTTTATCGGAGGGAATCTCAAAATTATCCATCCAGTTGCCGCTTGCGTGACGGAAAAAATCCGCCCCGGGACGGGTTTGCAGGTCGCGACTGCCAAGCTCTATTCCCCAGTCTCCCAACGATGCTTTGCCGGTTTCAGAGGAACTCACAGATACGACCTCGGACTCGTCTTTCGACTCGGAGGAGGCATTCCCCCCCTGCGGTTGCTCTTCGGGGTTACAGGCTGCTATGACTGCAGTACTCAAAAGAATGGGGATTAGCTTGCTTGATTTCATTACGTAGATTCTCGTTACTCTAATGTACGGTCAAAAATAGTTTACCCGAGGTTTGTGTGTGTCGCGACTGAATTCAAATCAATGACGAACGGCTTAGGCTGAATGCATACCACCACGACAAGGACTTCAGTCGTCCGAGACCGTTCTGCGCCTCACTTTTACGGAATATAAAAAACCCGGCTTCTGATCAGCAAACAAAGCCGGGCTTTTGCGGGTCTTGTCCTGTCGGGTGATCACGCTTCCCCGGCGGCAAACTCCTGCTTCTCGTCGTCAGTCACTTCCTTGATACTGAGCTTGATGCGGCCGCGGGCGTCGAGATCCAGTACCTTAACCAGAACTTCCTGACCCTCGGACAGATACTCACCGATATTTTCAACCCGTTCCCGGGATATCTGAGAAATATGCACCAGCCCGTCCTTGCCAGGCAGGATTGTGACAAATGCGCCGAAATCGACTATTCGAGCCACCTTGCCCAGATAAAGCTTGCCGACCTCGGCTTCTGCCGTAATGGCATTGATGGCATCCAGAGCGGCATCTCGGGACGCGGCGTCCTCTCCATAGATGCGGATGTTGCCGTCATCGTCTATGTCGATGGAGGCGCCCGTGTCTTCAGTAATCCCGCGAATGACGGCCCCGCCCTTGCCAATAACGTCGCGGATCTTGTCCGCGTCGATCTTCATGGTAGCCATGGAGGGTGCATTTTCAGAGACCGTTTCCCGAGATGAGGAGATTACCTTGTTCATCTCACCCAGAATATGCAGACGCGCTTCGTGAGCCTGCTGCAGTGCGATTTCCATAATTTCCTCGGTAATGCCCTGAATCTTGATGTCCATCTGCAGAGCGGTTACCCCTGTGGAAGTGCCAGCCACCTTGAAGTCCATGTCTCCTAGGTGATCTTCGTCCCCCAGAATATCGGTGAGTACGGCGAACTGATCGTCATCCTTGATCAGACCCATGGCTACACCGGCTACGGGGGCGCTCAAAGGCACACCGGCATCCATCATAGACAGGCTTGATCCACACACCGACGCCATGGAACTTGATCCATTGGATTCGGTGATTTCCGATACCACACGAATTGCATAGGGAAAGGCTTCTTCATCCGGCATCACCGCAATTACGCCGCGCTTGGCCAGTCGCCCGTGACCAATTTCCCGGCGCTTGGGGCCGCTCATGAAACCGGTTTCACCTACCGAGTACGGTGGAAAATTGTAATGCAGCATGAAAGCATCCTTCTTGGTGCCTTCCAGGCTTTCGATCATCTGCGCATCTCTGATAGCACCGAGCGTGGTTACCACCAAAGCCTGAGTCTCGCCCCGGGTGAAGAGCGCTGAACCATGGGCTTTAGGCAGCACACCTACTTCCACCTCGATATTACGCACTGTCCGGGTATCGCGACCATCGATCCTCGGCTCACCGGCAATAATCCTGCTCCGGACTATTCTTTTTTCGAGGGCGCCGAACTCAGTTTCTACTTCAGAATCTGTCACACCAGTCTCTTCACTGACGAGCTGTTCTACTGCAGCCGCCTTTAATTGCCCGACAGCATCGTAGCGCTGCATCTTGTCCGAAATCTGATAGGCCTCGGTCAATTTCGCGGTGAATGCGTCGGCGACAGCATCTTTCAATCCCTGGTTGACGACCGGAGGTTGCCAGTCCCAGGCGGGTTTACCTGCTTCATCTTTGAGTTCGTTGATGGCATCAATCACGACCTGCATTTCCTGATGGCCATAGAGTACAGCGCCCAACATCTGGTCTTCCGTCAACTGCCTGGCTTCCGATTCAACCATCAACACCGCCGACCTGGTGCCAGCCACCACCATATCCAGCATCGAGGTTTCGAGCTGCGAGTTGCTGGGATTTAGTACATAGCCCTGGGCAGCGTCATAGCCAACGCGCGCGGCACCAATCGGCTCAGCGAAGGGGATGCCGGAGATGGCCAGTGCTGCCGAGGCACCTATCATCGCAGCGATGTCTGGATCGTTTTCCTTGGTAGCGGAAATGACCGTGGTGATCACCTGTACTTCATTCATAAAGCCCTTTGGAAACAGCGGCCGAATGGGGCGATCGATCAGTCGCGAAGTCAGGGTTTCCTTTTCCGTGGGCCGCCCCTCGCGTTTGAAATAACCTCCGGGTATCTTGCCAACGGCGTAGGTTTTTTCCTGGTAGTTAACCGTTAACGGAAAGAAATCAGCACCCGGATTTACGGTTTTCCTACCAACAACGGTAGCCAGCACCTGAGTATCCCCTATGGTGACAACTACTGCTCCAGTCGCCTGTCTTGCTACTTTGCCCGTTTCCAGCGTGACCGTCTGGCCACCATACTGAAACGTCTTGCTTACTGGATTAAACATATTATTTTCCTAATTCCATTACGAGCCCTGCCATTTCTCCCGGCATGGCTCTTTGATTCGTATTTAATTATCGACGCAGACCTAGTCGTTTGATCAGAGACGCATAGCGTTCAAGATTCTTGCGCTTGAGGTAGTCAAGCAATTTTCTGCGGCTGTTCACCATCCGGATCAAACCTCTTCGAGAATGGTGGTCGTGGGCATGCTCCTTAAAGTGAGCCTGCAATTGATTGATATTTTCAGTCAGCAGTGCCACCTGAACCTCGGGGGAACCGGTGTCACCCTCTTTTGTCGCGTACTCTTTAATAATCTCTTCTTTCTGTTGAGCTGATAAAGCCATTAGTTGTCTCCAAGTTAATATGCAAATCATTAAAGCTGCACAGGCTTTCCAATGCCCGCATCAGCAACCTTCCTGTCAATCCAGCATAACCACGCATACTGGTAGTTACCTGGCATTCTTCCCTGCTCCTAGCAAACCCTCACTGGTCCGCTATCATTCGGCGAGGGGCTACTCGCCCGTCATCCAAAATACTTCCAATACCTATGAACCGATCACCCTGATATAACCTGACCAGACCTTCCATTGGCAGATGCCTGACCAGCACCGGCTGACCCTGCAGGATCCATCCGGCAGTCACATCCGGAAGTTCAACCTCCGGAAGATACGCGACAGCCCTATCCATGGGCTTAAGGTATTCATCAATAACTGCGTAATCGCCTTCATCCGAATCACGAGAAAATTCTTCTAGCTGATCCAGAGTCACACAGGTCGATTCATCAAAATCTCCGGCCTGCAGTCGTCTGAGTTCCCTCACATGAGCACCACAACCCAGCATCTCACCCAGATCGTCTGCCAGAGTTCGCACATAGGTTCCTTTGCTACAGGATACCTCGATCGTCACTTCGCAATTTTCAAAGTCCAGCAGCTCGATCCTGTGGATCGTAACTTCCCTGCTAGCTCGCTCGACTTCCTTGCCTTCCCGGGCCAGTTTGTACAACGGCACACCCTGCTGTTTGATAGCCGAGTACATCGGTGGCACCTGCTCGATAACACCGACAAATTCCTCAAGAGCCCGGGATAACTGCTCCGGGCCAATATCAACCGCTCTAGCCGTACCCTTCGAGGAGATGGCACTTCCCTCGGCGTCGCCGGTATCAGTACGCACTCCCAGCTGGATTACAACCCGATAGCGCTTGTCCGAGTCCAGCAGGAACTGGGACAACTTAGTCGCCTCGCCAAAACACAGCGGCAACACTCCGGTAGCAAGAGGATCAAGGCTACCTGTATGGCCTGCCTTGCGGACGTTGTAGAGCCTCTTGGCCTTTTGCAGCGCCTCATTCGAACTTAAACCCTTGGGCTTGTCCAGCACCAGAATCCCGTTCAAAGGCCTGCCTCTGTTTTTGCTGCGTCTATTTCTACGCCCGCTCACCAGCTGCAATTCCGTAAGTTCCGCCTGCCTACCCGCATTCAGGAATGCAGATTGCGGTCCGCTTCCAGCGCCTTGTCGATAAGCGAGGAAAGCTTATTTCCTCCGCTAACGCTGCCATCAAAATGAAACCTCAACTTTGGAGTTAACCGCAGCTTAAGTCTTCTGGCCAGCAAGCTGCGCAGGTAGCCGGCAGCCTTATTGAGAGCTTTCACGCTCTCTTCAATCTCAAGATTGTCCAGATCGCCCGCCGGTAATTCGCCGAGTCGACTGTCCTCCACCCCGCTGGCAGAGTTTAAAATCGTGACATACACATTGGCGTAAGCCAGATCCCTGCTTACTTCCACGCCTGTCACCGACACCATCCCGATTCGCGGATCATCTACTTCCAGCTGAATCAGCATGGCCAACTCCCGCTGAATCAGGTCGGCGACCCGTTGCTGCCGTTGCGATTGTTCCAGCATCTCGCGAACTACCCTCGCAGATCTACCGTTCAGGTTTCGACCGCTAAAGCGTGCGGGCTACTTCCCTTGTTTCGTAAACTTCAATCTTGTCGCCGACGCGCACATCGTTGTAATTCCGGACCCCGATACCGCATTCCATGCCGTTACGCACTTCATTAGCGTCGTCCTTGAAGCGGCGCAACGATTCCAGCTCGCCTTCATAAATCACCACGTTATCCCGCAGCACCCGAATCGGTTTGTTTCGATAAACCGTGCCTTCGATCACCATGCTACCGGCAATCTGGCCAAATTTGGGAGAATTAAAAACATCCCTGACTTCCGCGATGCCAACAATTTCTTCCCGCAATTCGGGCTTCAGCATACCACCCATTATTGCCTTGGCATCATCAATTACGTCATAAATGACGTTGTAGTAGCGTAACTCCAGAGCCTCGTTTTCTACGACATCGCGAGCTGGTTTATCGGCCCGCACGTTAAAGCCGATGAGCAGAGCCTTTGAAGTGGCTGCCAGATGGGCGTCGGTTTCTGTTATGCCACCAACTCCGGAAGACACTATGTTGACTGCGACCTCGTCAGTGCCCAGCTTCTGCAATGACGCATTGATAGCCTCCACCGACCCTCGAACATCTCCTTTAATGATGACATTCAGAATCTTCTTTTCATCCTTGCCAAGGCTGGCAAGCATGGATTCCAGACTGGTTGTTTGTTGCGCGGCATGCTGGCTATCCTTGGTGCGTCCGCGACGGAACTCGGCGACTTCCCTGGCCTTTTTCTCATCTCGAACTACAACAAATTCGTCCCCTGCATCCGGCACTCCGGTCAGGCCCAGTAACTCTACGGGGATTGAAGGACCGGCAGACTTCACATTATCTCCATTCTCGTCCATCAACGCTCTTATTCGACCATATTCATGACCGACAAGTACAATATCTCCAACACTAAGGACACCGTTTTGCACCAATACCGAAGCAACCGGTCCGCGACCCTTGTCCAGCCTGGATTCAATTACAACACCACTACCCGGCACATCGGTAAAGGCTTTTAGTTCCAGCAGTTCTGCTTGCAGCAGAACGGCTTCGAGTAGCTCTTCAATTCCCTGTCCGGTCTGCGCTGAGACTTCGATAAACTGCGTATCGCCACCCCAATCCTCCGGAATCACCTCATGGGCGGAAAGCTCGCTCTTGACCTTGTCCGGATCGGCATTTTCCTTGTCAATTTTGTTAATCGCGACGACCAGTGGCACCTTTGCGGCCCTGGCATGATTGACCGCTTCCTCGGTCTGCGGCTTGACGCCATCATCGGCAGCAACCACCAGGATTACAACGTCGGTCGCCTTGGCGCCCCGCGAGCGCATCGCGCTGAATGCCGCGTGGCCTGGTGTATCAAGAAAACTGATCATGCCATGATCAGTATTAACATGATAAGCGCCAATATGCTGCGTTATACCACCCGCTTCGTGAGAAACAACCGAGGATTTACGAATATAATCCAGCAAGGAAGTCTTGCCATGATCGACGTGTCCCATAACAGTGACAACTGGCGCTCTGGTCACTTCTTGTTTTCCTTCGTGCTGGGCCAGATCCTCGTACAGCTTTTCTTCAATGGCATCCTCGGAAACGAATTTGGCCTTATGCCCCATTTCCTCGATTAACAATGTTGAAGTATCGCGATCCAGTGGTTGATTGATGGTCGCCATTACGCCCATGTTCAACAACACCTTGACGAGTTCACCGCTTTTTACGGACATTTTCTGCGCCAACTCACCAACGGGGTTAGAATCCCCGATAGTGATTTCGCGAACAATAAATTCCGTTGGTTTTTCAAAGGCGTGCTGCTTGCCTCCTACCCTGCCTTTCGACTTACGACCTCCGCGACGGACATGACCTTCAACTTCTTCATATTCTCCATCTTCGAGGACAAAGTCATCGACACTGGGTACCCGTTCTCGGGGTCGCCGAAGCGCTTTTTCCTTGTGTTTTTGATGGGTTTTCTTGTCTTCTTCGCGATCGTCGTCGGCATCCCGGGTTTTACGCTTGGGCGGCAGCTTCCCACCTTTCTCTGCTTCCGGCACCACCAGCGGGACTTCTAAAATTTCCGCCGCAGTGGCAACCTTATCAGCCCCGCTTTCCTTCGCTGATGTGTCCTGCGAGTCCGACTCCACCTCCACTGCAGCTTCAGCTTCGGTGACTTGCGACTCTTTTGATACTATTTCTTCAGGTTCCAGATCCTCTGATGTGGCCAGCGTTGCCTCTTTAGGCTGCTCTTCTTCCGGTATTGGGCTGCGCTTGACGTAGGTACGCTTTTTGCGAACCTCGACATTCACGGTCTTGCCGCGACCATGGCCTGAGGAAGAAGTCAGCGTGGTACTGGTTTTTCGCTTGAGCGTAATTTTGCGCGGCGCCGCATCGGAGGTTTCACGGTTGCCGTGGCTCTGGCGCAGAAACATCAACAAAGTATTCTTGTCTTCGTTGGTAATCGTTTCATCAGGGCTGGCATGGGGAAGCCCTGCTTCTTTAATTTGCGAAAGAAGCCTCTCCTCACTCACACCTACCGTCTTGGCAAGTTCTTTAACTGTAACATCTGCCATTGGCAATACCCCTTTAACTCTCGACCGGGCCGTTAATCTTCTTCAAACCACGGTGCTCTGGCAGTCATGATCAACTTGCCAGCTCTCGCCTCGTCCATGCCCTCAATATCCATCAGCTCGTCCACCGCCTGTTCGGCAAGATCTTCCATGGTCAAAATTCCTTTACTTGCCAGCACCAGAGCGAGCTGATCGTCCATACCGTCCATATTGAGCAGATCTTCAGCAATATTGGCGCTGGAAATATCCTCTTCCGATGCGATCGCCTGAGTCAGCAGGGCATCCTTCGCCCTGTTTCTCAATTCGTTGGCGATCTCTTCGTCAAAGCCCTCGATTGCAAGAATCTCGTCCAGCGGTACGTAGGCGATTTCTTCCAGCGATGTAAATCCTTCCTGCACCAGTACCTCGGCCACATCTTCGTCCACGTCCAGCTTCACCATGAACATATCGATGAAGCTGCTGGCTTCCTGCTGCTGCTTGGCGGCGGCTTCTTCCTCGCTCATGACATTAATAGTCCAGCCAGTCAACTGGCTTGAGAGTCGGACGTTTTGACCATTACGACCAATAGCCTGGGCAAGATTTTCCTCGGCCACTGCGACGTCCATGGTGTGCTTGTCTTCATCAACAATAATCGAGGCTACTTCGGCCGGCGACATGGCATTAATAACCAGCTGCGCCGGATGATCGTCCCACAAAATAATGTCGATACGCTCGTTGGCCAGCTCGTTTGAGACCACCTGGACTCGTGAACCACGCATCCCCACACACGCTCCGACCGGGTCGATGCGCCCGTCATTAGTGCTCACCACGATCTTTGCGCGCGAGCCGGGATCACGGGCTGCTGCCCGGATCTCAATAACTTCCTCGGAGATTTCCGGCACTTCAATCTTGAACAGCTCGATTAGCATGTCTGGCGAAGTACGGCTTAATATCAGCTGTGGACCCCGCTGCTCAGATCGCACCTCGATCAACAGCGCGCGCAGCCTGTCCCCCATCCGAAATGTCTCCCTGGGAATCATCTGATCGCGCGGCAAGAGCCCTTCGGCGTTATTACCGAGATCGACAATAACGCTGTCCCGGGTGGTTTTCTTGACGGTGCCAGACAACAGGTCTCCGACACGATCCTTGTACTCGGAAATAACCAGCTCCCGCTCCGCGTCTCGCACTTTCTGCACGATCACCTGCTTGGCGGTCTGCGCAGCAATGCGCCCGAATTCAATGTTTTCGAGCGTTTCTTCCCAGCTGCCGCCTATCTCCAGGGCCGGATCTTTCTCCCGCGCCTGCTCCAGCGTCATCTGAGTGGCAGGGTCCTCAAACTCCTCTTCCTCCACCACCGTCCAGACCCGGAAAGTTTCATAGTCTCCGGTATCCTGATTGACCGATACCCGACAGTCGATCTCATCCTTGCCGTGAAGCCTCCTGCTAGCTGTCGCCAGGGCAGACTCGATTGCTTCGAAGATCACGTCACGGGACACGCCTTTCTCATTTGAGACAGCGTCCGCAACCATCAAAATCTCTTTACTCATCATAACGGTATTACCTTAACTTTCTGCTGCGCTTCCGCGGTCAATCCCGGACCCCGTCGTGCATCAGAAGACAATATGTGCTTTCTCAATTGCCTCAAAGGGACACTGGTATTCGCTACCTTCGACCAGAAGTGAAATCTTATCTCCTGTCACGCTGGCCAACTGTCCCTTAAATTTTCTTCGCCCCTCGAGAGGAGTCTTTAATCTCAAATCCACCTCACTGCCGGTGAATTCCTCGAACTGTTCCAGAGTGAATAGCCGCCGGTCAGCTCCCGGTGACGACACCTCCAGGTTATATTCGCCGGCTATGGGATCCTCGACATCGAGTATCGCGCTCACCTGGCGACTTACCTTCTCGCAGTCTTCTATCGATATCCCATTTGCGCTATCTATGTACACTCGCAATACGCTGTAACGCCCCTGCGAAATATGTTCTACGCCCCACACTTGCAGTCCCAGCGCGTTAATGGTGGGTTCCAACAGGCTGGCTATATGCTGTTCGCTTCTTTTCACCAGACCTGCC
>JAYPVG010000025.1:0-45725 GCA_038134485.1 Pseudomonadales bacterium
GTATAGCACGCCGAGGTGCTTTTATAAGAAAGACAGTTATCGCTAGTCCCGGTCAGGCACAAAAACGAGTACTGCACCGTTGTTCGAATATCGTTTTCCCGTAGGCTCAGGACCATCGTTATTTACATGTCCATGGTGGCCGCCGCAGCGTGCACAGCGATACTCTGCAGGACCAATTGCGCTCAGTCCAATACGAATCTCTTCCACATGCGCGGGTATCACGTCGCGAAAACTGAGCCAGCCACTATTATCGTTGTATTTCCATTCCGAGCGAAAAAGATCCAGATTACATCCCACGCACTGATAAATGCCCGATCGATTTTCGTTGATAAGATCACTGGAACCGGGTTCTTCTGTTTCGCCCAATACCAATATTGAATATTGCAGATAGGTAAGGCGATCGTACCACTCTTCATCACTAATACTGATTCTCTTCGCATCGGCTTCATGGGCCTGCGATCGAGACCAAATCAGCGGCATAGCCATCGATGTCAGAACTTCCAGCGCAGCCCGCCTCTTCATTATCCACTCCTTACATGCCTGGAAAGACAAAATAGTAGCACGTTGAGATTCAGTTACATGGTATCTTTAGCCCTATTGATCTGCGACTGTGACTCGAGCTTTTCATGGTTAAATTGACGTGGCAATGTCTGACTTTCCATAGCCTGACTTCATCACAACTTTACAAAATCTTGCAGCTTCGGTCAGCGGTATTCGTAGTTGAACAGGCATGCATTTACCAGGATCTGGATGATGTGGATCAGGACGCGATGCATCTATGCGGTTCGCTTGATAATCAATTACTATGTTACGCGAGACTTGTGCCCCCGAGCATAAAGTATGAAGAACCTTCCATCGGGCGCATTATCAGCGATCTCTCAGTTAGACGCAGCGGATACGGCCGCGCTGTGGTTGCCCGCGCAATTGAAATCTGCGAGGACATCTGGCCTGCCCAGGGCATTAGAATTTCTGCACAACAACGTCTGGAAAATTTATACCAGGAATTTGGCTTCAATACCGTTTCAGAGCCCTACCTTGAAGACGGTCTACCTCATATAGAAATGCTCCGCCCTGCATAGTCTCGGGAAGCCCGAGCAGCCATAAGGGAAGCGAACAGGCTCAAGCGTGAACGTCTTTACCCAGAATTTCATCGAACGCTGTTATAACTTTTTGGTCATGTTGTGGCGCGCATCGAGTTACGAGTGCTATCGCCAGAGAAGAGATTAGAAATCCTGGTAGCAGCTCGTAAAGGTCAAAAAAACCACCCTGCAGATTCGCCCAAAGTACAACGGTCAATGCACCCGATATCATTCCCGCGAAAGCCGCGATCGCCGTCATTTGTTTCCAATAGAGAGAAAACAAAATGACCGGCCCAAATGAGGCACCAAACCCTGCCCAGGCATAACTCACCAGATCGAGTACTCTACTTCCCCTGTCGCCTGCTATAAAGACCGCAATGAGCGCGATTACAATTACCGCCACTCTGCTCACAATCAGCAGCTCTTTTTTGCCCGCTTCGGGTCTCACGAAAACGCGATAGAAATCCTCGCTGATTACGCTCGATGACACCAGCAGCTGAGAGTCAATAGTCGACATGATCGCAGATAGAATAGCCGCCGATATGATACCGGCAATCCAGGGATTAAAGAGAGCATGACTCAGAGCAATGAACACGGTTTCCGGATTGTTCAGTTGTTGCTGTGAGAAATACACCATCCCGGCAAGACCCGTCATTACAGAGCCGGTCAGAACGAGCACCATCCAGCTCATTGCAACCCGTCTGGCGACGATCAGTTTTCCAGCACTTTCGATCGCCATGAATCGCGCTAGTATGTGAGGTTGACCAAAATATCCAAGCCCCCAGGCCAATAGGGAAACTATGCCTGTCAGCGTTACACCAGAAAACAAGCTTGTGCTGAACTGGTCCAAACTATTAGCTTGCTCCAGCATTGTGCTGACCCCTCCCACCTCACGAACCACCAACACCGGCGTGACTATCAAAGCAATCAACATCAGCGTTGCCTGCAGGGCGTCGGTCCAGCTAACTGCGAGAAATCCCCCGATAAAGGTGTAAGAAACAATCACGAAAGCGCCCACTGCCAGTGCCGTCCCGTAATCCAGCCCGAAGCTGCTCTCAAATAGGATCGCGCCGCCCACCAATCCGGCAGCGGTGTAGAAAATAAAAAAAAGTAGAATCACCACGGCGGCTAGCACTCGAAGTAGCCGTGTAGGATCAGCAAACCGGTTCTCCAGATAATCTGGCAAGGTTAATGAGTTATTGGCGTGTTGGCTGTAAAGGCGCAGACGCCTGCTCACCATTCTCCAGCTGGCATAGGCGCCACAAACCAGACCTATACCAATCCATATCTCGCTGACTCCGGCCAGGTAAACTGCTCCGGGCAGCCCAAGGAGCAACCAGCCGGACATATCAGATGCACCAACGCTGAGCGCGGTAACTATTGATCCGAGTTTACGACCGCCAAGAATGTAGTCTTCAATATCATGAGTCCGAGCATATGCACTGGCTCCTATCACTGCGATCAGGAGCAGGTAGGCGAAGAAACTGGCATACAGCGGAAATTCCATAAACTCTCTCCAATCTGACGGGAGCAAACCTTCCGCATGCTAACAAAAAATTGCATACCTGGGCGATGCATAGTCAGCGGTTCACCAGTCGTATACCCAGATTAAGAGGCGGATTCCAGTCATTTTCGGCAATCTGAGACGATATTGGAAATATAGTAAATATTTTACTTTACTATTGTCATATGCAGTTTAATATAAATGACTGTCGAACAAGCGGCACTTCAATCTCATAAGCAGGCAAACATGATAAATCTTGCAGAAAGCCAGAAAAACATCCTCGACCAGCTCAAGCGCTACGGACCCCAGTCTGTGAAGGTACTGGCTAAACGTATCGGAATGACCACCATGGGCATCCGACAACATTTGCAGGAACTGGAAAAAGTCGACCTGGTAACAACCACCACCGAAGCTCGTCAGACTCGGGGTAGACCTCTACATATGTGGCGCCTCACTGCCAATGGTCACGACTACTTTCCGGCGCGGTATCAGGAATTATCCAATGAGCTCATTCAAGTTATCCGTGATGAGCTGGGAGAGCCCGTACTTGGAAAACTTATTGACAGTCAAGCAGGCTTGGCGATGCAAAGATATAAGGCGCTGCTCGAGTCCGTCAGTGCCCTTGACGAAAAACTGGCAGCACTGG
This sequence comes from Pseudomonadales bacterium, assembly GCA_038134485.1. Lineage (GTDB taxonomy): Bacteria > Pseudomonadota > Gammaproteobacteria > Pseudomonadales > Pseudohongiellaceae > NORP240. The sequence goes on from JAYPVG010000025.1 coordinate 3,230, forward strand.
CAGAGGCGCGCACAAGAGACGGTTTCATGGCGGAGGTGCGTCTATTACCCGACCAAAGCTGGCTGCTTATAGAAAACCATTGCCCCATTTGTAGTGCAGCAAAAAGCTGCCCGCGCTATTGTGAAGCTGAGCTGCAGCTTTTCAAGCAACTGCTAGGCAATAATGTTGAAATCTCACGTTCCGAGTATCTTTTAGATGGAAATCGTCGCTGCGCTTACAAGATCAGCAAAGTTTCGGAGAACGACGGACTCTAGCACGCAACCAGTCGCCTCAAAAAACCGACCTCGGTGATATAATAATCACACTAATCGTCTCTCCAGATGCAGCTGTCGGAAAGCCAAATGAAAAAACGCTCTGTCGTAGTTATAGTCCTTATTCTTTTGTTACCTCTGGTCGCTCCAGCTTTCATAGGAGGCGGGGTCGAATCATTGACCTTGCAGACCGTCAAGACATTGATCTCAGACGATTATGAGCGAGTTTTTCAGGTCCACCAATCAACGTTTGAGAGAGGTTGGTTTAATAGTCGCAGTCGGATTGAATTAACCATCGATGGCCTGGAAGAAGTGGCTGGCACTCCGATTGCTGTAATCCTGGAAATGGATATCAGCCATGGTCCGTTTCTTCCCACTTCAGACGGATTGAAGCTTGGACTGGCATACGCAGTGATAGAACCCACGTTTGAGGGCACAGGAGCAGAAGGCCTGACCACATTCAGTAACCTTCAATCCAACAACGCGCTCATCAGCCTACTCGCCACTATCGATGGTGAGGTTGAAATCAATGTCGAGGCTGAAAAAATGCAGACAGATAGTAATCTGGGGCAACTCACTATCGAGGGTCTCCGCGGTAGCAGCCGAATCGTTGAAGGTGAATCTGCAGAGGCTGCTTTCACATTGGATTATCTGGCCATTGCGACCACCAACGGATCTATCGATATTATGGTGCAAGACTTGGAATTTAGCGGATCCGAGTTCGAAATGAGCCAGGCCATCTCAACTGGTGAGAGTCATTTTAGTATCGCCAGCCTGGTCAGCAGCGCCCCGCTCCCGATGACAATCAACTCACTAGTCGCCTCTCACAGCCTGGCGAATGCCCGCAACGCGCAAGACGCCCTGGAATTGAGTCAGGTTTTCAGCATTGAAGACTTGGATTGGGATTTGCCGGTTAAGTCTCTTCAATGGCGTTTTCAATTCGGCAATCTCAGCCGCGAATTGCTAGCCAACTACATGCAGCTAATACAGAATTCGCAACAGTCGGGGATCCAGCTAGCAGCGGCAGGTCAGTCGCTGCTAATTGAGCTGTTAGGCGAAAATCTGGTTTTTGACAATAGCCTTGACATGCAAGCATTTGGCGGCGATCACAGCTTGCAAGTTAACCTCTCCTGGCCGGGAGTGACTGGAGTGAATACATTGAATACCCTGGAGCCTCAGCTGGCGCTGCAGATGATTCAGGTCCAGCTGACGCTTGATGCGAATTACTCGGCTCTGATGAGTAGCCCTTTCGCGCAGACGGTAATCGACTATGAGCGACCTGGCTTTCTGTTAATCGACAACGGTAGGGTCAAATCGAATATTCGATTGACTGACGGTGTACTGGATATAAACGGACAATTAACGCCATTGGAACAGTTTGTTAATCTCTGATGAAGATGCCGCAATCCAAACCTGTGCCGATCTTCGGCTATCCCAAATACTGGGCAGAATGTTTCGGAACCGCAGACTATTTGCCCATGTCCCGAAAAGAGATGGACGATCTCGGCTGGGACAGTTGCGACATAATACTGGTCACCGCTGACGCGTATGTTGATCATCCCAGCTTTGGGATGGCAGTGATCGGGCGGTTCCTCGAGGCGCAGGGATTCAGGGTAGGTATCATTTCCCAGCCTCAATGGGACAATGTAGAGCCTTTCAAGCAGCTGGGGCAACCCAACCTGTTTTTCGGTGTTACCGGCGGCAACATGGACTCGCTTATAAATCGCTACACCGCCGATCTTCGAATTCGTAGCGAGGATGCCTATACACCAGACGGCCTACCTGGCAAGCGTCCAGACCGTTCTGTTATCGTTTACAGTCAGCGTTGTCGCGAGGCCTATTACGATGCCCCGATCGTCGTCGGCGGCATTGAGGCGAGTCTGCGTCGCATCGCCCAGTACGATTACTGGAGCGATGCTGTCCGACGTTCAATCCTCCTGGATTCCAATGCTGACCTTCTGGTTTACGGTAACGGTGAGCGCGCCATAGCCGAGATCGCACACCGCCTGGCTCGCGGTGAGACACCAGCCGAAATAACCGATGTTAGAGGCACTGCGTTTGTACGCGAAGAGGTGCCCATCGGCTGGACCGAGATTGATTCCACACGCATAGACTGGCCCTCGAAAATAGATGCAATCCCTAACCCCTACGACTTTGACCATTCAGGGAAGAGTGGCGGTCAACCCCAATCTGATCAGAGCGCAATTAAAATTATACCCATGCCGCTGCAACGGCAGCATGATTTCGATTCGCGCTCCAGTTACATCAGACTGCCCTCCTACAATAAAGTAAAAAACGACCCGGCGCTTTACGCTCATGCATCCCGGGTATTGCATCAGGAGTCAAATCCCTACAATGCAAAACCTCTTGTTCAAAAACATCAGACACTGGATGTCTGGGTAAATCCGCCGCCTATTCCCCTGGAGACCGAAGAGCTTGACGGCGTATTCGATCTACCCTATCAACGCCGGCCGCACCCGGCATACGGCAACGCACGCATTCCAGCGTATGAAATGATCAAGACCTCAGTCAACATCATGCGCGGATGCTTTGGGGGTTGTACCTTTTGCTCCATTACCGAACATGAAGGCCGCATCATTCAGTCCCGCTCGGAACATTCAGTCCTGAAGGAAATCGAAAAGATAAGAGATCAGGTGCCGGGTTTTACTGGAACTATCTCTGACCTGGGCGGGCCGACTGCCAACATGTACCAGCTTAATTGTAAGTCGCCGGAAATCCAGAAGGACTGCCGCAGGCTATCCTGCGTCTATCCAACAATATGCAAACATTTGAATACCGATCACAGCCAAACAACCCAACTCTATCGCAAGGCACGGAGAATTCCTGGCGTCAAAACCGTTGCCGTTGCTTCGGGCTTGCGCTATGACCTGGCATTACGGGATCCGGAATACATTGAAGAACTGGTCACTCACCACGTGGGTGGATACCTGAAAATTGCCCCGGAGCATAGTGAGGAAAACACCCTTGGCAAAATGATGAAACCGTCTATCAGCGCCTACGATGAATTCAAGACCCTTTTTGACAAGTATTCGCGCAAGGCCGGAAAAAAACAGTATCTGATACCTTATTTTATCGCTGCCCATCCCGGCTGTAGCGATGAAGACATGCTGAATCTGAGTCTTTGGCTTAAGAAGCATGACTTCAAACCGGACCAGGTTCAGACGTTTTACCCATCACCCATGGCGCTGGCAACCGCTATGTACTACTCTGGAAAAAATCCGTTACACAAAGTTCGCTATAAGAGCCCGGTCATGTCCGTGTGCAAAGAAATCCAGCAACGCCGACTACAAAAAGCTTTTTTGCGCTATCACGATGAAAAAAACTGGCCACTCTTACGAAAGGCTTTGCGGGACATGGGTCGACAAGACTTGATCGGAAACAATCCTCAGTGCCTGGTGCCAGCGGAGAAGCCGGGACACAAATCCAGTCGACCGCATAAGCGAAACAAGCGTGGTCGCAGTTAAGCTGACTTCACCCCAACATAATCGCCGGTCTCTTAAAGTGCTAATTCAGTATCGCATAATCACTGCGGGCTTATTTATCCTTGCGATTTCGCGCCTGCTCGAGAATCTCTGTCATGGTGTCAAGACTTCGCTTGCTCAGAGCAGCCTCGGAAAAATCTTTCCGCTTGCGCTTCTTATCCTGCTTGTCGCGTATCGCCCTGTCATTGGAGTCTAATGCCTTACGAGCTGATTTTCCGTAAGCGGGCTCTGGATTGTCGAGATGAAACTCGATGTGCGTGAGAACTCCACGTAAGATATTGATTTCCATGCTGTCTAAATGTATCCGACTGAACATTCTCCGCATGCGCTGCATTAATTGCCTTGGGTTATCGGGGTCGTGAAAATCCAGCCTTACCAGCACCCCTTCAAGGTGCCGGTAGAACTGTTCTACCTGCTCCCCCGTTGCCCTTTCTATATCCCAATATTCTTGATCAGTAGCGGGTGTTTCACCAACCATTCGCATGGCGTAGCGGCGCAATTCATAGCAAATAACCAGAACAGCAGCTGCTAAATTGAGGGAACTGTACTGTTCTGCCGCGGGGATCTGGACATGATAATGACAAAGCTGCAGCTCTTCATTGGTTAGGCCGCTGTCTTCGCGTCCAAATACAAGTGCGACCCGGTTACTAGCGCAAGCTTGCACTACTTTTTCCGCGCACTGTTCCGGCAGCAATACCGGCCAGGGAATCTTTCTTGATCTGGCGCTGGCACCGATAACGAGACCACAATCAGCAATGGCCTCCTCAAGACTGTCATGTACCAATGTCGTTTCCAGTATATCCAGTGCCGAAGCGGCTCGACCAACCGCTATCCCGCTCGGGAATTCCAGCGGCTGGACCAGCGCCAGCCTGGACAGACCCATGTTTTTCATTGCCCTGGCACTGGCACCAATATTACCCGGGTGGGAAGTATTGACCAGTACTACTCGCACGTTGTCTGCGTTGAACTTTTCTAAAGCCACGACAATCCTTATTGACCTGTTGAAGCCCGTTAGAGCTGTTGTAATTTAGCGTACTTTCCTCATAGCGCCTCATGACGCCTCATGGAGTATAACAGTTTGCGATCCATCCAAACTTTACAAGTAGCTCCAGACACGCAACTGCCTCTCCACAACTTCATCGATGCTATTATTCTCCAGCAACTGAATCTGTTACCATTGCGCGGTTTCCTGATCCGCGCTGACAACCGGATTTGTTCAAAATCTAACATTCATCACCTGATCATCATGCAAGCTCAACTCAATATCGGATTGCGCGCTGCGCGCGAGGGCGCTATCGCCCTGGTGAGAAGCTTCGACCGCCTGGACAGAGTCAAAGCGAATTCTGATTCGATTCAACAGCAGTTGTCGTCTACCCGACAGGATATCGAGACAGTCATGCTGGATGTCCTGACCAAGGCATACCCCAAACATGGCTACCTCTCTGCCACTACGGATCTCACTAAAAACAGTAGTGCCGAAACAGTTTGGCTATTAAGCCCCCTGATCGGAGTGGAGAATTTCCTGCGAGGTTCTCCGGGAATCTTACTCGGCCTATCCTGCAGAGTTCGCGGGCAGATGGTTCTGGCTGTATTCATAGACCCGCTACTTAACGAGGAGTTCACAGCTTCCCGGGGGAATGGGGCCAGTCTTAATGGGCGCAGGATTCGCGTCAGCAATCGATCCGAACTTGAAGATGGCTTAATCGGAGTGGCCTATAATGGCACCCGCAATCAAGCCGGGGGTACATTGGACGTTCATAGCCGACTGCTCGAAGGTTGCACCGACCTGCGCAGCAGTGGAAACGAGATACTCGACATTCTCTACGTCGCCGCGGCGCGTCTAGACGGCGGCTTCGTCGGAAAACCTGAGCCTTGTAGTCTGAACGGCGCCGGATTGATTTTGCAGGAGGCCGGCGGACTGCTTAGCGACGCGAATGGCGATCCAACTCTGAAGGGAAACACCTTGGTGTTTGGCAATCCGAAATGCTTCAAAAAATTGCTCAGACTTCTCGGCTGACCTGAAAGCAAGTCTTAGCTTCTAGAACTGTCACCAATCGGTATCGCCAGGTGATTTCTTGAACGGTAAAAATTTAACAAGACAAGCTGAGAAGAACCGGCTGAGAAGGTAGATGCGGGAACAGACTAAAAGGCACAGCCTCAGCCTGCTGGAATCTCCCATTCCTGAAGCGCTGCGGCGCATGACCGCGCCGATGATCATCGGCATGGCCATGCTGTTCACTTTCAGCCTGGTAGACACTCTATTCATCAGTTTTCTCGGCACGGAACAACTCACCGCCATCAGTTTCACTTTCCCTGTAACTTTCATGATCATGAGTCTGGCGATCGGACTGGGGATCGGCACTTCGGCTGTTGTCGCAAAATACATGGGCAGGTCGGATTTCGAAAAGGCCAGGGAAGCGTCAACGGTCACCAATTATCTGGCCATAGCCTGCGCAACGGGGACGGTATTCCTTTGCTGGCTGTTTCTCGACGTCATCTTCAGGGCCATAGGCGCGAGCGAATCAATCCTGCAACTAATCAGACAATATATGCTCATCTGGCTGCCGGGAAGCATACTCCTGGTTGCCATAATGAACAGCAACAGCATCCTGCGAGCCTGCGGCGATACCAAAACTCCAAGTATGCTGATGGCAGCGAGCGGACTTATCAATGCCATTATGGATCCAATTTTGATATTTGGACTGGGCCCGTTTCCCGCACTGGGCATTGCCGGGGCAGCGCTGGCCACCCTGATCTCCTGGGTAATTGGATTTTGCTATCTGACCCACCTGTTAATTGTGCGACTGGAGCTAATCAGTCGTGTCATGCCGTCAAGATCAGCGCTGCTTTCTTCGGGCCGTGAAATGCTGCGAATCGGCCTTCCGGCAGCTGGCGCCAACATGATGACACCTCTGGCCGCTGGAGTAATGACGGCCATAGTTGCAGGTTTTGGTGAATCAGCGGTAGCCGCTTTCGGTGTGGGGTCACGACTGGAACCACTCGTCACTCTGCTAATACTTGCCATGTCGTCAACCCTTCCGCCGCTGATCAGTCAAAATTTCGGTGCCGGGTATATGGATCGGGTTGCCGAGGCCTACACACTGGCAACGCGTTTCATTGTTGGATGGCAATTGGCGGTATATATCGTGCTGAGTCTGTCCGCCGGACTGGTCGCTAGGGTTTTCTCCAGCGACCCCACGGTCGCTTCGGTTATCCATCTGTACATCTGGATTCTGCCCCTCGGCTATGGCGCCCAGGGCATTATTATTCTTACCAATTCGGCTCTCAATGCCCTGCACCGGCCATTCGAAGCGCTCTATCTGTCCTTCGCGCGATTCTTTGTATTCTATGTTCCTTTTGCCTGGATTGGCTCCCGAGCATTCGGCGTTACAGGCTTTTTCCTCGGCGCTCTGGCTGGAAACCTGGTTATGGCATTTCTTTCACTGCGGGCATTCAATCGTGCGCTCACGGCAGAATCAATGCGGGGAGAAACGGCTAAATCCCCCTGAACAGTTCCGGCAATCAGTCTGATACCGGGATATCTCCTGAGGGTAGTTACGAGGCGTCAGGGACTGCGGAACGGACCAAGAATACGCGAGACCAATGAATTATCATGCTGTGTGGTGAGAGATGGTTTGATATTCTTCATACCCTCTTCAAGAGCAGCATCAACCCGCATCGGAGGCTCGAGCGATTCTGTCAAGGTCAGGCTCTTGTCGGCCACGTCGATGGGGATCCTTTCGTCATTTTCATCAACGTACTCGAGACGATTGTTGGCTTCCTGGAAGGCCAGCATTTCCGCGCAGATATCACTGTATTCCTCGGCAGTGAGAAGCTCTGGTCTTTCCTTCATGTTCATCGTGAATTTTCTGTCGTTTACGGCTGACAGGTAATGCAGGTTTTTCTTGTTTTCTTTGAGTAAGCCTTTTTTTTCTGCGACTTCATAGAGTGGCGTTCCCCGTAACGGTATGTAGGGAAAGAAGAAGAAAAATTCCGGAGCAATCCGCTGGTTCAAGCGCAAGGTTTCACGCATATTATCCGCAGTCTCCAGCGGCATTCCGACGATATTGAAGGTCAATCGATTGATGCCCGCTTTTTTGCAATTTTCCGCAGCATCTATAATCTGTTGATTCTTCATTTTGCGCCCCAGCATCTCGGCGCGATATTTTTCATCGCCACTTTCAATTCCGAACCAGATGGTATGACAACCTGCCGCCGCTGCCGTTTGACAAAATTCCTCGCTCATCACCTCAACCCGAGAGTTGATGGCAAATGGCAAACCTATTTTCTCTTTATAAATTTCAAAAAAAGCTCGGACAAACTTGAGATTTGACAGGAACAATTCATCCCAAAATTCGAAGTACTCAACTTTATATTTATCGCGCAATCGAATTAATTCGGAGACCATTTCCTCGGGGTCGTACTTGCGCAAAAAAGTCTTCTTATTGCGCCAACCCTCGAGCACTGGCGTATTGCAGCAATAGGTACAACGATAGGGACAGCCACGTCCGGTCATTACCGGGAGTACCAATTTACCCTTCGGGCCGAAGATTGACGAATTTACGTCATCAAAGCCCCCGTCTTTTTGAAATACGTCGTAGTCAGGAAATGGCAGTGCGGCAAGATCGCCAATCTGATGCGGCTCGCTCTCGTAAATCGAAGCGTCATCCAGTTTTTCCCACATGCCGTCAACCGGTCCGTCTTTACTACCACGCAGAAACTGGACCAGGTTTCCCATTGCATACTCACCGTCACCAACACAGATAAAATCAACATTTGGATTTGAAATAGTCTGCTCCTGGCTGAGCATTGCCTGATAACCGCCAACCACAACGGGCACACTGGGCATGAGATTTTTCAGTTCGGCAAAATAAGGTTCCAATGGGAACCAATGCGGGCTCATCACAGAAAAGGCGATGAGGTCAGGCTTCAACTCCCGCACCGCTTGCGCATATTGCAACGGCGAATACTTTTCCCTGTCTCTGAGGATCAGAACAGGATAAACCTCAACGTCCACCCACGGGAAGTCCCTTTTCAGATACGCCGACATACTGGCAAGCGGCATGGAAATTTCATTACCATCCGGTGAGTAAAAGCTGAATAAAACCCTGAGTTTCTGAGCCGAAAATTTGCCGAACCAGCGAGATTTTTCCTGCGGATAGACTGGACGCTGCGTGCTTACGGCGATTACATCCGCTTTCGAATTCATGCCAGTACCCGACCGTAAAGAAAGACTGATTACTTTGTAGCGCTTACAGCAGCGCCCTCAGGGCAAAATGATAAGACTGATTGGTTCCACCATATCTCTATCGACTTGCCAGGCTGAAAGTATACCATTATTACTGCCCTGCAATATGACAATCCGGATAGTCACGTTTGTCGAAATGCAGAATTAAGGTCTGGGCAAGCTCCTCGCGCGGTTCATTTCTGTATACCGATGCTTTATGCTCTTGACCCAGAAGACGTGTCACTTGGAATACTCAGAGCACTGTCTTTAAACGCGTAATCTTCGTATTTGGATCAAAACCCATGAATGCCCTTGACGCGCTCCACAACAGAACCTCGGTACCAAAGCTTACCGGCCCGGCCCCCAGCGAGGAATGCCTGCAAAACATCTGCAAAGCAGCGCTACGTGCTGCCGATCACGGTGTATTGCGGCCGTGGCGCTTTCTGTTGATTACGGGAGATTCGAGACTCAGACTGGGAAATCTGTTCGTCGAGGCGACGTTAGCTACTGACCCAAGTACGGACCAGGTTGTCCTGGATAGACTCCGACAGAAACCACTTCGTGCACCACTGGTCATAGTCTCCATCTCGACCCATCGAAATAATCCAAAAGTACCGGAGTTCGAACAGGATCTTTCCGCCGCGGCCGCTACTCAGAACATGTTGATTGCCGCCTACGCTCAGGGCATCGGGGCCTTCTGGCGAACTGGTCCGATGGCCTATGATCCAACAGTAAAAAACGGGCTTGGTCTTGCGTACAATGAAAAGATCATTGGCTTCCTCTATCTCGGACAGCAGGATTGCGCAACACGCCGTCTTGCTGATCCGGACGTGTCTGAATATTTTCAGTGCTGGTAGATCAAAATCGTGAAACTGCAATGCTGGAAATGCGGAATCGTCATAAAGGAGATGCGGTCACCATACTCTAGGTACGAAGAATGCAGCGCCTGCAAGACCGACCTGCATGTCTGCCTGATGTGCCGAGAGTATGATCCGTCCGTATCGGATGGCTGTAGGGAAGATCGGGCCGACTACGTCCTGGAGAAAGGGAAGGCTAATTTCTGCGACTATTTCAAACCGCGTTCAGGGGCTTATCAAAAAAGAGATGAGTCCCAGGTGAAGGAAGCTCGAGCCAAACTGGCAGATCTGTTCGGCGAAAAACTGGAAGACCTCAACCCCGAGGGAGAAAAGCTGGCCGAATCCGAAGCGGATCGCGCCCTACAAGAATTAAGGCGACTGTTCAGCGATGATTGACGTACTATAATTAACGCTTCGCTTACGGAAACTCGATGCGTACCACCATCTTCTCCACCCCATTGCTCACTTCATTGCTCAGGATGCTAGCCATCCTGATCCTTAAAATTATGGGGTGGACTGCAGTTGGAAAAGAAATATCTGATCCCAAACTGGTATTAATTGGCGCACCTCACACCAGCAACTGGGACTTTCCTCTCATGCTCATGGTTGTTCTGAAGCTGCGGCTGAAAGTTTTCTGGATGGGTAAAAAGGAACTGTTTCGCTTTCCATTTGGCTGGCTTATGCGTTGGCTAGGAGGCATACCTATAGATCGGAGTAAATCCAATAATGTAGTCGATCAAATTACTCGGGAATATGCGGAGCAGCGCGAACTGGTGGTTCTGGTTCCCCCGGAAGGCACCCGCAGCAAGGTGGACCGCTGGAAGACCGGTTTCTACCATATTGCAAAAAACGCAAATGTGCCTATTCTGATGGGTTACGTCGACGCGCCCAAAAAAGAGGCAGGTCTGGCAGATTTCTTCACGCCCACCGGAAACCTGGAACAGGACATGCAAGAAATCAGGAAATTTTATGCCTCCAAGGGCGGATTAAAACCCGAAAACGCCGACAGTTCGATCTAATCAGTTTCTCTCACCGAGGACACAAGCGGCATCAAGTAGGGACTAAACTGCACGCTCCAGCTTGTGTCTGTCAGCACAGGAGCTATCGATACTCGATTCACAATTGAGAGCCTTTAATACGAAGGCCAGAACAGAGCCAGCGAAAAAATCGGCATCCACCTTCATGCGCTTGAATTTCCATCGCTTTAAATACCATTCCTGTTGCATCGCCACCGCATGGACGGCAAGCATTTCAGGATCATCGCAACGAAAAACACCCTGTTCTATTCCTTTCTTGAAATTGTGCACCAGTATTGATTGCGCCTGCAGCTCAAGGTCCATGGCTTTTTCCTGCTGTTCCCGCGGCAAGCCCTTTAACTCCATGTAACAGAAATTGAACCAGGGGTTCATGATTTCGTTAAGATAAATTTCACCATAGATAATGGCTTTCAAATGACTGACCGGATCGAGCTCATGTTCAGCAAGACTGCCAAAAACCATCAGTATGTAGTGGCTAAGCACTGCTTCTATCACTGAGGCCAGGTCGTTCTTGCTGCCGATATAGGCATAGAGTCCACCCATACTGATGCCGGTCTCCCGACTCAAATCGCGAAGACTCATCGCCTGGAATCCTTTTTGGTCCGTCAGCCGGAAAGTGGTATTAAAGATGTTTTCCAGATTAGAAACAGCAACGTTGATATTCTTGATCTGCATATTGCCTTTATGCATTTCAAAAACAGTTTCCCAAACAGGCGCACCTTCCAGCTTCCATGCCTGCCGGAAAGCACTGAGACTGATCTCGTTGGGCCATGAGTTTTGATCAGGATTTATGTTTTCTGTATTCACACTATGAATTACTTACTTATGCCAGTGCTCGGGCGCGCCAAGTGGCCTCTTTAGCAGGCGTTGCTGCGCGGATGGGGCTCGCGATAAGCTTCCAATACTTCGCGTCTCAGCGCCCGAGTTTAGCGCAAAGTCTGTCCCGGCAACAGACTCGCGATATCGCCCACCCAAGAGCATCGGATATTAGAGTAATCCGCGTAATATCCCCAGGAGTCGCCCTAGATCCAGTACGATATGACGGCCAACATACCGGCAATCGAGCAAAGTGTCAGCGATGCAAGCCGCAATAGTCGCGGAGAGATTAGGTGCCAGGTATGCCTCGCAAGCCAGAATCCCAAAAAAGTACCCGGCAACAACGGCAATGCCAGCGATATTTCTCGAATCCCAAAATATCCCACCGGGGCCAACATGATCAGAGTCATTATGCAGCTCACAACGAAGAAAGCCGACAGATTTGCCCGCACGTAAGCTGCTTTCTGATGTTGCATTAGTAGTGCCATGGGGGGACCTCCTATCGAGGAACTGGTGCCCATAAATCCCGACATGAAGCCAGCCACTAACAGGCGACCTCTGGTTGGGGTAAGAGCCACCGACTTGAGACTTATGACCACCGCCATCAATACCGTTACACCCAACCATAACCCAAGCGCTTCCTGTTCAATCCAGACAATCAGGATTGCCCCGGCAATAGAACCCGGTATTCTGCCTATCACAGCATATTTCAGTCCTTGAAGTGAAACCGACTCTCGATGACTCCAGACATTAAGCAGGGAAAGCGTCAACGCACTGACGGTAATCGGAGCCGGAACATAGGCCGGATCAAGAAAATACAGGACCGGTGCAGCGATGATAGCAAGGCCGAATCCAATCGAGCTCTGGATGAAAGAACCCAGAGTGATTATTAAAATAGCCAGCAAAATTTCCATTTTATTTCTGGCGTTCTCCGCTGATTGACATTCAGAGTTTTGTTGGCGATTCGCACATGGCGTATTACTTGAGGAAGCGGAGTACTCGGAATTTGCCCCGCCCGGGTCCGCAAGCTGCCCCCAGCACCGGCGAAAGCGGCGCAGTTTATCATTGTCCCCGGGGCAGGAGTAAAGGCTAACTTTCCAAGTTGCCTGCGGCAATCTCGGTCTTTACAATCGGCGGCATAAGTGGGCAACGAAAAACAGGTCATTCTCCATGAAATCACGTGCAGCTGTAGCATTCGAAGCGGGTAAACCTCTGGAAATCGTAGAAGTAGACGTCGATGGTCCCAGAACCGGCGAGGTCTTGGTTGAAATCAAGGCCACTGGCGTCTGCCACACCGACGCTTTTACGCTGTCTGGTGATGACCCCGAGGGGGCATTTCCAGCGATTCTCGGACATGAGGGTGCCGGTGTGGTGGTGGAAGTCGGTCCCGGAGTAACTTCCGTCAGCGTTGGCGATACGGTGATCCCACTTTATACCCCGGAATGCCGCCAGTGCGATTTCTGCCTCAATCCCAAAACCAACCTCTGCCAATCTATCAGAACAACCCAGGGACAGGGTTTAATGCCCGACGGTACCAGCCGCTTCTCACTGGACGGGAAACCTATTCTGCATTACATGGGCTGTTCAACTTTTTCCAATTACACCGTATTACCTGAAATCGCGGTGGCAAAAATCCGTAATGACATACCCTACGACAAAGTCTGCTATATCGGCTGCGGGGTCACGACCGGCGTCGGCGCGGTAGCGTTCGACGCCAGGGTTGAGCCGGGCAGCACGGTTGCAGTGTTCGGACTTGGCGGCATCGGACTCAATGTGGTTCAGGGTGCTCGCTTGGTCGGAGCGGATCGAATCATAGGCATAGACACCAACCCGGCGAAAGCTGAACTGGGAAAGCAATTTGGCATGACCGATTTCCTGAATCCGTCCGATATTGACGATGTGACTGCTGCAATCATCGATATGACCGATGGTGGAGTCGACTACAGTTTTGAGTGTATCGGCAATGTAAACACCATGCGTCAAGCTCTCGAGTGTTGTCATAAAGGCTGGGGTGAATCCATAATCATCGGCGTTGCCGGCGCCGGACAGGAGATTTCCACTCGCCCGTTTCAGCTGGTTACCGGCAGGGTTTGGCGAGGCACCGCCTTCGGCGGCGCGAGGGGTCGAACAGACGTACCAAAGATCGTTGACTGGTATATGCAAGGTAAAATTCAAATAGATCCCCTGATCACGCATACCATGCCCCTTGCGGAAATCAACACAGCTTTCGACTTGATGCATGAAGGGTCGAGTATTCGCTCCGTCATACTGTTTTAACTAGTGCCACTGCGTACCGAGGACCATAATGAAATATCTGCACACCATGGTGAGAGTGACTGATCTGAAGGATTCACTGGATTTCTACTGCAACGCACTGGGGCTGAAGGAGCTACGCCGTTACGACCATGAGGCGGGGCGCTTCACCCTCGTATTTCTCGCTGCAGAGGGCGACGACCAGGCACAAGTGGAGCTGACCTACAACTGGGATCCGGAAGAGTATGGGGAAGGACGCAATTTCGGTCATCTTGCCTATCAGGTTAACGATATATACGCCACCTGCGAAAAATTGCAGGCCAGCGGCGTGGTCATAAACCGTCCCCCCAGAGACGGTCGCATGGCCTTCGTCCGCTCGCCGGACAATATATCCATTGAGCTTCTGCAGGCAGGTGAGCCACTGGAACCCAGGGAGCCCTGGGCCAGCATGGAAAATACAGGCAATTGGTAGTTGTTAGTTTCTTGAGCCGCTTCTGCGGCTCTATTATCATAGCCGCCCTAAAACTACCCACACAAAAATATCGGACCGCAGCAGAGGCAGCTATTCAACATGCAATTACTCGATGGAAACCAGACTTCAAGTCAAATACGCAAGGAAATTGCCGAACAAGTAGCCCGAATCAAGTCCGACGGCGGCAAGACTCCGCATTTGGCTGCCGTGCTGGTGGGCAATGACGGAGCCAGCGAAACCTACGTAGCCAACAAGGTCAAGGACTGCGAAGAAGTCGGATTTCAATCCACTGTAATCAGCCTGCCCGACACAGTAAGTGAAGCTGAATTGCTAGCCAGGATCGATGAGCTAAATAAGAATGAAAACGTCGATGGTTTTATCGTTCAGCTTCCGGTACCCAAACATATTGACGAGCACAAAGTCACGCTGGCGATCGACCCGAACAAGGACGTGGATGGCTTTTGCCCTGCCAATGTAGGAAACATGTGCCTTGGGTTGCCCACATTCGTATCAGCCACTCCTAATGGCATCATGGAACTGCTTGCGCGCTACAACATCGAAACGGCAGGCAAACACTGTGTCGTGCTCGGGCGCAGTAATATCGTTGGCACGCCAATGTCTATTCTACTGTCTCGCAATTCCAGTCCCGGCAATTGTACCGTGACCCTGCTCCACAGCCGCAGTCAGAACATCGTCGACCATTGCCGAAGTGCAGATATTCTTGTCGCCGCTATCGGCAAACCCAACTATGTCACCGCAGAAATGGTGAAAGACGGCGCCGTGGTAATTGACGTCGGAATTACCAGAGTCCCGGACCAGAGTCGCAAAAGCGGGTTTCGTCTGGTTGGCGATGTGGATTTTGAAGCTGTCAAAGATCGCTGCAGCTTCATAACACCGGTACCCGGCGGCGTCGGCCCAATGACCCGGGCATCGCTCCTGCAGAACACACTCGAGGCCAGACTCCGAAAAGCCTGAGCACGGATACGCAATGTTTGAGTCGCTGACAAGTCTAAATGCTGATCCTATTCTAGGGTTGATGGCAGCTTATCGTGCCGACACCAACCCGGAGAAGATAGACCTCGGCGTCGGTGTTTACATGGACTCACGCGGCCGGACTCCGGTAATGGCAGCCGTCAAAGAGGCGGAGACCCGCATTCTGGCCACCCAGGACACCAAGTCCTATGTAGGACCCGCTGGTGATGCCGGATTCGATGAACTGATGGCCCACCTGTTATTGGGTGAGTCCCTTTCCGGAAAACTGCATAGTCGACGCTACACAATGCAGGTACCGGGGGGTTGCGGAGGCCTGCGATTGGCGGCGGAATTCATTGCCAAAGCCAATCCCGATGCGCGGATCTGGGTGAGCAATCCGACCTGGCCTAATCATATTCCACTGCTCGGTGCGGCCAATCTAAAAATCGAAACCTACCCCTATTATGATTACGAAAATCATGTCATTCGTTTCGATGAGATGATCTCGACACTAAAGAACGCCAATTCCAGTGACCTGCTCTTGTTACATGGCTGCTGCCACAATCCCTGTGGAGCGGATCTTTCTCGTGACCAGTGGCACGCAGTCAAGGACCTTGCTCTGGAAAAAGGAATTACGGTTTTCATTGATATGGCTTATCAGGGTCTTGGTGACGGTCTCGATGACGATGCGTTCGGAGTGAGACTGTTGGCAGAAAGCCTTCCGGAATTGATTGTAGTCAGTTCTTGCTCCAAGAACTTCGGCCTCTACCGCGAACGCGTAGGGGCGCTTACCGTAATTTGTCAGTCTTCTTCGCACGTACCCGCAGTGTCCAGTCAGCTGGCAGCAATAGCACGTGGCATCTATTCCATGCCACCAGATCATGGTGCCTCTATCGTAAGAGTGATTCTCCAGGATCCGAGTCTTCGCAGTAACTGGGAACTGGAGTTGACTGAAATGCGCGATCGCATTAACAGCTTGCGCGCCTCCCTGGTGCGCAGATTGCAAGACGCTCGAGTCAAAACCGATTTTGGTTTTATCACACAGGAAAAGGGTATGTTTTCATTCCTGGGCATCGACGTGAATCAGGTCCGCCAGTTAACCGAGAACTACAGCGTATATCTGGTCGATTCCAGCAGGATAAATCTCGCAGGGATAAATGACGGCAATATAGACTACCTGGTGGCAAGTCTGACGAAGGTCTTAGCGGAAAATCAATAACACTCGCCATCTTACGTCCGCCACTCTGCACGACAACCGCCATCGATTCCTGGGTTCTCACAGAATCTCGTCCTTGGAGCTTTATTTGCCAGACCGGGGTTTTATTCTGCCTGTTTAATCGGAGTAGTTGTATGGCGTAGCTGAAGCCCGGTAGAAACGGAGGCAGCGAACTTTCGCAGTATTGCCTCGGTGACTTCCCATCCAATGCAGGCGTCTGTTACAGAGACTCCGTACTTTATTTCTTCGAGGTCGTCAGGTATCGGCTGATTTCCCTCTAGAAGATTACTCTCAAGCATTACACCAATGATGGAGCGATTGCCTGCTCGAATCTGCTGTGCTACATCGTCGAGCACATCCACCTGCCGGTTAAAATCCTTCTGCGAGTTTCCGTGACTGCAATCGATCATGATGTTGTCGACGATTCCTGCCTTCTGCAATTCAGACTCGCATTGCCTGACACTTTCACTATTGTAGTTAGGAGTTCTACCCCCTCTTAATATTACGTGGCAATGCGGGTTTCCGGCAGTTCGGAATACCGCCACTTTGCCCTCTTCTGTAACACTGATAAAACTGTGGGCAGCCGAGGCAGACCGGATTGCATTCACCGCCACGGTGAGATTGCCATCGACACTGTTCTTAAACCCGACAGCGGAAGAAATGCCGCTTGCCAACTTTCGATGCGTCGGAGATTCCGTTGTGCGTGCGCCAATCGCGGTCCAGGTCACCAGATCCTGTAGATACTGCGGTGTGATCAAATCCAGCGCCTCAATGGCGATTGGCAATCCTATTTGCGCAATTTTCAGCATTAGTTCGCGACCTATGCGCAATCCATGGTCAATACGATGTGAACCATCAAGGTGCGGGTCATAGATCAACCCCTCCCAGCCAACTGAAGTGCGTGGTTTTTCGAAATAAACTCGCATCAGAATAAGAAGCGAATCAGATAATTCTCTGGCGAGAGGCTCCAATCGCTGTGCGTATTCAATCGCCTCGTCGATTTTGTGAATAGAACAGGGTCCAACCACCACGATCATCCTTGGATCTTTACGGTCCAAAATGCGTTTGACTGCCCGATGGCCTTCAAGCACCGTCTCAAGAGCCTGACCTTCCAGCGGCAGTTCATCCTTTAACAATCCTGGAGGAGGAAGTTCTTCCTGATCGATGATATGAAGATTATCAATTTCCCTAACTCGTTTACTCATTCGTTATGCCTTCTTTATCTTTTGTGGACCGACAAAAGTCCGCCTTATTTACTCTGTCCCTTCGATCAAGTAAATTGTCGCCCCTTACAGAGTACGGGGTCGACCATGTTAAAGGCAAGCGAACTGAAACGAGGAATGGTAGTAGACATCGAAGGTGTCCCGCACATCGTAAAACAGCTGGAGAGCAAAAGCCCTTCCTCTCGCGGCGCATCGACCCTCTACAAAGTTCGATTTAATAACCTGAGGACGCACCAGAAGCTTGATCAGTCATTCAAAGGGGACGATTTGCTGAAAGAAGCGGACTGTCAGCGGACAAAAGTTCAATACTCTTATCAGGACGGTGACGTCTATTACTTCATGAACAGTGAGGACTTTTCCCAGTACTCGCTGAATGCCGACGACCTCGACGAACAACTTGAGTACCTTGCCGAGCAGCAGGAAGACATCATCGCCCTGATTATGGATGGAAACCTGCTAGGAATCGAATTACCACAGTCAGTTACCCTGAAAATTATCGAGACTCCACCAGCCGTAACCGGATCGTCAGCCACCAATCGCAACAAAACCGCTGTCCTGTCGACCGGTCTAGAGGTCCAGGTTCCAGAATACCTGTCAATAGGCGACCTCGTCAGGGTTAACACGCTGACCGGCAAGTTCATCTCGCGTGCCAGTCAAGGCTGAATTCAAGATTTTTGGGCGAATATTCTGCCTCTGAATCAACTGCTGCTCAGGGTACTTCCGCCTGGGGTGGAATAAAGTGCCCTAGCTGCAGAAAATTAATGACCTGATCAATCACTTCGTTATTAAACATCATCCAGGTGTGGGTTACCGGCATCACCAGGTGGTCCTTCATGCCCTCCAATCGGGTGCTTTCAACCGAAACCTTGCCATCATCAGGTCCAGGAATAAGGGCAGCGAAGAAAGGATTTATCGACCGATCTCCGGCAATAACTCCAAGCTCAAAGGGTGCCGCACCCAGAGAGTTGGTAAAGCTGTTAATCCCGGTGCCGAGTTGCTCGACAGAGGGGCCATTCAATAAACTGAATCCGGGAAATTCTGCCAGCGCATCGACCAGTTCGGCACCCTGGTTTGGCGGCCCAAG
Organism: Pseudomonadales bacterium; assembly: GCA_038134485.1. Taxonomy (GTDB): domain Bacteria; phylum Pseudomonadota; class Gammaproteobacteria; order Pseudomonadales; family Pseudohongiellaceae; genus NORP240. The sequence continues at coordinate 22,141 of JAYPVG010000025.1, forward strand.
CATCACAACACGACCAAGCCGCGAATCGACACGCTCTTTAAAATAGTAACGCACCAGAATACTTCCCAGTGAGTGAGTCACGAAATGTACTCTCTCTGCCGCGTGCTCGCTGCAGGTCCGCAATCCTTCCTCGACCGCATGCTGGGCCAGCATTTCCACCGGAGACTCTCGCGAGGGGTAGCCGATATTGATGACCACGAAGCCTGCCGTCTGCAGCTTTCTCTCCATTTCGCTCATCGAACCGGAGGATCTGGATAGACCATGCAGCAATACCACACAGTCCTGCGGCTGCGCCCAGGACATAACGGTCTGGTAAAGGAGCAGCAGCAACAGCCAGTAAAATCTTAGTGTTCGCATAACCAATTCTCGCGGGCTGCTAGCGATGTAAATCGATGAAGCGCAATCCCGACAGGTAGAGACTGGCCGCATACACCAGGAAACCGCCGACACACAGCAAGGCCAGTCTGACAACTCTGGCGACTAGTTCCCAATCAAGCCAGTCAACCCAGTTACCGGCAAACCAGGTTAGAAACAGGACCATAGCAGCGTTGGCCACCACCAGACGAATCGCGAAAATACGCCAACCGGTCTCTCTTCGTATCAATCTGTTGCGCCACAAGCCCGCAAACAATAGACCGGCATTGATAAAAGCCGCCAGACTCGTTGCCAAAGCCAGACCGACGTGACCGAGGCCCAACCCAAAGACCAGCAGGATATTTAGCAACATGTTCGCCGCCATAGCAACGATACCGATTTTTACCGGCGTCCGGGTATCCTGGCGGGCGAAATAACCCGGCGCGAAGATTTTTACTCCCATGTATGCAATGAGACCTAACGAATAGGCCTGCAGGCTCACTGTCACCCGCTCCACATCCGTAACATCGAACCGCTGGTTTTGAAACAAGGTGACCAATATTGGTTCAGCAATCACGATGAGCGCTAGCGTAGCGGGAACGGCTATCAAGCATATCAACCGCATTGCCCAGTCCAGAGTGCTGGAAAATTCAGCAAGCGATTCCTCGGCATGCTTGCGGGACAGACTTGGCAATACCACCGTAGCAATCGCTATACCGAATACACCAAGAGGCAATTCAACCAGGCGATCCGAGTAATAGAGCCAGGAGACCGCATTGGACATCAGCAATGATGCAATAAACGCATCTAACAGGAGATTTATCTGACTCACTGACACACTGAAAAGCGCAGGAATCATCAGGTCTTTAATTTTCCTTACTCCCGGATGCCCGCGCGTGATCACGGGCACGGGAAACAAGTTTATGCGCGCCAGAAATGGTAACTGAAACAACAACTGCACCACGCCTGCGACTAGCACCCCCCACGCCAGAGCGAGTTCCGGTCGACTCATGTAAGGTGCGAGCAGGATCGAACAGGCGATCAGGGAAATATTTAACAGTGCTGGGGTAAGGGCAGGAACTGCAAACCGATCGTAGCTGTTGAGGATGGAACCACTGAACGCGGTTAGTGATATCAGTAGCAGGTACGGAAACGTCAATCGCAACATTTCAACGAATAGCTGAAACTTTTCCGGCTCGTCCATGAAACCATAGGCGATTGGAACCGATATGTAAGGTGCTGCTATGACGACTGCTGCTGTAACAAGCAGAAGAATCAGACCAAGGTATCCAGCGACGCTGTTAACCAGATTTTTAACTTCTTGGTGACTGCGCTGACTACGGTATTCTGACAAAACAGGGACAAAAGCCTGGTTGAATGCACCCTCTGCAAATAATCGACGCAGAAAGTTGGGAATTCGATTGGCCAAAAAAAATGCATCGGTGCCGTCTCCTACACCAAAAACCCTGGCAATGACCACGTCTCGCGCCAGCCCAAGAACGCGGGACAGCATTGTCATGCTTCCTGTTATCCCACTGGCCTTGATCAGACGGCCGTGGCCGGCAGCGGACTGAAGACGGCCTGGGTTTGTTCTCTGATTGTCACTCATTATTTGTCAGACACGAAAACATAAGTTAAAGCTGATTCCATGAGACGCGAGTCTCAACACATGACATCCCCATATTCGTAATGGATACAGACGACCGGTATTGACAAGATCTATCGAAAACGGCATAGTGTCGCGCTCTAAATTTGGACCCAAATTCATCGATTGTTGATACCGGGTTCAGGGCCCACAGTAAAGCTACAGTTTCGCTTTTTATATAGAGGATTAACCCTTGGCTAACTCTCCGCAGGCACGAAAACGTGCTCGTCAATCAGAAGTGAGGCGTCGTCATAACGCCAGCTTCCGGTCCATGGTTCGAACTACCGTCAAGAAGGTTATTGCAGCCATTGAAACCGGAGACTACGACAATGCCACCAGCGCATACAATAACGCGGTCCCGGTAATTGACCGTATGGCAGACAAGGGTATCATCAAGAAAAATAAGGCGGCACGCCATAAAAGCAGACTCAACACCAAAATAAAAGAACTAAAATCTTGAACGAAACAAAAAAATCGGCACTAGCCGATTTTTTTTGCGCTCGGAAACTAGCCAGTCAGAACCATGTTATCGCGATGAATAATGGCCGACTCGCCGGCATAGCCCAGCAAGTCCTCTATTCTATTGCTAGCCAATCCCTTGATTTTGTCGATCTCCACACTGCTATAATTAACCAGTCCCCTTGCTACTTCAGTGCCCCCCTGATCTACACAGACCACCACATCACCCCTCTCAAACCTGCCCTGACACGACCTGATACCTACCGCTAGCAGGCTGCGCCCGGAGTTTCTCAAGACCTCGACCGCGCCAGCGTCCAGCTCCAAATGACCTTCAACCCTCAGCTGTCCTGCCAGCCATTGCTTGCGTGCTGCCACCCTTTCTCGATCGGGTGTTAGCAAGGTGCCGAGAGCCTCACCTTCCAATATTCTGCCCAGCACATTGTCCTCACGACCGCTAGCGATCAATGTGCTGGTCCCTGACCTTGCAGCCAGACGGGCGGCAGATAGCTTGGTAAGCATTCCTCCGCGACCAAGACTGCTGCTGGCGCCTGCCATGGCCTGCAAACTCTGATCATCAGCCGACGCCTGGGGGATCAGGGTCGCCTCGCTGTTCGTTCGCGGATCAGCGCTATAAAGTCCGTGCTGATCTGTCAGTATAATCATCAAATCGGCGTTAACCAGATTGGCAACTAACGCAGCCAGCGTATCATTATCACCGAAACACAACTCCGCAGTCGCCACGGTATCGTTCTCATTGACCACTGGTACAACTGACATCTCGAGCAGTGTCGTGAGTGTGCTGCGGGCATTCAGGTAGCGTTTTCTATTGGAAAGGTCTTCGTGGCTCAGAAGAATTTGCGCTGTATGTACGCCGTGTCTGGCGAAACAACTTTCGTATGCCTGAATCAGGCCCATTTGCCCTACCGCAGCTGCAGCCTGCTGCATGTGCACAGCTCGCGGGCGAGCCTTCAGATCGAGCCGGGCAACACCCTCAGCAACGGCACCGGACGAAACCAGCACCAGCTTTCGACCCTGACGCTGCAATGTAACCAGTTGATCCGCCCAGCTCTCAATAGCTGGCCGATCCAGCCCAAGACCGTTGTTAGTAATCAATGAGCTGCCAATTTTTACCACCAGCCAGTGGGCATGTTTCAGACTCTCGCGATTCATGACGGCCTAGTCATCCTCGTCAAGAAAATCATCAAATTCATCGTTTGCCGCGCGCACCGGGCGGCTTCTTCGGATCGATTCTCTGACTTCAAGTTCCATCTCTTGCTCAAGTGCAGCCTGGGAAGCTGCATAATCCTTATCCTCCAAGATGCGATGTCTATGCTCTTCTATCGCCTTCATCAACGCCTCACAGAGTTTGTTCAACCCCTGCCCGTTTACTGCCGATACGGAAAATATCGGCCGGTCTCGATCTAATTGCGCACAAGCTCTGTTATGCAGTTCATGTACCTGTTCATCGGTTAAAAGGTCTACTTTATTAAGTACCAACCAGCACTCTTTACTCGCCAGACTGGGGCTAAACTTTTGTAGTTCGGTCATGATTTTGTCGACATTTTCAAGCGGATCGCTTCCATCAATCGGTAACACATCGACCAGATGCAGTAACAACCTCGTGCGCGACAGATGTTTCAGGAATCGGAATCCAAGCCCCGCGCCTTCGGCTGCACCCTCAATCAGACCGGGAATGTCCGCCACCACAAAACTGCGATCCATCCCAAGACTTACCACGCCCAGATTTGGGACAAGTGTGGTAAACGGATAATCGGCAACCTTGGGCCGGGCAGCTGTGACTTCCCTGATCAAGGTAGACTTCCCGGCGTTGGGCAGACCAAGCAGGCCGACGTCTGCGACGACCTTTAACTGCAACTGCAGACGGCGCATTTCACCCGGAGTTCCTTTGGTGGTCTTTCGCGGTGCGCGGTTGGTGCTGGATTTGAACCGGGTATTTCCCAAGCCATGACGCCCCCCCCGGGCGACCATAACCTGTTGTTCTGCTCGCGCAAGATCACCAATCAATTCGTCAGTGTCAACATCGACGATGCTCGTTCCTACTGGAACCTTAACCACCAGGTCTTCACCGCCCGCACCAGTGCAGTTGCGGCCCTGACCAGGGCTCCCGGACTTTGCGCGGTAGCGCGGATTGAACCGAAAATCTACCAGGGTATTCAGGTTCTCGTCTGCGCGTAAAAAGACACTACCACCATCACCGCCGTCACCACCGTCAGGTCCACCTTTCTCGATAAACTTTTCTCGACGAAAGCTAAGGCAGCCATTGCCCCCCTTTCCCGCCTCGACTGTTATTTCCACTTCATCGACGAATTTCACAGTGATTCTCTTCGATTATTACGGCTTTGCTCAGGTTATCGGCACCCCAGAAACGAAAAAGCCCCGTCGGTAGACGAGGCTCTAACTGGGTCGGTATGATCTTGCTAAGCCGTCTCGACACGCACGAATTTGCGGTTTTTTGGACCCTTGACTTCGAATCTGACCACTCCATCCGCTTTCGCGAAGAGGGTGTGATCACGTCCACAGCCGACATTTTCCCCCGGGTGAAACCGGGTGCCACGCTGACGAATGATTATGTTGCCTGCACTAACCTGCTGCCCGCCAAATAGCTTTACGCCGAGCCGTTTGGAAATCGAGTCCCGACCGTTATTAGTGCTACCGCCTGCTTTCTTGTGAGCCATCTCTTACTCCTGCACTTTCCCTAGGCCTTGATACCGGTAATCTTTACTTCCGTAAACCATTGCCTGTGACCCTGCTGCTTCCGGTAATGCTTGCGGCGGGTAAATTTGATGATCTTGATCTTGTCACCGCGTCCATGATTGAGCACTTCAGCGGTAACTTTACTACCCTTTACGTAAGGGGTGCCAATCTTTGCCGACTCGCCCTCACCTACCATGAGGACCTTGTCAAAATCGACCTTGTCACCCGTGGCAACCTCGAGCTTTTCCAGCTTGAGGACCTCGCCTTCCTCAACCCGATGCTGCTTGCCACCACTTTCAATAACTGCGTACATAATTCAGGCTCCGCTTAATCCTTCGGAACGGGATACTCGCGTGACCATTCCTTTAGGGGCGGGCATTTTACGGGAACATCGACCCTCTGGCAAGCCCACAGGGAACCACTTCGAGCCACCTTTGTCGCAGCCTCTCACTCCATTTAAGTCCCCCGTAGTGTTCCTTGACAGGGGTTCATCTGCTCCATACGATGGCGCTCCGGAATATATCAGCAACCGAAACCATGTACGATTCTATCCGCGCCCCCGTCGAAGAAGACTTCGAAGCGGTCAATCAATTTGTCATTGACCAGTTGTACTCCAACGTTTCTCTGGTCGAGAGTATCGGCCACTATATCGTCGCAGCGGGTGGCAAGCGGATGCGACCGGTGCTGGTACTGCTGAGTGCCAGAGCATGCGGAATAGAAAACGATGCACACCTGCGTATGGCTGGCGTCATAGAGTTTATTCATACAGCGACCCTGCTACACGACGATGTTGTAGATATGTCCACCCTGCGCCGCGGACGACCGACTGCCAACAGCGAGTGGAATAATCCTTCCAGCGTCCTGGTCGGCGACTTCATATATTCACGCGCGTTCCAGATACTGGTTTCGTTACAAAACATGCGAATAATGCAAATCATGGCCGACACAACCAACCGAATCGCAGAAGGTGAAGTGCTTCAGTTACTCAACAAGCACAATGCTGACGCCACGGAAGCCGATTACCTGCGCGTAATTCACAATAAAACCGCGATTCTCTTTGAAGCCGCAGCCCAATGCGGAGCAATACTTGCGGGGGCCGGAGAGCGCATGGAGGAAGCGCTGCGCATGTTCGGACTACATATCGGCACGGCGTTTCAGCTTATTGACGATGTGCTTGATTACGAAGGGGAAAGCGACGCACTGGGGAAAAACGTGGGTGACGACCTGGCCGAAGGGAAACCAACTCTGCCGCTTATCTATGCCATGCAGAATGGTGATGATGAGGATGCGAGCCTTATTGCAGCCAGCCTCAAAACCGGCGGTCTCGATTCGCTGGAAGAAATCCTGCAAATCGTGCGGAGTTCTGGCGGGCTGGACTACACACGTGGAATGGCAAAAGAACAGGTGGCGAAGGCAATCGCCTGCCTGGACACCCTGCCGGAGTCCAGCTACCGCGACGCGCTGGACTCCATGGCCAGATTTTCCCTTGAGCGAGTCAGCTGAGCGACATCACTCTGATTATCGTCGCAAATGTCTAATTTCCGACTACTGTAACGGTCACCACCTCGGAAACCACAGCCGGACTGTGGGGAAGATGCAGATGATCAGCAAATATCAGCTGCAATGTATGCTGACCGGGTGCCAAAGTTAATTGGGTCTGAGTCTGACCACCACCGAAATGAGCGACAGTATCGCCCAGGGGCGCGTCAAGGTTCGGCAATGCAGAACCATCAACCAGCAGGTGATGATGGCCGGTATTCGCTCGTTCAACCCCAGCGGGCGCGACACCCATACCAGCCAGCCCAAATTCGACTGTAAAAGTGGACGGGACTGCCGCTCCATTCGCGGGCGACGCAATATAGACCAGCGCACCATCGGGTGATGATGACTTGCTCAATTGCTGCGCTTCGACAGTCAATCCCACCATTAACAGCGCCACAAAAGCGCACAAAGGCATAGAGATTTTACTCATACAGGACTCCTCATCACCTGTTGCAGTTATTACCGAAAGAGACAGAGCATAGCACACAGCAGAGCGCGGCAAATAATTTACTACGCAAAGCAGGACTTGAAACCTGAAGTTTACCCTGCACGAAGGGACCTGTTACCCACACGACGGGACTACCATCCTTGCCATCGAGCCCATGAACACTGCAGGAAATTAACCCAATAACCCCAAAGCAAGGTAGACTTTGAGTTCAGTAACTTTGAATAGAGACCGCTATGCCATTGGACCAAATCCCCGTTAGCGAGCCCCTGCTCGAAACCCTGAAAGAAGTTGAAGAGTTTGAGCAAGTTTCCCTGCAAGAACAATTCCCCCAGACAGATAGTTACGAAATGCTGCGGCTGAGTGCCGAGCGGTTCGGCGAAGACCCGGCTCTCGAATTTCTGCTTACCGGAGCAAAAGACGAGATAGCACGCACAGTGAGCTATCGGGAGCTCTTGCAGGCCATAAACCAGACTGCAAACCTTCTGCATTCCCTCGGTCTCAAGACCGACCAGTCAGTTTCCATAGTATTACCCGTTCTGCCTGAAACACACTTTGCAATCTGGGGTTCGCAGGCGGCGGGAATCGCCAATCCCATTAATCCGCTGCTGGAAGCCGACCACATCGGCGAAATTATGCAAGCAGCCGAATCTCGCGTGGTAATCTGCCTTGCACCCTCGGATCATACTGATATCTGGCACAAGGTCTTAACTGCATTAGACCACGTCGATACGGTTGAAAAAATTCTGGCAATTCGTATTCCCGGCCTGACGAGAGACGACTTGCCGGACATTGCGAGATCGAAAATTCAGGTACTGGATTTCAACTCATCAATTGCCCAACAAGAAGGCAGCAGACTCGTCAGCGGCCGCCGGATTGATGGCGATGACATAGCAGCCTATTTTCATACCGGTGGCACAACTGGCCGACCGAAAATTGCCCAACTGACCCATGCAAATATGGCTTTCATTGGCCAACTGATGCAAGTTTACACCGCGCATCGGGAACGCCAGACCATTCTTTGTGGACTGCCCCTGTTCCATATATTTGGCGTCATCATACAAGGTGTTGCCGCATTCAGCGTCGGCTATCGAGTCGTTCTAATGACCCCGGCCGGCTTCCGTTCGCAAGAGGCTATGAAGAATTTCTGGCATCACGTCGAACGTTTTCAGGTGCAAAATTTTTCCGCCGTGCCAACTGTTCTTATGGCACTGTCCCAAATCCCTGTCGGCGACGCGGATATTAGCTGTCTGACTACGATCAATTCGGGCGCTGCCCCCCTGTCAGATACTTTCAAACTCGGATTCGAGAAGAAATTCGATGTAGAAGTTGCCAATGGTTATGGCATGACCGAAACCACATCGATAATTTCGAAAGCTCCCAGTCGGCAACCCCCGGGCAGTGTAGGAATGCGTCTACCCTACGCTTCGATCCGCATAGCACAGGTGCAGGGCGCTCACGTGGAAAAAGAATGCAAGCTCGGGGAAAATGGCACCATCCTGGTCAGAGGTCCGCAGCTCTTTCTGGGTTATAAACATGCCAGTGACAACGCTGTTGCCTGGACCGAGGACGGCTGGTTCAACACAGGCGACCTGGGATATCTGGATGGCGATGGCTTTCTTTATCTAACAGGTCGAGCCAAAGATCTGATTATCCGCAGCGGGCACAACATCGATCCTGTGCTGATTGAGGAACCGTTGAACGCTCATCCGGCCATTAATTCCGCCATTGCTGTCGGATTACCTGACCCCTTTGCCGGCGAACTTCCTATGGCTTTTATCGTCTTAGAACCAGGTCAGGTTCTCAGCGAACAGCAATTACTCGACTACTGTGCAGAACATATCTCCGAACGGGCGGCGATTCCAAAACGCTTTGAAGTAATTAGTGCGATGCCGTTGACCGCGGTCGGAAAAATATTCCGACCCAAACTGAGACAGCAAATCACTGAAAAAGTGTTACAGGAAAATCTGCTTGAAAATGGTATTCCCGCCTCCGTGACGTCGGAAATACACAAACAATACGGATTATACGTAACTGTCAAATTGGCCGAAGGGACTGACGAAAGCAAAGCCCGGGAATTATTACAGAACTTTGCCTTTCCAATTAACCTGGTGAGCAGTTAAAAATATCACTCGAGGGCCGGAGAATTACATGGCGGGATAATTCGGCCCCCCGCCACCTTCCGGTACCACCCAGGTAATATTTTGTGCCGGGTCCTTGATATCACAGGTTTTGCAATGCACACAGTTCTGGGCATTGATCTGAAACCTCTTGTCGCCTGCTTCCTCAACCACTTCGTAGACTCCGGCGGGGCAATACCGCTGCGCCGGCTCATCATACATTGGCAAATTTTGCTGTAGCGGAATATTCGGGTCGGCAAGCTTTAGATGACAGGGCTGGTCCTCGGCATGGTTGGTATTGGAGAGAAATACCGAAGACAACTTGTCAAAAGTAATCTTGCCGTCCGGCTTGGGATACTGAATTCTGTTGCAATCAGCCGCAGATCGGAGTTGTTCATGATCCCTGCTGCGATCATGCAACGTCAGGGGAAACCTGCCACGAAAAATATTCTGCTCGACGAATGCAAGTGCGCTGCCGGTCCAAAATCCCAATCGATGAATACCTGAACTGAAGTTGCGGGACTGACGCAATTCCCGGTAGAGGTCTGAGTCGGTAAATTTCTCTTTATACCGGACAGGTTCCTGTTCAGGGGCCTCCTCTGTCAGGCATTCGAATAATGTCTCCGCGGCAAGCAATCCTGATTTCATGGCAGTATGACTGCCCTTAATCTTGGCGGCATTAAGGGTGCCGGCATCACAGCCAATCAACAGACCACCAGGGAATGACATTTTCGGCAAGGAATTGAGACCGCCTTTGATCAAGGCCCTCGCTCCGTAACTTATCCGTGTACCACCTTCCAGATATTGCCGAATTACGGGATGCAGCTTAAGTTTCTGGAATTCGTCGAAAGGGCTTATATGCGGATTCTTGTACGCAAGGTCCACAATTAAGCCAACAAAGACCTGGTTTCTTTCTGCATGATATAAAAACCCCCCGCTGGTCGCTGCTGCGCTGTCGCCAGTCATCGGATACCCGGCAGTATGCACGACCAGACCTTGCCTGTGCTGTTCCTCCGGGATTTCCCAGACCTCTTTAAGCCCGATACCGTAATGCTGGGGATCACTGTCGCGGTCCAGGTCGTATTTCGCGATTACTTCTTTACCAAGGTGGCCCCGGCACCCTTCAGCAAGAACGGTGTACCTGGCGTGAAACTCGAAACCGGGCTCGTAGGAATCCTTTTGCTCGCCCTTCGAGTTGACTCCCATATCACCCGTAGCCACCCCCTTCACGCTACCGTCAGCGTTGTACAGCACTTCAGCCGCCGCAAATCCAGGAAATACTTCAACTCCCAGTTCCATTGCCTGCTGCGCCAACCACCTGCACAGGCTTCCCAATGAAATGATGAAATTGCCATGATTATGCATGGTGCGTGGAACGATAAAATCTGGAAACTTGAACGAAGACTTCCCATTGGGAAGGTAGTAAATATCATCCCCGGTAACCGGCGCATTCAGAGGCGCTCCGCGCTCCTTCCAATCCGGGAAAAGCTCTTCCAGGGCTGATGGCTCAAATACTGCGCCGGACAAAATATGGGCGCCAACTTCTGAACCTTTTTCCAGAACGCAAACCGATAGTACTTTGCCTGCTGCATTGGCTAACTGCATCAGGCGACAGGCAGTAGCCAGACCAGCAGGTCCGGCGCCAACAATGACTACATCGACTTCCATCGATTCGCGCTGCATAGGGTTTCCTCAATGACACCAGGGCTGATTCTGGTTCAGTTTCGCTCGTTCTAATTGAATCCGATCTCAGAATGAAAAGAGCCGACATTATCCTCAATTCGCCCTGTCAGCGCAAAATCGACGGACCTCAAGCCATTACAAAATGTCACAAAATTAGCTCATCAATCCGTTCAGTTGGCCGTTCTTTACAGGCATACTAGCGCGCTCAAAATTCCCGGTCCGGGTAGAACCCGCTTCGAAAGCCCTAGCACATTGTCTATATCGGGTCTGCGAAATTGGTTTGGAGTCTGAATTCAATGCGATCAATTTTTAAAACCAGACAACTGCACCTCGCCATTGGCCTGAGCTCTGCCTTCATGCTGGGAGTATCGGCTCCACTGCTGGCGCAGGAGCAGCCAATAATTGATCAGGATTCCACAGTTACCTATCCTGCGTCCTACTTTACCCAGTATCAACCCTATTCGGTAAACGACATGCTGGACAGAATTCCCGGCATCAACGTGGCGCGTGGTGGCGGGGGCCCGCAAGGCGGTCCGGGCAGTTCGGGTGGCTCAGAGCGTCGAGGTCTTGGAGCCGGCGGAGATCAGATCCTTATAAACGGGCGCCGGATTGCCGGGAAAGGAAACGAGGGCAACAACCAACTGGCGCGAATCCCGGCAAATCAGGTCGACTATATTGAAATAATCAGAGGCACTTCGGGCGACCTCGATGTCCGGGGTGGCAACCAGGTTATCAACGTGGTGTTACTGGAATCGGAATCCAACTCCAGTGTGGCCTTTGAGGCCAACGTTGATCGACTGCTGGACGGAACATTGCAACCAGGCCTGAAGGTCTCACTGAATGGCCAACGTGGTGCCCTCAACTACTTTCTGAGCGCCGAGAAAGAACCTCGCTACCAGTACCGGGATGGCTTCGAAATCAGCACGAAAGCCGATGGCAGCCCCAACGATACCATCGACCGTAACGAAACTACCGACGCCTGGCCTGTCACTCTGGTATCCAATTTCGGTTACGAAATCAGCGATCGCGATATCGCTCACCTCAACCTGCAGTGGACAGATAATAAATTTGATTCCGAGGTTGATCGACTGATTACCAGTTTTGCAACCTCACCCGCCGAAATCTCAGCGGAGCGTGATGATCAGCCCAGCGACGATGGGTCCTGGGAAATCGGCGGCGACTATGAACATTCATTTGCCAACGGCAATCGCTGGAAAACACTTTTCATAGTCAATGAATCGGAAACCGACAGCTTGCGAGAGCGATTTGTGATCGAGGGGACCGAACAAACCAAAGATCTTTTCCTGGCCAACTACTCGCGCAACCAGGAGCGCATTGTTCGCTCCTCCTACACCTTCGATTTCGCCGGTTCTCAATCCATCGAAGCAGGCGTGGAACGCGCTCAGACCATTTTGAATACCGCTCTGCAACTTGGGCTGCTGACGGCAGGATCAGGCTCATCAGCTTTTGGCGGTCTGACCCCCATCACCGATGCCAGCGGCACAGTCGAAGAAATGCGCTATGAGTACTTCGCTATTCACAACTGGCAGATGAATGATCGTATGACCCTGGAAACTACACTGCTGTTCGAGGACAGCAAAATTTCCCAGGAAGGCGATGTTTCCAGGACACGAGACTTCAATTTTTTCCGGCCAAAAGTTGATTACCGATTCGATATCACTCCCGGTATACAATTCCGTGCCAGTGTCGAAAAAGATGTCGCTCAGCTTAGTTTCCGTGACTTTACCGCAAACGCCGATTCCAGTGACGATGATCAGAATGCCTTTGAAGGAAACGCGGATTTGCGCCAGGAACAATCCTGCCGCTATGAAGCTAATATGGAATTCCGCCTTCCAGAGGACGCCGGCGTCATCAATACCAACGTTTTCTATCACGACCTGCAGGACCTGATCGACAACGTAGACGTATCCACGGAAACGCAAATTCTTTCTGCTCGAGGAAACATAGGGGATGGGGAGCGCTACGGCTTCAATGTTAACAGCAGTTTGAGACTCCTGTTCATTGATCAGCCGGATATGCTCGTAACGGCCGGATTGTCCATGGAAGAATCCACGGTTACCGATCCCTTCCTCAAAGTTGAAAGAGAACGATCTATTCGCGGTGGTGGCGGGAGCAGTTACAACATCGGCTTCCGCCATGACATGCCGTCTCGGAATATGAATTGGGGTTTTCGCTACCGGAAAGGTTTCTACAATGATTACCGCGTATTCGATATCGACAAGATAGAACAATACCCCCAGAACGCAACGGTTAACGGCTGGTTTGAGATGCAGGCATGGGCAAATCTTACCTATCGATTCGAAGCAATGGACAGCGGATATCGCTGCCGAATTCGTTCCCGTTTTACGGGAGGCACTATCGCCACCGGCATCCTCGATGAAATTGAAAACTCCTGTTCCAACACAGGAGTCAAGTACGCCATCAAGGTTCGCGGTACATTCTGATCCAGAAGTACACCGAAACACGCCCCCTCCCATCAATTACTCGCGAGACTTCAACCTGTCTGTGAAGTGAACCGCGCCGTCCCGAACTGCGTAAACCTAACGCCGGCGTCGGAATACGCACAAATTTCCATCCAGTGGCAGGAATTCAATCACAGTGGCACTTCGCGTTACATCCCCTTCGAGCAGATCGATTGCCCTGACCGTCGCGCTATTTATCGTTCAAGCTGCGGCAGCCCAGGCGCAAAGCATGAGCGAGGAGAGCAATCTCGAAGCGACCACCATTACCTACCCCCTCTCCTACTTTGCGCAATATTCGCCAGTATCCGTCACCGATATGGTCAACGTGATTCCAGGCGTCGAACTGTCAGGGGGAGGCCCCCGCGGCGGAAACAGACGGGGACTGGGCTCGGGACAGAACGAGATACTCATTAACGGTCAGAGGATGTCCGGCAAGAGCATCTCAGCGAGGGACCAATTGAGCAGAATTCCCGCAGACCAGGTCGAATACATTGAGATTATCCGCGGCGCGTCGGAGGAACTGGATGTCAGGAACTCGGGTCAAACTCTGAACGTTGTTCTCAAGGCCGCCCAGTCCCTGAGAAGTATCAATTCCGAGCTCAGTCTTGATCGGAGTTTCGACGGCACTATGAATCCGGGCGGTACGGTCTCGATCAGCGGTCAAGCCGGGCGTTTCAACTACCTCTTTAGCGCCGAGGCAGCACCACGCTATGAAAACCGCAGGACCAGCGAGGTTAGCTACGCGCCAGACTATGCTCTGCAGGAGACCCGCAGGCAAGAGCAGGTGCAGGAGAGGACTGACATTTCCTTCACTACAGCTCTGGCCTACCAATTCACCAACGACCTCGTACAGCTCAATGCAAGCTTTGGAGATCGACAACCGCCTACCGAGACGGAGCGATTTATCACCGACTACACCGAACAGACTCCGACCACCAGACTGGAGCGGGAAAGTCGGGCCTTTGACTTCTACGAATGGGAAATCAGCGGCGACTGGGAGCATAGTTTTGAAAATAGCGGTAAATACCGGTTTCTATTTATCGCCAATGATCAGCAGGGCGAGGGAATCAGAGAGCGGTTTCAGGTCGATGAAAGTACCGAGACGACAAAGGACCTTCATCTCTATAACCTGGGGCGCGATCGCGAACGCATCGTTAGAACCTCTTACACTTTCACCCCTGCAGCAGACCACGGCCTCGAGATTGGCGTAGAGGGCGCACAGACCATCCGCAATAACGGTCTTCGCCTGGGTCTGAATATCCCGGGCACATCTTCAGAACTTGTGGGGGGACTGGTGCCGGTTAGCATCAACAATGCCTTTTCTGAAATCGAGGAAATGCGCTATGAAACCTTCGCAGTCCACAATTGGCGCCTGAGCGACCGGATGACGCTCGAGAGCACCCTGGTTGTCGAACAATCCGAGATTACGCAAACCGGCGACGTAAACAACCAGCGGGATTTCCAATTTGTGCGACCGAAAGTCGACTATCGATTCAATATCACCCCTTCCCTCCAGTTACGCGCGTCGCTTGAAAGGCAAATATCACAACTGAGTTTCTCCGACTTCAGTGCCACTTCTGATAACTCTGACGATGACAAAAATACCGAGCAGGGAAATCCAGACATCGTGCAGGAAAAATCCTGGGTCTATGACCTTGCGATGGAATACCGCCTTCCGAACAACATCGGCGTGTTGAACTCGAGTGTGTATTATCGCGACCTGGAGGACGTGATTGATCGTATTGATGTGACCACGGATCCAAGTAATCCGCAATCTGCTCGAGGTAACATCGGGGATGCTCAGCGTTGGGGCATGCGTCTGGGCGCTAGCTCCAGGCTCGGATACCTGGGTTTACCCAATGCCCTGCTAACCGCTAACCTGAGTCTTCAGGATTCGTCAGTGATCGATCCATTTCTCGGTATAGAACGTCGACTGCGCTGGAACAGCAGGGGTTTCGCTGGCCTTGGCTTCAGACATGACTTGCCAGAATGGAACATGAATTACGGCTTCAACCTGGCCAATCCACTCAATGGGGGATCGGGCAGGACTACCATCGACGTGGATGACATAGAAATCGATGAAAATGAACCGAGCCTTTCCCTGTTCGTTGAAAAACGGGCTTTCGGTGGTACCACATTTCGATTTGAGTCGCGCAACGTCCTCGATAGCGAAAACTGTCGAGAGCGCATCCGCTATCTGGGGAGGACCTTCGATGGTATTGTGGAGGAAATCGAAAACTCCTGCAGTGGCACCGGAAGGCTTTATGCCCTGAAAATTCGGCGCACTTTCTGAGATAGAAATAAATCTATTTATTTCAGAAGGTTACATACTAATTCTCGAGTTTTATAGTAGCTAAAATCAGCGAGATGCTACAGCGCTTTTGTAAACACCATCATGTGCTGCCAGGGCAGGAAATCGAGAGTTTCAGTCCAATCCAGCCCAAATACACTCATTTCTCTAACCACCTGCAGCTCGGTCATCTTGTGAAGTGGCCTTATAGGCACGCTGGCGTCTTCACCACGGTACTCCAGCAAAAATATCCTGCCGCCAGGCCTCAGGGCTTGGTATATACCAAGGATCATCTCGTACGGATGAGAAAACTCGTGGTAGGCATCTACCATGATCGCGGCATCGATGGATTCGGGCGGCAGATTGGGGTTGTCGATCATGCCCTGGATACCCTGAATGTTAGCGATTCCTTCCTGCGCCTTGCGTTGCTCGATTAGCGCCAGCATCTCTGGCTGTATATCAACCGCCAGCACCATGCCCTGAGGAACCCGTTGAGCGATTCGAAAAGAAAAGTAGCCGGTTCCGGCGCCTATATCGGCTACAACATGATCAGGCTCAAGATTCATGTTGGCGACGACCTGGTCGGGCATTTCCTCCTGAATTCGTTCCGGACGCTCCAGCCATTGCGCCCCCTGATGTCCCATTACCAGTGAAATTTCACGACCCAGATAAAACTTCCCTGTCCCGCCCTGACTGCGATTTGGAGAAAATTCATACCCAGGCACATCCTGCCCGAGCGTCTGACTGACGGGCATACAGATTACGCACAGAATCGTCAATAATCGGGGCAGCTGATAAATTCGCATGAGTTCACCTTCCTGAACAGTAAATGTCTGAATTGAAAATAACAGACCAGCTTATGGCTAGAGGACAATCCGAGAGGATTATTGCAAAAGCGGCAGCTTTTGCAAACGCGCGAGTTCTCGAGATCAGCCACCGTCATTGCGGGATGTGCTAACATCCACGCCTGGTTTTTCTACGAACTAACACCACACGGTAATTAGATGAGCAAGGTATTGGAAGGAATAAGGGTCCTTGATTTTGGCCGCTACATTGCCGGCCCATTCTGCGCCACGCTACTTGGAGATATGGGTGCAGAGGTCATTCGGGTCGAGAAGGTTGACGGCAGCGAGGATCGCTTCCTGTCGCCGGTAACAGAGCATGGCGACGGAGCCACGCTGATGCAAATGGGGCGCAATAAACTGGGTCTGACGCTAAACCCTATGAAACCCGAAGGCCGTGAAATCGTCAGCAAACTGGTAGCTACCGCGGATGTCGTGGTAGCGAATCTGCCACCAGATACCCTGAAGAGCATGGGGCTGGACTACGACAGCCTCAGGGCAATCAAGCCTGACATTATACTTACTATGATCTGCGCATTTGGGACCGGCGGACCCTACCAGAATCGGGTAGGTTTTGACGGCCTCGGCCAGGCTATGTCGGGGAGCATGTATCTGTCGGGCACCCCTGAACAGCCAGTCAAATCCTACGCACCTTATGTTGATTTTGGCACCGCCAGTCTGAGCGCGTTCGGCACCGTCGCGGCACTTTATGAGCGACAGAAAACCGGTAAAGGACAGATTGTCGAGGGCTCGTTGTTCAACACCGCCCTGACCATGATGAACAGTACTCTGATCGAACAGGCAATGATCGATCGCAATCGGGTTGCCACCCTCAACAGGTCTCAGACCTCGGCACCAGCAGATACCTTTCAAACCCTGGACGGTTGGGTGCTCGTACAATCAGTGGGCGGGCCCTTATTCAAACGCTGGGTAGAACTGATCGATGAGCCGCACTGGCTTGACGACCCCCGGTTTGCAACCGACATCAGTCGCGGCGATCACGGCGCAATGATCAGTGAGAGACTGGCTGAATGGTGCGCCGAGAGAACATCATCTGAGGTTCTCAGTGCCATGGAGGAAGCGCGCATACCCGCTGGGCCAGTGCTGTCGCCCCAGCAAGTGCTGGATGATCCTCACATTGCGGAAAAAGGTCTCTTCAAATATATCGACTACCCGGGTGCCACGCAGCCGGCTCCGGTGATGCAAACTCCGGTAGAGCTCTCAGAAACGCCGGGAGAAATTCGACACAGGGCGCCGACCCTCGGGCAGCACACCGAGCAGATAATGCAAGATCTTGGTTATACCCCAGAACAGATAGCAGAATTACGTGTACAGCGAGTAATCTAAAGAGCACAACATATACGCTACAGGTAGAGCATAATGAAAACACCGTCACGCCTTTTTACCCTCATCTTTGCCTTGATTCTCAGCCTTTCTGCAATCAGTCCCCTACAGGCTCGAGAAGAGATTCTGAGTATCGACCACTACGTTCCTGTGGTCTCAGACGCTCCCGCCATGGCAGGCGAAGTCGCCCAAATTTATGTAAGGGAACGAACCCTGGCCTCCACTTCTCTGCGGGGCAACAATCTGCAAGGCCGGGTTGCGCTATTCATTCACGGCGCTGGCACGCCCGCTGAAGTAGCTTTTGACGTTCCTCGCGAGGGATACAGCTGGATGGCCTATCTGGCGGAGGCGGGCTTCGATACCTTTGCCATGGATACCACGGGATATGGTCGTTCGAGTCGTCCCAACGTCATGAACGACATCTGTAATCTCTCCGAGGAGCAGCAGATGGCTTTTGTACCGACCATAATTAGCGAGCCCTGCGAACCGAGTTATCCCTTCGCAGCCACGACTATAGAGTCAGACTGGCGGGACATCGATGAGGTTGTCGAGTACATTCGCCAGAGCCGCGGTGTCGAAAGAGTCCATCTGGTAGCCTGGTCACTTGGTGGGCCCCGCGCCGCCGGCTATACGGCTCTGCATCCTGACAAGGTTGACCGGCTGGTGTTACTTGCGCCTGCTTACAATCGTAATCGCAGCAACACACGTCCAGAGGCGATCACAGGTCCCGGAGCCGCGATCACAAACCAATCCCGGCAGCATTTAATTGCCAACTGTGACCGTCAGGTAGGCTGTAGCGATCAGTACGAACAATCTGTCAGCGACGCTGTCTGGTCCGCGATGCTGGAATCCGATCCGGTGGGCGCTACCTGGGGAACCGGCGTCAGGCGAGCCCCCCGCACCACAACCTGGGGCTGGGCCCGTGACGAGGTAGCGGCGACCAGCAATCCAATGCTGTTGGTGGCAGGAATTCATGACGCGCAGGTTCCAGCGACCAGGGTAACTGAGATGTACGAAGATTTGGGAGCATCTCAGAAAGTTTTGCTGGACCTGGGGTGCGCCTCCCATAACGCCATGTGGGAGTCCAATGCCGGCCTGTTGTTCGATGCATCATTGCAGTGGCTTCGCGACGGGAAGGTAGACGGTATCGACAATGGTGTTTTGAAAAAAGGGTATTACGAGTAACAATCCATTATGGACACAGCGGGCTGGCGAAAAGGTCGTATTCATCGGCAGAAGTCACCTTCACCTTGACCAGTTCCCCCGCCCGCAGATCGGATGTCGGGGCCGGATCGATGTAAACCAGCCCGTCGATTTCCGGCGCGTCCGCGCTGGATCGACCCGTGGCGCCGGTTTCGGTAACCTCGTCCACCAGCACTTCCAGAATTCGCCCGACTTTGGCCTGCAGCCGATTGGCGCTGACTTCCTGCTGCACCTGCATAAACCGCTCCCAGCGCTGCTGCTTGACTTCGTCTGGAACATGGCCATCTAACAAGTTGGACCTGGCGCCCTGAACCGGTGAGTACTGGAAACAGCCGACCCGATCTAACTCTGCCTCTCGCAAAAAATCCAGCAACCGTTCGAAATCGTCATCTGTTTCACCGGGAAAACCCACGATAAACGTGCTTCGGATTGTCAGTTCCGGACAGTTGTCGCGCCAGTTCTTAATTCGGGCCAGATTATTCTCCGCTGCCGCGGGCCGTTTCATCGCTTTGAGGACCGCGGGGCTGGCATGCTGAAACGGAATATCCAGATAAGGCAACACTCGCCTCTCCGACATCAAGGGGATAATGCGGTCCACATGCGGATAGGGGTACACGTAATGAAGCCGCACCCAGACACCAAAATCCGCCAGGGCCTCACACAGTCCGTACATATCCGCTTTTACCGGCCTGCCCTGCCAGAAACCGGTACGATACTTGATATCCACACCATAGGCGCTGGTATCTTGAGAAATAACAAGTAGCTCCTTGACTCCGGCATTCACCAGGCGCTCAGCTTCCGCCAACACCTGATCAACAGGCCGACTGACGAGTTTACCCCGCATTGAAGGGATGATGCAGAAAGTACAGCGGTGATTACAGCCCTCGGAAATCTTCAGATAGGCATAGTGTCGGGGAGTCAGCTTGATACCTTGAGGCGGCACCAGATCCAAAAAAGGATCGTGATCTGCCCGTGGTGGAATGACATTATGGACCGCAGACACTACCTCCTCATAGGCCTGGGGCCCACTGACATGAAGCACGCCTGGGTGAATACCGGTAATGCTTTTGGCATCGGCGCCCATACATCCGGTAACTATCACCTTGCCATTTTCCTGCAGTGCTTCACCGATAGAATCGAGAGATTCCTGTTTCGCGCTGTCGATAAACCCGCAGGTGTTCACTATCACAACCTCGGCGTCGGCATAGCTCGCTGCTATGTCATAGCCTTCCATCCGCAGTTGTGTGAGGATGCGCTCGGAGTCTACCAGCGCCTTCGGGCAGCCGAGCGAGACAAAGCCCACTTTTTTCGATTTGGAATCGGAACTTGATGAAGTGTGATTGTCGTCAGGCATGGTAGTTGTGCTAACAAAAACAGCGATTGTACTCGTTGCGGTACCCCTGTGTCAGGCTGGAGCCAGCGCAAAGATTTCGCAAACCAACCAACCTTTCGAAGGCTCTTTTCATGAGAATTGGTCAACACTGTAGTAATTTCTTGAATATGCCCCAGCAATGATCCTGCTGGCATTGATGCGTCAAGCCAGTATCATGTGCTGCGCTAACAGGGGTGCCGGAATTAAATCTTACGCCTCTAAACCACGGACCCGATGATTTCGTATTGATCCTAAACTGCGCGCACCCAGGATGCACTTGCAATGACACGACAAACCGCCATCTTCTGGTTTCGCCGGGACCTCAGAATTGCAGATAATCCCGGATTACTTGCTGCAGCACAGCGTGGCGAAGTCATCCCGCTATATATTCTGGACGACGAAAACGCCGGACGGTGGCGCAAAGGTGCTGCCAGTCGCTGGTGGCTGCATCATTCCTTGAGCGACCTCAACGCAACCCTCGACGGCAAGTTAAGGGTATATGAGGGTGATCCCCTGCAGCTAATTCCGGAAATTTGCACCCGGCATAATGTTACATCCGTGCATTGGAATCGCTGCTACGAACCCTGGCAATTGGAGCGGGATAAAAAACTCAAATCACGATTACATGAAATCGGCATTGAGGCGCTCAGCGAAAATGGATCACTGCTATGGGAGCCGTGGCAGATCGCCAAGCAGGATGGAACTCCCTACAAAGTGTTTACCCCGTTCTTCAACAAAGGCTGTCTGCCGGCGCCCGCACCAAGATCACCGCTGGCGGAGCCCGCACACCTGCAGCTGGCCGCGCAGGATCAATCGGCCATAACAATCGAAAGTTTACAACTGTTGCCGCCAATCAACTGGTACCACTCGATTGCCGAAGCGTGGCAGCCCGGGCAGCACGGCGCCGAATGCCGACTCGAAGATTTTCTGGTAAACGGTCTGCATCAGTACAAGAAGGGGCGCGATTTTCCCTCACTTGAAGCGGTCTCGCGACTTTCACCGCACCTGCACTTTGGCGAAATTTCACCCAATCAGGTCTGGTACCGGGCGCAGCAGGAATTTCTCAGTCGCGGCCTCGAAGTAAACGGCGAACACTTTCAGCGCGAGCTTGGCTGGCGGGAATTTTCCTATTACCTGCTGTATCACTTTCCTTCTCTGCCCATTAAGAATTTTCAATCCAAGTTTGATGGATTCCCCTGGCGTCAGGATGAAACGCTGTTTAACAGCTGGTGCCAAGGGCAGACCGGATATCCGATTGTCGATGCTGGAATGCGCGAACTGTGGCAGACCGGTTACATGCACAACCGCGTGCGCATGATAGTCGCCTCCTTCCTGATCAAGAACCTGCTCATCCACTGGCATCGTGGTGCTGACTGGTTCTGGGACTGCCTGGTGGATGCCGACCTGGCGAATAACAGCGCCAGCTGGCAGTGGGTAGCCGGAAGCGGTGCAGATGCGGCCCCTTACTTCAGAATCTTCAACCCGGTCACACAGGGAATGAAATTTGATCCCGATGGTCACTACGTGCGTCGCTTTGTGCCAGAGATAGCCGGTCTTCCGGACAAGTATCTGCATGATCCTTCTGCGGCACCACCAGCTGTGCTGTCGGCTGCAGACATTCGACTTGGTCAAACCTATCCCGTCGCCATTGTGGATCTGAAAGAATCACGAAATCGCGCGCTGGAAGCCTTTCAAGCCCTGTCCGGATAGCTGACTGGACGTTATGTCGGCGCCCTCGATCCAAGTCGTCACATTTAATCACTTGTTTGCAGGTTGGACTCCTCGTTAGGATATCCCTGCTAATCCAGTCATCAGGGGCAAAAGCGTCAACTATGATCTTCAAACAACTCTTCGACCAAACTTCCGGAACCTATTCCTACCTGCTAGCAGACGAGAACTCGAGAAATGCAGTGTTGATTGATTCCGTTTATGAGCAATATCAGAGAGATTTGTCGCTGGTTCAGGAGCTGGAATTGACCCTGCTGGCCTGTCTGGAAACCCATTGCCATGCTGACCATGTTACCGGAGCCTGGCTAATGAAAATCTCCACTGGATGTCAAATTTTCGCTTCGGAGCAGTCTGGCATAGAGCCCGCCGATCGCGCGCTGGCAGATGGAGACATCGTCAAATTCGGTACTCACCAGCTAGATGTCATTGAGACACCGGGTCATACCGATGGCTGCATCAGTTTCGTCTTGGACAAAGGTTTCATGGCATTTACCGGTGACGCCCTGCTGATCCGCGGTTGTGGTCGAACCGATTTTCAGCAGGGATCAGCGAGCAAGCTTTACCACTCCATCCGCGATCGCCTGTTTACGCTGCCCGATGATTGTATTGTTTACCCGGCGCATGACTATTCAGGGCGCACCGCCAGCACCATCGGAGAAGAAAAAAAACTGAATCCCAGAATAGGTGGACGCGCCAATGAAACTGACTTTGTGGGCTTCATGGAAAATATGCAATTGCCGCATCCCAAGCAGTTGGATATCGCTGTTCCGGCCAATCTCAAAGCGGGCCGTCCGGACGATGACGAATTGCCAAAGCAACCCGACTGGGCACCGGTTTTTACCACCTATAGTGGCGTCCAGGAAGTCTCACCTCAGTGGGTCGCCCACCACCGAGGCGCAATCCACATACTGGACGTCAGATCCTCAACCGAAATCGAGGAGGAGAACGACGGAATCGCTGGCGCCCAGCAGATTCCGATTGGCGAACTTCGCGAACGACTGAATGAAGTACCCCGAGACAAACCTGTCATGACTATCTGCAGGTCGGGCAAGCGCTCAATTCTGGCGTTTAACGTGCTGAAAAGTAACGGCTGGGATCGAGTGGCGAATATAAATGGCGGCCTGTTGCGCTGGGCAGATGAAGGACTGCCTCTGGAGTAGAGCGAGACCGGACCCTAGGCTGCGTTATTTTCATAAAACTGGTCGAGTAGACAATTCAGACACCTGTCCGTCTATTCGTGGTTATGGCGGAATAGTAGACTAACACGCCTAGGGACGAAGGTGTTCTAAACAAACGGTATATAGCTCATGCCGTTCTCACTCAATCCCACCAGACCAATGTTATCTGCCATCAGGTCAAG